>NZ_JAMZAW010000059.1 GCF_024158745.1 Paenibacillus tyrphae | reverse complement strand
GAGTCTGTCAAGAATTTTGTGTAAGCTCTCAAAATCGATCTATCAAACTGCGGTGCCGCGGCTTGACATGGAGCCTCTGTGGGCATGATGATTGGCGATGCGGCGATTCCCTAAAACATGGTCATCGCCAAGGCATTCAGCCTATCATGCCCACCCCTCCATGTAAAGCCGATTTTAGCGTACCTGGACGCGTTCTGGATAGTATACGGTAAGCTGGAGAAGAATTTGTCCCCAGTTCTGTACACGACCTGTCCACTTTCGAACGACGTCCATAGTGGAGAGATACAGCATCTTCAGTAGCGATTCGTCTGTTGGGAATATGCTTTTTCCCTTTGTTACTTTGCGTAATTGCCGGTGGTAACTCTCGATCATGTTCGTTGTATATATGAGTTTTCGAAGTTCTGGCGGATATTTGAAGAAGGTCGCAAGTTCATCCCAGTTTTGACGCCATGATTTGACGATGAGCGGGTACTTGCTTCCCCAATTTTCTTCAAACCGTTCCAATTCCAGCAGGGCTGCTTCTTCCGTGACCGCCTTGTAAATTGGCTTTAAGTCCGCTGTTACTTTCTTAAGATCCTTGTAAGAGACATATCGCGTTGAATTACGGATTTGGTGGATGATGCATTTTTGGATATCTGTTTTCGGATAGCAAGCTGCAATAGCTTGTGAAAAGCCGCTTAGATTATCGACGCAGGTAATAAGGATGTCTTGAACTCCGCGGTTCTTAAGCTCGTTTAACACATTCAGCCAAAACTTTGCAGATTCGTTTTCCCCAATCCAAATGCCCAGTACATCTTTGTTGCCGTCTAAATCAATGCCGATCACCATATAGGCAGCCTTGTTTACGATATGGCCTTCTAGCTTAACCTTGAAATGAATGGCATCCAAAAAGACAACCGTATAGATCTGCTGCAGAGGACGGTTCTGCCATTCCTTAATCAGCGGTACGATCTTATTCGTTACATTAGAGATGAGAGTCGGTGAGACCTCGACACCATACAACCCTTGAAGATGATCCTGAATGTCCCGTGTGCTGACACCCTTCGCATACAATGCGATGATCTGCTCCTCAATGCCGGTCACATTCGTCTGATTTTTCTTCACGACCACAGGTTCAAACTCACCCAGTCGGTCCCGAGGCACTTCAATCTCTACATCGCCGTATTCGGAGGTGACGGTTTTCTTACTGTAGCCATTGCGGCTGTTTCTCGTTTGCTTGTTTTTTACATCGTGCCTCTCATAACCGAGATGCGTATCCAGTTCCGCTTCTAGCGCTTCTTGGAGCACTTCCGCAAATAATTCCTTCAGTGTCCTTTGAATATCTTCTGCCGATTGAAAATTATGTTCTTTTACGAATTGACGTAATTCTTGTTTTGACAATAATCCGCTTCGGGTCATCATGTGCTCATTCCTCCAACTTTGATCTAGTAGTCAGTATTGCCAAATTTATCTCAGTTGAGAGGTTACACAATTTATTTTACAGACCCTTATGATTCATGACAATGCCATTCC
>NZ_JAMZAW010000058.1 GCF_024158745.1 Paenibacillus tyrphae | reverse complement strand
ATGTACGCCCAGCATGGGCGTCATCTCTAGGGTGTAAGTCCCGAACGGGGGTTGGCGAACGCCTACCGTTAGCCAAGAGCAAGGGTGTCTGCCGCGAGGCAGAATCTGAAGGAAGCTGGAGGCAAATGCACGAGTCAAGGTACACGAACCCAATCTGAGGCAGGGTTAGTCGGATGAGTCACCATGACATGACGAAATCCAAAGTCGCCAAGGGCTAATCTTGTAAACTTGGGTGGCTGCGGGCAGAAAGATGACGTTCTTATCTGGGGAGACCTGCGGAATATGTGAAGTAACTTCGTAACCGCGGCTGAGAAGTCGCGCTGAATCCGCAGGAGTCAGCAGACGCCATAGTACGGGAGTATGGGACGCCGGAAACCGGAAGGGCTGAACTTAAAGGAGAGAAGAAACCGATGCGTTCGCACGAAGAGCAACGACAGCAGCCAACTTCATATGAAGGTTCACGGCAAAGAGCAGCGGTGAATCCGCAAGGGTATGCCGGAGCGCCGAGTTCTTCGTCGGCACAACTCGCCCCTTCTTCTCGCGAAGGACATAACGACTTGCTGGAAAGAATGCTCGAAGGAAACAACCTCCGACTCGCGTTCAAACGAGTGAAACAGAACGGCGGAGCGCCTGGCGTCGACGAAGTGACAGTAGATGGGCTACAAGTGCACTTATGGGAACGCTGGGACACCGTGAAAACGGAACTTCAAGAAGGTACCTACAGACCAACGCCTGTCAAACGGGAGGAAATCCCCAAACCCGGAGGCGGGGTTCGGCTGTTAGGTATTCCAACCGTAATGGATCGCTTCATCCAGCAAGCCCTCATGCAAGTGATGACACCGATCTTCGATCCACATTTCTCACCGAACAGCTTCGGCTTCCGTCCAGGGAAACGAGCTCACGATGCCGTAAGGCAAGCGCAATCCTACATTCAAGAAGGCTACCGCTGGGTTGTGGACATGGACTTGGAGAAATTCTTTGACCGAGTCAACCACGACATTCTCATGGCAAGAGTAGCGAGAAAAGTGTCGGACAAGCGTGTCCTAAAGCTTATTCGAGCCTATCTAAATGCCGGTGTAATGGTAGACGGAATGAAACAAGAGACAGCAGAGGGAACTCCACAGGGGGGCCCTCTTAGCCCACTCTTAGCCAACATTCTGTTAGACGATTTGGATAAAGAATTGACAGAACGAGGACTGCGATTCGTCCGCTACGCGGATGACTGTAACATCTTCGTGGGGAGCAAGCGTGCGGGAGAGCGGGTAATGGAGTCTGTGATTCGCTTCGTAGAGAGGAAGCTTAGACTGAAAGTGAATAGGGACAAAAGTGCGGTAGACCGCCCTTGGAATCGGAAGTTCCTTGGCTTTAGCTTCGTAAGAAACAGAGAAGCAACCATTCGAATTGCTCCCAAGAAACTGGAACAACTCAAAGAACGGATACGTAAAATCACCTCTAGAACGAGAGGAATCTCCATGGAGCACCGCATTAAGGAGCTTAACCGTTACCTAATGGGGTGGATTGGCTACTTTCGTCTGGCATCCGTAAAGACACACTGCGAACGGTTGGACGAATGGATTCGTCGAAGACTTCGTATGTGTCTGTGGAAGCAATGGAAGTTGCCGAAATCCCGACTCCGAAACCTACGCGCTCTAGGGGTACATGAATGGGTGGCTAGGATGATGGCAAACTCCCGACGAGGATGCTGGGAAATGTCCCGCAACATAAATAACGCCCTTAATCGTTCCTACTGGAACAACCAAGGGCTAATGAGTCTAACTTCTCGCTATCTTGAAATTCGTTAACCTTTAGGAACCGCCGTATGCGGACCCGCATGTACGGTGGTGTGAGAGGTCGAGGGCTAGCCGCCCTCACCTACTCGATTT
>NZ_JAMZAW010000057.1 GCF_024158745.1 Paenibacillus tyrphae | reverse complement strand
AAAACCATAAGCTAACGATAGAAGTTGAAAAAATTTCGCATCTAGTTTTCAAGGTGCAAGCCTTGATTATGTTTGGTGATGATGGCGGAAGGGAACCACGCGTACCCATCCCGAACACGACCGTTAAGCCTTCCAGCGCCGATGGTACTTGGACCGCAGGGTCCTGGGAGAGTAGGACGTCGCCAAGCAGCAACCCCATACGGGGTTATTTTTTTATCCGAATTCTGATATCTACCCCAAAAAAGGAGCAGTTTGCCTAAGGCAACTGCTCTTTTTTACTGAATCCTTGTGGGATTACGAAATCCTTACTATAGTAATGAGACCTGCAACAGACTATTATTCCGGGCCATCGTTTATCTCGCTGTCACAACCTCCATTTTTATCGAGATGCATCAAGCATACGCCCGCACGGGGATTCCGGCGGAGAGCCATTGACGGCCGTTTGCACACAGTATCTCGCAGCACAACTGTACCGATACAGTTGTGCTTTTTAATTATTGTACCACTTGGTACTCACAATTAGAATGAAGTGGGCAAGGGGCATTATATCGTAATTGATACAAGGAGGTAAGATGAAATCATGGCTTACTACATTAACGGCAACCGCCGGAATTATTTCATCGAATTTGGAGGAGGTCATCCTGTCGTCCTGCTGCACGGCATCAGCAATTCCGGTCGCGCCTGGGCGCCTCAGATAGCGCGGCTGGTCGAGGCGGGATTTCGGGTGATTGTGCCGGACCATGCCGGGCACGGTGCCTCGGCAAGGCTCGACCGGCCGTTCGGCGTGTCCGACATCGCCGCGGACGTGCTTGCGCTCCTCGATCATCTTTCCATCGAAGCCGCTGACATCATCGGCCTATCGTTGGGCGGGATGGTGGCGCTCGAGATCGCGCTCACACAGCCTCGGCGCGTGGGGAAACTTATCGTCGCCAACAGCTTCGATACGACGGCAACGGAGGAGTTCCGGACCATGGCTGAAGGATGGGCTAGAACGTTCCGCGGTGAAGACGGTCCGGTCAAGCGGTTTGAAGGGATCTGGCCCATGAACGTCAACGAAGTTTTCCGGGCCAGCGCGGAAGGGATGAAGACCTATCAGGTTTGGCACAGCCTGGCGGCGACGGCCGACGGACAATCACTCGCCTATGTGGCGGAGGGGATTGTCGGCTTCGATGCGACCACGCGCCTGGGCTCCCTTTCCATGCCTGTCCTGTTCATCGCAGGCGAGCAGGACCGCATGTCACCGCCAGCTGTTTCCCGGCGCATGGCGGATCGCGTTCCGAATGCGCGCTATTTCGAGATCCAGGGCGCCGCGCATATTTCCAATGCGGATTCGGCTGTGGCATTCACCGAGGCCGTCATTACCTTTCTGGGCGCCGCGCCGACGAGCACCACGTCAGCTTAGGCGAGTTGGGAAGGCACCAAGACCACGGAATTGAAGCCGAAGAGCGAGGCGTCACGGTCGAGGTGCCGCCGCTCATGAAGTGCGAGACCTTGAGACAGTACAGGTCCATGCCAATCCGGAATCCAAAGGCGATGAGCCGTACATAATGAGTGGTCCGACATTGCTGATGGTCACTGAATTGATGCGAAATTATTCGGGACTCATCGCTGTAAGGAGGCTCGCTAAGGCGTTTTTTTGCTGGTACCATTATGATCATGGCAGGCGTGTTAGGTACGAATAGGAAACCTTTCAGCTTAAGACGTTTCAGAGGGGATATATAATGTGAAAATAAAAAGCATCTTATTTTTAACAGCAATAAGCTTAATATGGGGTTCACAATTTTTCTTTGTAGATCTTATTATCTCTAAAGTGCCTCCAGTTACACTTGCAGCAGCAAAGGCACTTATTGGAGCTATTACATTAGCCTTGATCTATTTTTTTACCAAGAAAGAGCAACGTCAACCTTCTTCCACTTATCAAAATAAGAAGGTTAGAGTTCTTTATGTTGCCATTGCTTTTTTTGAAGCGATTATTCCTTTTTTCTTAATTGGGTGGGGGCAGCAATGAGTTTCCAGCAGCATTGCTTCCATTATTATGGGGACGATTCCCATTTTTACGCTGCTTATCTTGTTTACCTTTAGAATTAGCCGGTTGCGTTTGATGCATTTTTTAAGTATTGGCGTTGGCTTTATTGGACTTCTCCTCATGATCTTGCCGTCACTAACCATGGACTTTACCAATCAAAGTCTGTGGGGAATTTCTGCTCTGATCATTGCTTCAATAAGCTTTGCGGTATCTTTGATCCTAATTGAAAAGTTGCCGCCAATATCCTCTGTGCTGGCGATGAGGAATGTTTTAATTATTGCATCTAGTGTTCTGATTCCAGCAAGCTTTCTGTTGGAAAGTCCGCTAAGCCTTAGTCTTACTCTCTTTGAAATGCTGTCTCTTCTTATTCTCGGAATCTTCCATGCAGGAATAGTCTACATGATGTTTAATCAGCTCATTAAACATTCCGGAGCTGCTTTCGCGTCATTAACTAA
>NZ_JAMZAW010000056.1 GCF_024158745.1 Paenibacillus tyrphae | reverse complement strand
TACATCGGGTACAACCGGCAAGCCGAAGGGCGTCATGCTGGAGCATCACGGACTGACGAACCTGAAAGCTTATTACGACCACGCGCTGCGTATCGGCGTAGAGGACCGTGCGCTGCTGTTCGCCAGCCTGTCGTTTGACGCGGCCTGCTGGGAGATCTTCCAGGCGTTGTTCTGCGGCGCGACCTTGTACGTGCCGACGAAGGATACGATTCTGAACTATCAGTTGTTTGAAACGTATATGGCGGAGCACCAAATTTCGGTCGCGACCCTGCCGCCAACGTATGCGGTGTATCTGGAGCCGGAGCATATGCCATGCCTGCGCATTCTGTTCACAGCGGGTTCCGCCTCATCGCCGGAGCTGGTGCAGAAGTGGAAGGACAAGGTGGCGTATTACAACGGGTACGGTCCGACGGAAAACTCGGTAGCGACGTCGACCTGGCCGGTTTCAGAAGATCCGGAGGCAGGCAGCCTGGTTTCGATCGGACGGCCGGTGCCGAACCACCGGGTATACATCGTGGATACGCACGGGCATCTATTGCCGGTAGGTGTGGCAGGCGAGCTGTGCGTAGCCGGTGCGGGTCTGGCCAGAGGTTACCTGAATCGTCCGGAGCTGACGGCGGAGGTATTCGTGACCAGCCGCTTCAGCGGGGAGCGGATGTACCGGACGGGCGACCTGGCGAGATGGCTGCCGGACGGGCGGCTTGAATATTTGGGCCGGATCGACCACCAAGTGAAAATCCGCGGTTACCGGATAGAGCTGGGCGAGATCGAAGCGAAGCTTCAGCAGGTGGAAGCGGTGCGGGAAGTGATCGTAATTGCGCGGGAAGACGGCCAAGGCCAGCAGCAGCTCTGCGCGTACTACGTGGCAAGCGAGGAATTGGCGGCAAGCGAACTGCGCCAAGCGCTGAGAGAAGAGCTGCCAAGCTACATGGTGCCGGCGCACTTCGTGCAGCTGGAAGCGATGCCGCTGACGCCGAACGACAAGATCGACCGCAAGGCGCTGCCGGAGCCCGACGCCAGCGGACAAAGCAGCACGAACTATGTACCGCCGCGCAGTGAACTGGAAACCAAGCTGGTGGACATCTGGCAGGATATTCTCGGTGTACCGGGGATTGGCATCAAGGACAACTTCTTTGAACTCGGCGGACATTCGCTGCGGGCTGCCGCTTTGGCGACAACGCTCCATAAAGCATTTGACCGCAATGTGCCGGTCAAAACGATTTTCGAGCATCCGACGGTGGAGCAGCTGGCAGAAGCGCTGCATGCTATGGACCAAGACCGCTACGTCTCGATTCCGGTCGCCAGCGAGCGCGACTACTACCCGCTGACTCCGGCGCAAAACCGCCTTTACATTTTGAATCAATTGGAGGGCGGCGAGCTCGGCTACAACATGCCGGGGACCGTCATGCTGCAAGGCAGGCTGGACGTTGTCCGGTTTGAGGAAGCGTTCCGCCAATTGATTATCCGCCATGCTTCGCTGCGGACAGGCTTTGAGCTTGTGAAGGGCGAGCCGGCACAGCGGATTTATGCGGAAGTTCCCTTTAAGCTGAATGTTCGCAAGTATGACGGAGCCGAGCTGCTTGAGGCTGTGATCCGCAAATTTATCCGTGCCTTTGATTTATCTAAGGCTCCGCTGCTTCGGGTGGAACTGGTCGAACTGGAAGCTGAGCGTCATTTGCTGCTCTTTGACATGCATCATATGATCAGCGACGGCGTTTCCATGAGCATCTTGCTTGATGAGGTTGCCCGGCTGTACCAAGGAGAGCAGCTTCAGCCTCTGGCGCTGCAATATAAAGATTATGCGGTATGGACGCAGTCGGATGCCTTCCGTAACCGGCTCGGCAAACAGAAGGACTACTGGCTGAGGCGTTATGAAGGCCGGCCGCCTATACTTGATTTGCCTACGGATTACCCGCGTCCTGCTGAACGGAGCTTTGAAGGGGACATATTCGGGTTCACGATAGACAAGGGTCAGCTTGAGGGCTTGCGGAATCTGGCCTCGCAAACGGGCACGACCTTGTATATGGTGCTGTTCGCTGCCTACACGGCGCTGCTTCACGTTTATACCGGACAGGAAGACGTCGTGGTGGGGACGCCGACGGCCGGAAGAGGCCATGCTGACCTGGAGCCGATGATCGGCATGTTCGTCAATACGCTGGCCTTGCGGCACTATCCGGCTGGAGAGAAAACTTTCGCTGCTCACTTGCAGGAAGTCAAAGAACACATCCTGCATGCGTTCGAGCACCAGGATTATCCGTTTGAGGATTTGATCGAAGGCTTGGACATTGAGCGTGATTTAAGCCGAAACCCGCTGTTCGACACGATGTTTGTCATACAGCATGCCGCGCGGGCGCAGGCCGGGTTCGAGGGTCTTGAGCTGCAGCCTTATGGGCATGGTTTTACAGCCGCCCAGTTCGACCTGACGCTGGAAGCGGCAGAAGCGGATGATATGCTAGTGTGCAGCTTCCAGTTCGCAGTATCCCTTTACAAACGGGAGAGCCTGGAGCGGATGAGCGGACATTTTATCCGGCTGCTCGAGCTTGTCACATCGAATCCGGAGCTGAAGCTGGCCGAGCTTGATGTGATAAGTCCGCAGGAGAAGGAGCTGCTGCTGCACGGCTTCAACGACACGGCCGCGGAATATCCTCAGGAGCGGACGATTCATGAGTTGTTCGAGCAGCAAGCGGCCCGCACGCCGGAGCGGACAGCGGTGTTGTTCGAGGACGAGCGGCTGACGTACCGCGAGCTGAACGAGCGGGCGAATCGTCTGGCGCGGACGCTGCGCTCTAAAGGAGTTGGCGCGGATGTGCCTGTAGCGATCATGGTCGAGCGCTCGCTGGAGATGATCGTCGGCATCTACGCGATTCTGAAGGCGGGCGGCGCTTACGTGCCCATCGACCCGGAGTATCCGGCCGAGCGCATCCGCTACATCGCCGAAGATTCGGGGGCACGCTTGCTGCTGACACAGAGCCGCTTCCTGGACCGCGTGCCGGCGGAGCTGGAAGGCCGGGTTCTCGATTTGAACGACGGGGCGGTTTACGCCGAAGATGCGACGAATCTGCCCCTTGGTTCCGGTCCGCGCGACATGGCTTACGTTATCTATACGTCGGGCTCGACTGGCAAACCGAAAGGCGCGGCGATCGAGCATCATTCCGTACTCAACCGTATCCTGTGGATGCATGGACGCTACCCGATTGGCGAGGCGGACGTTATTCTGCAAAAAACGACCTTTACGTTCGACGTGTCGGTGTGGGAGCTTTTCTGGTGGGCG
>NZ_JAMZAW010000055.1 GCF_024158745.1 Paenibacillus tyrphae | reverse complement strand
ACCCGATGGCAACATCGAGTACCTGGGCCGGATCGACCATCAGGTGAAAATCCGCGGTTACCGGATCGAGCTGGGCGAGCTTGAAGCGGAGCTGCTGGCTGTGGAAGCGGTACAGGAGGCCGTAGTCGTGGCCCGCGATGACGGCCAAGGCCAGAAGCAATTATGCGCGTACTATGCAGCAACTAAAGAGCTGACGGCGGGCGAGCTGCGAGAGGCGCTGTCCAAGGAGCTGCCAAGCTATATGGTGCCGACGTACTTCATCCAGGTTGAACGCATGCCACTTTCCGCTAACGGCAAGATCGACCGCAAGTCGCTTCCTGCACCGGAAGCAAGCGTGCAGTCAGGCGAGGCCTATGCCGCACCGCGTACGCCAGTGGAGCGTGCGCTCGCGAATATCCTGCAGACGGTGCTGGGCTTGAGGACGGTCGGCATTCACGACAATTTCTTTGATTTGGGCGGCGATTCCATCAAGTCGATCCAGGTGGCGTCCCGCATGATGCAAGCCGGCTATAAGCTGGAGATGAAAGATATTTTCAAATATCCGACCATCGCTTCGTTGAGCGCTCATGTCCGTACAGCCGTCCGGCTTGCGGACCAAGGGGAGGTAACGGGTGAGGCGCCGCTAACCCCGGTTCAGCGCTGGTTCTTTGAGCATAATCCGTCTCAGCCGCAGCATTTTAACCAGTCGTTCATGATCTACCGTCCGGATCGTTTTGAAGAAGGGGCTTTGCGCCAGACGTTCCATAAGCTGGCTGAGCATCATGACGCGCTGCGCCTGGTTGTCCAAGACAGCGGAAACGGCTATCAAGTCCGGTACCGCGCCGTCATGGAGGGCGAACCGCTTGACCTTGCAGTCATCGATCTGCAGGACAGAGAGATGGACGATTCCTTAAACCATTGGATCGAGGAGAAGGCGACGGAAATTCAAGGCTCCATCGATCTAAACGCCGGACCGCTCGTCAAGCTGGGACTGTTCCGCTGCGCGGATGGCGACCACCTGTTGATCGCGGTACACCATTTGGCTATTGATGTGGTGTCATGGCGTATCTTGTTTGAAGATTTCATGACGGGATACGAGCAGGCGTCGAAAGGTGAAGCGATCCGGCTGCCGCTGAAAACAGACTCGTTCCAAGCTTGGGCCCAGGGACTCGAACAGTACGCAGACAACCCAGCCTTAGACAGCGAAAGGGCCTACTGGCAGCAGATCGAACAGGCATCCTGCCGTCCGCTGCCTAAGGATTATGCGTACGAACGCCCGCAGCTGCAGGACAGCGAGCTGATTACGCTAAATTGGACGCCTGAGGAAACCGTGCAACTGCTGAAACAGGCGCACCGCGCTTATAACACGGAAATGAACGACTTGCTGCTCACGGCGCTCGGTATCGCTATTCAGCGCTGGAGCGGCCTGGAGGATGTGCTGGTTAGTCTGGAAGGGCACGGACGCGAGCCGATTATTCCGGAGCTGGACATTACACGCACTGTCGGCTGGTTTACGAGCGTGTACCCGGTGCTGCTGTCGCAAGGAGCCGATATGACGCTGCGCGAGTGGATCAAGCGGACCAAAGAGCAGCTTCACGCCATACCGGATAAAGGTATCGGCTACGGCCTGCTAAGGTATCTATCACAGAAGCAGGAAGCTCCGGCGCTTCGGGCCGAGCCTGAAATCAGCTTCAACTATTTGGGACAGCTTGATCAGGACTTCCAGCAGCATGATATTCGCTTGTCTCCGTTTGCCGGCGGAATGACGGCGAGCGCTGATACAGCGCTGCGCTTTGCGCTTGATTTGAATAGCTTAGTCGTAGACGGGTCCTTGCAGCTCACGATTAGGTATAGCGCTAAGCAGTACCGCAGGGAAACGGTGGAGCAACTCGCAGGCCATCTCCATGCCAGCCTGCAGGAAGTGATTGCGCATTGCGTTTCGAAGGACCGCACCGAGCTGACGCCAAGCGATGTGTCCTTGAAAGGCGTAACGATTGAGGAATTGGAGCGGCTTATGCTGCAAACGGCGGCCATTGGCGAGATCGAGAACGTGTACAACTTGACGCCAATGCAAAAAGGCATCTTGTTCCACGGCCTGCTGGAAGCCGGCTCCGGGGCGTATTTCGAACAGACGTCGTTCGATTTGAAGGGCGAGTTCGAGCCGGAAGCATTCGCTCAAAGTCTCGACTTGCTGGTGCAGCGCCATGAAGCCCTGCGCACGAATTTCTACACAGCGTGGAAGGAAAACCCTGTCCAGGTCGTATTCCGCAGCAAACGCGGCACACTGGTCTTCGAGGATCTTAGCGGGTTCAGCGCCGAGGAACGTGAAACGGAAATCGCGCGGTTTAAGCGCGAGGATCGGGAGAAAGGCTTTGACCTCGCCCGTGATCCGCTGCTGCGCATCGCGATTTTGCGTACCGGCCCTCAAGAGCACCATATGATCTGGAGCTTCCACCATATCATCATGGACGGCTGGTGCCTCTCGATTGTGGCACAGGAAGTGTTCGAAGCTTACTTTGCGCTGGTCAGGGGCAAGCAGCCTGAGCTATCCGAGGTATGGGCGTACAGCTCTTACATCGAATGGCTGGAGCGGCAAAACACGCAAGAAGCGTCTGCTTATTGGAGCAGGTACCTGTCAGGTTACGAAGAGCAAACCTTGCTGCCTGCTGGCAAGCCGGGGAACTCGGAGGACGTATCCGGGTATCGCGCGCAGCGTTACGACCATGAGCTTGGAAGCGAGTTGACGAAACGGATTCATCAGACTGCAAAAGCACATCAAGTTACGATCAACACATTGATCCAAGCCGCATGGGGAGTTGTGCTTCAACGGTACAACGGTACGGATGATGCGGTGTTCGGCAGCGTGGTGTCGGGACGTCCCGCAGAAATTCCGGGCGTGGAGCGGATTATCGGACTATTCATCAACACGATTCCTGTCCGCATCCGCTGCGCAGGGGAGGAAAGCTTTGCTGACGTCATGATGCGGGCGCAAGAGCAGGCGATTGCCTCCAATGCCTACGAAACGTTCCCGCTGTATGAAATCCAGACATTGACGGAGCAGAAGCAGGATCTGATCCGTCATATCGTGATCTTTGAAAACTATCCGGTGGATGAACGGATGGAGCAGCTTGGCGGAGATCGTTCCGCGCTTCGATTGTCCGGCGTTCAAAGCATGGAGCAAACGAACTATGACTTAAATCTTGTTGTGCTGCCGGGCGAATCGATGAAGCTTTACATTGGTTATAACGCAGCCGCATTTGAGCCGGAAGCGATCGAACGGATTCAAGCCCACTTGACTTAC
>NZ_JAMZAW010000054.1 GCF_024158745.1 Paenibacillus tyrphae | reverse complement strand
ATGGTCGACAATGTAGGAAGAATCATAATTCCTATAGAGCTTAGGCGTGCATTGAATCTTGATACCAACGTTAAGACAGAATATTTCTGTGATGACAAGAGAGAGGCGATTTTGGTTTATAGATATCATGGCAAAGAATGTTTGTTTTGCTTGAGTGAGAAACAAACCATTTACTTCAAAAGATTTTATATTTGTAAGTCCTGTATTCAAAGCCTTCCGGCGCTTCAAGTTTTCTTAGCGCGGGTAGAACGTGAACGAGCGAGTGAGAGAAACAAGAAAAACAATGCTCCAAGAAGAAAAAAAGCATTGGATCGGCTACATCAAGTGATGAAGGAAAACCCCAGAGCCTCACAAAAAGAGTTAGCCAAAATCTTGGGATGTTCTCCAGCATGGGTCAGTAAGTTGATTAAGCAACATGTAAAATCATAGTTATTCTAGCTCTTTAACCACCGGAAATTTTCCACATGTTCATATAGTTTTGAAATTGTAGGGGGATAGATTTTCATCCTCCTTTTAAATTTTGAATATGAAGTTACTTGAAATCCATTTTTGTGGAAAGGTTCGACCGCTTTGAATATGGCATAAAACACATATTTCATGGGTATCTGATTATGAAAACTCAAACCGAATACTCTTAAACAAAGTACAGAATTTGTAGTGCATTATATTCTTGTTTTATTGACCAATTTTCACGGTGAGGGGAGAGTTCTACACTAGTTGAAATGTGATTAAATTAATATGTTATGGAAAATACATTATACACGGTGTTGGAGTTTCTGATTCGCTGCGTTAATGTGATAAATAATGTGACAATTGTTATGAGGTGGTTTGTCATAGCAATTTAGTTGACGCTTATGCTTCTTTAATATGAGGTAAGTGGAAATGCTTCCATTAAATAAACAAACGAATATTCGACCGTGAAATTGAAATAATACTACAGTAAAAACAATTTCAGGAGGGAAATCCATGGTTCAAACACAAATGCTTGGTGAAGAAATCGAAATTGAAGAGTTATTTTCGGAATGGGAATTAGAGTATCAAATTGGCCCAGTATTATTAAAAATTAAAGGTGAAACAAGTCCCGTGAAAATTGAAGCAACAGGATACTATATGGGGAGAAAACTAGGTACGATTGTATTAGATGAAACAAACAGAAGCCTCTGTCTCAAAGGGAAGATTGACGATAACAATAAAGTTGAAGCTTGTTTAACATTACTTGAGGGTAACAAACAAATTGAAGCCTCTGTAAAAGTTTGTGTATTTGGCAAGTGCAAGAAATGGAATGTAATAATTCAGATTCCAGAGATTTCAGATGCAGATGGATCGTTTTCTGTCACAGCTTGATGTGTTGAGGAGTGTAAACTCCTCTTTTTTAGTTCTCATGGTGCCAATTATTAACGGATTTAAATGTTATACGGCTTTTTAAGTAGTTCTGTGCGCAACTGTTGTTGAAAGAGAGTTAACAAAATGATTTCCTGGATGGGATGCAGAAACAAGTCATTTCATACTGTAACATTTTACTGAATTAAAGTATTCTGCTGTTCAAGCCCTGTTTTAAGACGATTACAATATCATGTTAAAAATGGTCATTTTTATTATGAGCGTACTAAAATGAATCATCTAAAAGTAAGTAAACAATTAGCTTTCCCTCTCCTTCACTATGCATGAATCCCCAAAAATAAAGCTAATCTTACATCGTAAATGTTATCGTAGAACCCTTCTTTTATAAGGGTTTTTCATCTTGAAATATGTTTCAATTTTCATATAATGAGTTTGTTTCACTAGATGAAACCAATGAAAATGAGGGTTAAAACGATATTGTGTATCGATTCACTAAATTTGTTATGCTTGTATGTTCAATAAAATAAAAGTATTTTCTAATGCTTATTCTAATTAATAACTGTAAAACAATGTTGGGGACGTAGCCCAAGCGAAAGCGCGGGAGTCCCTTAATTTTTGTTGAACTAACGGGCGGAAGGGTTTATTTGGGAAAGAATTCGGAAATATCCATAAACCAAAGCAAATGAGACTTCATAAGAAACAAAAGTCCATCCTATGTTCCAACCGTTCCCATAAGTAACTCTGTTAAAAAAAATGAAAATGCACTCTAGGCAAGTCAAAAGTAATGCGAAGATAGTTATCATACGGAAAGCATTCTTTCGGTAATGTTTTATGCAATGAATCATATAGCTTCCCGATATGGGATACAGTCCTACATCAAATGGAATTGTTGAGATTGATAACATATGAATGGGCGCAAAGTACCACCAGTTCCGATACATACCAATTTCGTTGATGATAAGTGCAATAAGTGCTGAAATTGGAGCAATGGTGAGAAGGGTTCCTATGTCTTTTTTTATAAGATAAAATACCAAAAAACCAAGGAAGCAGGAAACCAATAAAAATATTGATTAGCAATTATATCACCTCTTACATTGAATTATTTCCATAATTCTATCCGACCAAACCTTATTAACTTCTATTCAGATGACTAGTTTACTCTCCAACTTGTTTAAAAAACAAATGCCACATAATATCAATTATGTTGCAAATTGAATGGTGAAATGGTAAGATTTATATATGAAATGCAACATAATTTATCATTTATCCTAAAAATTCAATGCAACATAATTTATAGGAGTGGTAGCCATGATCCAGCAGTTTGAGCAGTATCTATTGGAGCAGGATAAAAGCGTAAATACAATCAAGAGTTACATACAACATGTGAATGGATTTATGAAATGGTTCAATGAAAGTAAAGGAGTTTCATTCCAAAAATTACACAGGGAGAACGTGAAGGATTACATAAGTTATTTGAAAACAATTAAGAATGATAGCCCTACTACTATAAACGCAAAGATTAGTGGATTAATAAAATTTAACGATTTTCTGATTGACAAGGGAATACAAAACGACGCTGCTGTTACTAAGAAAGATAATGTTAAGATTCAGAAACAATATGCTTCACTTGCTACGGTTGAATTAAAAGATGTTGAAAAGTTTAGGCAACTCATTCTAGAAAACGAGAGCAAAAGAAATTATGCGATAATTACACTGTTGGCTTATTGTGGGCTAAGAATAAGTGAAACGTTAAATATAGATATGAAAGATTTCAATTTAGTATCGAGGGAATTGATTGTATCAGAAGGCAAAGGGAAAAAGACGAGAACTGTTTTCATAAGTGATAAAGTGAAAACAGTGTTGCAGAGTTGGATTAAGGAACGCGAAGAAAAAGGAATAGTGAGCGTTTATTTATTTGTAAGTAATCGAGGGGGGAAAGTGGATAGAACAGTTATTAATAAGTTATTTAATAAGTATTCACAGCAAATTGGAAAAGAAATAACCCCACATGATTTAAGGCATTTTTTCTGTAGCCATGCCATCGAAAGTGGGATGACAGTTCATGAAGTTGCTAACCAAGCAGGACACAGTAACATTCACACAACGTTGCTGTACACAAATCCAAACAAGAATACGCTTATTAACAAGATGAATATGTTATAAATAACATAATAAACCCACTAAATTAATTAGTGGGTATTTGTGTATCTTTGACCAAATATGACCACCCGGGGATGATTTACATTTTTTTACTTGAGGGCAGATTCGAAAAAGGGGGATAGCTGATCGGGAAACACGGACAAGTTAAAAAAAGCTATATAAAAAGAGGGATTTTTGAATTTTTATTTTCAAAATTACACTTTACATTTATAAAGTCTACTGTTATAATTAAATATTTTGAAAAAAAAGATTGACTTCGGTTGATAGATTTTGATATATTAATAAAACAGAAAGGAGGAAACACAAATAATACCAAGAAATGGCCTCGAAAGTTAAAAATATTTAAATACGCTGGATCAAAACAAAACTAAGAAAAATGAATTTCTCACTTGGTAACATTCTATCACTGCTTTAATACTCTGTCAACAAATAATTTGGACAAAAATATAAAAAGGAGAAATAAATGAATCGAAAATTAACTACATACATTGCAAAATCGCAAAAGCTTGCTGGACAATTAATTATCATTAATGGGAAAAAACAATAACATTCTTATAAATAAATTCATTGACTTATACTTGATCCAGCGTGGACATTACTTGATTCAGAGAGAATATGGACATCGGGAATACACTCAAGGGAAAAGAAGCAAGACTACTGGAAAAAAATATCGTCCTTTGTTAGATGGTATGCTGAATGATCATTTCCAAGGAAAATCTACCGTTGGGACATTTAGTGGTGAAATGTATACTAAATTCATCACGTTTGACATTGATTATTCCGGCAACTTGGAAATGTCGAAACAAGTAACGAATCGAATCAGCGAAAAATTGAGTAGATTGCACATACCCGAACATTATATAAGCTTTAGCGGAAAAAAGGGTTATCACATAGATATTTTTTTCGATAATTTAATCCAAGTAAAACAGGCGAAAAAGTTTCATAAATACATATGCGAAATTTTAAGTTTAAACATAAAAAATGTAGAGTTTAGGCCAACAAGTAAACAAGGAATAAAATTGCCGCTTGGGATTCATCAAGAAACAGGGAACTATTGTGGCTTTTGCTATCCTGAAAGTTTACGAGTCATGAGCAAGGAAGAAAGCGAAAACTACTTTTTAAGAATAAAGAGAATTCAATCTGAGAGTGTTTTAGATTTAATAGGCTCTACAACTATTGATGATGGATACATACCCAAAAAGAAAGATATTCTCAAGACAGAGGATGCAATAAGTAATCATATCCCATTGAAAGATTATGAATCATCAAAAGGTTACAGCATTGACAAGGCACAAGATTTACTTTTGAACGGTTTAAAATTTCAAGGGAGTCGTCATAATTCAATATTTCAAATTGCTTTGTATCTAAAATATTGTGAAATGGACGCAGAGCAAGCTAAAGCCGAATTGTATACTTGGATGGAATGGCAGGATAAAAATACATACACAACTAAATTGTCCGACTGCTACATGGACATTGACCAAGTTGTAAAAGATGTTTTTTCGAATGACAAGTACCATTTGTCAGGTCACAAGAAAAATTTATCGGTTTCATTGGATGAAATAAATTGGATTATCGAAAAGTGTAAAGAAAAGAATCAAAAATTAATTACATACGCATTATTAATTCACTCGAAACGGTATGCAACCATGAACGGAATATTTTTCTTTCCCATTAGAAAAATCATGGAAGCAACAGGGCTATCATCTGACACAGTTCAAAAGCAACTAAAAAAACTAGAAAAAGTAAACGTGCTAGAGGTTGTTGAACGAGACAGGAAGCCAAAGGGGAAAGGTTTAGCTAAAAAGTTGCCGAACCTGTACCGTATGCCGAAAATTGAATCTAAGATTAACGACGAGGAAGTATATACAACCGAAAAGATGAACGACATTGATCTTTGCTTGAAGTTTTATTTTTCAAGTAAGGAATTAATGGAGATGTTAACGAGGAGACAATATAGAAGTATTGTGGAAAGAATGGCTGCTTGATAGAGGTCATGAATAACCAATGAACCCCCTGTAAAAAACAAAAATAAATCTATTAGTACCAGTTTCGTACATAAATTTTTATTGTTTATAGGAATAGTTGGGTTTAACATTAAGTTGCATTGATTACATATTGAAGGTAATACAATCCTCTAAATTACTGGAGACCATACGAGCGTGTTCAAGACGTGAAGAGGATAGGAATACTTCCCGCTCCAAGATCAGCTAATGATGCCTAGAACGAATTTGTACGGCTTGTAGCAGTGAAAATAATGGGAACTCATATTTGAAGCTGGATGGATAGGAAGAAATGAGAAGAAAAGCAAAATATACATAAATCGAGAATTAGAAAGAAAAGTTACGCATGGAGGGGTAAATGCAAGAAGAATTAATTATTGAAGATAGAAAATATAAATGCTATAGGAACGAAACAGGGGACATTGTTTCAATAAGTCGATACAATGACAAAACTAAAATGTGGATTAAAATAAACTTCGGAGCAGAAGATGGTAACCACATAAGAAATTACATAGAAGAAATTTTAAAATCGGAACTTATACATACTGTTCAGAAAAAATTAAAAACCCTTCTTCAATGAAGGGTTTAATTGATAT
This sequence comes from Paenibacillus tyrphae, assembly GCF_024158745.1. Taxonomy (GTDB): domain Bacteria; phylum Bacillota; class Bacilli; order Paenibacillales; family NBRC-103111; genus Paenibacillus_G; species Paenibacillus_G tyrfis_A. The sequence continues at coordinate 958 of NZ_JAMZAW010000054.1, read as the reverse complement.
CAAAATGTATGGAGCCAAGGGGGGTCGAACCCCTGACCTCTTCGCTGCCAGCGAAGCATTCTCCCACTGAACTATGGCCCCGTTTCAACAAGATTTATTATATATGGTTGTTGTGAAGAAGTCAAGCATGATATTATAAGTTGTATTATGGTAATGAAAATGAAAAGAATGGTGGTCGAATCGATGGCAGCGAATTGGAACTCTTTACCGTGTTTCCACAACAAAGCAATTAATTGAAGACGATATTCCAATGCAAAGAAGGGCATCCATTGATTATATTTCACAAAAAGACAACTGGGTATTGGTAAAAGAGTATATAGAAAAGGGCGTTTCGGGATATAAGAAATCAATCCATGAACGTGATGAACTCCAAAGAGTACTAGAGGATGCTGGAAAAGTATATGATGTATTACTTGTTTTCTCACTTGAACGAGTTGGACGGAGAGAAGACGAACTTCCATTGATATATAAAATTTTAAAGTCACGTGGAGTAGAATTATGGTCAATCTGTGATGGAGGACTTGTAAAAAATGAGGAGTTGGGGGATCGCATAGCTTTTAACGTAAAAGCAGTTATAGCGCAAGGACAGAGTGAAAAAACAAGCCAATTTGTTAGTGAGAAGCATAGACAAATGGCTGAGGATGGCTTATTTCGAGGAGGAAAAGCAGCATATGGGTATAAATTAATCCGTTCAGGTATATTTAACAAAAAGGGCAAAGAATTAGATATACCAATAATTGATGAGGAGACAGCTTCAATTGCGTACATGATGTACATGTTGGTTTACAACGATGGATATGGAAGTAATAGAATTGCGAAATTATTGAATGAAAAAGGGATTCCTTCATACACGGGGGGGCAATGGAATGCAGGTGCAGTAAATTATATTCTTAGGAATCCGATTTACAAAGGGTATCCCGCTTATGGGAAAAGGAAAAGTGTAATAGAGATAGATGAA
>NZ_JAMZAW010000053.1 GCF_024158745.1 Paenibacillus tyrphae | reverse complement strand
ATCTAAACTTGCGAGCATGGACCTGTTCAGGATACGGGACGCACCATGACCGTGACCACAATGCCAGCATGAACATCTTGCAAGAAGGACTGCGTTTGTTGGCGAAGACCAACTGAACTGCGGGAACCGCAGGGATCGCTTGCTCAAGAAGAGAAGGATGCTTCTCTGTTCGCAAGAATCCCCCACCTCAGCGCCATTAGCGCAGGTGGTGGGAGTGTTCAATTCACCTATAGTTTACTAGTTTGTTATTCAATTCAATATGTTCACTGTTCCTATCTTTTCTATTAACTTTTCGACATAACATAATCCACCCGAATCATACCAAGCCCCAAATGTTACCATTGGTCTACAATAATTAGGTCTCCCTTCACTACTACCTATGACTTGCAGGACTGGAGGTGATTGTCTTTTTACCTGAATATTTCTTAGAAGTTTTTTTGTTATATGCAGCGAATGCGGCTGTAACGGCCGATAAGAGATTAAGGAACAAATAGAACCTTGTCAATGAAAAAGGAGGCTTCTTGGCGAAGCAAAGGTGCTTTGGAGCGGAAATCGACTGAACCGTCAGAATTGGTTATTGTGACTGGATCTGTAACTCCGGCAGCAACAAGCTTGCTTACGGCCTTGATAGCCGATTCATCGGTTTGCCCTGCCAATCGCACCTCATCGCCAAGCGGCCATGGAAGAGGAATGCGCGTTAAAATGACGGCCATTTCTTCCCGAGTTATCGTGCGATCCGGTTCAAATCGGCCTCCGGGCTCCTCCCCCAACCAATGATGCTCGACCGCTGCCTGTATCTCTTTGACCGCAAAATGGTGTTCGATATCCGTGTAACCGGATTTCGATTTGGAGGGCGGATAGCCGACTGCATGCAGCAGCATTGTGATGAATTCCGCGCGGGTCATGGGTGCCTTAGGGTCAAAGCTGCGCCCATCTCTTCCATTGATGATATCTAGCGAATGGAGCTTTTCAATAGACGGTTGGTAGGGACTTTCTTTCGAGACATCGGAAAACAGCGCTTTTTCCTGCATTTTGGGCGAATAGGCTAACGGTGCTTTGGCAGGTCTGTACATATATGCAATACCGCCATCCTTTTGTTCAAGAAATGCTATTTTCTCCCCGTGGTCATCCATAAACAACAAGGGATCTATCTTTTTCAAAGTAGTCTTGCCATTCCCCAATTTGTATCTGTCTTCCGCTACAAGTTGTCCATTATTGTACGTAATTCTAGTCACAAATGCCGGGGTATGCAGGTCTCTGTATAATCCGACGTAACGTGCGGCTTGCTGTTCTGTCAGAGGTGATACCGATTCAGGCGTCTCGGTGCTCTTCGGATAATAATGGTCCATAAAGGCAGCATACAAATCCGAGCGTAATTCGGAATCATTATTATAAATGACGAACAATCCCGTTTTGCGCTCAGGCAGTAGCCATGTCCATGTGGCATATCCGGGAATGTTCCCGCCTTTGCCGACGACATACTGACCATTCGATAGTTCATTGAAAATACTTTCAAATCCATAGCTTGTAATAGGTATGGCCGGATGAGCGAAAACGGAAAACTTGCTCATTCGCTGAACACTTTGTTCGCTTAATATTTGCCGATCTCCGGCCTTTCCATTTTGCAGAAGCATGATCATGAATTTAGCCATATCGCTTCCGGTGGACAACATTCCGCCCTGAGGCATGTCCGTAGGATAAATGCCATACTCCGGATATGGCGTGCCTTGCGGATCGTAAGCTGTAGCCATTCGGGCTTTAAGCTCCGGGGTTACAAGATCATGGGAAGAATGCATGCCGAGCGGCTGAAAGATGTTTTTATCCATGTATTCATGAAAAGGGAGCCCGGTAACTTGTTCCACGGCATATCCCGCCAAAGCAAAAGCATAATCGTCATACTGGTAGGCTTCCCCCGGCGTCCGGACGATGGTTGGCATTCGATCAATCAAGAAATCTCGAAGAGAAGTCTCTTGATGAAGAAGATCGGGCGAGGCGTCATCGTCTTTTTCATATGGGAAATCGAACCCCGTCATGTGGGTCAGCATATTTTCCATAGTTAGCGGTTTACCTGTCGAATTGGGTATTGTGATACCCCCGAGATAGGATTGGATGTCCTGATCCAGCTTGATCTTCCCTTGGTCAGCAAGCTGCAGCACAGCCGCAGCCGTAAACGTCTTAGAAATCGAACCGATGCGAAAAACGGTATTGGAATCAACCGGGGTTTTGCTTTCTTTGTTTGCATACCCGTATCCTTTGGATAAAACGACTTGCCCGTCCTGAACGACGACGAACATGGCACCCGGGACATTGAACTTCTTCAAGCTTTCCCCAAAGTAATTGTCCGCGAAGGCCTCCACTTCTTTGGGGTCAACCGGACCGCTTGGAGCAGCAGGAACAGCTGCAGGCTGAGTCGCCGTGATGGTTTGCCCCTTAAGAGGGAGCTGTTCCGCACTGACACTATGCCCTCCGACCAATGCAATCAAGCAGGTTGCAGCTAGAGAGGTGCTTAGCGTTACAGCGAGCACTTTTGAAACTCTTTTTTTACGCATTAGAAAATTCTCCTTCAATGAAATTGGTATAGGCTGGAAGTGCCCTCTCAGTATAACATGATGGATTATTTCCCCACACAGTCTTCTGTCTAGTGCATTACCTAGCCTAAGGTCAAGCAAAAAAGAATCAGACCGCAGCAGCGACCTGATCCTTTGCACTATTGTTTTCAATGCTTGTACTGCGGATAAACACCATGAAGGCGTTCATGCGGCTTGGGGCATACGGGCTATCATCCAACGACTGCAACAGCTAACTGCCAAGATAAGCCATCTTGACCTGCTCACTGGAGGCTAACTCCTCCGGCGTGCCGGAAAGGACGACGCTGCCTGTTTCAATGACATAAACGCGGGTGGCGATGGATAACGCCAGATTGGCATTTTGTTCCACCAGCAGAACAGTCGTGCCGTTGCGATTGATTTCTTCGATAATGGCAAAAATCGTTTTCACAAGCAGCGGCGCAAGCCCCATGGAAGGCTCGTCAAGCAGCAGGAGCTTAGGGCGCGCCATCAGCGCCCGTCCCATAGCTAACATTTGCTGTTCACCGCCGGACAGCGTCCCGGATAGCTGCTTGCGACGCTCATGCAGACGCGGGAAGAGTTCGAATACTTTTTGCAAATCATGCCGAATACCAATTGTATCTCTTCTGACGTAGGCGCCCAATTCCAAATTTTCCAGCACGGACATATTCGCAAACACACGGCGGCCTTCCGGTACATGGGAAATTCCCGCTTTGACAATATCTTGCGCCGTTTTCCCGTTCATCGAAAGGCCGGTATAATGGATGGAACCCCGGTTAGGCTTTAGCAGACCGGAAATCGTTTTCAGAAGCGTACTTTTGCCTGCCCCGTTGGCTCCAATCAAGGTAACAATTTCTCCATGACGAACATCCAGCGTGACCCCTTTCAGAGCTTGAATATGCCCGTAGTACACATCAATTTGCTCCACGTTCAACATGGTTACTTGCTACCTCCTCTCCCAAGTAGGCCTCGATCACCTTGACATGGTTGCGGATGTCCTCCGGCGTTCCTTGCGCAATAAGCTGTCCGTGATCCAGTACGTAAATCCGCTCGCAGATGCCCATGACCAGCTTCATGTCGTGCTCAATCAACAAAATCGTCAAATCCAGTTCATGGCGGATAAACGCGATCAATTCCATGAGCTGGCGCGTCTCTTGTTGATTCATGCCTGCCGCAGGTTCGTCCAGCAAGAGCAACTTGGGCCCGGCGGCCAACGCCCTGACGATTTCCAGACGGCGCTGTTGTCCGTAAGGCAAGTTCTTAGCCGTTTCATGCATGCAAGTTTCCAATTGGAACATCCGCAGAAACTGAATCGCCTTCTCTTCCATTTCCTTCTCACCGGCAAAATGGGACGGAAGCCGCAAAATAGAGCTCACCATCGAATGCTTGGCCAAGGAATGGTAGGCGATTTTCACGTTGTCCAATACGGAAATCTCATTAAAAAGGCGAATATTTTGGAAAGTCCGGCTAATGCCCATGCGGGTAATTTGATATGGAGCAAGACCGTTCAGCCGCTTTCCTTCAAGTAAGATTTCTCCTTCTGTCGGTACGTACACACCGGTCAACAAATTAAAACTGGTCGTTTTTCCGGCCCCATTCGGTCCGATAAGCCCTACCAGTTCGCCTTTGCGGATTTCCATATGAAGACCGGAAACGGCTTTCAACCCGCCAAATTGCATACCGACACCGCGAACGTGGAGCAATGGGTTATTTTCCATACGCATCCCTCCGTTTCATCGCCGTCCACTTGCGCAAGTATGAGGTCATTTCTGTGGTCCCCATCAATCCTTGCGGCCGATACAGCATGACAACGATCAGGATGGCGCTGTAAATCATCATTCGCGTTTCCGGATAGCCTTGCAGGAAGGTAGACACAATGGTCAGCAATATCGCCGCCAAGACGGCGCCCGACAAACTGCCCAGTCCCCCCAGAACGACGAAGATTAAGATGTCAAACGACTTCAAAAACCCGAAATTTGTCGGTTGAATCATATAAAAGTTATGGGCATACAGCCCGCCGGCAATTCCCGCGAAAAAAGAACCGATCGTAAAGGCGACCACTTTGTAGTACGTGGTGTTGATCCCCATAGCATCGGCGGCAATTTCATTTTCACGGATTGATATGCATGCCCGTCCATGTGTTGAATTCGTAAAGTTCATAATGACCAGCATGGTAATAAAGAGACATAAAAACGTCGTTGTCCAGGTTGTCAAATGCGCCACCTGCATGCCGGCCGCGCCCCCGACATATTCAATGTTAATGAATACGACCCGAATAATCTCGCCGAAGCCCAGCGTGGCAATCGCCAAATAATCGCCCTTCAAGCGCAAGCTCGGTATGCCGACCAGCAAGCCTGAACATGCAGCCACGGCTCCTCCGGCTAGCAATGCGACAGGAAACGGAAGATGAAATTTCATGGTGGCAATAGCAGCGACATAGGCGCCAACAGCTAAAAACCCGGCATGGCCGATAGAAAACTGCCCCGTTATCCCAATGACCAGATGCAGGCTGACGGCTAAGATCATATTGATCGCGATAAAAATCAAGGCATTCGTATAAAAAGGGGTTAACCATTCCACGCTGATCAGCAATTGAACGCTGCCATAAATGACTGCAGATAGAATGAGAAATAACCAAAATGCTGCCTTATTTTTCATCAATATGCGTCACCTAAACTTTCTCTCGCATATTTTTCCCCAGCACGCCAGACGGTCTGAAAATCAGGATCAAAATAAGAATAATAAAGGCTGCGGCATCCCTCCACGGAGAATAGCCCAAAGCGCTTACAAACGTTTCTACCGTTCCCAGCACGAGGCCGCCGATGACGGCACCGGGAATAATGCCGATGCCGCCCAGAACAGCGGCAACGAAAGCTTTGAGTCCGGGGACGACGCCCATCAACGGTTCTATTTTCGTATAGTACATCCCGAAGATAACGCCTGCTGCTCCTGCCAGTGCAGAACCGATGGCGAAAGTAGCCGATATCGTCCGGTCTACATGGACGCCCATCAAACGTGCTGCTTCCGCGTCATGAGATACGGCGCGCATCGCCTTGCCAATTCGGGTCCGATACACCACCCATTGCAAAATGATCATTAAGACGATAGAAATCAGCAAAATATACAGCGATTGGCTGCTGATCGAGGCGCCAAAAATAGTAAAAAACTGATTCGGGAATGCACTCGGGTAAGCTTCAGGTTGGGCGCCACGAAGATAAATCGTGCCGTATTCAATAAGAAGCGATACGCCGATTGCCGTAATCAACGAAGCGATTCTCGTCGTGTTCCGCAGCCGCTTGTAGGCGACCATTTCAATCAGCACGCCAAGAATGGCGCACACCACCATCGAGAGCAGCAAAGCGGGGACGATGCCCACGCCCCATCCCTTAATTGCATAGAAGCCAACAAACGCACCAATCATGAAGACATCGCCATGCGCGAAATTAATCAGTTTGATAATGCCATAAACCATCGTGTATCCCAGCGCAATTAACGCATAAATGCTCCCGAGCGAAATGCCGTTGACAATTTGCTGTGCCCAGTCCATCACATTCAACCTCCGAACCGCTCAGACTCGAATTTGATTGATCTTCAAAAAGCGCAGCGGGAGGAGGCCCTCCCACGGCCCTGTCGAATGCTTTATGGATTCACTTTAGTTCTAAACGTTTGCTTCCCATCTTTATATTCCAGCACAGTTGCCGTCTTGATCGGATTGTGCTGCTTATCGAGCGTAATTTTGCCGGTAACCAACAGCAAATCTTTCGTTTGCGCTAAAGCGTCCTTAATTTTGCTTCCGTCGGTCGAGCCCGCGCGCTTGATGCCGTCCGCCAACAAATAGACCGAATCGTAGCCCAAGGCGCTAAACCCATCCGGAGCTTTGCCGCTGTACTTGCCTTTGAACGCTTGGACAAAATCCTGAATCATCTTATCCGGGTCTTCGGACGAATAATGATTGGCGATATACGTATTATTCAAAGCAGCGGCACCAGCCAAGTCCACTAATTTGGGAGAATCCCATCCGTCAGCTCCGATAAGCGGGATGGTAATTCCCAATTCGCGCGCTTGCTTCACGATCAAGCCCACTTCTTCATAATAGCCGGGGATAAAGATCGAATCCGGGTTCAGCGATTTAATGCGAGTCAATGTCGCGCGGAAATCGGTGTCCTTCGCGACATACGCTTCTTGGGCAACGATCGTCCCTCCGGCCTTCGTGAACGTTTCTTTGAAAGAAGCCGCCAGCCCTTTCGCATACTCACTGGCGCTGTCTGCAAAGATAGCCGCCGACTTCACCTTCAGTTCGCCGGCCGCAAAGTTGGCGGCAACGCGACCTTGAAACGGATCGATAAAGCAGGTCCGGAACATATAATCGTTAACGCTCCCGTCCGCTTTCAGCGTGATATTCAGACTGGTGCCTGTAGGCGTCAGAAGCACGGTTTTGTTATTGGTTGCGACTTGCGCCTGCGCAACCGTATTGCCGCTAGTGGCTGCGCCGATAATAGCTGCCACTTTATCTTGGCTGGTCAATTTGATCGCCGCATTGGTTGCTTCAGCAGCATCCGACTTATTGTCCACTTTGATGACTTCCAATTTCTTACCGTTAATGCCGCCGCTTTTGTTCAAGTTTTCGACAGCCAGATCGATACCCTCGGCAATCGACTGACCGTATGAAGCTACCGGACCGGAAAGCTCTAAGTTGGCTCCGATTTTAATAACGTCCCCTACTACCGCATCGCCGCCCGACTTTCCCGTCTCCCCTTGCGTCCCTCCGCATCCCGCTACGAGTCCCGCTAGCGCGAACCCCATTAGCAGATGCAGCGCTTTTTTCCTAGTTCCTTTTCCCATACGTTGCTGTTCCATAAATGCCCTCCTCTTGGCGTTCCATTCCCTATTGGTGCAAGCGCATGTGTAAAAACATGCAGTTGTTCTTAATACTATTATTCAGCGCGAACAACTAGTACTACATCCAATCGTTTATTTCACGAGGTATTTGAAATATCGGCAATCGGTACATAGTCTTGACACAGCGTTTTGACAAGAATATGTTCCGATAAAATAAAAAATCCGCGATTTACGCGGTCAGAGTGTTGAGAAAGTGGTCAAACGGGATTATAGAGGTAACGAAGGGGTGGGGTATCCACTTCCGACCACTCTTGTCTTCGGGAAATTTGATTGGAAGCCGCTTATTAGTGGACATTTCCCGAAGACAAAGGCGGACGCTATCGCTTCTCCAGTGGATACCCCACATCCGTATGTTTCTCTATTTTTGCTTAGACCACTTTCTCAACAAGCTCTCCGCGATTTACGCGGTATTGAATCGGAGTATATTCTTGAGATCACGATAAACATTGTTCTTAAACATGCTTAACTTTGAATATCTTCCTGAAGGAAACCGAAACTGCCATGAATTATGAAGTACCGATACAATATTCTGTTAAGCACCAACAACCTTATTTTTCCTATTGGGATGCGAACGGCAATAGACACTTCGTATGGTTTGAAGATGCGCGTGCTCGTGCTGCAAAGTTTCAATTGGTCGTCGATTACCGTCTTAGAGGCGTGGGTGCGTGGCAGTTAGGATTGAATTTCCCTCAATCCGCTTTCTTAGTGGCTGAGTTTTTTGCGACGAAAAGAGTAATTTGATGAATCCGCTCATGCAGTGGTTGTGTGTTATTCCTAATTGTCCTTTCGATACATTCGCAAGTTCTTGAAGTGCGCCTCGGAATATTTGCCCTTCGAAATTCCATTATTGTACGTTCCGTTCTTGAAGTACCATTCACGGTCAGTAGTATTGTACTGTCGAGTTTTGACCAAAACATCGTTGATCCAGATGCGTGCTGCACCGGTTGCAGGATTAAAGGCACATTTGAGATTAAACCAAGTACCTGCCATGTTTGTCGCGATGTTAGTAGAATCGCCATTGTTACGAATGTTGCCATCGGCCGTTGCCTGAATATAGATCGGTTCGCCGCCCGTGTTGCTCTTGATCTGCATAATGGCGGTCTTTTCCGTTCCAGGCTCGAACATGACGTCGGCCTCCCACATATTATCTTTGTTTTGATCTGTCCAATTATCCCAGCGCATCTCAACCCGCTCTTCACCTGCGTAAACCCGGGTAGTATAAACACCATCTACGATCCAAAATCGTTCGGACATAGGCGCTCCTGTCCTGTTCTGAACATAATAAGAATTCTTGTCCCAAGGTATCTCGGTCCAGCCCGCCGTAACTGTATTGCCAGTGATAACAATACGGTCCAAATCCGGCGCATTCGCCGCATTATTGTAAAATTTAATCGTATTGTTTCCGGCATTCAACTGTACCGTCACAGAAGTTTTTACAGGAGTGCCCCAGCTTGAACCACTCAGCGTTTTTTGCGTTCCTGTTCCGCCGTTGACACTGATGTAAAAGTCTCGCGTACCGTTTACTAGGAAGTAGATATCCATATTGTACGATCCCTTACTAATTACATTGACATTCAGTGTCACATAATTCGCCGAACTGCTGCCAATATGCCCAACCTTGAAACCGCCGGAGCAAGCCTTACAAGTTACTGAGTTCGCCGTTCCGCTCATGGTTCCGTTTTCCGCCTCATACGACGTGGAAGCCGCATTTACACGTTCCGGCGACACTGAGCAAACGGTTAACAAAAAGAATACACCCAGACAAAAGACCAAAAACATGCGGAAAAGCTTCGTTCTCATGAATAAATTACCTCCTCTTAATTTTACATTTAATGACACTACTATCACTCTTTTATGTTATAGTTTATTAAATGGACATCCTCCATTTGCCACCATTTTACTTTTATACCTTATTAATGTGTATGTTCATTTCTCACTTCTGTTTGGAATATACTAACATCCCCTTACATTTACAGCTTAATAGTAATGATTACACAAATAATGCAACCGACACCTGCCGTAATATTTCTCAATGTCATAAAACGAAAAAGCCGCATGATATGCGACTTCTAATGTACCCATAGAAAAAATCGTTTATTTTTTCATCCGATATATTTGTTTATTCTCAATGATCTTAAGCGGCTGCGTCCATTCCTCCGAATCCGGCAGCGAATCTAACGCATCCTCAACAGCCTGAAGCTTTGCATCCAGTGTGTCGATATAATGCAACGCTACGGCCTCGGGTATTTGCGGCTGCACCGGGCTGCCCCATTCCCCGAGATTGTGATGAGAAAGAACCAAGTGTTGGAGTATAACGATTTTCTCATCCGAGGTGTCCATGCCCAAAGCAATAGCAGCTTCAATTATCCAGTTTGCCGCTAACGAAATATGTCCCAGCAACTTCCCTTTAAAGCTATAATCCGTCACAATCCCGAGCTGTGCATTCATCTCCTCAGGCTTCGCTATGTCGTGCAGTATAATGCCGGCTTTGATTAGATTGAGATTAAGGAAAGGACGCTGCTTTGCCACAAATTCACCGAGCTCAAGCATCCGACAAATATGATAAGCCAGCCCTGCATAGTAAGCATGATGCATTCCTTTCGCAGCCGGATAATGCATAAGCCTCTCTTCTACCTTGCTGATACAGAACTCCACCACGCTTCTAATGTCACTGTCCTGAATGCTTGCTGCCGTTTGCTTGATCATATGTACCAGATCAATCGGTTGAATAGGTGCTGATCTGATAAAGTCCGTCAGCGTATACCCATCCTCTTCCGTTGCCTTGCGAATTCGGTTAATCTTCATCTGAGGCTTTTCACGATACATTTGAACGAGCCCCTGCACTTTCACCAGCATCATCGGGAAGTATGTCTCTTTATCGGCAGGAGAAACATCCCAGAGCTTCGCCGGGATTTCTCCGCTAGTATCAGCCAAGACAATATCAAAATAATCTTTCGGAGGTGTTGAATTGGTTTGCTTTATATCGGCTTTCTTCAGCAAATAAAATCCGATGATTTCGTCACCCTCAGTAAAAGTTCTAATCAAAGTCACTGTATTGTCG
>NZ_JAMZAW010000052.1 GCF_024158745.1 Paenibacillus tyrphae | reverse complement strand
AAAAGTAGTACGCACTTTGTTGATAGGTACTACCTGAAAGGATAGTTTAAATATGAGTATGGCTGAATACAAAGGTAAAGTTAAAAATATTCAAGATACACCTTTTGGTTATACAATGTCAGTTATTTCCGGTAAATGGAAAATGGTTATTATTTACCTCCTAGCAGAAAACCAACCGGTTCGCTTTAATGATCTGAAGAGACAGATAGGAGCTATTACCTATAAAACATTGAGTTCACAACTTAAAGAATTGGAAGCAGATGGTATGGTGAAACGGAAAGAGTATCCTCAAGTTCCCCCTAAAGTCGAGTACAGTCTCACAGATAAAGCGGAAACATTATTACCCGTCTTGGAACAGTTATGTGAGTGGGGAATAAAAAACCAAAATAATTAAATTGCTCTGGATATCAAGGTGCTGCATGATACTGTAGTCATGTAAATCACATAGGTTTTCATCACTCATGAATACTCCAATCATAATTCTCCATTCTAACAAATTTTGCAGTTTCACGATCTCTCTCATATGCACAAGGCACTGTGTCATTGATAAACACTAAGATCGAATCATCGATGTTCAGCATCTTCCCAACAGAAATGAATTGAAAATTGTTCGCATCAGCATTGAAATCATCTTCCTCGTGACCACTGAAGAAGACCCATCCTAAATCACTATCGTCGTAGGGGTCAAATCTCAACATTAAGCTAAATTCATTTCTTGACAGCACGTCATTACTCACCGTAACTTTTTTATCCAAATAGTAACCCATATCCACTGCATACGGGTCATCGAGCTGAGTATCGCATATATGTATCAGATTGAAATGAATCAAATCTCCATACTGAAGGGATTCAAGATAGTATGGTTTGTTCATCAACTTACCGTGGAATTCAGAATCGTTTCTTTCGAGTATTTCAACCCACATTCTTTCTCCTTCATACCCGTTATCCAACGTTTCTTCAGCCATAAAAATTAACTTAACGAGATCGCCTGCTTTTAGTTGATTCAAAACATGGTCACTCGGAAGATAAAATGTATATGACGATTCCTTATGACGATCAACCGCACTATCCAGCTTCCATTTCATCAAATCCCACGCTCCTGTACGAATTTCAAACCTGTTAAGTACGTATCTTTTTCCCGATCAGAATTCCAGCTTGTCAAAAATCCTTACAAATATCTTTGCAATATTCCGGGCATCATCAATTCCCCGATGGTGTGTGCCGTCTAGCGGCAGCTTGAGCATTTCCAGCGCCCGTGCCATGCCTACTCCCCGTTCTTTACCGATCGTGTTCCCATGTTGATGTTTGATGCTGATATGATTAGCAAGCCAATCTGTACTTATTGTATGTAGTTCACAATCCTTCGTTAGTTGACTTTTATCATAAAATCCCCAAGAGCATAAGAAATAATTTTCTTTACCGATCCAATTCTGAAATTGTTGAATGGCTTCCGGAAAGTATTTTGCTTGATTAACATCCTCTTGCGAAATGGAAGTTAGTTTTTTGCAAAAATCTGATAACCAAGGATTTAATATCGGCTTAATAAACGTTTGAAATTCATCGACAATTTCAAGTTGTTCATTGATTTTAACGGCACCGATTTCAATAATTTCGTTTTGTTTGGTTCGGTCATTTTCCCAACAAGTGGCCTCTAAATCCAGCACAATGTAGTTCACTTTGTATCACTCCATTTCCTTTAGCTAGTTAAATCTGGATAACCGGCAGCTTTCTAATTCTTTCATCTGCGCATTGTCTATAATCTCATTTGCCGCCAATCGGCTAATCATAGGGGCCAGCGTAATAGCTGAGTGCATAACTGCTAGATAAAGCCCCTTTATCCGATCGTGAACACCAACGATAGGATAGCCATCTTCAGGCATGGGTCGCATTCCTACCTCGATACTTTCCAGCTCCAAGGTCTCCCCTCCCTTTAGATCGTGACGAAGGACTTCAAATGCTCTTTTCCCGATTGCGTCCGGCCCGTTTTCTTCAGACTCGTCCACATAATCTTCCGCCGCGATTAGAGTATCGTCGGTTAGTTGCCTTGCTTCAAATCTCGAATTGGAAATCAAGGTGTGGATTAACTTTTCCTTAGATTTCATGCGAATCATAATGGAAGGCGAAGGAGCGACAGGAACATCGAAGCCTAATGGCTTACAGAGCTTGGGCAAAGCCGCACCGGCTGCCAGTACGATTACATCGGATTCTATAAAACCATTTGAGGTGTAAACACCAACAACCTGAGTACCCACTTTTTTTATTTGCAAAGCTTTCGTATCAAAACGTATATTCGCCCCATGTTCTTCCGCTTTTTTCACCAACAGTTTTGTTGTCAAAACAGGATCTAGCGCGCCTTCTTCGTACGCAAAACTCGCTTCTTCCGGATATTCCTTCAAATTAGGTTCTAATTGTATGATCTGCTGCCGATTTAATTTTTGTATCCGAGACTCCTCTATATTTGCAGGAACTCCCCATTTCAGTGCTCCGTGCCAGTTTATTTTTAAATCAGGCAGCTCTTTTTCTAATTCACGATATTCGTCTAACGTTGCATCATACAAATGTCGAAATTTTTTTAAAACCCGGCCCGAAGGATTAATCCAAGCGAAAGATTTTTCAGTTACTTCACATGCCGCTGTTGAATGACTCTCGATTAAAGTGACATCCTGATTCCGCTTTGATAAGTTATAAGCCATTGATGCACCGACAATACCTGCACCAATCACTACAATTTTTTTCTTATTCATATTCGGTTCCTCCTGATGTTGATCTCAAATCGCTGGTTGTTGTTGTGTATCCTTGGCTGACAGCCCCCATTCGGCCAAATCGTTTTCTGAAAATGTAATGATCGTAGATTTGTCGTAAAATTTGGCAAATCCATCGATATGAAAATCGGTAATGTCTGCACCTGGCACTCCATCTAGCCAAATAAAATTCGTAACGCCAAGGCTGCCGAGATAGGTTTCAATTTCCTCTTCGGATAAGTCAGGATTTCGGTTTGGATTCACAACAGAGCTTCTGGTCGATAACAAGGTACCATGGCCGTCCAGTTCAATAGCTCCGCCTTCTATGACGAGTTTACGCGAATCGATTCTTTCGATGTTTAATTCCTTACTGAGGCGCTCGCGAAGTGAAGCGTCCTTGGTAAAAGGAGCTTTCTTCCCCCATCCATTAAATCCCAGGTCCCATAATTTTAGATTTTTATTACGGTCATAAACAAAAATCGGTCCATTATCCCTTGCCCACACATCATCCGTAGGCGAAATAAAGAAATCAATCATGTTCATATTTATCCCTTGGCTCGTAAGGAGTTTGTTAATTTTCTCTTTTTCAGCTTGATTATACGCAACGATGTGAACTTTCTCACCTTCGCTTAAAGCGCTTGCCATCTTGATCCAAATGTGCTCTATCCCATTTTTATAATCTTCGCCATAAGTGTATCCATGAGGCCATTGTAACCAAGTACCTTCATGTTCGCTTTTTTCATCCGGAATCGTATATTTATCTTCCACTGCTCCAGCCTCCTCTATTTCTTATCCTCCATGGTTTAGTATTTTGCTTACCGTTTTAATATCACGGTTCGTATAGTATCTATAACCATTCACTTCATCTTTTCTCGGCTTTAATAGCGATTTCTCGTCGTAATATCTTAGCATTCTCTGGGATATTTTATTGATTTTCGAAAATTCCCCGATTTTATGTAACAACAAATTCACCTCTTAACATAATTCCCTTCTTACACTCTCCTTTTTGTAAGTACCTGTACTAAAAGTGCATACTTACATATTTGCAGCGTGCACTTTATACTCAAGAAGTAAATCATACTCAAGGAGGACAAAGCAGTGAAAACTCTCGTTATCGTAACGTACCCAAGCCTAGAAACTTCCGTCGTCAATAAGCGATGGGTCGAGGAGCTTAAGAAGTATCCTGAAAAGTATACGGTCCACGAATTGCATAAGGTTTACCCTGACGGAAACATCGATGCGGAAAAAGAACAGCAGCTCATTGAATCGCATGGCAATGTTGTTTTACAGTTCCCCATTTATTGGTTTAATTGCCCGCCTCTCCTGAAAAAATGGCTTGACGATGTGTTAGCTTATGGCTGGGCTTATGGTTCGAAAGGCGATAAATTAAAGAATCGTAAAGCTGCTTTGGCCGTATCTGCCGGAATTATAAAAGAAGACTACAGTGAAGCGGGTAGATATCGCTATACGCTTGACCATTTATTGTCTCCTTTTGAAACTACTTTCCGATACTGCAAAGCGGATTATCGTTCGTTCTTTGCGTTTTACGGTAAGGAAAGTGCGCCTGGCGAAAATGTGCCTGGCGAAGAAATCGAGTCCTCTGCAAGCGAATTGGAAAAAAGCGCACAAGATTACGTGAATTTTATCGACAACCTGTAAGTGGTAGCTTTATTAAGCTAAAAAAAGAAGTATTTCCTTGTTGCGGAGATACTTCTTTTGATTTAAACCTCCTGAGCCGGCAAGCTGTTCTTCTCTCCCCACTCGCACATCATATTTAACAAGGGGATGAGAGAAAGACCGCGTTCAGATAAGGAATATTCCACTTTTGGAGGTACTTGGGGGAATTCTTTACGTAGGATCAGACCATCGGCCTCCAGCTCTTTTAACATGATGCTTAACGATTTAAAGGAAATGGTACCGATACTTCGCTTCAGCTCGTTATGCCGCATCACCTTATTTTCAGCCAGCCAATACATAATGATCATTTTATATTTACCGCCTATGACGGACAACGTATATCCAAAGCCGGTATCTTTTAGCTTCACGCCAGACGGAACGCAGGTATCGGGCACAAGCTTCACTCTCCCTTCAGGCAAGTATATAATATAAATGCACATATGATTAGTATAAATTACTTATTCTTCGCTCGCCAAGCATTTACAAAAAAAGCAACGGAACCAAAGAGCGGAAATATAGCAAGGTAACTTTTATTCATAGCTTGGCTCCAAGCACTCGCAGCAAGAATGATCCCTAATAAACAGTAAAAGATCGTTTTCCGGTTGAAGTTCATCGCTATGCTCCCCTTGAGTATCACAGATTTTTGTTAGAAAAAATCCGAATGGATAGGACCATCGAGATTCCCCCGATCACAAACGCCAGTAAAACAAAGAGCACGTCCAGCACGAATAGTGAAAAAGGAAGCGAGGCCGGGAATACGGCTCCATTCTGCTGCAATAATTTCATGATGTTCGGCAATACGAAAGGCGTCAGGAAGATCAGAAAAAAGAATATATATCTCGATTTTTCGTAACCGAAACGATATTGAACCGGGATCATGACTCCGAAAATAATACTTAGCAAGAGGAACGTTCTTCCTACCTCGGACAGATCAAGTAACCCGACTTTCACCGGACTGATCAGAGCCGCAATAGTGTACAAACTGCAGCAACCGATAAAAATGGCAACGACAAAAAAATACTTTGACATCACGATCGTCTTTCTTGTATATGGGGTCGCACAAAGAAGCGACGAGCCTTTGTATTTATATTCCATCATGGAAACCGTACTGTACAGCAAAAAAACAATGTACAGCGTACTTAGAAAGAAAGGCAGAAACTCCCCTGCAATGAAGTCGAGCTTCGTATGCATGAAGACCGGCAGCACCATTGCTGCAAGCAGCATGATGATCCAATATTTTTTTGCGAGCAGGAAATCCTTTTTTACAAGATGAAACAGCATCGGGGTCACCTCCTAATGTAGCCTAACATAATATCTTCAATGGTCGGCCTTTCAATGAGCGCATGTTGCATGTGCTGACGTACGGCCGCTTTATCGTTCGTCACGCCGGAAAATCCATACTCGGTTTCGTGCAAGGTTAAAAACATTTTTCTTGTAGCCTCATTCAGCTCGCTAGGATCTCCTTTCACGAATCCATGCCTGTCTAGCAAGATGTCTTTCTCTTCACTGAAGACGATTCGACCGTTGTCAATTAGAATTAGCGCGTCTGCAACTTTATCCAAATCCGAAGTGATGTGCGAAGATAAAAAGACGCTTTTTCCGTCCTTCACATAATCAAGCAGGATGTCCATCAATTCCAATCTCACCTGCGGATCGAGCCCGCTCGTCGGTTCATCCATAATTAATAAGTCCGCCTGATGGGAAATCGCCAACGCGATGGCATATTTCATGCGCATCCCTTTGGAAAGCGTCCCTATTTTTTGATTCAATTGCAGCCCAAATCGTTCCATGTGCCGGTTAAACAAAGCGTTATCCCAATTAGAATAGGCCGGGGCCACAATGTTTTTCATCTCCAGCATGGTTAACTCGTCATAGAAATATCCTTCGTCCAGGACAATCCCAATACGGTTTTTGAATTCTCGTTCGTTTCTTTGAACATCTTTTCCGAAAAATTGTATCTCTCCCGCGTCCTTCAACATTAATCCGAGAATCAGTTTAATGGTCGTCGTTTTTCCGGCGCCGTTCACCCCAATGAATCCTGTAATACAGCCCTCGATCAAAGAAAAACCGACATCATCCAGTCTGAAATTCCCCAAGTCTTTCTTCAATCCTGCTACCTCTAAAATGGGCTTCATTCTTCCCCCTCCTCAAACAGCAAATCCATCATGGCATATAATTCGCTTTTGCTGATGCCTAACGAACGGGCGGTTTTCCACGCTTCCGTGAGCTTCACTTCAACCATATGCCGTTTCGATTCCAATAGCAGCTCAAAGTTTTCCTTGGCGACAAATGACCCTTTGCCTGCTTTGGTCGTAATAAATCCTTCCGATTCAAGTTCGTCATATACTCTTCGGGTCGTAAGGACACTTACGCGCAGATCGTTGGCCAAGGCACGTATCGATGGCAGCATTTCCCCTTCTTTTAATTCACCGCGAATAATAGCGTCCTTGATTTGATCTTTGATTTGCTGATAGATCGGCGGATCGGATGTATTGGAAATAATAATTTTCATGGGACCTCCACAAATCACAACTGTGTATCTCTTACATACACAGAATATACAATATACACAACAATGTCAATGGCACGAAGGGAACGCTAAATACCCCCGCCTTGTATCGGAGGGGGTTGAACTAATACATCGTTTTAATTGGTGGTTCATTGCATCCGGATAGGCCCAATTGCCCTACCGAATCACGCTTCTTTGTTGACATTCAACCGCCGGTACGCAATGGCAGCCAGTACCGCCCCGATAAGAGGAGCCACAATAAATACCCATAGTTCCGCTAACGCTTCCCCACCCAATAGGACTGCCGGTCCGAAGCTTCTAGCCGGATTAACGGAAGTGCCGGTAAGGCCGATGCCCAGAATGTGAACCAGCACTAGCGACAAACCGATAACAAGACCTGCAACATGACTGTTAGCAGCATCGGACGTGACTCCCAGAATGGTGTAAATGAAAATGAACGTCAAAACGATTTCCACGATGAATGCCATCGTACCGGTTATCCCGATCCCGTACCCTTCGCCGAATCCGTTCTGCCCCAGACTGGCTACAGGCTTGCCTGTTGATTGGATAATCGCGGATAGCAGTGCCGAACCCATAACGGCTCCGGCTGTCTGAGCAATCACATAACCCAGGAATTCCTTGCGGGGCATCCTCCCGCGTATGAGCATTGCCAATGAAACGGCAGGATTAATATGGCATCCTGAGATCGGACCGATCACATAGGCCATCGCGACGATGGACAGACCAAACGCGAAGGCGCTTCCAAGATACCCCAACTCGCCCCCTGCCGTAGCTGCACTTCCGCAGCCGATCAGCACGAGTACCAAAGTCCCGATGAATTCGGCCGCATATTTCTTCCACGACGGATACATCTTTTTTCATCCTCTCCTGTATATTTAAGACCTAAGTAAATATATAAGGTCGAACTAAACAAAAAATGAACATTTTTTGTTTTCAATGGAACTAAGGATTGCCGATTATAATGATAGGGAAATCGAAATGAATTAGGAGTGATGAATTCATGCCAACATATCGTGAAATGGAAATTATTCAACGAGGGATTGAAGACGGAGATACTTCTATGGCTGATGCCGAACTTGTTGAAAAATTTATTTCTTGGATTCCCAGCTACAATTGTGAATCAGCCGCAGAGGGATATTTCTCGTTTCTTTCATCAATTGCCAAATATAAACCATCATTAATCGAATCGTTATTAAAAAAAGCAATCGAGCCGGTTTATTACTTGGGGTATGAGAATTCGGAGGAGATCCTGAATTGGGCGGCTTATTTTGCCAAAGCTCTGAATGCCATGTATACGCCTTCAGAATTAGGGAAAGTGTGGCTGTGCGAAGAATTACCCAATTACAAGGAATACATTGCAAAATGTCTGATTGAATATATGACCGAATAAATATTAATTTATTAAAATACTGCGGTTTGTTTGCTACAATACCAAAAAAAACTCATATTTTTTTTCGTAAAATGATGAATTTATTGCGTACTAATGCAATAATCATCAAAATGTCTAATGACCAATTCCAAAAATTGTGATATACTCTTTGTGCTTTCATTCTTACCGCAAAAAAATAAATTGCTTATTGATTGGAGCGAGTGAGTAAAGATGCATAAGATTATTGAGCAAAGCGTGAATTATTTACTGTATCATCCTGATCGCGGCTACTTATTTGTTGACCCGGTTCATGCCATATTCGAGCTCATGCGTAACCTTAAACATACCGACAATCCTTTGGAAGCCTATAAATTTACTTTTGAAGAAGGATCCGAAGTTAAATTTAACGATAGTATTGTTCAATTTATGCTGAATGGCTACTCTATTCATAAATTAACGAACACCATAGCGATTAGCAAAATAAATGAATAGCAAGAGCTGCTATTCATGTTTCTTTCATGCGGGTGCCAATGGACTTGAGCCATTGGCCGTACTTCACTTCACAACAATCTTCACTCGCGTTCCATCGGGATACTTTTCCAATTGATTGCTTACCCAAGATCCCGCTCCTCGATTGTCGGAAGGGCTTATATACATGATATCGGCTCCTTTTCCGCCTTCTGCGCACATGGCCATGGGAAACTCGTCTCGATCCAAATTAGGCTTTACGGGCACGCCTTTTAGAGACTCTTTTCGATTGGCTTCAGCGCCCTTTCTATCGATTGTACAGATAGAGGATTTCCCATGCTCAATCGCCGCTTTTATGTGGGCCCCAGTCTCTGGAAAACGGTCCGATGGAAAATGGAGTACAACTGCGCTTTCAGCTTCGTTGCTTGCTGGTGTTGAAAGATTCGTTAGAATCCAACCTTTGTTAAAATACAAAACGAATAGTACGAATAGAATGGTAGCAATAGAAATTGTTTTATTTTTCATTATGTATATGTCCTTGAATTAGATTTTTATTTGTTTGATTTATTTACATACAGTTCTATGCGTTGGTTATAAACCTGATCGCCATACTTTATGATTTTGGGATAATTGGTGAAATCGGCCATGCTGCTTAAGTCGTTTCCTTCACTCATGATAAATTTGCTGGTAGGTTCACTCTTATTATGTAAACCCAACATCAATTTTTTAATGTTACAGGGTTCGAAGCAGCGTACTCCAAATAAGACCATAAAATGCTGATCTGTGAATGAATGATATAAGTCAAACAGCATAAACTCCGGGCTTTCTCTCTCTCCTTTGAATACAATAACATCGCCACGTCCTATACCGTAAGAATCGTATTTTGATACTAGAAAGTCGTCGTCAAATTGTATACCCATTAAATTTTTAATCTCACTTATTTCATCAGACAAATAAATGCAGTCAATAGGCAATAAATAATGTATCTCCGTCATTTTCTTCATCTCTTGTTATACTCTAACTCCCCTAATGAAATCTGGCAAGGAAAACCAATAAAAAAATCCGGCTCACCTCGATATGTTTAATATTCGCTTTGCTTTCACGGGTATCCTCTATCTGCGAGACGCCAAAACAAAGAGAAACCCACATCGGATAGACATGGGTTTCCAAAAGTGATTTTAATGCTCCCGCTGGTTTGCCGATTGATCGATTTGGGGAGCCCGAATATCTGAATCAGTCCGACAGAGCATGCTTCTGCGGCTTGCTCGCTTTTCTTGCCTCCTCTCTTATCCATGCAAATAATAAAAACGAGGCCATAACGGCAATTGCTACACCGATCGTCCCGAACCACGGGATGGATGCTAAAGATACCCGATCCACGGCCAGGCCGCCAATTCCCGCTCCTGCTGCCATCGATAATTGCATTATGGATTGGTTGAGCCCGAGCATGACTCCCGAATAATTCGGCTCGATTCGGATCAAATTGTATTGCTGCGTAGGACCGGATGACCACGCTGCAAATGACCATAATACAAGTACGGCGACAACGAACAACCAAGAATTCGTTAGGGTGACAGCAACAGATAGTAAAATGAGAGCCGCGATGTGCAAGAGCATGCCCCCGGTTAACGTGGAAGAAACTCCCCATTTATCCGTACTGTAGCCGCCGAATTTGGAGCCGATTAAACTGGCCACGCCGAACGCCAGCAGGACTCCGCTCAGCACATCTTCATTCAAACTGGCAACCTTGAGAAGATAAGGAGAAATGTAGGTATACGCAATAGAGTAGCCGCCGAGCCAGAAGAAAGTGATCGAGAGTCCAAGCGCCACTTTTTTGCTTTTTAGAAGAGCAAGCTGCTTGGATAAAGGTACGGGAGCATCCCCTTTCACTTGCGGGATCGTTTTGTATAGAACAAAGATAGCCAGAAGCCCTGTTATGGCGATGAAACCGAACACCGATTTCCAGCCGTAAGCCGAAGCGATCATGCGTCCGAGAGGAACACCGATAATTAATGACGTAGTGAACCCCATTACCACGGTTGCTATGGAACTGGCCTGTTTACCTTCGGGTGCGATTTTCGCTGCAATATCCAGGGCGGTGACAACAACCATTCCTGCACCTAAAGCCATTATCACGCGCGCAAGGACAAAAAGTCCGAATCCCGGCAGAACAAAAGACAAGATATTCGCTACCACAAAGATTCCGAGTGCCCCAACGAGCAGTTTTTGCCGCTCTATTTTTGCCGTCAATGCCATCAGGATGGGAGTGCAAATCGCATACACAAATGAAAAAACAGTAACAAGCTGCCCAGCCGAAGTAATCGAGATCCCCATCGTATCCGAGATCTTATCTAAAATCCCTGAAATGACATACTCGGATGTCCCGACTAAAAAACTGACAATTGCCAAAAAATAAACTTTCCAAGTGCTCGCCTTCAATTTCATCACTCCTTATTCATTTCACATCTATAAATTATAAATTATCGATGTGTTGAGCATAAAATCTACATATTTTAATTTGTCGATATGTAGGCTTGAAACAAACCGAATCCTCAGGAGAGCATTCAGTTTGTAATCGTTAGATTTCGTTGTTAAAAAACGCACCGATTTCGCGGATTGTTTCCTCGTTTCTTTTATAGTACGTGTACTTGCCGATACGTTCCGTCTTTAAAAGCCCTGCTCGTTGGAGAATCGATAAATATTGAGAAGCTGTAGACTGAGTCATTTTCAACTTTTCCGTGACTTGACCGACGCATACCCCAATGTTTCTCATATCAATCCCTTCGTGGGGCGCAAAATGTTTTTCGGGCTCTTTCAACCAATGCAAAATGTGCAACCTGGACTCATTGGACAGTGCTTTAAAAATTTCAATCGGCTCCATACACATTATAATATCGCAAATTATCGATATGTCAAGTTTTTTAGTACAACAAAAAAGAGGCTGTCCCAAAAGTAACTATTTTAGAATCTGCGGGACAGTCTCAGATGGTAAAAAGGGTGAATAGTTGAATGAAAAAGGAGCTAGGCAGCTTGTTTGGGCCTAGCTTCTTTC
>NZ_JAMZAW010000051.1 GCF_024158745.1 Paenibacillus tyrphae | reverse complement strand
GGTTGTCAAAGCTTTTTATTTTTGAAATCATGCGAACAAACCGCAGCGGCCGCCATCATCACATGCTGCGATATACCGGCAAAGCCCCGGCGGCTTCTGTGACCGTTATTTCAATCATCATCGAAATATGAAATGCAAGAAACTACCTCAACAGCCGCATTTAGAGGCCATCCGACAACGTAGCAACAATCCTGGTATCCCCAACAGCGAAACCATCCAATTCATAGACAAAGTCCCCATCCATGTTCAATAGATTGATATAGATTCGCCATGCTTTTGATAAAAAGAGCGGCGTTTTATTTACAAGTCCAATGTTATGATGAAAATGATTCTGTGATAGAAATCACCAGGAGAGGGGATGAGCCTCATGCGGCAGCCCGATCGTCACAGTAACCAGCCTCTATATCAACAGATTGCCGATGATATCGAACGGCGAATTTCATATGGCGAGTTTCCGCCAGGCAGTCTGCTGCCCTCCGAACGAAAGTTAGCCGAGCAGTTGGGAGTCAATCGAAGCACCGTGATCCTCGCCTATGCCGAGCTGCGCGCGCTTGGGATCGTGGAAAGCCGTACGGGAAGCGGAACCCGGGTAAGCAAGTTTAAATGGGGTGTCACACCGAAGCATACCCCGAACTGGCACCGGTATGTCGAAGGCGGGAGCTTCCTGCCTAATCTGCCTTTTTTGCGCCGGGTCAGGGAAGCTCTTCAACAAGACAACACGTTGATTGATTTTGCCAGCGGGGAGCTTGGCGCGGACATCTCTCCGGTGGAAGAGATTAATACACTTATGGACGAAAACCACTATACGGCCTATCTCGGATATGCCAATCCGCAAGGATTTGGGCCGCTCCGCGAAGCGCTCGTCACGTATTTAAGTCAATACCGGGGAATTCAAACGACGGAATCGTCGATTCTTATTACATCCGGCTCCCAGCAATCCTTGTATTTAATTACCCAGTGCTTGCTGGCCCCCGGAGATGCGGTTGCTATCGAAGATCCTTCCTACTGCTATTCGCTGCCTATGTTTCAATCGGCCGGTCTTCGCTTGTTCCGTCTGCCGGTTGACGCGAAAGGAATTCGGCCCGAGGATGTTCGCTCCCTTTACAAAAAGCACCGGATCAAGATGGTGTTCATCAATCCGAATTATCAGAACCCGACGGGTATTGCCCTTGATCCCGAACGCCGTATTGAGCTGCTTGACGTTGCGAGCGAGTTGGGACTCCCTATCGTCGAAGACGATCCCTTTAGCTTGACGGCTTATAACGGGATGCCGCCACAGCCGCTCAAATCGATGGACCCGATCGGCTCGGTTCTCTATATCGGCTCCTTCTCCAAGATCGCCGCGTCCGGGCTGCGCGTCGGATGGATGGTTGCTCCTCATTCCGTTGTCGAGCGGCTGGCGGATGCCAGACAGCAGATGGATTTCGGACTTAGCGTCGTTCCGCAGCAGGTGGCTGCGCAATTCTTGAAGTCTCCGTATGTCCAGCCTCATCTGGACCGTCTGCGGATGCATCTGCTCTACAAGCGGGATTTGCTGATAAGCGCGCTTCGCCAAGAGCTGCCGGATCTGGTCAGCTTCTCGATTCCACAAGGAGGCTTGCATCTGTGGTGTAAAATCATACCCGAGGTGAGCGACAACAAACTGTTCGAAGAAGCGATTCGCCATGGCGTCATCTTTGTTCCCGGCAGCGTCTACGGATCGGATTCCGGTTATGTGCGGTTTACTTTTGCACGGCCTAAGGCAGACGAAATCGTTCCGGGCATTGCCAAATTTGCCACAGCTCTTCGGGCCGTTCTTGCCCAATCTAACTAAAAAGGTGAATGAAAGCTTTGTATTCATGAATACAAGCTATTTCATTCACCTTTTTTACTGACCTTATTTGCACGTGTGCCGAAGTTAGGCCAACACGCTTCAGATATCGCGGGAATCCCGGCTGCGGCGCGCTACCCCGGCATCGCAGGCTGCCGCGATAACCGCCTTGCTGACTCGATCCGCCACCTGATGGTTAAATACGCTTGGAATAATATATTGCTCATTTAATTCTTCGTCGCTAACCACGGAGGCAATCGCATGGGCGGCGGCAAGCTTCATCGTTTCCGTAATTTGCGAAGCTCTGCAATCCAACACGCCCCGAAAAATCCCCGGAAAGCATAAGACGTTATTGATCTGATTCGGATAATCCGAGCGCCCTGTAGCCATGACACGTACATAGGGCTCAGCTTCCTCCGGCATAATTTCCGGGGTCGGATTGGCCATAGCAAATACGATCGGGTCCGCCGCCATCCGTTTCACGTCTTCGACCTTCAGTACTCCCGGACCGGACAATCCGATAAATACGTCCGCTCCCTCGATCACCTCGGAGAGGCTGCCCCGAACCATAAGCGGATTCGTATGCTCGGCAAACCAATTCCATACCTCATGTGGATAAGCGTCTCCGCGAACAATGGCTCCGAGGCGGTCAACGCCAATCAGGTCCATCACCCCGGAGGCCAGCAATATTTTGGAGCAGGCCATTCCTGCCGCCCCGATCCCGCACACGACAACCCGGCACTGCTCCAGCTTTTTGCCGACGACCTTCAAAGCATTTAACAAGGCGGCCAGAATGACGACGGCGGTTCCATGTTGATCGTCATGAAATACCGGGATATCCAGCTCTTTCTGGAGCCGTTCTTCGATCTCGAAGCAGCGGGGAGCCGAAATATCTTCGAGATTGATACCGCCGAATGACGGAGCGATCGCTTTGACAATGGCAACAATTTCGTCCGTATTCTGCGTGTTCAGACAGATCGGGAAGGCATCAACGCCGGCCATCTGCTTAAACAGTACAGCTTTGCCTTCCATGACGGGCATGGCGGCTTCCGGGCCGATATTTCCGAGCCCGAGAACGGCAGAGCCGTCGGAGACGACGGCTACCGTATTTCGCTTGATCGTCAGCGTATGGGCCCGGGAAGGGTCATCATGGATCGCCATACAAATCCGGGCTACACCCGGCGTGTAGACACGGGACAGGTCATCCCGATTTTTGATCGGCACCTTGGGATGCATTTCGAGCTTGCCACCCAAATGCATGAGGAAGGTCTGGTCCGATACGTTGATCAGCTTAACCCCGGGAAGCTGTTCAACCGAGGAAACGACGCGGTCAACATCGTGCGAGTCGTTCAGATTGACCGTAATGTCTCTTACGGTTCTCGAAGAGCTCACCCGATTGGTGTCTATCGCTACGATGTCCCCGCCGGAATCGCTTAATGCCGATGCGATAGCTCCAAAGTTTACGACTCCTTGATCGTACTCCAACCTCAAAATAATGCTTGTCCCCGTTCCAAGCGGCATTTGCATGAGCAGCATCTCCTCTTTTAAGTAAGACATTTCGATTCGTAAGCTAGTTGCGTCCAGACTTCGGCTGAATGCGTTCCATGAAATTTATGACATCGGAACGATTTAGCTCCCCTGAGAACTTCTGCACGATTCGCCCCTTGTCGTCAACCAGAAACGTTGCCGGTAAGCCGCTGATTTTATACTTTTTTTTCACTTCTCCTTGGGAATCAAGCAGGATAGGGAGCTTCAAGTGATGACGGTCGGCAAATTCGCTTGCCCTTTCCTTCGTTTCTCCCATATTGACCGCAACGATTTCAACGCCCGGCAACCGCCCGTAGGCTTCGTTCAGCAGCGGCATTTCATTGACGCACGGGTCGCACCAGGAGGCCCAGAAGTTTAGAAGAACTCCTGTCCCGCCATAGTCGGATAAGCGCACCGTTTGCCCCTGCAAATTGGTTAACGCAAAATCCGGCGCCTTCCGGCCGACCTCCACCTCCTCGCGTTTATCCGCCAGCGATTGAAATACCGCATAGCCGATGGCGAACAGGATTAGGACAAGCATTAGTGCCCGCGTCCAAGAAGAGCGTAGGACTCTTTCCAACCCGATCAGCTCCTCCCCCGCCAGAGCCCCTACTGCTGTAGCGCTTGAATATCTTTCAATATTTTATCGTAAGGCGTATCCGTCATCCCGTCGTACTTGGCTATAACCGTGCCCGCCGGGTTGACCAAAAAAAACGAAGTGCCGTGAATGACTTGATCGGAGGACGTATCCTTCGCCACAACCGTATTAAACGAACTCAGGACGAAGGTTTTGATCTCGTCGAATTTATATCCGGTTAATGCATGCCAATTCGAGAAATCGGCGTCAAATTTTTGGAGGTAAGCTTTTAACGCCTCCGGATTGTCGCGCTCCGGATCAACGGAGAAGGAGACCAGCTCCGCCTTCACGCCCGCCGATTTTAACCGCTTTTGCAATTCCGTCATGTTGGCCGTCATCGTCGGACATACCGTTGCGCAATACGTGAACATAAAGTCCGCAATCCAGACCTTGCCTTTCAAATCGGACAAGGATACCGGTTTCCCGTCTTGGTTGACGGCCTCGAAAGGTTTAACCTCGTAATTAAGCTGTTTGGACTTGCCGCTGCCGCAAGCGGAAACAACGACAAGGATCAATCCCAATATGACGTAGAAGAACGCTTTTTTCACCGAATCCCCCCTTGCCCTATTTCTTTGTCGAGAGCCATTGCGATAAAGCCTGAATTTCTTCGGCACTTAACACTTTCTTGAAGGCAGGCATTCCTCTCGCGCCATCCTGTATGATCCCGAACAGCTGCTGCTCCGTCATTTTGGAGCCAATCTCCTGCAAGCCAGGGCCTACTTTTCCCCTGAGATCGGCAGCATGGCAGGACAGACACTGCTTCTTATAGATCGCCTCTGCTTTTGCATCTGCCGAAGCGGTCATCCCTTGCCCTTGATCTGTCGCCTGACTGCTGCACGCGGATAAGGCAACTGCTGACATGACAACAATCAGAAAAAACGGAAGCGACGCCCGCAAAACGATCCTCTCCCCATTCATCCTCATTAGATTGGGCGGCCCGTAGTGTCCAGAATCATTATGATAAAGACCGCCGTCAAGTAATTCACCGAAATCAGAAAGTTGGTTTTGGCCCACTTCCCGTTATCCGATGCGGCAGGGCCAGTTAACGTATGCCACGTCCAGACGAGACCGGCCAGCAAAGAGAGCGTGAGGAACATAACACCTGCATAACCGTACGCGTAGATCAGTACAGTGGTCGGAAGAAGCAGAACGACATAAGGAATCATTTGCAGCTTCGTCCGAGGCACCCCTTTACGAACCGGCAAAAGCGGGAAGCCTGCCGCCCGGTACTCGTCGACGCGCCGGATGGCGAGCGACCAGAAGTGGGCGGGCTGCCACAGGAATAACAAGGCGAACAACAGCAGCGCGCCAGCGTCGGCCTCATGGGTAAACGCGCAGTACCCAATGACCGGCGGCATGGCGCCGGACACGCCTCCAACGGACGTGCTCCAGGTCGAGGTGCGCTTTAGCCACATTGTGTAAATGACGATATAGACAAACATGCCGAGCAATCCGAGCCAGCCGCACAGCGCGTTGACTTTCCAGAACAGGACGGCTTCTCCCGCTATTCCGAGGGCCAGGGCGTACACCAGCACGCCCCTGATGTTCAAACGACCGGTCGCGAGGGGCCGATCCTTCGTCCGGCTCATCTTTCGATCCAACTCCCGGTCCCAGATGTTGTTGATGACGCACGAGGAGGCCATCGTTAACGTGGTGCCCAGCAGCATCCAAAACAACAGGCCCCAGTCCGTCACCCATCGGGAAGCCAGCCAATACCCGCCAAACGCAGCGACGAGATTGAGCTGCAGAATTCGGGGCTTGGTCAGTTGAATCCAGTCGCTTATGCTCCCCCTGTCTTTCCTCATCAATGCCGCAGCATTTGCGGACGTCCTGCTCATGTGGCCACCATATTGTACAGCATGATCCACATAGAACCGGCGACGACAAGCAGCAAAATGATCAAGCCCAAAATCAAGCTCACCAAGTTATAGCGAGGCTTTTTCTCCTCCCGCAGATGCATGAAATAGATCAATTGAACGGCGAACTGCAGCACGGCTGCCGCCATCAGAACGAGGGTGCTCGCCACCCCTTGAAGCCAGCCGGACATGACGACGGCAATGGGAATGATCGTCAATATGATGGAGAACAGGAAGCCGGTCGTATACGATTTGAACGTGCCATGGCTCTCGGCGTCATGCGGAGTGGTTAGGTCATGCTGCGCCATCTATCTCACCCCCATCAAATAAACAATTGTAAATACGAAGATCCACACAACATCCAGGAAATGCCAGAACAGGCTGATCACGTTCACTTTGCGCTTGGTTACCGGCGTGATTCCGTGCTTCGCAAGCTGAATAATCAGTGCAATCATCCAGACTAATCCAAGGGAGACGTGAAGCCCGTGCGTCCCGACCAAAGTAAAGAAAGCCGATAGAAATGCGCTCGTGCTAATGGTCGCTCCCTCGTGCACCAGATGAATAAATTCATTGATCTCCAGCACAACGAAGGCCGCGCCGAGCAGTACCGTCACGCCCAGCCATCCCATGAGCGCTTTAAGTTTTCCTTTGTGCATCGCAAGCACGGCAAGACCGCTTGTATAGCTGCTCGTTAGCAGAATGAACGTGCTGGCAATAATCCCGCCCAGTTGGAACAGCTCGGCAGGCCCGGGCCCGCCGTTTCGATTGCCCTGCAGGACGATATAGGTGGCAAACAAGGTGCCGAAAATAATCACGTCCGTCATCAGGTAGATCCAGAAGCCGAATGTGCGCATTTCCTCCAGATCCGGATGGTCGTGATGACCCGTACTTGATACGTGGGCATGTCCGTTTATTTGTGCCATTCTTGGTTACCCCCTCATCGCAGCTTCCGTGCGTTTAATTTCCTCAACAGGGATATAGTAATCGGTTTTGTAGTTGAAGGAATGAACAAGCATGCACACGGCTACCCCCACCAGACCGGAGACCGTCAGCCAGAGCCAGTCGAATACAAAACCGAATCCGGCCGCGAACCAGAACATCGACATCACAAAAGGAATCCCCGAATTTTTGGGCATATGGATCGGCTCCAGCTTCGGCCGAACCGGAGCAAGCTGCCCGCGTGCTCTGCGCTGCTTCTCCTCCCACCACTCGTCCTGGGACGAGACCTGCGGCAGCGTTGCAAAATTATAGTGCGGCGCAGGGGAAGGAATCGACCACTCCAGCGTGCGTCCGTTCCACGGGTCGCCCGTTTCGTCTTTTTGAAAATGCTTGATGCTGTATACGATTTGCCATAATTGGAACAAGAAGGCTATGCCCATCAAAGCCGCCCCGACGGTGGAGACCAGGTTCAACTCCCACCATCCTTTATCCCATCCGTACGTCACAAGGCGCCGTGTCATCCCCATCAACCCGAGCACATATTGCGGCATGAAGCAGACGTAAAATCCGATATTCCAGAACCAGAACGCCCATTTGCCGATACGCTCGTTCAGCTTGAAGCCGAACAGCTTCGGCCACCAATAATACAAGCCGGCGAAATAACCGAACACGACGCCGCCGATGATCGTATTGTGAAAATGCGAGACCAGGAAGTAACTGTTATGGAATTGAAAATCCGCAGGGGCGACCGACAGAAGCACTCCTGTCAGCCCGCCGATGATAAAGCACACGATAAAACCGATCGTCCACAGCATGGGCGTCTCGAAGGTGATCTTTCCCCGGAACATCGTAAACAGCCAATTGAACACTTTGGCGCCCGTCGGGATCGCGATCAGCATCGTCGTGAGCGCAAAGAATGCGTTGACATCTGCGCCGGAGCCCATCGTGAAGAAGTGATGCGCCCATACAAGAAACGATAAAATACTGATGATCATCATGGCATACACCATCGATTTGTAGCCGAACAGCTTTTTCTTCGCAAAGGTGCTCACGATCTCCGAGAAAATGCCGAAGGCCGGCAGAATGAGGATATATACCTCGGGGTGCCCCCACATCCAGATCAGATTGATATACATCATCGGATTGCCGCCGCCGTCCAGCGTGAAAAAATGCGCGCCCAAATAACGGTCCAGAAAGAGCAGCGCCAAGGTGGCCGTCAAGATGGGAAACGAAAATATAATCGCGATACAACTCGATAACACCGACCACGGGAACATGGGCATTTTCATCAGCTTCATGCCGGGTGCCCGCATTTTCAGAATGGTCACGATAAAGTTGATGCCGGTCATCAAGCTGCCGATCCCCGAAATCTGGATTCCCCAGATATAGAAATCTTGACCGACCCCCGGATTGAACATGCGTTCCGAATAAGGCGGATAAGCGAGCCACCCCGAATCCGGCGATCCTCCGATGACAAAGGACAAGTTAAACAGCATCGCGCCCGCGAAAAATAACCAGAAGCTTAGCGCATTCAGAAAAGGATAGGCGACATCGCGCGCCCCGATCTGCAGCGGCACCATCACGTTAAACAAACCGAACATGAACGGCATCGCCATGAACAAAATCATAATCACGCCATGCGTGGTGAAGATCTGATTGTAATGATCCGGCGCCAGGAAGCTCAACTCCGGCATCGCCAGCTGTGCCCGCATCAGGAGCGCATCCACACCGCCGCGGAACAGCATCAGGAAAGCGGCGAACATATACATGATGCCGATTTTTTTATGATCGACAGTTGTCAACCATTCACGCCACAGCCAGCCCCATTTTTTTAAATAGGTAAGTCCGAATACAATGCCGATGATCGTGATCACGATGGCGACATCCGCACCGTAAATCATCGGGTCGCCCGTCACAAAAAATTCCGAGGCGAAGCTTTTTACTTTCTCCCACATGGACCACTCTCTCCTTACATTTCAAATCGAAGCGAAGCCCGCTACTCTTGGATCTTGATCTTCTGAATGTCCTTCCAGGACAAGCCGTGATTGTGCGAGGAAGCGTACTTGGTCACCGTCATATTGAACAAGCCTTCCGGAAACGCGGAGAACGTCTTCACGTCCGAAGCGGAAGGCAGCGCCAGCTGCTTATATCCTTCCAGCGTCAGCACCGGAGACGATGCTTTGACCTCGCGTACCCATTGGTCAAACTCTTCCTGTGAAGTGGATTTCACGTCAAAGAACATTTTGGCAAAATCTTTTCCGGTAAAGTTCGCACCCGACCCCCAGTATTGTCCTTGCTCGTCCGCTTGCAAATAAAGCGTCATCGCCATGCCGGACATCGCGTACATCTGCCCGCCGAGCTGCGGAATCCAGAACGAATTCATCGGCGCATCGGCCGTAATCTCGAAGCGGACCGGTACGCCCTTCGGGATCTGGACGTGGTTCACGGTCGCGATTCCCTGCTCGGGATATTGGAATAACCATTTCCAGTCCAGCGAGGTCACTTGAACGGTCAGCGGTTTTTTATCCGATACGAGCGGCTTGGACGGCTCCAGGGCATACGTGCTCTTTATGGTAATGATGCCCAGAATGGTAATGATCACGATCGGAATCCCCCACCAGATCGTTTCCAGCTTCGTGCTGTGCTCCCAGTCCGGCATATATTTCGCTTTTCTGCCTTTCTTGTCCCGGTAACGCCAAACGATGATTGCCGTGAGCACGAGGACAGGCACGATAATAATGCAAGTCAGCACCGTGGAAATCAACATTAAATCCCGCTGCTGTTCGGCAATCGGCCCTTTGGGATCGAGCACGATCATGTTTTCCGCACACCCGGTCGTTGTCAAGAGCAGCATCGCCAGCATGGATATGGACGCGAACCAGCGGAGCGCTTTGGGTGTCTTCATGTTACTCATCTCCTATCGCATTGCGTGATTATGATCACGCCTTACTTTAAAGGGGAACGATAGAGGTGTCACCATCCACTAGCCAAGTCAAAAAACCGACCATGTTCAACAAAATGAAACAAATACGACATCGTTTCTCCATAAAAAATGCTTCGCCTTTATTTAGAGTACGCTGGATGCAACGACGCAAGGCTTCCCTCCTAATGCAGGAAAAAAAATAAGAAGAGAACCGAACCTTTTTCCGATACAGAGACAATATAGGGTGTAAGCTGCTTATTCAGGAGGGCCCTCCGAATGCAAAATGAAGATATGTACCAGTTATTCGTAAACAATCGTATTCTCAATATTTGCAACGAAAAAGGAGCGAATTAACCATGAAAAAACAATTAATCGGCGGAATAGTTGCCGCTGCGACTTTGATTCCAACCGCAGCATTTGCGGCCCCTACCATGATTGAAATGATGACTAGAAAACCAATGACCGCTGAACAAGTCAAGGTGGATGAGGTTGGCAAAGCAACACTTGAGAAGCTGTATAGCGCATTTCCCGAAACAAGATCGTTTGAGATTATCAATGCAAGCAACGCTCAAGGTGACGTACTCAAACCGGCAGACTCCACCGGTTTATCCCAAATGAAAGTGAACCAAACAAGCATCATACTGCAGGAGAAAGGAGGAACCGGCAAAAAGATTACCCTTCATACTAACGGTATTTCGGGTGAGATTGAACACGTGGATCAAGAGAATTGGGAGCCTAAGGAGAAGCCACTCATTACTTTAACCGATCAGGAAATCAAGGCGAAGGTAGATCATCTCATTGATAAAATGTATGGTAACGTCAAAGCGTACGAGTTTGCTATGGAACAAATGGAGAACCCAAATCAAAAAACATTGATGTTGAATTACATCATAAAGGGATCAGAATCACCGTTCTACCAGGTATTTGTTCATGACAATGCAATTAATCTTACTCGGGTAGGAGGTGAACCTGCACCTTCACACATTAAAGTAGAAGGTTTATTCACTAGAGATGGTAAGCCTGATTATACTTATGATTCCATTTTGAACGATGATAAACTGTTTGCTTTACTAAAAATTAGCCCGACAGAATTAAAAGAAGAATTGGCAAAAGGTAAATCTGTTGCGGATATTGCAGCATCTAAAAATATCTCTAAACAACAAGTGTACGAGGTGATTGCCAATACACAGGTTGAAAAACAAATGGAAGCTGAACAAAATGGAGTAGTTCCTAAAAACAATCGTTCAAAGGAACAAATGTTAAAAGAAATTGAACCAAAATTATTACCAGTCATTGAACACAAAAATGAAACAACATTGAAGAAATAGCAAGTCAGGGCGGATGAGGCTGGCAAAGTACCAAAAAAGAAGCTGGGGAAAATTGTTACATTTTCCCTCCGCTTCTTTACTTTTTTTGGGGCTTTTTAGACAACCCCTTAGCTTTGAACCTTTCGATGCTTCCAAGAGCGGATGGCGATATCCGTCAGCACGGCAAACAAGACCGTCGCCAGCACATTATGGAGAAGACTTGTAAATAAATAACTATTTTCGTTGTTCATCGTTACCGTGAGCAGGCCGCCGCTGCCTATTTGTCCGGCAACGAGAACGAGAGCATAGGCGGCGCCCGTTCGCAATCCGGAAGGCGGCTGCTTGGATGTGCCTCGGCGTACGACCAGATAGAAGGCGGCAATAAGCATAAACAGGATAGCGGCGGCAACTCGATGCGCGAAGACAATCCCGGAAGCCCCGGACAAGTAGGGGATCAGCTGCCCATTGCATAACGGCCAGCCCATACAACCGCCATCCGCTTCCATATGACGGATGTAGGCTCCTAAATAAACGACGCCGTAACAATAGATCCAAATCCCCCAGGCTATGGAACAAATAGAGCGCGGAATGGAAGCGGAAGGCGGCTTTTCCGTCCCGTTATTCATCCGGTAAATCCATACGACCAGCAGCATGCTGCTGGCAACCGCAAGCAACGATATGCCGAAGTGAAGCGCCATCACGGCCGGCTGTTGCGGCCATTTCACCGCCGCTGCTCCCATCAACGCCTGAACGATCGTAAACAGCAGCGTTCCGCCGGCATAACCCAGAGCTTCCCGATGATGCTTGAGGCGCCGCCATGTATACAGAAACGTCACAAGAACAACGATTCCTACGACCCCGGTAACCATACGGTGCGAATACTCGATCATGGACTCCAGCGTATAGGCCGGAATAAACTTCCCGCTGCACAAGGGCCAGTCGTCTCCGCAGCCGCGCCCGGAACCGGTCTTTGTAACCAAAGCTCCGGCCAGCAGCACAAGAAACATGCCGATAAACGAAGCCCATGCCAACAAGCGGTAACGGAAAGATATCAATGAAATCACCTCTTCTGTTCGTCTCGCACGCTATCGTAACGGAAGGAGGCAGAAGCGTAACCATCCAGTTAACTTCTTTTTGTTCCAGCCAATGGACATCCGGACATACAAATGAACTCTAAAACTGGATCGGTATAAAGAAAACCGATTGGATGGTTACTTACAAAGGAGGCGGACTTACATTAAGAAGGAGGCTTGGAGATTTTAGAACACGAGGTGATTTGTCATGTCTGAAAACATGGAAGTTAAAGCGCGAAAAACCATTCAGCATATCCATCCATATACACCGGGAAAGCCCATCTGGGAGCTGCAAAGCGAGCTCGGCTTATCCAGGGTCATCAAACTGGCCTCTAACGAAAATCCGCTAGGCCCTTCTCCTAAAGCACTGGAAGCCATTCATTGCTCCTTGGCGGACATTCATCGTTATCCGGATGCAAGCACGTCGAACTTAAGGCAGGCCATGGCCTCCAAGCTAGATATGAAGCAGGAACAATTCATCGTGACCAACGGCGGGGACGAACTGATTACCCTTGCCTGCGAGGCATTTTTGGAGCCTGGCGATGAAATTATCGTGCTCGCTCCGTCGTTCAGCGAGTATGAATTCGGGGCGCATCTTATGGGGGCAACCATCGTTTCCATACCGCTCGGGGAACAATTTGCCTTCGACATGGATGCCATTATCGAAGCGGTTACGGAGCGCACCAAAATTCTGTGCATCTGCTCCCCCAACAACCCTACCGGCACGTATTTGTCAAAATCGGTCCTGCATCATCTGCTGGATGTTCTGCCAAAACATATTCTTGTGCTGTTCGATGCGGCTTACAGCCAATACGCTACAGCTGAGGATTATACCGACGGGCTGGAGTTTGTCCGTGCAGGGTACCCGATTCTCGTGCTTCAGACCTTTTCCAAAATATACGGATTAGCAGGCTTGCGGGTCGGTTACGGAGCGGCTCCCGAAGTCATTATCCGGCAGCTTCTCAAAGTGAAGGAACCGTTCAATGTCAATGCCTTGGCGCAGGCTGCGGCCGCCGCGGCTCTTCATGATGACGGGCATCTCCGCTTGTCCCTTCAAGCGAATACGCGAGGCCGCGAGCAGCTTTACCGCGCCTTCGAAGAACTAGGCCTGCCGTTCATCGAAAGTATGAGCAATTTCGTGCTGGTGGAGCTTGGCTCGAATGCCAAGGTCATTTATGAACAACTGCTTCACAAAGGGATCATTGTCCGCTACGGTGGCACTTGGAATCTTCCCTCCCATGCTCGCGTTTCGGTGGGAAGCGAATCGGAAAACGCCGCCTTTATTCAGGAGTTAACGAAGATCCTGCATCGTATTTCAATTCCTTAGATTCGGCGCGCTTCATTTCGTACTTTTTATACAGCAGCACGGAACCAAACTTGAACACTCCCACCACCTGCACTAATGGCGCTGAGGTG
>NZ_JAMZAW010000050.1 GCF_024158745.1 Paenibacillus tyrphae | reverse complement strand
AAATAAGATTCACTTTACGCTATGTTTCGATCCAGTTTTCAGGGTGCAAGTCGCCTTGAATAAAGTAAAGATGTTTCGTGGCAGAAACATCGCAATCCGTTTGGTGATGATGGCGGAAGGGAACCACACGTACCCATCCCGAACACGACCGTTAAGCCTTCCAGCGCCGATGGTACTTGGACCGCAGGGTCCTGGGAGAGTAGGACGTCGCCAAGCGGTATTCCCTGATAGCTCAGTTGGTAGAGCACTCGACTGTTAATCGAGTTGTCACAGGTTCGAGTCCTGTTCGGGGAGCCATATGCTTCCATAGCTCAGTAGGTAGAGTGCATCCATGGTAAGGATGAGGTCACCGGTTCGATCCCGGTTGGAAGCTCCATTTCGGCCCGTTGGTCAAGGGGTTAAGACACCTCCCTTTCACGGAGGTAACAGGGGTTCGAATCCCCTACGGGTCATTGTTCTGCTGGAGGCTTAGCTCAGCTGGGAGAGCATCTGCCTTACAAGCAGAGGGTCGGCGGTTCGATCCCGTCAGCCTCCACCATGCCGCTGTAGCTCAATTGGTAGAGCAACTGACTTGTAATCAGTAGGTTGGGGGTTCAAGTCCTCTCGGCGGCACCAGCAACAATACCTTATTGGGGATTAGCCAAGCGGTAAGGCAACGGACTTTGACTCCGTCATGCCTAGGTTCGAATCCTAGATCCCCAGCCATGCATGAGCCATTAGCTCAGTTGGTAGAGCACCTGACTTTTAATCAGGGTGTCGTAGGTTCGAGTCCTACATGGCTCACTTTCTTTACAGCTGCGGGGAGTATGCTTTAGAAAATGCAGCATAGGCGCGTATGGCGGAATTGGCAGACGCACCAGACTTAGGATCTGGCGGGAGACCGTGGGGGTTCAAGTCCCTCTACGCGCACCATAGTTGCGGAAGTGGCTCAGGGGTAGAGCATCGCCTTGCCAAGGCGAGGGTCGCGGGTTCGAATCCCGTCTTCCGCTCCATATTTACAGTTTGTGCCCTTAGCTCAGCCGGATAGAGCGTTTGACTACGAATCAAAAGGTCGGGAGTTCGAATCTCTCAGGGCACGCCATTTCAAATATTCGCTTGACATCTCGGGACGTAGCTCAGCTTGGTAGAGCACCTGGTTTGGGACCAGGGGGTCGCATGTTCGAATCGTGTCGTCCCGACCATTTTTTTTAACATTTTGGTTTTATGCGGGTGTAGTTCAATGGTAGAACTCCAGCCTTCCAAGCTGGTAGCGTGGGTTCGATTCCCATCACCCGCTTATTGTAAAGAACCGTGCTAGAGCATATCGCTTTAGCACGGTTTTTCTTTTCTTAGACTATGTTCTCCGAATTATCCCCGCAGTAGAGATTCTGCGCCATCAATGTAAATTTCGGTTCCGGTAATATGCGACGAATTGTCTGAAGCAAGAAAGAGGATGAGTTGGCCGACTTGTTCGGCAGAGCCGGGGGCTTGCTTTAACGGATGATCCCCTTTCGGGAACTCGACGGGGATACGAATATTTTCTACTTCGGGGCGCGGATATGTGTTCTCCTCGATCTTAGTCTCAATCGCTCCCGGACAAATCGCATTGACTCGAATACGGTATCGGGCGAGCTCGAGTGC
The DNA here is from genome assembly GCF_024158745.1 of Paenibacillus tyrphae. GTDB lineage: Bacteria > Bacillota > Bacilli > Paenibacillales > NBRC-103111 > Paenibacillus_G > Paenibacillus_G tyrfis_A. Next base: position 13,255 of record NZ_JAMZAW010000050.1, on the reverse strand, counting down.
GGCCATTTTCATAAAAGCGAGCTGACCCGCTTTGGTGCTACTGTAGGCACTAAACCCGAAGTTGGAAAAAACACGGTTGCCGTTAATGGAACTCGTGATGATGATACTCCCGCCGTGTTCCATTAGATGGGGTATCGCATATTTCACGGTAAGAAATGTGCCCTTTAAGTTAATGTTGTGTACTTGTTCCCAATCGGACACTTCCATATGCTCAATGGCCGTAAGCACTCCATTGATTCCTGCATTCGCCACAACGATGTCTAGCCGGCCGAATCGATCCACGGTTTGCTTTGTGGCCGTATAAATTTCGTCAGGGATCGAGATGTCCGCTTTGATGGATAGGGCTTCGCCATGCATTTTCTCGATTTGCTGCTGAACCTCGTCCAGTTCTTTTTGATTGCGTCCGACCAAACCTACTTTGGCTCCATGAGAGGCGAGAAGCAGGGCGGCTGCTTTGCCGATTCCGGAACCGCCGCCCGTAACTAGGGCAACTTTATTGCCCATTCGTTGATTGCCATCTGTAATTTTTCCATAGGATCGATGCATAGCAGTTTCCTCCTTTATGCTTTTGAGACAGTGCGTGTATTTTTAAAGAGAACGATACAAAATGCGATAGCCGAGCGGGTCCAGCTTGATGTTCATCATGCCGTCCTCCGGGGTAACGGTTTCCCCGGAAAGCGCGTCTTTCCAATCGTCCGTTTCCATCGGATGCGACAGAACGGTTTCTTCTTCGGTATTGTTCATCCAGACGGTGAAGTGCATATGGCTGTTCAGCCGCTCGTAAATAATCCGCGGATCGCCGGGCTCGGCTTTGAGAAAGCGAAAGCTTCCTGATCTAAGCACATCGTAATCTTTGCGAAGCGCAATGAGTAGCCGGTAAAAGTCGTACAGCTCGTTGTCCTGCCTATCCGGATCCCACTCCATGCACTTGCGGCAGTCCGGGTCGGGGCCTCCGGTTAACCCGATTTCGTCCCCGTAGTAAATGCAAGGTGTCCCCATATACGTAAGCAGGAACACGACACACAATTTGACTCTGCGTTTGTCTTCGCCGACACAAGTAAGCACGCGCGGCGTATCGTGACTGCAAAGCAGGTTAAAAATAACCTCGTTCGTCTGCTGAGGATAACGCATGAGCAAAAAGCCCATACTGTTGGCAAACGTATACCCGTCCATGGCGGATTGCGAGAAAAACTCGAGTACTTTGCTGGAGAACGGATAGTTCATCACGGAATCGAATTGGTCGCCGAGCAGCCATTTCATTGAATCGTTCCAGACTTCTCCGACGATGTAAGCGTCCGGGTTGGCGGATTTCACCACTTTGCGGAAGTCGCGCCAAAAATGGTGGTCGATCTCGCTGGCCACATCGAGCCTCCAGCCGTCGATTTGGATCTCTTTGATCCAATATTCGGCGACGTCCAATAAATATTGCTTCACTCGGGGGTTAGCCGTATTGAACTTGGGCATGTGCGGGAAGAAGCCGAACGTATCGTACGTAGGAATTCCATCCCGAACGGCCAAGGGATATTCGCGCACGTGGAACCAGTCTGCATATTTCGACTTTTCGCCGTGACGGACAACATCCTGAAACAAGGGGAAATGCTCGCTGCAGTGGTTGAACACGGCATCCAGCATGACACGGATACCTCGGGCATGACAGGCGTCGACCAATTGTTTTAACGTTTCGTTGCTGCCGAACTGCGGATCGACCTTTTTGTAATCGAGCGTGTCATATTTATGGTTGGAGGGTGAGTGGAAAACCGGGGTCAAGTAAATGGCGTTGACGCCCAAGTTTTCAATGTAATCCAGATGGTCGATAATGCCTTGCAGGTCGCCACCGAAGGAATTGTCGTTGGTCGGCTGGCCACCCCACGGCTCCGTAGGGTCGGGATCGTTCGACGGATCTCCGTTGGCAAAGCGTTCAGGAATGATCTGGTAAAAGATTGCGGACTTGGCCCATTCCGGCGCGGCATACATATCGACCTCGTGGATATAGGGGAAATCGTAATAGCCGCCTGGCGGCGCAGGTTGTTCATCATGGATGCCCGACTCTGTCATCCACACGCTCTCCGAGCCCGCACTCATGCGAAATCCGTATGAGATCCGGCCGTATTTTGGTTTGACACTTGCCTCCCAGTAATCGAAATAAGCGTCGGAAGCCGTTTTCTTCATCGGATATTCCGCGTAGGTACGATTCCAGTCGTACTTGTCCCCGGTGACCGCCATGATGTCCATTACATCATCCCGTTTCGTGCGGACGCGCAAGTGAATGGTATGTTTGTCGTATGCATAAGCCCAGTTGCTTTGGGACACGTGATAAAAGCACTCCCGAAGCATAGCGTCACTTCCTTTTCCCAATCATTGGATTAGCCTATCCTCCTATTAACCGGACGCCGCCCCTGCTAAACAAGGCTTTCTATAAGGCTAGGGGATCTGTAGCTTCTGCCGGATATTGTTAACCGGTGCAATTCGTTAAAATATTGCGGCCGCTTTGCAGTTTTGTTATGATCGTATATAATACCGATCGGGGTTATCTGCTTTTAAAGCTCAATGGCGCAAGTTCGACAACCGGAAGGTTGGTTACAAGCTACAAGCCGTAAGTTATAAGCGACGGGACTGTTAAACGCAGAGTACACATCGTCGCATAAGCCCCGTCTTTTCCTCCGCCTCTTCCCCGAATGATGCCCGCCACACCGCTTCTATACGATCAATCCTATAAATTTACAAAGGTTTTTTTCGCTTTACCGCATAAATGGACTACATGGTTGCCTAAGGTTGTGCTAAAATAGGGGTTATGATCTTGGCTTAGGGATGGAGGAGAACCATGTCGGATTCAGTCAGTTTGATCAACAAAAACACGTCCAACAATTTGCTTCGCCGTGATGTTCGGTTTTTGGGGCATATTTTGGGTGAGGTGCTGGTTCACCAGGGCGGCAATTCATTGTTTACCATCGTAGAGAAGATAAGAGAGATGAGTAAATCGCTGCGCGCCCAGTTTACGCCGGAAATGTATGCGGAATTTAAGGATACGATAAACGGCTTGGCTCCGGAGATTCGCCATCAGGTTATCCGCGCGTTTGCCGTTTATTTTCAATTGATCAACATCGCCGAGCAGAATCACCGGATTCGGCGCAAACGCGATTATGAGCGTACCGCAGGAGAAAACGTGCAGCCGGGTTCGATCGAGGACGCGGTCCGCAAGCTAAAAACGCTTGGTACGCCTGCGGCAGAGGTCGGGGATATGATCGAGGGCATCTCGCTGGAGCTCGTGATGACGGCGCATCCGACGGAAGCGACCCGCCGGGCGGTGCTCGATATTCATCAACGGATTGCGGCGGACGTGATGGAGCTGGATAACCCGAGCTTGACGTTCCGCGAGCGCGAGCAGCTGCGTGAGAAGCTTCTGGGCGAGGTCATTACCCTTTGGCAGACGGACGAGCTGCGCGACCGGAAGCCGACCGTCGGCGACGAGGTCAAAAATGGACTGTACTATTTTGATGAAACGCTGTTCGACGTGCTCCCTCAAGTGTATCAGGAGCTGGAACGATGTCTGCACAAGTACTACCCGGAGCAGTCTTGGCATGTGCCGACGTTCCTGAAATTCGGGTCGTGGATTGGCGGGGACCGCGACGGCAACCCTTCGGTCACCTCTACCGTGACGTGGGAGACGCTTACCATGCACCGGGAGCTCGCGCTGCAGAAGTACGAGGAGCTGCTGACGGATTTGTTGAAGCATATGAGCTTTAGCAAAAATATCGTCGAAGTGACGCAGGAGCTGTTGGATTCGATCCAGCACGACCGGGACATGGTCGAACTGCCGTCCGATCAAGTATTGCCTAACGAAAAAGAGCCCTACCGCATCAAAGTCCGGTATATGGTCGAGAAAGTTCGCAATGCGGCCAAACCGAACGTGCCGGCGGGCAAAAAATACAATAATCCTCAGCAATTCAAGGAAGATTTGCTGATTATCGAGCGCAGCTTGCGCAATCATTATGCCGATTTCATCGCCGATGCCTATGTGCAAAAGATGATTCGCCAAGTGGAGCTGTTCGGCTTCCATCTGGCTTCGCTGGACGTCAGACAGCATAGTAAAGAGCACGAAGCCGCGATGACGGAAATTTTGGCTAAGATGAGCATCTGTTCCGATTACGGCGCGCTTCCGGAAGAGCAAAAGATCAAGCTGTTGACGGATATTTTGAACGATCCGCGGCCGATTACTTCGCCTTACCTGCATTATTCCGAGTCTACGCAGGAGTGCTTGGATGTGTATCGCATCATCCAAAAGGCACAGCAGGAGTTCGGTAGAAGCTGTATCACAAGCTATCTGATCAGTATGACGCAAGGAGCCAGCGACCTGCTCGAGGTACTGGTGTTCGGCAAAGAAGCGGGCTTGTATTTGCACGAGCCGGACGGCTCCGTCACCTGCACGTTGCAATCCGTCCCGCTCTTCGAGACGATTGACGACTTGCACGCGGCTCCAGAGATTATGACGACGCTGTTCCAAATTCCGGCTTACCGGAACAGCTTGAACAGCACGAATCAGCTTCAGGAAATTATGCTCGGCTATTCCGATAGCAATAAAGACGGCGGCGTGATTACCGCCAACTGGGAGCTGCGGGTTGCGCTGCGCAGCATTACGGCGGCGGCAAAGCCGTTCGACGTGAAGCTGAAGTTTTTCCATGGGCGCGGCGGCGCGCTTGGCCGCGGCGGCATGCCGCTCAACCGGAGCATTCTGGCTCAACCGGCCGATACGGTAGGCGGCGGGATCAAAATCACGGAGCAAGGCGAAGTGCTGTCCTCCCGTTATTCCATGAAGGGGATCGCTTACCGGAGCTTGGAGCAAGCGACATCCGCACTGATCAAAAGCGCACTGTGGGCGCGCAACCCGCAGGCAGACCCTTCCGAGCCGGGCTGGGAAACGATTATGCGCGACATTTCCGAGCAGGCTCAGCAGAAGTACCAGGATCTGATTTTCCGCGATCCGGACTTTCTGACCTTCTTCAAGCAGTCCACGCCGCTGCCGGAAATCGGGGAACTCAATATCGGTTCCCGCCCGTCCAAGCGGAAAAATAGCGACCGTTTCGAGGACCTCCGGGCCATCCCGTGGGTGTTCGCTTGGACGCAAAGCCGTTATTTGCTGCCCGCTTGGTATGCTTCGGGCTACGGGCTGCACAGCTTCTACCAAGGGAATCCGGAAAACCTGCGCATTTTGCAGGAAATGTACAACAACTGGGCGTTCTTCCGTTCGCTCATTGACAACTTGCAGATGGCACTCGCGAAGGCCGATTTGCTGATCGCTAAAGAATACGGCAGCATGATCGAGGACCAGACGATTGCCGAACGGATCATCCGTATGATCGAAGAAGAATACGAACGGACGTCGGACCTGATTCTGAAAATTACCGGTCAGCAAGAGATTTTGGACAATGTCCCGGTCATTCAAGAATCGATCCGTTTGCGCAATCCGTACGTCGATCCGTTGAGCTATATGCAGGTTCAGCTCCTCTCAGAGCTTCGCCCGCTGCGCGATCAGGGAGGCGACGATTCGCTTCTGCTCCGCGAAGTGCTTCTTACGATCAACGGAATTGCCGCTGGACTTCGCAATACGGGCTGATGCTTGTCAACCTGCGAACCGAAAGCCGGGAGCTTGGCTTATGCCGAGCCGCCCGGTTTTTCTCATGTTTGGTTTCATTAGGAAGGTCGACGGCCGAAACCAAGTGCCGTCCTTTATCGTAAGAATTTATTAATAAATCGCAGAATGATGAATCTGCTGAAGCGCGAATACGGAGGGGAGCGGCGGCGCACAATTTCTTTTGGGAAGAGACTGTACAGGCGGTGCAGTCGTTTGGTATTCTTTTACTAGTAGACGGAACGGTGATCGAAGAAAGGTCAGGCGTTGTCCGGAAGAATCCGAATTTGACCGTTGGCAAGCCAAGCGGATCCAAGCTCGGAGGTTGGAGGTAGGTCGGTGAATCAAATGGACACCCGGCTCGCCAAGCTCGCCCGGAGCGGGGATCGAGCGGCTTTTGCCGAATTGGTGGAGCTGTACAAGGATAAAATTTACCATCTCGCCTATCGTATGCTGCATAACCGTCATGAGGCGGAGGAGATCGTGCAGGAGACGTTTTTGCGGGTGTACACGAATTTGGACCGTTATGACGAGCAGCAGAAGTTCTCGACCTGGATATACCGGATCGGGACAAACCTGTGCATTGACCGGCTCCGTAAGCGAAAGATCAACTATTCGCTGGACGCCGAGATGAGCGATGGGGAAGGCAGCGACTGGTATTCCGCCCTGCCAAGCCGCGAAGAAACGCCGGACAATCAGGTGGTGCTGTCGGAGACGCAGGATCAGATTCGCGAATCGATCAAGACGCTGCCGGAGAAATACCGGGCGGTCGTGATTTTGCGTTATCTCCAGGACTTGTCGCTTCAAGAAATTAGCGATGTGCTGTCGATGCCGGTAACGACAATTAAAACCAGGTTGCACCGGGGCAGGGAATTTTTGCGTAAAAAATTAGAGCAGGTTTTATAGTTGTTTTTTGAAACATCTCTCGGCTTCGAACGTATTGTATGACACAAACCTGATTTAATGGACAGAAGAAAGGAGTGGCTCAGGATGAATTGTGAGGAAGCCCTCCCTTTGCTGCATGAATATTTGGACGGGAGCTTGGAAGGAAGGGAAGCGGCGGCGCTCAAAGAGCATTTGCTTGTTTGCCCGGAATGCCGCAAGCGCCTGCAGCAGTTTGAGAAAGTGGAAGCGCTGATTCATGCTTGGCCGCCACAGAAGGTTCCTGAGGGCCTGACGGAGCGGATCATGCAGGCGCTGCCACCGGTCAAACGGCAAAATCCATGGTACCGGTGGATCCGTAAGCATCCGGCGGCCTCGGTGGCGGCGGTCTTTTTTCTTGTGATGCTGTCGACCTTCGTTTCCTCATGGAACGATGATCGCGAATTGCTCGTGAAGGGAAATGACCTGCAGTCGGTCGTTATTAAAGGTGATACGGTTTATGTGCCGGCAGGCAGCAAAGTGGCAGGAGATTTAACGGTGGAGAACGGAAAGCTGCAGGTGGACGGCGACATCGTGGGCAACATTACGGTGATTGACGGATCGGTTCAGTTGGCCTCGACGGCGCATATTTCCGGGCATATTCAACAAATCGACGAAGCCTTTAGCTGGCTTTGGTACAAAATGAATCGGTGGGCTGGAACTATTTCGGGAATGAAATAGGCCAAGCGGCCCAATTTGTTAAAATCCTCCCTTGCGCGTGGTAGAAAGGGAGGGTTTTTTGTTGCAAATATGGTATGATCTAAGGAAGGGGAACACTACAGGGAACCGATATGACGGAGGCAGGCTTGGGGGCAACGCGATGGATTGGATTACGGAAATCGATATCAAAGATATTGTCGATATATTGATCGTCAGCTATGTCATATACAAATTGATTTTGGTGGTCCGGGGAACCCGTGCCATCCAATTGCTCAAAGGTATTTTGGTCGTTGTCGTCACCTGGGCGCTCAGCTCATGGTTTAAGCTGAATACGCTGCAGTGGATGATGAACCAAATGTTCACCTTCGGGCTCGTCGGGGTGATCATCATCTTCCAGCCGGAGCTGCGGAGGGCGCTGGAGCAGCTTGGCCGAGGCAAGCTGTTCAGCCGGACGAACGTCGAGGAAGATACGGAAGTGAACCGCCGGATCAACGAGGTGCTGAAGGCCGTTACCTATATGGCCCGGCGCAAAATCGGAGCGTTGATCGTATTCGAGCGGGATACGGGACTTACCGACTATATCGAGTCGGGCATTGCGATCGAATCGCAAATCAGCTCGGAGCTGCTGATTAACATCTTCGTGCCGAACACGCCGCTTCATGACGGAGCGGTTATTCTGAGGAAGCATCAGCTGATGGCGGCCGGTTGCTATTTGCCGCTGTCCGAAAATCCTTTTATCAGCAAGGAGCTCGGGACGAGGCACCGGGCGGCGATCGGGATGAGCGAGGTGTCGGATGCGATGTGCGTCATTGTGTCCGAGGAGACGGGAGCCGTCTCGCTTGCGATGAACGGCCATATTTTGCGGGATGTGAAAGAAGATGCTTTGTTGGCCAAGCTGTTCGAGGAATTGAAGCCGAAAGCGAAGACGAAGGAAAAACGCTCCATTTGGAAATGGAGGCGACGCTAGAATGGATCAATGGCTGCGCAACACGAACGTCGTGAAGGTTATTGCGCTGATTATAGGAATCATGCTGTGGGCGGTCGTCCGTGCGGACAACGCTCCGATTGCGGGAACGACCGGAACAGGTATTTTGGAGGAAAAAATCGGGAATGTCGCGGTGACGCCGAAGTATGATACGGACCAATTTTATGTCGTGCAGATCGATCCTGCCCAGGTGACGTTAAGCCTAACGGGCAGGGATTCCGCCCTAAAAAAGGTCATGAATTCGGGGACCTATTCGGTGGAGCTGGATTTAACCAAGGTAGGTAAAGGGGAGTATCTGCTCCCGGTCACTCCGATAGGCTTTCCGTCCAATGTGACTGTGAAGGCAACACCGGCCAATGTCCGGGTCGTGATCGACGATAAGAAAAATAAATCGATGCCGGTTACCGTCAATGTGACGGGAATCCCCGCAGTCGGGCTGAAAGCCGGGCAGCCGGTCGCGAAGCCGAAGCAGGTCACCGTATCCGTCCCAAGCCGCATCTATGATGAAGTGGAATCGGTGCGCGCGGACGTCAATGTAGAGAAGGCGTCATCGCCGGTTTCCAGCAAAGTAAAACTGGTGGCCTATAACAAGGACGGCAAGCCGATTGAGACCGCGGTGATCAACCCGGCCGTGGTAGAGGTCGAAGTGCCTATCACCAGCCCGTTCACGCTTGTGCCGCTCCAAGTGAAGCTCGTAGGCGAACCGCCGCGGGGCTACGCCGTAGCTTCCGTCCGGCAGAGTACGGATAAAGTAACGGTATTCGGTCCGCAGAACGTGCTGGATCGATTGGAGTTTTACGAAGGACCGCAGGTGGATCTGGGCGACCTGAAAGAAGATAAGGAGTTCACTTTGCCTATTCCGCTGCGAAATAACGTCAAGCAGCTTGACCCGGATAAAGTGACGGTGAACGTCGCGATCGTGCCTTCGGTAACGAAGACGCTGGAGGCGATCCCGCTGTCGATCATCGGGCAAAACGACGGCTTTGATACGAAAGTCGTGCTTCCGGAGTCGGGGCAGCTGAATCTGACCGTCGAAGGCGCACAGGAGCTGATTGATAAGCTGAAGCCGCAGGATGTTCAGGGAATTCTCGATGTGAGCAATTTGCCGCCCGGCAAGCATGAGGTGCCGGTGACCTGGAACTTGCCGACGTTCGTGAAGAAGGGGCCGCAGCAGGATTTCAAAGCGACGGTAGAGATCAGCGCGAAGCCCGGGAAGCAGCCGGAAGCGCCACCTGCTACACCGCCTGCCGCGCCCTAGGACTGGGTAAGATTTGACCGTTTGGGATGAATCGGTGATAATGGGGAGTAGTTTGTTGACATAAGGCACTGCAAGGGGAGAGAGATTCGATGGGGAAATATTTTGGTACGGACGGTGTCCGTGGAGTTGCGAACCAAGGGTTAACCCCGGAGCTCGCGTACAAAATCGGCCGCTGCGGCGGCTATGTCTTGGCAGGTAAAGTGGAGAAGCCGAATGTCGTGATTGGCCGCGACACGCGGGTGTCCGGTCCGATGCTGGAGGCGGCGCTGGTCGCAGGTCTGCTATCTATCGGCGCCAATGTTATTCGGCTCGGCGTGTTGAGCACACCCGGCGTGGCTTATTTGACACGCGAGCTGAAGGCAGATGCGGGTGTCATGATTTCGGCCAGCCACAATCCGGTGGAGGACAACGGAATCAAGTTTTTTGGCGCGGACGGCTTCAAGCTGTCCGATGAGACGGAGCTCGAGATCGAGCGGCTGATGGATGCGGCCAACGACGAGCTGCCGCGGCCGACCGGCGGAGCGATCGGCAATGTGATCGACAATGAAGAAGCAAAATTCCAATATTTGAGCTATATTCAATCGACTGTAAGCTCTTCTTTTCAGGGCTACCGTATCGCCTTGGATTGCGCCAACGGCGCGGCTTACGAGCTGGCGCCCAAAGTATTCGAGGCGCTCGGCGCGGAAGTGATCACGATGGGTGCGGAGCCGAACGGACGCAATATCAACGACCACTGCGGTTCGACGCATCCCGAAGATCTGCGGAAGCTGGTGGTTGAGAAGCAGGCGCATATCGGGCTTGCTTTCGACGGGGATGCGGACCGCCTGATTGCGATTGATGAGAACGGCGAAGAAGTGGATGGCGACTTCATCCTGAGCATCTGCGGTCATGCGATGAATCAGGCCGGCAAGCTGCGCGGCTCGACGATCGTGACGACCGTCATGAGCAATATCGGGTTCTTCAAAGGCATCGAGGCGGTAGGTCTGAAGGCGGCGAAGACCGCGGTAGGCGACCGTTACGTGATGGAAGAAATGCGTAAAGGTGGATACAATCTGGGCGGCGAGCAGTCCGGGCATGTCATTTTCCTCGACCACATTACGACGGGGGACGGCATTCTGACGGCGCTGCAGCTTATGGACACGCTGGTGAAGTCCGGTAAAAGCCTGAGCGAGATGAAGGGCATCATGCGCAAATATCCGCAGACGCTCGTGAACGTGCGTGTGGCAGATAAAAGCAAGCTTAACAACAATCCTGCTGTCGAAGCTGTTATTCGTCAAGTTGAAGACGAGCTGGGCGACAATGGCCGGGTATTGGTGCGTCCTTCCGGTACGGAATCGCTGATCCGTGTGATGGCCGAAGGACCGGACAAAGACCAGGTCGAAGCCTATGTGCAGCAGATCGCCGATGTAATTCAGCGCGAGCTGGTGTAGCCGGGTTAACGTGGGAGAAGGAGCGTTCGCGGCCGCTCCCGGTGACACGGAATTCAAGGTCCCGGACGCCGGAAAGGCATCCGGGATTTTCGCTTCGCGCATGGCGGAAATGAAAACCGTTGAAAATAGAGGTTGCGCTTTCGGACCAAAATGAATAAGATTGGTATAGAATCTTACTCTAAACGGAAAGGTGGGGCGGGGTTACTTAGCAAGACAAGCGCCAGGACTGGATGGCTTATCCGGGGCTGCTTGATTTTCTGCGCATTCGGTCACAGGGTCCGTCGCCGCGGGAAGCGGTGGAATGGACTCCACTATCTCTTAGACAACGCAGGAAGCGGGTATCTCAGGTTGGCATCCAGTTGACGAGGTGAAGGTGTTCGAAACATTCGGCGGGGACCTTCCGGCCATCGATCCAGCCGTATCGTCAAAACTGAAAACGTCCGGGCGACCGGACCGACAAAGTTTTTGACGGGATCCTACGAAATTTTACTTTCTTTGACAATCAGGAGGTCCTGAACATATGTGCGGTATCGTCGGTTATGTGGGAAAAAGGAATTCCCAAGATATATTGATTGACGGCTTGAAAAAACTGGAGTACCGCGGGTACGACTCGGCTGGCGTAGCCGTGTATACGACCGATGGTCTGCAGGTGAAGAAGTCGAAAGGCCGGTTGGCCGTATTGGAATCGAAGCTTGGCGAGAAGCCGCTCAGCGGCACGATCGGGATCGGTCATACGCGCTGGGCGACGCACGGCAAACCGTCGGATGAGAATTCGCATCCGCATACGGATAATTCGTTTAAATTTTCCGTCGTACACAACGGCATTATTGAGAATTACATTTCGCTCAAGGAAGAATTGATCGCGCAAGGCCATGTATTCGTTTCGGAGACGGATACGGAAGTTATTTCCCACTTAATCGCAAGCTTGTACGAAGGCGATATCGTGAAAGCGGTACAGAAGGCGGTTTCGCACATGAAGGGCGCATTCGCGCTGGGCGTATTGACCGAATATGAGCCGGATAAGCTCGTCGCGGTTCGGTTGTCCAGCCCGCTCATTATCGGTGTCGGCGAAGGCGAGAACTTCATCGGCTCGGACATTCCGGCGATCCTCGAATATACGCGAAACGTGTATATTTTGAACGACGGCGAGATGGCCGCTTTGACGCGTGAAGGTGTCGAATTAATGACATTGGAGGGGAATTTTATTTCCCGGGAATTATTCCATGTCGATTGGGATATCGTGACGGCGGAAAAAGCCGGATTCGATCACTTCATGCTGAAAGAAATTCATGAGCAGCCGAAGGCTTATCGTGATACGATGGGCGCCCGCTTGGATGAAAGCGGCCAAAAGGTCGTATTGAGCGAAGTAGGCATGACGTCGGAGCAGATTCGCGCCATTCGACAAGTCCACATCGTGGCTTGCGGTACGGCTTATCATGCGGGTCTGGTTGGAAAATCGGTGATCGAGAAGCTGGCACGGATTCCGGTAGAAACGGATGTCGCTTCGGAATACCGCTACCGCGCTCCGATTATTACACCGGAGACGCTTGTCATCGTCGTGAGCCAATCCGGCGAGACGGCGGATACGCTCGCTGCACTCCGTGAAGCAAAACGCTGCGGCGCGCGGGTGTTAGCTATAACGAACGTGGTCGGCAGCTCCGTTTCCCGGGAAGCGGACGACGTGATCGTCACATGGGCTGGTCCTGAGATTGCCGTAGCCTCCACAAAGGCGTATACTTCGCAGTTGATTGCCTTTTACCTGCTCGGACTGTATTTGGCCCAGACGCTCGGTACGGTGGACGAGGCTTACATCGCCGAGGTCGTTGCAGGCCTGCAGGAACTGCCGGAAAAGGTTGAAAGCATTTTGGCTCAAGCCGATACGATCAAGGCAATTGCCAAGCAAGTATCGACGCATGACAACTTGTTCTTTATCGGCCGCGGCTTGGATTATGCTGTAGCTTTGGAAGGTTCCTTGAAGTTGAAGGAAATTTCTTACATCCACTCCGAGGCATACGCTGCCGGTGAGCTCAAGCACGGAACGCTGGCGCTCATCGAGGAAGGTATCCCGGTAATCGCTCTGGCGACCCAGGACGACCTCTTCGAGAAAACGGTCAGCAACATCAAGGAAGTCAAAGCGCGCGGCGCGCACGTATTCGGCATCCATGCCGAAGGCGACGCCGAGCTTGCCAAGGTCGTCGACCATACGTTCGCGATCCCGGCAACGCTGCCGCTGTTGACCCCTGCGCTGTCCGTTGTACCGCTGCAGTTGCTCGCGTATTACGCGTCGCTGGCCCGCGGCAACGATGTCGACAAGCCGCGGAACTTGGCGAAGAGCGTGACGGTGGAGTAAGCCAACGAAGCGGATATATTGTTCT
>NZ_JAMZAW010000005.1 GCF_024158745.1 Paenibacillus tyrphae | reverse complement strand
CCCGTAAGAGGTCACTTTTTTTCAAGTGCCCATCTTACGGGTTACAGTTCACATTAGGGTCAGTTTTAAGATTAAAGTCAGCAGCTGACTCTCTGCGAACACCAACTAACGAATATGTATCGTCCTTTTCTTTTATCAACAGGTCATCCGCAATAATTTTAGCATCAAATATCTGACCTTTACGATATCGAATTCTAATGCCTGAATTCTCAGTACTAATTACATCCTTCTTGCATATGACTTTCACAAAAAGACAACTCCCAATCAAAGTGACCTTTTATTGCCTATTTCTTTCTCTTGAATACACAAATGACTTCCTTTGAAGATCCTTGATGTTGGCTTGTATCAAAGCAAGATACAAGTTCCCATCCATTTGATCCCATTACATTAAGTTCGTTGTCAAATTCTTTTATATCTAACGTTCCTCCAGTAAAGAAACCTTTTGTGAAGAACTTAAGAGTTCTATATTCCCACTGTTCCATATCTCCATATTCCTTTCTTTTATCTGCATAAAGGCGCTGGCCATAAAATCTATTAATCAAATACTATTTTTACACCTACGCATTCTAGTGTTTCAACAAGAGCCTCTATAAGTGGCCTATTAGCCCGCTCTTCGAAATAAAACTCTGGTTCGTATACAAGTTTATTTATAAAACGTCGTCTATAATTAACTTGCTTCCTCCATGAATGTTTATCTAAGTACTGTTGAGCGACACCGTAATTCTTCCATGTAAGAGTGAACGGTCCGGTAGTACCAAATCCCCCACATAAGCAATCATCCAGCGAGGGTAGATCAAAACCAAAATAGCCTCCAGGACCATTGATCGCTTCTCCCATTGCGCAAAAGAAGGAGGGATAATCCGTCACGTAGGTTCCATCTAAAAAGAAATTCTCTTTTTCACTAGATCTATTCCATTCTCGTGTAGTCAGATTATAGTTTTTGACAGCTTTGAGCCATGCTCTTCTCCCTGGTACATCTAGAATGGCCCATTCATTGATATGTACGGGAGGAGATATTCTCCACTTGTTCCAAATTTCTATTTCCGTACGATTTGCAAACGATTCTAAAGAGCCTTTGAATTGAATATCCAGGAAATCCTCTGGAAATCCGATTTTATGATAATAAATTTCATCATATATGAGGAATGTATAGCTCCCTATGGGATTCTTGTCATTATCGAGAATACAGACATACACACATCTATTCATCGATTGTTTTTTTCTTATAAGATATTCCTTAAACTCGTTGCAAAAAACAAACTGTTTACATTGGATTTTATGATACAAATGATCCTCATCTTCATAGATCTTTCCGCTCAGACCTACGATTTCACTGCAATATCCGATTGTTAAGTCACTGTCATGATCAATAATGGAATAGTTCAATTTTTCACTTTATCTCCCACGTTAAATTTCCATATACGAACCTTCCAAGTAGAGCAATCCCATGAACTCCGTGTTGCATTAGAATTCACACTCATCTATTGTATTGGTCAACTCAGCCCATCTGGCCGATAATAACTTTGCATAATCCAGAGAAAATAATCCATAGTACCCTAATGAATATCCGTCATTAACCTCTATTAATAGGGTTTGCCCTTTATCTGTTAATCCAAAATCTACTGCATATCCTTTAGGGGCAGTTTTGTATTCTGCGACAACATCTTCAACAACTTTATGATCGTAGTGTACTCTCCAGTCGCCTCTATATCTTCGAATGTCTAAAATCCTTCCGTATCTAACAAAACATCTCCATTCTGCTACAAAATTCACAACCTCCGAACATAATATCTCTGGATCTTCGCCATATGTACCACAGCCAATTAAATCCTTAGTACTTCTGACTACTACTCCTGTAAACTTTTTATCCTCTACTGGCTTTATAAATACATTCCAATTCTCAGGGTTGTTCGCGATTATGCTTAGTTTGGAATTCCAAACCTTTCGACCCAGGTAACCCTTTAATTCTTCTGGATAGTCAATTTCAGGTGTAATTATATTATGTTTAAAAAGTACTTTTCTAACATCGTCAACATAGCTAACAACTATATCTTCTTTTTTACTATCAGATAATTGTGCTATATCTTTGAAATAACTAATTTCAAATCCCATTTGTTTAAATCCGTCATAGGCTGCATAAAAATTGTGGCTTGCAATTTCGTTGTCAAAATTTTTTCTTATATATATCTTCATTTAAGCACCTACATTCTATGTTAACTCTGATAGAATCAGACTTTTATTGTCCATCAATAATTTTTACCTTCTAGCATGTGCGCGGCGAATGATTGAAATTTTCAAGCATCTGCGACTATCTATAATTAGTCTTGGTTTTCAAGTTGTTTCAATAGTAAAATTATACCACATCTTTCATAAGACAGAAGTCGAAAAAGGTAAAAAAACAGAAGATAGAACCCAAGACATTATTGAAAGTCCCTTTCATTCAGGACTAGGTAGTCCCCTTGCAAAAAAAACCTCGAGAGGCGCGAGCCAATCAAGGTTTTAAATCGTCGTCTATTCCAAGTCTCTTTGTGCTAAATCAAGAGCAACAGCCATTTTTATTTGATCCATTTTACTAAGTCCTTTGACATAATCTCGTAGAGAGATTGTATCAACAATAGGCTTGGCATCGAAGTTATACCTATCTAATTCAATTAATGCGATAGTATCCGTATTAATTAGAAGTCTATAAAAATCTTCTCCTTGCTCAGGCACGTGTCCAATAAAATAAGCCGTCCTCATTTCGGGGAACGAATTCCGTAGTACATTCAAAAGTCTTTCATTTGAAGGATCTTGAAATAAAGACTTATGTGAATCAATGAATCGAACTCTAAAGTCCTGTTCTGTTTTACTTCCTTTAAGCTTCATTTCATCATCCCGCATCCATGGCAT
Organism: Paenibacillus tyrphae; assembly: GCF_024158745.1. Lineage (GTDB taxonomy): Bacteria > Bacillota > Bacilli > Paenibacillales > NBRC-103111 > Paenibacillus_G > Paenibacillus_G tyrfis_A. The sequence continues at coordinate 362,160 of NZ_JAMZAW010000005.1, read as the reverse complement.
AAAATAATTTAGTCCTATAATCTCGTTCTATTTTGTATTGCAGTACTAATTGAGAGTCTTTAAAAGTATAGACTCTTTCACATTCCTGACAGCGTTTAAAATCAAAAATATCCTGCAATCGTTGTTTAGTTCAAGCATAAGAAATATACTTGGAGAATGGAAGGGGGCATGAAAAACATGGAGTTCAAAATCGGAAAACTCAAGTAATATATGGTGGTTGTCAGTGCGAGCGACCACCAATTCTAATGATAGGTGGTTAAATATGTCAAGTAAACCGTACGAAATCATCGAACGTCCCCCCTCTGTTCTGGAACATAAAACATTATGGGAGGCAGTTGGTTGGGGAAAAGTCAATATAGAGATGACCGAGCAATCCATTGCTAATTCAGTATATTGTTTAGTTGCAATAAGCGATGGAAACGTAATCGGTATGGGACGGATTGTCGGCGATGGAGCAATGTACTATTATATACAAGACGTAGCTGTATTACCCGAGTACCAAAATTTGGGAATAGGCAAGCAAATTATCGAAAAACTGCTGAACTATATAAATGATAATTGTTCCGGAGCAGGTTTTGTCGGTCTATTCGCCTCGCATGGAAAAAATGAATTTTATGAAAAATTCGGATTCCAAGACCATTCGCCCGGCATGACAGGGATGTTCTTAGTAGTAGGCGGCTAAGATTAGCCGCCTCTTCAAATAAAGAATTGTCTATTCAATCATTATAAATGCTTCGATAAACCTCTCTAAATCTGGTCCCGTCGCCTTCAATAACACTGACTAAATAGTCACCATACTCCTCTTTATAATCAAAATGCAAATTAGAACCCGTGTGCAAGAAAGCAATGAGGGTATCCTTGCTCGTACATGTTTCTATGATTCGCAATCCGTTTTGTTCAGAGTATTTTTTGAAATTTTCCCAAAAGTGAATTTCCGTTGCCCGTATAATTTCGTCCTTGCCGCGATAATTGTGGTAACCTAGAAACTTCACATTTTCTCCTATGAACTCCTTGTTATCATCGTAGAAAATTTCCAAAAGCCAGTTCTTGAATCCAAACCCCAAGATGGTGCCAGATATTCCACTGTGGCTTTCGTTTAAGCAACATTTCATTAACAAGTCGTTGAAACTGATGGTTTGATTACCTGGAAGGTTAAAAAATCCGCTGTACTTCAAATATTGGATCAGGGAGAAATTCATGCTTTCCATCTTAAGGACGGAGGTTTGGGAAGTCACAAGATTAATTAATCTTTTGTTTCCAAATCTATTTGTGATCTCCCTAATTAGAAAATCATCATGTGTCTTTGAGTAATGAAAGGTCAACCGCAATCCATTGCAAAGCACAACTCTGACGCTATTTTTAGTTTGTGTGCTTGTACTGATGTCCAGTTTCTGCTCCTTTGCATAGTCCTGGAAATTGCGATAAAAATTAATCTCACTGCCTTTTAAGATCTTGTCTCTGTCATGAATTCTGGTAAGTCGTTTAAAATCGAGAAGTGACCCGTAGTAATGATTTTTTTTATAGATCAGGGTCAAATCACATTGTTGAAATTCAAAATCTAACCGGAGACCTTCTTCGCTTCTGTTACTTACTTGACAGGTAAGCATTAGCTCATTCAAGGTCATGTTTTGATTTTCAGGTATTTCAATAAAACCGCCATACTTCATAAAGTCATTTAGCTTCGTGAATTTTTTCATTTGATTGGCTGCACCTCTATCCCTTTGCCATCTGAGCCAATAAGGTTTGGGCACGGCTCACTTCCAAATCCAGCACGTCAGTATCCAATTGCAAAGAAACATACCGACCCAGGGCAAGTTGAAGCCAACGTTCAGCCTCTTCGTATTTTTCCGTTTGCCACAGCAAATCGCCGTAACAAACTGCCGCACGAATATAAGTAGTGCTGTCTCCGGCGGAATCCGCGGCTTCAATCGCCTGCGTCAGGCACTGTTCTCCTTGTTCTAACCTGCCAAAGTCTAAATATTTCAAAGCCTTTTGCAGTTCATTTTGGGCTTTGTTCATAATCGACCCCCTCGAGTTCCGGAGCCCCGCCTTCCGCCGGCGCCCGATAATGTATTGGACATATCGTTCGGCTCATCCCATTGGATATTTTGTGGCCTCGTTTTTCAATTTCAATAGTTTGGTCGTATGCAAAGTCGGCGGCGGTACGCATGCGCGGCGTATCCAGCAAGGTAATTTACCATCCGCATCCCGCTTGATGTCTACATCCTTGTCTTCAACCATCGCGTACGCCTCCGCTTGATGTCTACATCCTTGTCTTCAACCATCGCGTACGCCTCCTTAACCAAGGCGATAAAGACCACGACCGCGATCAGGCCCCATGGCCATCCTACATTATATTTAATGTAAATTATATTAGGAACAAAAAAATTTTGTGAAAGATGATTCAAGGCTATTGTTCTCGATAAACGATATTAAACTTTTGCTATGTATTTCATACTTTGTCGAAATATGATAAAATATATCGAAAAAGGGAGTTGGAAATATTGAAGCAATCTCGAACGGATCAATTCAATAGGTACAAAAAGGAAAATCGAACAAGAAAGCAAAAAGCCCTCTTGATAGTAAGTACGATAGTGCTTGGGATATTTATTATTGGCGGTTGTGGGGGAAAGTCCTCCAATGTTAATGATACGCAAAAGACTGAAACTAAAGAAAAAAAGGCCGAAGCCATCTTTAACGTTACAGCATTCAAAAACCAAACTTTGTCCAGCATAGAAAAAACTTATGGAAAACCAATTAAATCAGATGTAGTCAAAAGTTGGATAATGGCTGATACTGGTGAGAAAGTTAAGGTGACAAACTACTATTATGAAATCAATGGGGATAGCTTTCAATTTAGTTTTTACAAAGATAATGTTCTAGGAATGGTCTATTATATCCCCAATAAAAATAATAAGATTTCAACACTGACCGCGGAGCAAATTAAAAAATTTGACTTCGGAGTGTTCGGATTGCCAAACGACAATAATCTCGAAAGAAACGTAACGCACGCCGTTACATGGAAAGGATTCAAAGATCTATACAGTGTTACTTTGATTGGCCTTCCTAATGCTGAGGCAACAGCAGTACCCCAAACGGAATTTAAATTCGTGTTAGAAAAACAGTATAGGTAACCAACCGATTGTATACATCTCTTAGCCGAGATGTATTGCGAAAACAGCAAAGAGGGGCTTTCACCCCTCTTTGCTGCCCCATCCACAATTCTGCCAACGGACAAGCGTATCCAACTCACACGGACATCGTCTCCCGAATCGGGATCGTCACGACAAGCTTCGTCCCGGCGCCCTCTCTCGAATCGAGTTCCAGCCGCCCGTTCAAATGCAGGACGCGGCCCTTCATCTGCTCTACGCCCATCCCGGAAGATCCAATCTCCATACGGCGCGCTTCCGTACTATTGAACCCGACGCCATCATCCTCATAAGTTAATACAAAAGCACGATCCGCGACCGTCATCGTAAACGTTACATGGGAAGCTTGCGAATGTTTTTTCGCGTTATTAAGCAGCTCCTGAATGATGCGGAAAATATGCTTCTTGGTCGTCAAATCCTTCGCTTCGATGGCAGAAGCCCTCTCCTCCTTGAACCTGAGCACGAACGGCGTGTGATATGCTTCCTTGTCGAGATACGACCTTACCGTTTCGATTAATCCGATTTCCTTCAGCAGAAACGGGTTCAACTCGAAACAGCTCTGGCGCAGACTGTTGTTGATCATCTCTACGAAATTGACGATGTTGTTCAGATGCTCTTTATCTTCTTTGTTCATCGCGTATTTGTCCAGCAAAGAAATGAATCTCCGCTTGAGAAAAAATAAGTCCTGCATCGTCGTATCGTGGAGATCGGCCGCAATCCGCAGCCGCTCCTCTTCCTGCAATTCGAACATAATTTTGCGGAACCACTGAATATCCTGCGCCGAATGCTCGTTCGGAAGCTGCGAGGCAAGAAGCTGCATCTTCGCAGTTAGCTTGCGAATTAAATGAACATTCTCCAGGCTGACTTCCAGGTACGAGGTAATCAAATGCAGCCATTGAATTTCTTCTTTACCTAGCAATGTGTTCGCTTTATTCCGCGTGATGACCAAATAGCTGGTATATTGTTCATGCCGGTGAATCTCGATGCAGGTATACAGCGGGTGCTCAGACAAAGCCGATGATTGGAGCAAATGCTTAATCTCTGCCGCATCGATATCCCCTTCGGCGATGATCTCGGTATCATGCTCGTACCGAAATACAATGGCTCCGCCCATTACTTCGAGCGTCTGAACAATGTCCACGAGCACAATATCCTTCAACTCACGGAAGCTTGAGATGACCCCAAGGTTCTTGGAAATTTTCTTCAAAGCGGTACGCAGTCTGAACTTTCTCGGAAATAAAAACGCTTCAAGTCTAGTTGTAAAATATTCTACCGAATACAGAACGAAGGAAATCATAGCGACAGAGCCTGCAAAAACAAACAAAATCTGCTTCTCATCGGCGAGATTTTGAAATAGGAATGCGAAGATTGCCGTAAATACCCCCGATGGTACAAGGGCAAGCAGACAGGCAAAACCAAAGCGCCGAAGCACCAGACCGATATCGTACAATTGGTTCGAGGCAATCAAGTAAGCGAATGAGATCGGGAAAAATAAGATAAGCAAGCTTGCATAGACGGCATCTATTATTGGATAAGTGGCTATCAATTGAGGTATAAATGAAAAGCAGATGACCGGTAAAAACGAAATAAACAAGGAAAACAAAACACTTTTAACAATGCTTGATAAATAAGACTTTTCTCTGCAAACTTTGAAATACAATAACACCAAGACGCTAATATTGGTTATAAAACCTGCAATAAATAGCCACAAAACTATAGTAGCATCAAAACTGTAGATCATGGTTACCATTGGGGGATATATATATAAAAGTCTCATTAAGAACCCTGTTATAACAATACCGTACAAAAACTTCAATATTCTAGCTGGCAACTGAATATTTCCTTTTTCCCTAAAAAAGACAACTAAGAAATGATAAAAAACAATGGGCAGAATGATCATAAAATTGCCTATGAGAAACTTCCCAAGAAGATCCCCTCTCACGGAAGCACCTCGACTCAAATAAATGACAGCACAAGTTAGAAAAACAACCGCAAGTAATTTGGCAGAAGGAGATTGCCGCATTTTCATATAAAGTAAGCCAGCCATGAACAAACATAAACCTGTCTCTAATAACGGAACAATATCATAAGAAATCGAACTTTTGTTATCAACAGCAAATTTATATTCTTGCCCGTCTCTCAATACGGTGACTTGATGAACCTGTTCCACGGCTCTCCATCTGTAAATTACAGGATTTTCGTTGGGGAGTTTTCCATCGACTTGCTTGATAATATCGCCAACTCTTACATCCAATTTCTTGTTTGCCTTTTCTTCCGCAAGTTCTTCAATCACCCATTCGTTCTGCTCATTTAACGTAAGATAAATTCCTACATAAGGAAATTTAAAAGTAATAAAAGCACACCATATCAACATCCCAGCTAAAATCAACAAAAGTAACCAAATTAATAATTTTTTTGGCATAAAACTTCTCCCTAATTCTTACTTTAACAAAAATTTCTTGATATACTAGTCATAGCAAAATCGTCCAAGAGAGGATGTCCCTTATATGCTAATCATCCAGTTGACTCCACAATTACATCATGTCGTTCATGGGTTCAAAAACGTTAATCCAATCGAAATCGAAGGGCGTCTCGCAAATAATTTATATCTATCTACCGCAGAATCTTTGGCTTTGATTAAAACGTTTAAGCAGACTTTAAAGTGCGAGCCATCAGTTATAAAAGAATTAGATAGAGGCTGGCTATAATCACGAGTATTATTTTACCAAATAAAAAAGATATTGTATATTAGGTCTTTCCATCTATAAACATCTTTTTAGAAATATCCAGCTACTACTTACGATCTGTTCTGCCTCAAAAACAATAAGGCAATATGACTCAACTACACTTTTCATGAAGTCAAAAAATAGTATAGTCATTAGTCCTGCTTACGTTATTCTCGATTTTTCGAAAAGATCCAACTGTAGTACACGTACAACATCAAATTCCCCACTCCCAAAGAGGCGGGGGCTTGGAAATTTATTACCAAAAGCGATTTACCCTGTCCTACTACCAAAAAAAAGACCGCACCTGCTGACAGGTGCGGCCCCTTATCACCTAACTCCAAACGTTAATCCACCAAGCTCCACAACGCCGGCACGAGCGCCGGCTCCCAGCCCGGCAGCGAGGTATGGGCTTGAAGCGCTTTATACGTTTTGCCGCCATAGGATACGAGGTCATTGACCTTATACGCTACGAACGGTGCCCACGGCTGTACCGTCGATGCCGTATCTGTCGTAACCGTGACCGGGTTGCTTGCGGCCGAAACGTTCCCGGCGGCATCCTTCGCTTTTACCGTAAAGGTGTAGGCTGTTTCGGCGGTCAGTCCGCTCACCGTGGCCGTTGTTCCTGCAACCGATGCGGCTAAGGCAGAGCCATTATACACATCGTACCCGGTAACGCCGATATTGTCCGTGGAGGCATTCCATGACAGGGTTACGCTCGTCGAGGTTTTGCCGGTCGAAATCAGCCCGGTCGGCGCGGTCGGCGGCTGCGTATCCGGGTCGGAAGACGTAGACGTCGTCACCGTGACCGGGCTGCTCGCGGCCGATACGTTGCCGGCGGCATCCTTCGCTTTGACCGTAAAGGTGTAGGCCGTTCCCGCTGCCAATCCGCTCACTGTAGCCGCTGTTCCTGTCACGGATACGGCCAAGGTGGAGCCGTTATACACATCGTAGCCCGTCACGCCTACGTTGTCCGTGGAGGCGTTCCATGACAGGGTTACGCTCGATTGCGTTTTGCCCGTCGAAATCAGGCCGGTCGGCGCGGTCGGTGGCTGCGTATCTTGCGCCGGGGGACTGCCTACGCCTACAGCGCCGTAAGCGGCTTTCACGGAGTTGACCTGCGTGGAGTTCGCCCCGAACAGATCAGTAGCCGCTTGAATCGCCGCCGCGCGGATCGCCGCAAAATTGGAGGATGGCGTCAAATATAATGTAAGCGTTTTATATATAATTTTTGCCGCGTCGCTGCGACCGATTCCCTTGACCGTCACCCCGTAATGCGTGCCGCCTTCCGCCAGCAAATAAAACGCTTTGTTGTTAATGCCGCTGTTAATATGCACACCTCCGTTATCGTCAGAGCCCCGGTACAGCTTGCTGTAATGGTCCGGCTGATTGTACAGCTCCGGATTTTCCATCGACCGCAAAGCGTCGCCCGGCTTGTTCGGCGTGTAGATGTCGTCGCCGATCAGCCAGTTTTTCCCTTGAATCGTATTGCCGAAAATATCCGATATCGACTCGTTGAGCGCGCCGGATTCGCCTTGATAAATCAGCCCCGCCGAATGCTCGGTCACGCCATGCGTCAATTCGTGGCCGATGACGTCCAGATCCCCGGAGAAGGTGCGGAACAAGTTGCCGTCCCCATCGCCGTAGGCAATCTGTACGCCGTTCCAGAACGCGTTGTTATAGTTCCGGCCGTAGTGAACGCTGGATTTGATCGCGAGCCCGTTGCCATCCAGACTATCCCGGCCAAAGTTGTTTTTGTAATAGTCGTAGACAACTTCGGCGTAAGCATGCGCGTCAACCGCTGCCGGGTCGGTCCATACGTTGTCCGAATCCGTCAGCAGCGTGCCTGGAAGCGACTGGCTATAATTAGCAGAATACGTAATAATGCCTTTTCCGCGCGTGTTGTCCTGAAGCACGTACTGCGACCCGCTCGCCGTAGTCGTGAAGGTCTTCGTATCGCCAAGCACGCCCACGCCCGTACCGGTAGCTTGATCGAGCATGCTGAACTTGTTGACGATGTTTCCGTTGTCCGCGTTAATGAAGTAACGCACGCGCTGCGGGGAAGGCTCCAGCACGTTGACTTCTGTAACGTAAACGAGAAGGTTTTGCCCGTTGTACGGGTAAATATTCAGCTCCGCCGTTTGCTCCCTCTGCTGGCTCCCCAGCTTGCCGATCCGCTTCTCGGTGTCTTGATTGGCGATCGCAATCGCCTTCTCCGCGCTAATTTGGGGTGTCAGAGGGACCAAGGATTGCTGCCCCGAATCGGGGACGGTGCTTCCGATATACGACGTGACATTGCCCTGCTTGTCGAAATGCAACGTTTGATCCGCACCGAATACGGGAATTCCCTGGATATACTGCTTCAACCGGACATGTCGTGTTCCGGTCTCGGCATCGGTCACCTGCTGCGTAATTCGAATGCTTTGCTTCGTATCCCCTGCCAGTCCGAGAACGCCTTTCTTGGATTCCAAATATCCCCAGACCTTATCCTCGTTCGACATGCCTTGAGGCGCGATCCACGTTTCCCCGATAAATCTGGGTGCGGCCGTTGGCACAAGTCCGCCTTCCGAACCGTTCGGCGCGTTCGATGCCGCACCTGCCGGCAAGGCAGCCGTCGTCATCATGGCCCCCAGGGCAATGACGGTAAACACTTTTTTCATAACTAAACTCATCTCCCATCGTTCGATTTTACATCCAGCCAAGCCTGCAATCGGTCAATCTATAAGTACTCATCCCTCCTTACATGGTTTTATGGCAGACAAAAGCTTCTATGCAAGTACAACAAGATGTCCACACCGGAAAACAACAAAAAAAGGATAGCTGTTCACCATAGCGAAAACGGGCTCACCCCTGGGTGTCTGCACGCGTTAGCCTATTTTGGAACCGCTTTCCTTTTTTTTAGAATACTGTAATCTGTCATTGGTGTCAATTAGCCTTTGGTCAATTTTTTATAAAGTTAAATCTGTCGCAGAGGTCTCCATGGCAGCCTGCCCCGGCACGGTCTCATAAACAAAAAGACCTCTGCAGCACTTTACAAAACCGCTCTCTCCGTCCGCCTACGTATTTTGAATCTGATTCGCCCGTTCGTACAGCACCCTGCGCAGCAATTTGCCCGATCCGGTCTTGGGCAGCTCGTTCAAAAACTCGACTTTGCGCGGATATTTGTATACGGCCATATGCTCTTTGGCCCAATCGACGATGTCCTGCTCCGTCACTTTCCCGACCGCTTCGTCCTTGAGCACGACATACGCCTTCACTTCCTCGCCCCGGTAATCGTGGGCTACGCCAACGACGCAAACTTCTTTAATCGCGGTATGCTTGTGCATGATACTCTCCACTTCGTTAGGGAAGACGGAGAAGCCCGACGATTTGATCAATTCTTTTTTCCGGCCGGAAATATAGACGTAGCCGTCCTCATCCACGTGCCCTAAATCCCCGGTTAAAAACCATCCTTCGACAAACGCGTCAGCCGTAGCCTGCGGGTTTTTCCAGTAGCCCTTCATGACCATCGGTCCTTTGAAAGCGAGCTCTCCCTGCTGTCCGGGCGGAACCTCCACGGTCGGATCGTCTATGGCAACGACGCGAACGTCCGCATCCATCAGTGGGATGCCGGCTGAGCCAATCCTCGCGTTATCCATAAAGTTCATCGTAATCTGGGCCGTTGTCTCGCTCAGTCCATAGCCTTCCAGCAGCCGGGTACGGGTAACTTCGTAGAAGCGCTCAAAGATCGGCCTAGGTACCGGAGCGCCCCCCGACAGGCAGCCCGACAGGGAAGACAGATCGTAATTCGCTGCGTTCGGGTGATTAATGACCGCGATATTCATCGTAGCCGTGCTTACCCAATGCTGGATTTTCAGCTTGTGAATCGCTTCCAGAACGACGTCCGGCACAAAACGGTGGAACAGCATCATCGCGCCTCCATTGCAGAGCGGCGACCCCATGCAGTTGATCAGGCCGATAACATGAAACAAAGGCATCGCCACCAGATGACGGTCGCGCGGCTTCGTTCCCACCCCGTCCCTGAACGAAAACGCGTTAGCCACAATATTGCGGTGCGTCAGCTCCGCGCCCTTGGGCATGCCCGTCGTTCCCGAAGTGTATTGCAGCACCGCGGTATCGTCCAGGCACGCATTGGCCGGAGGAATCGGATCGTCGTAATGAATCAACTCCAGAATGCGCTCCTCTCCCGGAAGCCTGCTTATCGTTCTCTCCATAGGACCGAACGACATCGGAAATTCCGGATGATCGGGGGCAAAATCCGTCAGCGCCGTCGAAATGATCCGCAGCCCAGGAAACTCCGACAAAATCGGACACAAATGCTCCAGCAAACTTTCCTGAATGAAGATGGCCTTAGGCTTGGCGTCTCCCAGCAGATGGCTCAGCTCCGCCCGCTTGAACATCGGATTCATGGGCACCGCTATCGCGCCCAGACGCTGGACGGCCAGAAACGCCATGATAAACTGCGGGCTGTTCTCCATATAGAGGGCGACGGTGTCGCCCTTGTCCACGCCTCTTGCATGCAGCTGGGAGGCGAGCTGCAAGTACATGTCTGCCAGCTCGCCATACGTGATCATCTTGCCATAGAAGTAAACCGCCGTATCGTCGGGATTCGTTCGCGCATGTTCCTCAACATAGTTTTCCAGGACCTTATCTTCAAAGATGAAATGCCGCGGAACATCTTTGGGCCACACCTTGTACCATGCTTTTTCCATGCTTACCCCTCCATATCGTTATTCGGTCTTCGCAAGCCTGCCTTCCTCGTAAGCAACGCACGCACCTTCATAGATGGCTCGCTTGGCATCCAGCTCTCCCGGGAATCGGGCCCCGCCGATTTTGACGACAGGAATGCCTGCCCGCTGAACGAGCTGGTCATCCCACGCTTCGGATAGCTGTCCGGCTGCAAGAATGACGGTGTCGGCGGGAATTTTTTTCGTTTCCGGCCCGTGCTCCGTCTGCAGCTGTATGACAACTCCGTCTTCGTCAATCCGCTCGTAGCTTAAGTCGGTCACAAATTGAACCTTCTTCTGCCGCAGATGCGAGAGAAGCGCCCAACGGGTCGTTTTGCCAAGCGTTTCGCCGGGCTTGCCTTTTCTGCGAAGCAGATAAATCTCACGCTCCGCCTGCTCGGATAAGTAATGCGCCAGATCGCAGCCGATCCCTCCCGCTCCGATGATCACGACCCGCTTCCCAACCTCGGCCTCTCCCCGGAGCACTTGCTGATACGTCCATACATGAGGAAACGAGGTACCCGGCAGCTCGGGGATTCGCGGCTTGATACCGCTGGCCAGCACGACCAGATCCGGAGCATGAGCGACGATTTCCTCCGGCGTCGGACTATGGTTTAAGCGGATATCTACGCCTAAGCGGTGCAATTCATGCTGATAATAGCGCAGCGTTTCGGCAAACTCCTGTTTGCCGGGAATCCGCTTCGCCAGATTCAACTGCCCGCCCAGCCGGTCATCTTTTTCGTACAGCACGACGCGCTCGCCAATCTCCGCCAATGCCCGTGCCGCTTCCATCCCGGCGGCCCCTCCGCCGATGACCGCGATGTGGCGGGGACGTTGCACCCTGAAAGGCTTCCACTTCGATTCCCGGCCCACCCTCGGATTGACCAGGCATGAGGCGGGTCGGCCTTCGAACACTTGATCGAGACACGCCTGATTGCAAGCAATACAGGTGTTGATCCGGTCGAACTGCCCGTCGCGGGCTTTGCGCAGCAGATCGGGGTCCGCCAGGAACGGGCGCGCCATCGATACCAGATCGCACGCTCCGCGCTGCAGCAGCTCATCGGCCAGCCGGGGATCGTTAATTCTGTTGCTGCCGATCACCGGAACGTTCACCGCCCGTTTGATCATTTCCGCGATGTGAATATATCCGGCCCGGGGAACCATCATGGAGATGGTCGGCACCTGGGATTCATGCCAGCCGATTCCCACGTTGATCGCATCCGCTCCCGCGTCTGCCACCATGCCGGCGAATTGCAGCGTTTCTTCCTCCGTCGTGCTATCCGGGACCAGATCAGCGCCGGATAGCCGGAAAATGACCGGATAGCCGGGTCCGACCGCTTCGCGAACCGCCTGAACGATGCGCAGCGCGAATCTTGTCCGATGCTCGAATGAGCCGCCCCATGCATCGGTGCGTTTATTGGTCGCCGGGGATAAGAATTGATTGATCAGATACCCTTCCGACCCCATAATCTCCACGGCATCGAATCCGAGGTCCGCCGCCTTCTTCGCGCTGGCCGCAAAGCGGGCGATAAGCTCCTCGATTTCCTCGTTGGTAAGCTCCCTTGGCGTGTGACGATGGATCGGCGAACGGATGGCGGAAGGCGCTACGGCGAGGATGCCCGTCAAATCCGAGTAAGCGTACCGCCCGGCGTGAAACAATTGGGCCGCGATCCGCCCTCCGGCCGCATGCACTTGAGCCGTCAGGCTTTCCATATGCTTGCAATGCTCATCGCTGTAAAATCCCATGAAGTTATGACCGCCGTCCCCTTCGGGCGAGACGGAAATGCCGCCCGTCACGATCAAGCCGGGACCGTCCTCACCTGCTCTTTCCTTATAGAAATCAATCAAGGCTTGACTGCCCGCTTCTTCCCCTTCCAGCCCGGTATGCATCGAGCCCATAAGGACACGGTTGGGAAGCTCCAAGCGGCCCAAGCGTATCGGTTGAAACAAATGATCCAGCTTCATTGTCTCTCTCCCTTTCGTTTCACAGGACCTGCTATATTGATCATTTATATGCAGGACTTGTCATTTATAACATCCGCTTCGCAGGTTAGGTTTACATCCTGAATTCAACCTGCGTATAATTAGATTTATTTATGTCTATTTATAACTAAATAGCATTAATACATACGATTATGTTGAAGTTGAGGGTGTCCGATGCGTGAGCTTTCCTTAGAACTTTTGCCGAATCAAGCGCCTTTATTTTTTCAAATTTACGGTTATTTCAAAGATGGAATCCGACAGGGGCAGTTGCCGTACGGCTCGTTTCTCCCCTCCATTCGAAGCTGCGCCCGCACGCTGAAAGTCAGCAAAAATACGGTTGAAACCGCGTATCAGCTTCTCGTCTCGGAAGGCTACCTCCGCACCATTCCCAAAAAAGGCTATCAGGTAGTTCATCAAGCCGAAACGCTCGTTCATGATCCGGGATCGGCTTCAAGCGACGCCTTGAACAAAGATATCCAAATCGATTTTCGATACGGGAATATCGAGCTGTCCGCTTTTCCGTTCCATCCATGGAACAAAGCGCGCAACACGCTGATCGCTCATTATCAAAGCAAGTATGAAGTGGAAGGAAATTCCCAAGGCGAGTACCTGTTAAGGAACGAGCTGTCCCGGCTGCTGTATGAATCCAGAGGCGTGGTGTCCGGGCCCGGGCAGATGATTATCGGCTCTACGCCTCAGCAGCTCTTATCCCTGTTAAGTCAGCTTCTGGACAAGAACCGGAATGTCATCGGCGTCGAAAACCCCGGCTACGACGGGGCAAGAAATACGTTGATCAACCATGGCTTTCAAGTCCGTGCGATTCCGCTGGCCGAAGACGGTATTTCGATTGAAGAGCTTGAGAAGAGCAGGGCGAATGTGGTGTATGTGAGTCCTTCCCAGCAATTCCGAAACAAGCTGGCGATGTCTCAAGACAAACGGCAGCAGCTGATTCAGTGGGTCCGGTCGCGCGCAGGTGCGAATTCGGTTAAATACATCATCGAGGATGACTACGAATGGGAGTTCAGGTATGACGATCGTTATTTGCCGTCCATTCAAAGTCTGGCCCCCGAGAAGATCATGTACATCGGAAGCATTTCCAAAACTTTGCTGCCGGTCGCCAATCTAAGCTATCTGGTACTTCCCAAGGCGATGCTGCCTTTATTTCGCTTGAAAGTAAGGGAATACGACCAGCCTGTGTCCCGGCTCGATCAGCTGACCTTGGCCCACTATATAGCCGACGGTTATTGGCATAAGCATTTGCTCAAGATGCGGAAGCACTATGAAGAGAAACGGGAAGCTCTATTCGAAGCCATATCCCGGTACGAGTCGTACTTTGTGGAGGTCGAGGGAAAAGATACCGGGCTGCACGCTATCCTAACCGTGAAAACAACGAAATCCGAATCGGAGCTCATTGCATCAGCGCTGGAAAAAGGCGTCAAGGTTTACGGGACTTCCAGGTACTGGCTTCGTCCTACAAGCGAGTATCCTACCCTGCTGCTTGGTTATGGAGCCTTGAGCTGCGATGAGATTCGTATGGGCATCCGGCGGTTGACCGAAGCTTGGTTCGGCCCCGCTTGAAATTGGCTTGTCCCACCGATTTTCGTGATTCTGTCCCTTTCCCCGTCATGCGAATGCATTATGATTGGTAGTATTACTGCTAGCGAGGTGAATGACAGATGAACTTTATTTTAGATATGGACGGGACGATTTGCTTCAAAGGGCAGCCCATTTCAAAAAACATTCTGGATTGTTTACTGGATTTGCAGGAAGCCGGCCATTTTATCGGCTTCGCTTCCGCGCGGCCTTACCGCGATATGCTGCCCGTTCTGGACGAGCGGTTTCACGACCACCTTCTCATCGGCGCGAACGGAGCGATGGCTCATTACCGGGGAAAGCCTCTCTACTTGAATGCCATTCCCACCGAACTGGCCCGCGAAATCGTAGCCATCCTGGATGAATTCCAGGCCGAATATTTGATTGACGACAAGCTGAACTATGCTTTAAAGTCGCATCGGCCTCATCCTCTGCTCATGAGTCTGGACCAAAACAAGCTTGCGGAACGCATAGACGTGAGCCGGATCGAAGCTTTCGTTAAAATTGTCGTGTTGGCGTGCGACAGATTTAAACAATTAGCGGACATCATTTCCCGGCTGGATGTGACGATTCATTATCATTCGGCGGAAGGCATTTTAGATATTACTTCGAACAACGTCAACAAAATGAGGGGTCTGGAACAAACCGGTCTTGGGCTGGAGCCGTTTATTTGCCTGGGCAATGATATGAACGATCTCCCGCTGTTCGAAAAGGCTCTCCATTCCGTCGTCATCGGGGAATTCGCGCCTCTGCTGCATATCGCCAAAGAGCAAATTCCAGTGGATGACCGGGTGGAACAAAATATTATATCCAAGCTGAAGGAGCTTAGCGCATGAATTCTTATATGACCCAACGACACTTATCGCTGCGGGAAGCCGAGACGAAAGCGGCCGAGCTGTTCAGAGCGATCGAAGAAAAAAGCCTGCTGCGCAGCGGCGTAACCGAAAAGCAAATCAATCGTGAAATTTACGAGCTGGCGTTCCAAATGTTCGGCATCAAAAAATATTGGCACAAGCGCATCGTACGGGCCGGCAGAAATACGCTGTACCCTTACCGGGAAAATCCCCCGGATTTGACCGTCTCCGAGGAAGATATTGTGTTTCTCGACTTTGGCCCGATCTTCGAAGACTGGGAAGCCGATTTCGGCCGCACCTACGTGCTGGGTGACGACCCGATCAAATTAAAGCTGCAGAGCGACATCGCTCTGGCTTGGGCGGAAGGGAAAGCCTTCTTCCAATCCCAGCCCCAGATTACCGGCAGCGAGCTGTTTGCTTTTATAAGCGGGCTTGCGGCAAAATACGGCTGGGAATTCGGAGGCACGCACGCCGGACATCTCATCGGCGAATTCCCTCACGAGCAGATCCAAGGCGAAGAAGTCGAGAACTACATTCATCCAGAGAACAACATTCCCATGAGAGACCCGGATCAGAACGGCCGTCCGCGGGACTGGATCTTGGAGATCCATTTTATCGACCGGGAGCTTGAAATCGGCGGTTTCACGGAACAGCTATTGACCGTTGAATAGACTTCGTTGGATAGTGCGAGGGGATGGGGGAGCGCTTTCGGTCGCTGCTCCTTCCTCGATCCAAGCGAAAGTGCCGTTCCGTTAGTTCCAAGCCATTCCTCCTTTCTTCTGCGACATTGGGTTTCTTTTTCCTTTCTTTAAACATCCTTCGACGTGATTCCTATAAATTCCTTCTATGGTAATATAATGATAATCATTTCGAATCCGCATATTGGTTAAGCATCTCACGGAGTTTGCTTTGTATTTGCTCTCGCACCGCTGAGGGATGCTTCACGTTTGCCTCTGTGCCGAAGCCGAGAAAGAAGTGCACCGCCCATGGCGCGTACGACGCGCTCATCATGGTGCGAATCGTGCCCGAGCCGTCCTCGCGCAGCTTGACGGATTGGGACAGCCACAAATCCGACTGGCATCGCCTTACCCCCTCCGGCGTCAAGTCCACCTCAAGCTCCAACGCCTCACTCTCATCCGTTCGCAAAATCCACGTCTGTATGTGCTCCTCGGTCGTATCCAATCGCCGGC
This sequence comes from Paenibacillus tyrphae, assembly GCF_024158745.1. Classification (GTDB taxonomy): domain Bacteria; phylum Bacillota; class Bacilli; order Paenibacillales; family NBRC-103111; genus Paenibacillus_G; species Paenibacillus_G tyrfis_A. Next base: position 345,941 of record NZ_JAMZAW010000005.1, on the reverse strand, counting down.
TTTGGTCGGCCTCATGCGAGAAATCCTTCACCCGATCCACGCGGAACACCCGATAATCCTCCGCCAAAAAACAGTACGCCTGGCAGTACCACAATCCATTCATCGTATACAAGCCGAGCGGCTGGATCATCCGTTCCCGGCGCGAGGCCGCTTCGTACGCGATCGTGACGACCCGCTGCTCCAGCGCGGCCTCCAGCAGTTCCTTCAAAATGGAACAAGCACGCGAAGCCGGCATGAACAACGAATTGCCGCTATTTGCCCACAAGCTTTTCCAGAGGGCCATAGATGAAGGTTATGGCGAGGAGGAGGTTGCCGCTCTTATTAAAATCATGCGTTAGTCTCGCGGCCAATCGGGCGGAACGCCAAATAACAGCGAAACGGCCGGCTTTTTGATTCATGGCGCCAACGAATGAAGTCCATGCTGCAGCAATAGAAACATTGTTGTTTTTCCTCTTTTTCACAGATATTGTGTGTTTAATTGCGTTTTGTTGTAATTAGTTTGACTTTTTCCCCTAACGAGGATTATGATAAACGTAACGAAAGGGGAGAGCTCATCCATGAAACCTATCGCTCGTGTCATTATTATCGGCTGGGACGGAGCAGGCAACTTCGTAACGTCCGCGAATACGCCGAACTTGGACCGGCTCGTCCGGATGGGAACGTTCGACTTCCAAGCCCAGACGGCGACGCCGACGATCAGTGCGCAATGCTGGGGATCGCTTCTGCATGGCGTCGCGCCGGACAAGCACGGGTTGACCAACGAAGCCGCAAGCAGCCATTCGTACCCGGACGACTCGCCGTATCCATCGATCTTTCGGGTCGTGCGCGAGGCCTATCCCGACGCCACATTGGCCGCATTCAGCGCGTGGTCCCCGATCAACGACGGCATTATCGAACCTTCCATCGGCGTCCATAAAATATCGATGAAGGACCGCGATCTGTCGCTAGCCGCAGCCGCTTATATCCGGGAGCACCCCGAACTGAAGCTGATGTATGTCCAGCTGGATTTGCCGGACGCGGCCGGTCACCGGCACGGTTACAATACGCCCGAACAGCTGCGGGCGATCGAAGAAGCGGATGAGCATACGGGATTTATCCTCGATGCGCTCGAACAAACGGGGCTTTTGGACGATAGCTTGCTGATCCTCGTATCCGACCATGGCGGCGGCGGAGCCGATCCGCGGGATCACGGCAGCGATCACCCGATGGACAAGACGATCTTCTGGGGCTGCGTCGGTCCGGGCATCGGGCGCGGCGCTTCGTTTCCGGGCACGATGACGATTACCGACACGGCGGCCGTCGTCGTCCGGGCGCTCGGCATCGAAGCTCCCGCATCGTGGGAAGCGAAGCTTCCGGAAGGACTTTTCGCGAAATAATTTCGTTTGCTTGATCACCGTTTCCAGGCTCGCCGTTTTGAAGGGCCCCCAAGGCTTGATCGCCTTTGCCACGGGGCCCTCAATCACAAGGAAATCCACATCGATTCCATGGAAAAGCGCCCGCCAGATGAGTTCGTCGCCAAAGGTCATTCCGCCCATAGTTTATCGATTCCATGTAATCCCATCCCCCCCCAAAAAAATTCCTGCTGAATAAAGCTCCGTTCTCTATAAAATTCTAGCATACCTGGATATCTAATAATTGCGACAAGACGCGAGGTGCAAATATAAGGAACATGTCGTTTTTGTGAAGCTATAAACTATTCGTCAGGTGCTGTCGAAATATATTTTAGAGTTAAAATAATGGATAATAAAGGAATTCGGTAAAAAGGTTAGTTTAACTTTAACAGGAGGTGATGTGCTATACATTTGTAGCAGAGCCCGTACGCCCCACATCTGAACAGCAAATCAAGCACGATAATAGAGGAGGAAAATGATATGAATTACAGAAAGGCGCTTAAGGCTCTTGCCGTCACGGCTTTATTAGCATCCACGCTCTCCGTCAGCGTGACAACATCTTACGCGGCGGCCCCAACGGTTCTCGGTTATTATACGGAGGATTCTACCGAAGCTTTTCCTAAGTTTCACAGCTACATGAATCAAATTTCCACAGACACGTTTAATACCGATATCAACGGAAATATTGTCGGCAAGGTACCGACGCAAGCCGTGAACTACGCCAATTCGGTGAAGGTGCTGCCTTACGCCCTGGTGTCCAATTACCGCGATCACGATTGGGACAGCAATATCGCGCACAATGTCCTGACGAACCCGACAGCCAAAAGCAACTTGATCAAAAATATGCTCAATCTGGTGAAAAAAAATAAATACAAAGGGATTAACATCGACTTCGAAGCGGTTTTGCCGGAGGATCGCGCGGCGATGACGAAATTCGTTCAAGAGGTTGCCGGCAAAATGAAGGCAAACGGATTCCTGACCATGGTCTCGGTTCCCGCCAAGTCGGAGGACGATCCGTCGGATTCGTGGACGGGCGCTTTTGATTTTGAGGAACTGGGCAAAGCGGCGGACGTCATCCAGGTGATGACCTACGACGAGCATGGCGTGTGGAGCGATCCGGGGTCGGTCGCGAGCAATCCGTGGATCGAAGCCTCCCTCCACTTCGCGATCACGTATGTTCCTTCGGAGAAGGTGCTAATGGGGATTCCGGCGTACGGCAATGACTGGAACTTGTCCGACCCGACGAACAAAAGCAATCGATTAATCGAATGGAAAGATATGCCCAAGCTGCTCGCTTCCACCAAAGCAACCCCGATACGGGATGCCGTTACGGGTTCAATGTATTTCAACTACACGGATACGGACGGAGCGAAGCATGTCGTTTGGTATGAGGACGAGGCATCGATCAAGCAAAAGACGCAATATACCAAAACCTACTGGCTTGCCGGCGTATCAATATACGCTATGGGAATGGAAGATCAAAGATTTTGGGAAGCCGTCTCGGCGGGACTGAAATAAAATAGCAAAATAGCAAGCGGCCGCTTCTCCTCTGAGAGACGGCCGCTTGCTATTTCCCCTTTTACCCCAGCAATCCCAACTGCTTGCCCGCGCGCTCCAGCGCGTTCAACGCGAAATCGAGATCCTCCTGCGTATGCCCTGCGGTTACGATAAACCGTACCCGGCCTTTGTCCATCGCAACAGTCGGATAGACGATGCCTTGTGCGAAGATGCCTTCCTCCAGCAGCAGGTCGGAGAAGCGCATCGTCTTCGCCGGGTCCCCCACGATGACCGGAACAATCGGTGTCTCGCTTCCGCCCGTATCGAATCCGAGCGCCTGCACCTTCGAGCGGAAATACGACGCGTTCGCCCACAGCTTCTTGATCAGCTCGTCGCTTTGCTTGAGCACTTGAATCGCCGCGAGGCAGGTGGCCGCCACCGCAGGCGTCTGCGACGTGCTGAACAGAAACGGACGGGCTTTATGAATCAGATAATCCTTCAATACCTGGTCGCACGCGACGTAACCCCCGACCGCGCCGACGGCTTTGGACAGCGTGCCCACCTGGATGTGTACCCGCCCGTGCAGCCCGAAGTGGTCGGTCGAGCCTTTGCCGTTCTTGCCGAGCACGCCGCTCGCATGGGCGTCGTCAACGTAAACGAAGGCGTCGTATTTCTCCGCCAGCTCCACAATGTGCGGCAGCGGGGCAATATCGCCGTCCATGCTGAATACTCCGTCCGTCACGACGACGCGCTTTTTAAACCCTGTGCTTTCCTTGAGCACGGCTTCCAGTTGGTCCATATCTTTGTGCGCGAATATTTTCCGGTGCGCTTTCGTCAGCCGGATGCCGTCGATGATGCTCGCATGGTTCAGCTCATCGCTGATGACGACATCGTCGGGACCGAGAATGGACGCGAGCACGCCTTGATTCGTCGTAAATCCGGATTGGAACACGAGCGCCGCTTCCGTCCCCTTAAACCGGGCCAGCTCCTGCTCCAGCCGGTCGTGAATGTCGAGCGTACCCGTAATGGTGCGCACCGAGCCGCTGCCGACGCCGTACTGCTCGATGGCCCGGATAGCCGCTTCCTTCAAGTCCGGGTGATCGGTCAGCCCCAGATAGTTGTTCGAAGACATCTGCAGCAGCCGGCGGCCGTTCAGCGTCATCCAAGTACCCGAGCGGCTCTCCCAGACCGTAATCGGACGATACCGTCCTTCCTGCTTCGCCTGCTCCAATTCATCCCGCAGTGAGTTCCAATTGACCATGAACGAGCTCCCCCTTATTGGTTGATTGTGTATCTGTGTCGTGGTGAAATACGATTTTGCCGCATTGACCGGAAGCCGCGAGCGCAAAAGCTTCCTCATACTGATCCAGTGTAAAAGTGTGCGAAATGAGCGGCTTCAGATCGATCCGCGCCCGGTCGAGCAAGCCCTTGAGCTGGTACCAGGTCTGGTACATGCGCCGGCCGGTGATGCCTTCCACGCGAATTCCCTTAAAAATAATATGCCGCGACAGGTCAAGCGAAACCTCCCGGGTCGGGATGCCCAGCAGCGAGACGCGGGCTGCCGGAGCTGCCGCTTCGAATCCGCCGCGGATCGCGTCTGGATGGCCGGACATTTCCAGCACTACCTCCGCCCCTTCCCCGCCGGTATGCTCCATTATCGCCTGCACCATGGACGTCTCCTTGCTGTTGATCGTTACGTCCGCTCCCATCGTTCGGGCCAGTCCCAAGCGGTAAGCGTTTACGTCCACCGCCATCACCGTGCCCGCTCCGCACGCTTTGGCCACCGCTACCGCCATCAAGCCGATCGGTCCGGTGCCGATGACTGCGACCGACTTTCCGACGATGTCGCCGGAAAGCACTGTCTGTACGGCGTTGCCCAGCGGGTCCTGCAAGCAAGCGAGCTCGAAGGGCAGCTGCAGGTCGTTGTGAATCACGTTGGTCGCTTTGACGACCGCATAGTCGGCGAAGCAACCCGGCGCCGTAATGCCGAAGCTTCTCGTGTTCGGGCAGACGTGCGCGTTGCCGGTCCGGCAGGCCTTGCAGACGCCGCAGACGATATGCCCTTCCGCCGAGATGCGGTCCCCGAGCTTCACGTTCGTGACCCGGCTGCCTACGGCTTCTACAACGCCCGCGAACTCATGGCCGAATACGTTAGGCGTGACCACCGTTTGCTCGGCCCAGGCGTCCCATTGGTAAATATGTAAATCCGTACCGCAGATTGAAGTCGTTTTCACCCGGACCAGCACTTCATCGGGACCGCACACCGGAACGGGAACCTCCTTCAATACCGCGCCGAACGCCCGCTTTTCCTTCACAAGCCCTATCATCGTTGTTCCCATCGTGCATCCCTCCGCCGGATGTTGTATAATATAATAAACCATTGTGCGCTATGATGTACTTACACTATATTATACATATGTACGTGATATTGTACATAGGTTAGATCGGCACCTTGGAAAAAAATTTTTCTTCCCTCCGGCAAGTCCACACGGAAACGTTGTGCGCAACCACCGTTCGTTTATAATGGAGAGAGTAAAGCAGCATGGGAGGATATCATGGAGCACGAACAAATTCATAAGAAAATCGGCAAAAGCCTTCAGGCCATCCGCAAGGCCCGCTCGCTGAGCCTCGACCAAGTAGCGGAGCTGACGGGGGTCAGCAAAGCGATGCTCGGACAAATCGAACGCGGGGACTCGAATCCGACGATCTCGATTCTGTGGAAAATCGTGAACGGGCTGCGCATTTCGTTTACGTCTCTGATCGAAGAAGAACCGGCCAAGGTGACGCATTTCCGCTTTGAGAATTTGGAGCCTTTTGTGGAGGAAGAGGGCCGGTACCGTGCGTTCCCGCTCGTTCCGTTCGACCAGCAGAAGCGCTTTGAAATTTATACGGTAGAGATGGAAGCGAACTGCACCCACATTTCGGAGCCGCATAACGAGGGGATCGAAGAGTACATTTTGATGATGCAGGGCGAGCTCGACATCACGATCCAGCAGAAGACGTACACGCTGAAGGTGGGGGACGCGCTGCGGTTTACGGCGGACCAAAGCCATATTTATACGAATAAAACGGATCAGAAGACGATGTACCATAACATCATCCTCTACCCTTCTTAATCCGTAGCAAATGAAAACGGCAGTCCGGGAAGCAGCGCCTCCTTCGGATTGCCGTTTTTGCTGCGCTATAGCAAGGACTCCTGCTCAGTATCTGTCAAAAATGTGTCTTAATGAAGTGTTTTCACTGCTTCAGTCGTAAAGGGGACCAATTCGGCTGTTCGGCCGTCGCGGATCTTGTTTGCCCAAAGAGGGTCCACCAATAATGCGCGACCTACGGCTACCAGATCAAATTCTTGTCGTTCCAGCCTCTCAATTAACCCGTCGATCTTCGCATTATTGGCTCCCTTTCCTTCGGTAAAGAGACTCATAAAATCGCCATCCAGACCAACCGATCCGACCGTAATCGTCGGTTTCCCTGTCAACTTTTTTGTCCACCCGGCAAGATTCAGATTGGAGCCTTCGAACTCCGGCTCCCAGAAACGGCGCGTTGAGCAGTGGAAAATATCAACACCCGCGTCGACCAAGGGCGCCAGGAACTGTTCCAGTAGCTCCGGCGTTTCAGCCAATTTCGCTGTGTAGTCACTCGCCTTCCATTGCGAGAAACGAAACACGATTGGGAATTCCGGTCCGACGGCACGGCGGCAAGCTTCGATAACCTCTACTGCAAAGCGGGTGCGCGCAACCATGTCGCCGCCATAGCTGTCGGTTCGCGTGTTGGTTTTCTCCCAGAAGAATTGGTCGATCAAATATCCATGCGCACCGTGGAGCTCGATGCCGTCGAAGCCAAGCCGCTTGGCTTCGGATGCTGCCTGTGCGAAGCCTTGGACGATTGCGGCGATTTCCGATTCCGAATAATCGCCTACATGGCCTCGCGCTCCCATATGCCAAATCTGCGGTATAATCCGTCCGCCCGCCTCGTGTACCTCAGTCACTACGTTTGCCCAACCGTTTAATGCAGCTTCGCCATAGAAATGCGGTACGTTGGCGGAATTGGACGAATCCGGATGATTGATCACCGTACCTTCCGTCACGATAAGTCCGACACCGTTTTCGGCCCTGCGGCGGTAATAGGCGGCCACCTCCGAGCCTGGCACACCGTCCGGCGAAAATTGCCGGGTCATCGGTGCCATCACGATACGATTAGACAGAGTCATTTTTCCGGCTGCGAACGGTTCGAACAAGGCTTGAACAGATTGAGAATTACTCATAACAACCTCCAAATTAAATTATATTTTGTTAAATTATGTTAATGTGTTAACATGTTGGCATCAGCGTTAATAAAGCTACAAACAGCATCTTGAATTCGGATTTTTATTCATGTATTTGGATAATCCCGGAGAACCACCTCCTTCAATCTCATTCCTTTATTGACTACGTAGTCAAAAACTTCGTAAAAAAAAGATCAAGGTTCGAGCATCGCAAAAGACGTACGCAAGATCGCATCGATCTGCTCTCGGGAAGCACCTGATCTCTCCATTATTTTCGCGCCGAGAAGAGCGTTGTTCAGATAAGCGGCTAGCTCTTGGCTGGTATGGCGGGTCGTAATGAGCCGCTGCTCCTGACCGCTGCTGATGATCTTCTCAAGTATTTGTTCGACCTTGGCGAACATCAACTCTACTTCGCGGGTTACTTCCTCGTCGTCGGTTCCGAATTCCAGCGCGGAATTGACCACGAGACATCCTCTATGAATGGTTTCGTTGCCTTGACATAACGCAGTATCGCGTATAGCCTCCAACTTTTTCAAGGGGGACACTTCCCGGGAGGCCAGCTCTTCCAGCATCGATATACTCTGTTCGCGATACAGCGCCAGCGCCTTTAAAAACAAGGCCCGCTTATCTTCAAATACGCAATACAAACTTTGCTTCTTAACCTGTGTCGTACGGGTCAAATCCTCAAAGGAAGTCGACTTAAAGCCTTTCGTCCAGAACACTTCCATGGACTGGTGCAGTGCACGATCGACATCAAATTCTCTAGGTCTGCTCATAGGGCCATGATATCAATTCTTGACCGCGAAGTCAACAATCGTTCGCCGGTGCACCTCTAACAACTCGAAGATCGTTCACCGCGCTTTACTGCTCGTCAGTTAATCAAGTTTTTTTGTCACCACATCATTTCTCACTTACGTTCACTATGCTGACTTATAGCTTATCAAATTCCACTCCATATTTATTGAAGATGGTCTTGTATTTATTTTCGAATATGGTCCACCGCTTTTCTGTTCCATACTTTTCCTGCAAAGCCTTCAAATAATGTTTAGCCGCTGTTACATCATTGGATTGTAATAGTAACTGAAAGCTCTCTTCGCCCAGATGTAAAAATGGACCTGAAGTATAATAATCAACAATGGATCTGGCACTGGTCATCGTATCATAGAAATGAATAACCTCTTCTAATCCACTTAGCAGCGTTTTTCTTAAATCATCCATATTCGTATCAGGAGTGATTAAAAATCGATCTGGAACAGACTCAACAATTTCCCCAATTCTTGCTCTGAAGTGACACTGCGCTTCTTGGGGTGCTGTCAGAATCTCTCTCGATTGTATCTGTGCCAACTCCGCTGCATAAATACCGCAGTTCACATAAAACATGACATTGTCCGCTGAATTGCCAGAGGATTTTTGGAAATTGAACATGTAGATGAGGCTTTCTGTTATCTTACTGAAATTCAAACTCTTCTTTGCGAAGCCACGCTTGGAAAGGAACGGCTTTACGTCCTGCTTAATCATATCGCTAAAGAGCTGCTGCAACATGATCCCTCCTGGAAGATTACTATAGATTTTTTTATTGGTACTTCTAAAACATACTAGCTCGCATTGCTTAGGAATATATGTTTCGTCCATATTATAACATTTATCCGGTAGCTTTCTCACTATCCTGCCCGTTCGCAATTGATCAAGACCATAGTTCATGGTGCGGTTAACCGTAATACAGGTTCTTTATTTCGACATCATGGTCCTTCTCTATAAGGTGCTTATTCCAAAACAAAAAAACTTGCCTGATGTTTGGCAAGTTTGGCTTTAGTGTTAAGGCAAAAGTGCAGTGCCATTAAAATGGAGTGCCCCAAATCTATAATCGAAGTCCAGGAATATGCCGGCTCCATGCCTACTACGGGGCTTCCCTAGAGGTCACTACACCAATAAATACTTCAACATCCATACGATGATTTCCTGCAATTTAAAAGAATGTGATCCAGTTTCCCATCAAAACTCCTGCGCAAACCTACAGACTGTCGAACCGCTTGCGAATGTCCTCAAGCAGCAGCTTGGCCGCTATAATGCCGCCGGACGTATTCCAGATCGGCTCGTTCACGACGAAGGCCCGTTTCGTTTTGACGACGTTCATGTTTTGCGCGAGCGGGCTGCCCAGCCATTCCTCGGCCGTTTTCTTGGCCCCGGTGTCCCCTTGACGGTCCGAGACGAAATAGAACATCACGTCTCCGTCGAGCACGGTCATTTGCTCCTGCGTAATGTCCGCGGAGAAATCGTCCTTGTTCTGAGCGTCCGGACGGGCAAAGCCGAGCTGGCTCAAAATAATTCCGGCGAAATTGTTCTTGTAATAGACGCGAACCTTGCCGGGCTGGAAGCGGGCCAGCGACACGCGCATTTTCGTTTTGTCGCCCAAGTGCGCTTTGGTCTGCTCGACCGCTTTGTTGTAATCGTCCAGCACGGCCTTGCCTTCGGCTTCTTTGTTCAGCGCCGCGGCATACAGCTTGAAGTTGTCGATCATGCTGTCGCCCAGATTTTCCGTAAAGACCGTAGGCGCGATGGCCGACAGCTGTTGGTAAATTTTCTCCTGGCGCACCTTCGTCCCGAGAATCAGATCCGGCTTCAGCGTCGCGATGACCTCGACATTCGGCTGCGTCTCGTCACCGATCATCTTCACGTCGGCCATCTGTTCCTTAATATGCTCAAACCACGGATCTCCAATCCAGGATTTCACAGCGGCTACCGGCTTAATGCCCAGCGCCAGCAGCGATTCGGTGCCCTGATTTGTCAGAACGACGACCCGCTGCGGGGTGCCCGTGATTTTCGTCTCCCCCATAGCGTGCTTAATCGTCCGGGACGCCGGTTCCTGCGAAGGCTGCTGCCCCGCCTCCGGCTTCCCGCTCCCTCCGCCGCCGCAAGCCGAAGCGACCAAAGCAAAAACCAAAACAACGGCGAGCGCGGAAATCTTTTTCAACCTGAATCCCCCAAATCCCTTGAACAACAACGATAACTACTCCTTTCAGCAATTCATAAGCTGCATTTTTTTTGATAATGATTATTATTATCAATCAAAGATTCAAAAAAAGCTCCCGTTCCGACGGGACCAAGCCGATAAACCAAACAAGCGTTACAATTGTTACTTGTGTTACACTTGTAACATTAAACGATATCGTCCGGTTATGCAATAACCTCGACGCTCTCCAGGGGCGAAAATGGACAGATGAAAGGAAGTGTCACACTTGGGCGTGGCTACGGGCAAACTCTCCTTGCGGTCGCAGGAATGGATTCAGACTGCGCTGTTTCAATTAATGGAAAAAAAGCCCTACTCTCTCATCTCCATTACGGAGATTGCAGATAAAGCAGGACTTGCACGCCAAACGGTTTACCGGAACTTTCAGGACAAAGACGAAATTTTATTGAATTATTTGACCCGGCTGATGAGCGGCGTGTGGCAACATATCGATGGCGGGCAGCCGTATACGGAAGCGATGTTCGTGCTGCTGTTCCGCACCTGGAAGGACAACATTCCCCCGTCGCTGATCCTGAACATCAAGGGCCAGGACCGCAAAATCCGGCAGCTTATTTTCCGCAGCATCTGCGATTACCACGATGAGCTGTTTATCGACGGAATCCGCAGCGGGAGCGGTACGCAGTCCGATATTTACCGCCTGTACGGGCAAAAATCGTTCTCGGCCCTCCTGCACATGATGCTGATCGAGTGGACGCTGCAGGAATTTCATCTGTCTCCCGAGGAGATCGGCAAGGTTGTCAGCGAGCTGTCCGCTTCGATGCGGAAGTTTCTGTGAGCTGCCGCCTATTTTAGCCCGGTGAGTGCGATGCCGCGGACAATCTGCTTCTGGAAGATGACAAACAGCAGAATCAGGGGCAGCACGGAAACGGTCGCTCCCGTCATGATCAGCACCCAACCGCTCGTATCCTTCAGCTCGCTCGAGAAGAACGCCACGCCGACCGGAATCGTGAAATGCGTCTCCGTCTGCGTCACGATCAACGGCCAGATGAACGCGTTCCAGCTGCCGAGAAACGACAGGATCGCCAACGTCGCAAGAGCGGGGCTCACCAGTGGTACGGCGATGCGCAGCATGATGCCCCATTCGTTCATGCCGTCGATCCGCGCCGCGTCCAGCAGGTCCGAGGGCAGCGATTCCATGAACTGCTTCATCAGGAAGATGCCGAAGGCGCTGACGAGCCCCGGAAACAGGACGCCGATGTACGTATCGACCCAGCCGAGCTTGGCGGACAGCAGATACCACGGAATGATCAGCATCTCGGTGGGCACCATCAGCGTGCTGAGAATGGCGATAAAAATGAGCCGTTTCCCGGCAAACGTAAATTTCGCCAGCACGTACCCCGTGACCGTATCGAACAAGCATACGCTTGCCGTCATAATTACCGCGATCATGAAACTGTTATACACCCAGTCCGTAAACGGCGTCGTGGCGAACAATTCCGCATAATTGGCCAGCGTCACGCGATCGGGCACGAGGCTAAGCGAGAAGACGTCCTGCGGCGTCTTGAGCGAAGTGGCGACCATCCATAAAAATGGAAATAGCATCGCGAGCATGCCCGCGGTAAGCAGCGCATAGCTTCCTAGCCTCATCGGTCATCCCCTCCTTAATATTCGATCTTCTTGCTCAGCACCTTGAGCTGCAGCAGCGACAGGACCAAGATCAACGCGAAAAGCACGACGGTAGCGGCCGCCGCCTGGCCCATGTTGAAGTGCTTGAACGCGAGATTGTAAATGTACAGCACGAGCGAGACGGTCGAGTTGAGCGGACCGCCGGACGTCATGTTGAGCACCTGCGTGAACGACTGCAAATAATCGATGCTGCCGATGACGACGGAAAACACAATCACCGGATTAAGCAGCGGCAGCGTGATGTGCACGAACCTCTGCCACGCTCCCGCGCCGTCGATGGCGGCCGCATCGTAGTACAGCCGCGGGATGCCCTCCAGCCCCGTCAGGAAGATCAGCATTTGAAACCCGACGCCCTGCCAGATCATGGCGGCTATGACCAGATAGATCGCCTGGGACGGCGAGCCGAGGAACAGCTGCGGATCGAGCCCGAGCGAGAGCAGAATGCCGTTGACAACGCCGTTCTTCATCAGCATCCAGCGGAACACCCAACTGACCGCTACCACGCTGGTGACGTACGGGATAAAATAGACCGTGCGGAACAAGCCGCGCAGCCGGCCGATGCGCTGCAGCAGCAGCGCAACAGCCAATCCGGCGGCGATCTGCCCCGGCACACCGGCCAGCACGTAGACGAGCGTATTTTTCAACGCCTGCAGGAACACTTCGTCCTGGAACAAGGCGATGTAATTGTCGAGCCCGACAAACGGCTTCTCTTCGGACAGCATATCCCATTCCCGGAAGCCGACGTTAAACGAATACAGGATCGGCAAAATACGGATGGAGACGAAAAAAAGCAGCGGCACCAGCAGGCAGGTGTACACGAACACATACCGCTGCTTTTTCACGCCGAGCCCCCGCCTCTGGGGAACCCGGCTTCTAGCGGCCGACAGCGCTTCGGCACGCTCCATAGGTTCTTCCCTCCTCGTCCTTCTTGCAGCGCGCACGCCGCCTTATTTTTTATCCTGCTTCGCCCAATAATCGTCGAACAGCTTCTGCGTCTTCCTCACCAGCTCGTCGTACGCCTTCTCGACCGGCACCTGCTTCAGTACCACTTGATCGACCGCTTCGACGAAGTAATCGCGCTCCAGCTTCTCGTCCACGAAGAAGTGCGCATGCGCATAAGGCAGCTGCTGGATGAACGGACCGAGCTTCTCGTCCTTCGCGTATTTGTCCTGCAGCGCGACCTCTCGCTTCGCCGGAAGCTCCCCAACCTTCTCCACCCACTGCTCCTGCACTTCCTTGCTGGTCAGAAACTTCAGGAATTCGGTCGCCGCCTCCAGCTTCTTGCCCTTCACACCCTTCGTAATCGAGTTGGCCCAGAAGGACACCTGCGTCGCCTTGTCCTTGTACGAAGGAAGCGGCGCAATCGCATACTGGAGGTCGGGCGCGTCCTTCTTGATCCCGCCGAGCTGGAACGATCCGTCGATATTCATCGCAGCTACGCCCTTCTTGAAGGCGGTAATGTCGTCGTTATAGAAATCCTTGGTGCCGACCTTATGTACCAGCGACAGGTCGATCAAATACTTGAACGCTTCCAGCCCGGCCGGGGAATCCGCCCACAAAATTTTGCGCCGGTCGTCGCTGATATCTTTGCCGCCCGCCTGGTACACAAGCGCGTCGCGGTACCAGTGGTGGAGCTGCGCGTTCGGCTGCCAAGCCAGCCCTTCGACGACGTATTGCCCGTTCTTGTCCTGCTGCGTCAGCTTCTTCGCGGTGTCGACCAGCTCGGTCCAAGTGGCCGGCGGCTTGCCCGGATCGAGCCCCGCTTTGGTGAACAAATCCTTGTTGTAAAACAAGGCGAGCGTCCGCACGGCGGTCGGGATCGCGTAATATTTGCCGTTCAACTTGGCCGTATCGACGAACGGGAAAAACTCCTTCTTGATCTGCTCCTCGGAGAAGACGCTCTCCGGCAGCGGCTGCAAATAGCCGGACGAGACGTATTTCGGCAGCCAGCCGTAATACAGGTTAATAATATCCGGTCCCTTCCCGGCGGGCACGAGCGTCGCCACCTTCTCGTTGTACTGGTCATACGGGAAGTTCGTCTGCTTGACGGTAATATTCGGATGCTTCTTCTGAAACTCGTCGATCAGCGCCGCGATCAGCTCGACCTTCGCCGGATACTGGTACTGCCAGTACTCGATGGTAATCTTCTCCTCTTGGCCGGATTCCGTCGTCTTCTGAGCGCCTTCTCCCGATTTGCCGTCTCCCGCCGGCGCCTTGGAGCCGCCGCAGGCGGACAGCCCCACGGCTAAGCTAAGCGCAAGCGCCACGGCGCTCCAAGGCGTATAACGATAACGCTGACGATAAGTGCTCTTCATGGTTTTCCAGTCCCCTTTTTTTCTATACTAAGTTCAACAGTCTTCTCGCGTTGTTCCCAAAAATGTTCTCGATCTCCGTCTCGTTCATCCGCAGCTCGCGGCAGGAGCGCACCTGATCCTGCAAGTAGCGGTAGACGAACCCCCGCGGGAAGCTGCTGGAATCCGTGCCGAATATAATCCGCTCGGGACCGATCAGCTCGTAGCATTTGCGGAACAGGATATCCAGGTTCAGCTCGTACGGCGTCCAGCGCATCCACTGATTCGACCCGGATGTATCGATGAAGATATTCTGGCAGCTCCAGCACAAGTGCAGCAGCTCTTGAAAATAGCCCGCACCGAAATGCGGAATGATGAACGGAATATCCGGGTATTCCCGGGCCACGTTAAAGATCGCCAGCGGATTGATGTTGAGGTGCGAGGCGATCCCGCCGGTATGTCCGAGCAGCCCGAAATGAATGAGCACCGGCAGCTTCCGCTCGGCGAGAAACCGCCACACCGGCGTCAGCTTCGGATCGTGAAACGGGATTTCCACGAGCGGGCCGAACAGCTTGTAGCCTTTCAGGCCAAGCGTGTCCACGGCTCTCTGCAGCTCCTCCGCCGCATTCGGCTCCTCGATGGAATGATGGGCGAAGCCGGTAAACCGGCTGGGGTATTTGCCGATCTGCTCGGCCAGATCGTCGTTGCTCCAGGCGGTCAGGAAATTGATTCCGCCAATGCCGTAGCGGTCCAATTCGTCTGCCCAACGGTCGATGAGCGGCCGGTCCGCATCCTGATCCTCCTCCGCCGGAGGCTCCGGGAAATCCCACGTCAACCGCATCCGTTCGGAACGCAGCGCGTTCTGGCTTCGGATCACCGGATTAGCCGACATAAACGGCAGCGGATAAGGCAAATGGGCATGAATGTCGAATACTTGAAAGCCTTCCTTGAACAGCATCGAGGTTCCACCTTCTGTCTTTAGGTTAGCAAGCTATAAGCAGATACGCCTTATTGACCTCAAGCATCGGCGCCAGCAGCTCCGCCTTGGTTTGCTCGTAGGCGGGCTCCAGCACGACTTCGGCATACGTTTTGCCCGGAAAGCGGTCCCCTTCCGCCCGCAGCCATTCGTCTTTTTGCGCCAAGCAGTACGCCCCCTTCGCCGGACGACCGTAAAAATAAAAAAGACACATTCCGCCCAGCAGGCGGTACGTGTCTCCGGTAGTCCGGTAGATTTCTTGACTATTCCCATAAAATTACTATGCTTTAATCGAAATCATACCCCCGAACCCCGGGAATGTCAATAGAAAAATCGGGGTTCGCGTATGATTCGTCTAGCGCTCGTTTTTCTCCAGAAGCCGGTCCAACAATTCGTCCAGCGGCAGCGGCTGCTCCTTCGTGACTTGGATTCCGTTTTCGGACAAGAAAATCAAGGTTGCCGTACGGTCGCAGGTGACCAGTTGAGGAAACGGGCTCTCACTCCAATCGACCGCGCCCGGGATATCCGCCAGACTGGGCAGCGCTTCTCCGGTTAACCAGAGCCGGCGCCACGAGGCGACCAAGGCATCTTTTTCGTAAGGGCCTTCCAAAGCGCCGTTTCTCAGCAAAAGAATGCAATCCGCAAACTGCCGAATATCTTCGACCGAATGGGTGGATAGCACGACGGTCCGTTCCACGCTCTCCGCATCCTCGACAAGCATCTGCTTCAGACGATTGCGGCTGGCGATATCCAGACCGTTCGTCGGCTCATCGAGCAGCAGCAGACGCGCATGCGTACTCAGCGCGAGCGTTAACGCCGCCTTTTTCCGCTCCCCCTGCGACATCTTGCCGTACCTTTTGTCCAGCGGAATACGAAAAGACGCCGCGCGCCGGACAAAATCGTCGTCGTCCCACGATGCGTACCAGCCGCCGATAAAATCCCTCATCTCCCGCAGCGTAAAGGGCTCGCAGCCGTCCAGCGGATCGGGGACAAAAGCGATCTGCGTCTTGATAGCCTGCTCCTCCCGCTCATACGTATGGCCGAAAATTTCCAGCTTGCCTGAGGTCGGCTTCATCAGATTCATAAGGCACTTGAGCAACGTCGTTTTGCCCGAGCCGTTCGGGCCTACCAACGCATACGTCAGGCCGGGCTCCAGAACGATATCGATCGGTCCCAGCCGGAAGTCATCTCGCTGTTTCACGAAGCGCTCCAGCCGAAGAGGACTTGGGGAAGTCATCCGCCTCGCCTCCTTTCTTGCAGCATTTCCGCCAGGATCTGCTCAAACGTCTGCCGCGTTTGCTCCGGATCGTTCTGCAGCCGAAAGCTCATTTCAATCGCCGCGCGGAACGCTTGGTGCAGACTGGCGTCCGCGACCTGCTTCTTCTCGCCCTCCTGCACATCCGCTACGAACGTTCCTTTTCCCTGCACGGTCTGAATGAATTTGCGCTGCTCCAAATTTTGATAAGCCCGGTTCACCGTAATGACGCTGCAGGCCAGATCGCTGGCGAGCGACCGGATCGAAGGAAGCGGCGTGCCCGGTTTAAGCTGACCGCTTACGATGAACGATATCAGCTGCTGTTCAATTTGATGATAAATCGGCTCCCGGCTATGTTCCGAGATGTGTATCGGTAGCTGTATCGCTGCCGCCTCCTTTCTGACAAGTCAGGTGAACCCCCGGCCGCTGTGCGGGCGGACCGACCCTAGGGAAGATCCTTGCGCGCAAGCCGGTAAATTAAGGCCCGGTAGAACCCCGCCACCCCAAGCACGGCCATAAGTACGGACAAGATCATGGCAACCGGCGGATTTCCCCGCGCCAATTCAAACACCCATAAATAAACCGGTTGTCCAAAATGCGAGTAGAACATTAAGATTCCCGCAACGATCAACATCAGGGCCGTAAAGGAGCCGATCAGAATCGCTTTGCCGTTCGTTCCGAATTCCAGATACGGATTGATGCCGCTGACCGCAAAGGCATAGCCGACCCAGACGAGCACAAAGGCGGCATACTCCGCCATGGACAGCACGCCAAGCAAAGCGGACCAACTTGACGCGACAAAGACGCCGACAAAGACGAGCAAGGACGTTCCCAGGCACATCATCATATACAGCATCCGGCTCCAGGCTACGACCTTGAGCGGAATGGCCCACATCCGGAAAAAGCGCAGCCGCTTCAAAAACGGATCCTCCGACACCAAGTAACTGAAAGATAGGTATTCTCTGGAAAAGGCAAGCGCGCCGAGCGTAGGAACAACGGCAATTAACCATAAATCCACGGGAAAAGAAACGCCCGGCTGCATACTGCCGCGCTCGTCTCCCCCCAGCGTGCGCACCATATCGTGCGCCAGAAAGAACCCGATCAAGGCCGAGAACAGAACGTTGGCCAGCAGCGCAACATATTTATGTTTTAACTCATTCCATGCAATCCGGCAAGCATCACGCAATTCCACTCACGCTCCAGATGATTGATTCATACGGGTCAGACCGAAAAGATCGACGCCGTAAGCGGCGGCAGCGGCGAACAGGATCGTCCAGAACGCCAGCGAGCACGTCATCCAGAACAGGACGGGGCCGCGGGGCGCTTTGAACAGCATGGCGAAGCCCGCCGCAATCTCCGTCCCGATCAGGATGGGACCGAGAAAGGCAAGACCCGGCAGCCCGTACCGGACAAATAGGCGGTAGGCCCGCTGGCTTCGTTTGCTTTCGCTTGCTCCGCTGCGTTTGCTGCGCCATGCGTTCCAGCGGTCGAACAAGAAAACGACGAGCAGCACGGTAATCCAATTCCCCAGAAAAGCCAAAATCGTTGTGGCAACCGGGTTTAAGTCAAGCATGGCGATACCTAGCACTACGACAAAAGCCGATTCCACCCAAGGCAGCGCCGCAAGAACGAAGACGGCAAGATAAGACCATTCTTTCAGAAATTCAGCAATCATGCAATACTCACTCCTCTGAAGGTGTATAAGTGTATATATTAATATATACAGTATATCACCACTTGAAGCTTGTCAACGATCTTCCGCCCGGGAACCAAAAAAAGACACGTCCCGCGCTCAGATGGTACGTGTCTTTTATCCGGCAAATTCAATTTATCGTATCAATGTCGCTGTTATACGTTTTCCAGCCGCTGCGTTTGGTGACCGACAGGCATACCCGAAGGTTGAACTTCAGGTGTCCGGGAAACCGGCGGACGTTCCTCCCAGCACTCGGCGTTGGTGAGGCCATCAATGCTGTCTCGATAAAATACCGGATCAAGCCCGGCCTTCTTCTGCTTGACGTAGTCCTGCAAAGCTGCGAAGGCGATTTTGGACAGCCAGAGGATCGCGATCAAGTTTACGATAACCATCAGGCCCATAAATAAATCGGCCAAATCCCATACCAATTGAACCTTTGCGATCGAGCCGAATACGACCATGGCGATCGCTCCGATTCGGTAGACCATCAGCCATGTTTTACTTGTGTGAAGAAATCGAATATTCGTTTCCCCGTAGTAATAGTTGCCAATCAGCGAACCAAAGGCAAACAGGAAGACAAAAATAGCAAGACAGCCTGATGCCCAAGAGCCAATGTGCTCACTTAATGCCGCTTGTGAAAGCGCAATGCCGCTTAGCCCCGGTTGTTTGTACGCATCGGAGAGCAAAATAATAAATGCCGTGCTCGTACAGACGATGAGTGTATCCGTTAATACGCCAAAGGCTTGAATAAGTCCTTGTTTCACCGGATGACTTGTGGTTGCCGTTGCGGCAACGTTCGGAGCGCTCCCCATACCGGCTTCGTTCGAGAATAAGCCCCTTTTGGTTCCATGCATGAGAGCGGCACCGATGGAACCGCCTGCTATTTGCTCAAGACCAAACGCGTTTTTAACAATAAGCGAAAGAACTTCCGGCATTTTCGTAATGTTGGTAAGCACGACAAATAAGGCAACGCCAATGTATAAGACAGCTAGAATCATAACCTTATATTCAGCCATTTTGGCAATACGCGTTACACCGCCAAAGATAATCACGGCGAAAGCGATGGTCATGAGAATTCCCATCGTTAAACGATCGGTGCCGAATGCGTTCTCAAAGGCGATGGTAACCGTATTGGATTGTACGGAGTTGAAGATAAGACCGAACGTAACGGTAATTAAAATCGCGAAGAAAACGCCCATCCAACGTTGCTTTAAGCCTTTCTCCATATAATAGGACGGGCCGCCGCGGAAGCCGTTTTTATCTTTCGTTTTATAGACCTGCGCTAGCGTACTTTCAACAAAGCTGGATGCCGAACTAATGATAGCAATAATCCACATCCAGAAGACCGACCCCGGACCGCCTAACGCGATGGCAATGGCAATCCCCGTAATATTGCCCGTCCCCACGCGAGCGGCCATACCAATAGCAAACGCTTGAAATGGGGAAATATCGTCTTTAGAAGCGGACTTCCCTTCTTTTAAAACGCGAACCATTTCTTTCAGCATGCGGACTTGCAGGAATTTCAATTTGAACGTGAAATAAAGTCCCGTACCGACAAGTAAAACAATCAACAATTTCCCCCAGAAAAATTCGTTGATTTCGCCAACAATACTCTGCAACAGTTCTTGCATTTCTTCACCTCATATCAAATGAATGTAGAGCTTCCATACGGTTTTGCGATATCTCCAATCAAATGCATTTCCCCGTTCCAACCGCGGCTTTATCGAAAACGCTTTCAGCGTTTTTCCGAAACTGTGATTTATTCTACTTTTCGGACTACAAAATAAAACCAAAAACTACAATGTAACACAAATTATCTTTTGGGATTGGAGGAAATGGATGACAACGCAATTCGGAGCCATAAGAATATATCTGGGGAAGAAGGTTTGCACGACAAAATAGACGCAGCCCGCTCCTCGCGAATGCGCCTATCTCTAATTTGAAAACCTATACATTTACATTTCTACCCTTTTTAAGGGTATAATAGATGTAGCGCCAAGGAATAAATCGCAAGCTGATTCTCGCATTCCAAGGAGGAGCCATTCCATGTCAGACTATCAAATCCGCTTATTGAAAGCGTTCTTCCTGCTATTGTTTCTTCTATTGGTGATGGGCATCGAATATTACAGCCAGCTTCACGGTTAGACAGGCTCCTTCTGCTCGTCCGTCCCGCTTCGATTACGGGCACGCAGCTGTTCCGTCAGCTTCCGCCCCGTCGGCGTCTGCGCCAGCCCGCCAAGCGCCGTCTCCCGGTGCTCGCGCGGCATCGCCCGGCCAACGGACAGCATGACGCCGATCACTTCGTCCGACGGAATGACGCTGCGCACACCGGCCAGCGCCATGTCGGCAGCGGCGAGCGCGTTGACGGCGCCGAGCCCATTGCGCACGATGCACGGAATTTCCACGAGTCCGGCAACCGGGTCGCAGATCAGGCCAAGCGTATTTTTCAGCGCCAAGCCGACCGCATGCATCGCCTGCTCCGGGCTGCCGCCGCGCATTTCGACCAGCGCGCCCGCCGCCATCCCGATGGCGGAACCGACCTCGGCCTGGCAGCCGCCCTCCGCTCCGGAAATGGACGAGTTGTTGGCGATGACATATCCGATCGCTCCTGCGCAAAACAGTCCTTCAACCAGCTTCTCGTCCGGCCAGCCGAACCGTTCCTGCGAGCTGACGAACACGCCGGGGATAATGCCGCAGGAGCCCGCCGTCGGCGTCGCCACTACGCGGCCCATCGAAGCGTTCACTTCCGATACGGCAAGCGCGTAGGCCATCGCCGTGCTCGCTTCGCGGCCGGAAGAAGGATCGCCGCTCGCCGCGAAGGCAGCGACCCGGCCGGCGTCGCCGCCCGTCAACCCGCTCCGCGAAGCCGTGGGCTGTTCGATGCCCCGCCGCACCGCTTCTTTCATCGTTTGATAATACTCCGCCATCTGGCGAATGACCTGCTCCCTTGTCTCGCCGGTTTCTTTCACCTGCTCCTCAATCATGAGGCGTGCGACCGTCGTCGATTCCGAGCGGCATAGTTCGGCCAACTGCCGCAGCGTTTGAAATCTCATGCTCTCCCGCTCCTTTGTGCCAAATCGATGATCGTCGCATCCGCCACGTCCGGCAGCAGACGAATGGACGCCAGCATACCCTCCGGCGGAGCCGAGTCCATCTCGATAACCGTCATCGCTTCGCCTTGACGACCCTTGCGGTCGACATCCATAAAGCCGATATTGACTCCCGCCTCGCTGACGACCTTCGTAATCGAAGCGAGAATTCCCGTACGGTCTGAATGCTTGATCACCAGCATCGGATACTGCCCTGTGCAGCTGACGTCAAAGCCGTTCAGCGAATGAATCTCAATATTGCCCCCGCCGATGGAAGCGCCCAATACCTCCGCATAGCGATCGCCCGACCACAGCTCGATTTTGGCCGAGTTCGGATGAGGCGCGGCTCCGGTACTCGGCTCGAACGCGATCTCCATGCCGAGCGACCGGGCTTCGTCCAGCACATGCGGAATGCGGGGATCGTCCGTATCGTAGTCGAGCAGCCCTCCGGCGATTGCCAGATCCGTGCCGTGGCCCCAGTACGTCTCAGCGAACGATTCGTACAGGAGCACGCGTGCTTTTTCCGGCCTGCAGCCGAGCAGCTGCCGCGCCACACGGCCGATGCGAACCGCACCGGCCGTGTGGGAGCTGGACGGACCGACCATCGCCGGCCCGATAATCGTAAATACATGCTTAAAGCGCATTGGACATACCCTCTTTCAACGGTTCGTCCGCTTTGACCGCCGGTTTTTGTTCCAAACGATTCTGCCCGCTTTGCCGGACGATTAGTCCTGGCTTGCGACGAATTCGCCGTAAGCTTCGGCGGTAAGCAAGCTCTCGAGCGCTTGGCCGATCTCCCCGTCGACTTCCACTTCCACGATCCAACCGGCTCCGTACGGCTCGCTGTTGACCAGCTCCGGCGAATCCAGCAGCGCTTCGTTCACCTTCGTCACCGTCCCTGCTACCGGGCTGAACAGATCGGATACCGTCTTGACCGATTCGATCGTTCCCATCGGCGCATGCGCCTCCAGCTTGGCTCCGAGCTTCGGCAGCTCGACGAACACGATGTCCCCAAGCTGATGCTGGGCAAAATCCGTAATGCCGATCCGCACGGACGTCGCCCCGGTCTTTTCCGCCCATTCATGCTCTTCCGTATAACGCAATCCCGCTTTTACTTCACTCATCGTCAGCACCCTTTTCTCCTGGAATAAATAGATCCCTATCGCTTTGAAAACGCGGGCAGCAGCATGACGGCAGCTCTGCCCTTATCGTGTTTCCGCTCCGCCTTGCTTGCTGTCCGGCAAAGCAGCTTGCTTCCTCTTAGCGTATCCGCCAATACCGGCGCTTTATCCGCGTCAGCCGAATTGCCAGCCACGCCATGACCGAATTGAAGCGCTTCCACTCAGACTATCCGGCTTCGCCTGCGTGCTCGCAAACGCCAAAAAAGGACAGGAAAAGGCATCTCGCCTTGTTCTCTGTCCCGGGTACCTGAGAGTTTAGGGCCGCTCGTCGCGCCGTTACCCCTTTGGTGGCTTACGCTCTCTCCAGAGGCGCGTCGGATGGCGGTACGTTTACCTGAGAGATTAATCGCCATTCGGCAGGTTTGGCGACTTGCTCCTTCGGTGCCTTACGCGGGCTTATCGCGGCCGCTCCGGTCTCTCCCAACCATCGTCATTCGCTGTATTTCACATCTCCTTCAAGAGTAATTCAACCGGATAGGGATGTCAAGAATCCGCATCAAAATCTTGGCTGACGTTTGCGGTTGACACAGCCTGCTCTTTAGAGTATTAATGAATATAGAGCTATGCAACCGAATAACGCGGATGAACGTAAAGGGAGAGATTACCGGAACGTACGGTAGCGCCGAAGGAGTAAACCCGCCGAGCCGGGTGAATCTCTCAGGCAAAAGGACCTCTACCGGACGCAACTCTGGAGAGCACCCTCCTTGCTTTAAGCAAGCTCAGGGTCACCCAAGGGGAAACTTGTACGGCCGCTTCCATCCCGGAAGACGGCTGCAAGGTAACTCTCAGGTACAAAGGACAGAGCGAAAAGACAGCGCAGGCATGCGATTTTGGCATGCTTTAGTTGCCTTTTCGTCCTGTCCTTTTTTGGCATGAAAACGTATTGTAAACCCAATACCACGACCGAGGTGATTCGATTGAATCCGTCATTGAAAAGAACGCCGCTGTTCCCTTTGTATGCCGAATACTCCGGCGCCCGCTGCATCGACTTCGGCGGCTGGGAACTGCCGGTCCAATTCACCGGCATTGGGCGCGAGCACGAAGCGGTCAGACAGCAGGCCGGCTTGTTCGACGTATCGCACATGGGCGAATTTCTCGTGACCGGCACCTTCGCGGAGACGTTCCTCCAGCGGGTCACGACGAATGATGTCTCGCGGCTTGCCGACGGCCAGGCGCAGTATACGCTGATGTGCTACGAGGACGGGGGCGTCGTCGACGACCTGCTCGTCTACCGGCTGTCGGCTGATCAATTTATGCTCGTCGTCAACGCCTCCAATATCGACAAAGACTTCCGCTGGCTGGAATCGAACCTGCTCGGCGACGTCTCCCTGGAAAACAAGTCGGATGCGACGGCCCTTCTGGCGCTGCAAGGTCCGAACGCCCTAGCGATTGCCGCCCGCGTCACGGACGCCGATTTGAATGCGCTCTCACCGTTCCATTTTATTCCTGAAGCCAAGGTATGCGGTGTGCCCGTGCTCGTCTCCCGCACCGGCTACACCGGCGAAGACGGCTTCGAGTTTTATGTCGCCGCGGATGACGCCCCCGCGCTGTGGAAAGGGCTGATGGAAGCGGGCGAACCGCTCGGTCTGACGCCTGCTGGACTAGGCGCGCGGGATACGCTGCGGTTTGAAGCCAAGCTGCCGCTGTACGGGCAGGAGCTTTCGGACAAGATTACGCCGCTGGAGGCGGGCCTCGGCTTCTTCGTCAAGCTGGCGAAGGACGACTTTATCGGCCGGGACGCGCTGCTCCGCCAGAAGGAAGAAGGCGTGCCGCGCAAGCTCGTCGGCATCGAGATGATCGACCGGGGCATTCCCCGCTCCCATTATCCCGTCTATGCCGGCGACCGGCAGATCGGCGAAGTGACCACCGGGACGCAATCCCCCACGCTTAAGCGAAATCTAGGTCTGGCGCTGGTTCAAGCGGAGTATGGCGAGCCGGGCACCGAAGTGGAAGTGGAAATCCGGGGCAACCGGTTGAAGGCCGTTATCATCAAAGCGCCGTTCTATCGTCGAAACGTAAAATCCTAACAGAAGCGAGAACCGACAAGGAGTGAAACCCATACAATGAGCGTCAAACACCGGTATTTGCCTATGACCGACCGGGATCGGGCCGACATGCTGCGCACGATCGGCGTCGACTCGGTCGAAGAGCTGTTTCGAGACATTCCCGAACCGATCCGCTACCGCGGCACGCTGCCGATGTCCGGCGCGCTGGATGAAATCTCGCTGTTAAAGCATATGAAGCAGTTGGCTTCCCGCAATGCGGATACGAGCCAATACGCCAGCTTTCTGGGCGCGGGCCTGTACGATCATCACGTGCCCGTCGTCATCAATCATATGATTTCCCGTTCGGAATTTTATACGGCCTACACGCCGTATCAGCCGGAAATCAGCCAAGGGGAGCTGCAGGCGATTTTCGAATTCCAATCGTACATTTGCGAGCTGACCGGCATGAAGGTCGCCAACGCCAGCATGTACGACGGCGCGACGGCGCTGGCCGAAGCGGGCGCTCTCGCCAGCGGAGCCACGCAGCGGAAGCAGATCGTCATCTCGCGGACCGTCCATCCCGAGGCGCGCGAAATTATGCGCACGACGGCGCGCGGCCTCAACCTGAACGTGGTAGAGGTCGACTATGCGGACGGCGTGACCGATCTGGAGCAGCTTAAAGCTGCTGTGACCGACGATACCGCCGCCGTCATCGTGCAGTCGCCGAACTTCTTCGGCTGCATCGAGGATCTGGCGGCGATCGAACCGATCGCTCACAGCCGCAAAGCGCTGTTCGTCGTCAGCACGAATCCGATGTCGCTCGGACTGCTGGAAGCGCCCGGCAAGCTCGGCGCGGACATCGTCGTGGGCGATGCCCAGCCGCTCGGCATTCATCCGGCGTTCGGCGGCCCGACCTGCGGATTTTTCGCCGTCTCCGAGCCGCTGATGCGCCGCATGCCCGGCCGGATCGTCGGCCAGACGGTCGACCGCGACGGCAAGCGCGGCTTCGTGCTTACGCTGCAAGCCCGGGAGCAGCATATCCGCCGCGAGAAAGCGACCTCGAACATTTGTTCGAACCAGGCGCTGCTGGCCTTGTGCGCCTCCATCTACCTGTCCACAATGGGCAAGGAAGGAATGCGCGAAGTGGGAAGCCTGAATCTGCAGAAATCCCACTATGCCGCGCGCGAGCTGGCGAAACTCGAAGGCCCGTCGCTCCCGTTCACGGCGCCTTTCTTCAACGAATTCGTCGTGAGCCTTCCGGCGAACGGGAATATTGCAGACTTGAACGAACGGCTGCTGGAAGCCGGATTTATCGGAGGGCTCGATCTGGGCCGCTATTATCCGGAGCTTCAGAACCATATGCTCGTGGCCGTTACCGAAAAACGGACCAAAGCCGAAATTGACGAATTTGCAGCACGATTGGGGGAACTCGTATGAAACCGGAAAAAGCGCTCATTTTCGAGCTGAGCCAGCCGGGGCGCGTCGCTTACTCGCTGCCCGCCTGCGACGTCCCGGAGACGGAAGCCGCCGAGCTGGTTCCGTCCCACCTGCTTCGCAGCGAGCCCGCCGCCCTGCCGGAAGTGTACGAGGTCGACGTCATCCGGCATTACACCGAACTGTCGCGCCTCAACTTCGGCGTAGACAACGGCTTTTATCCGCTCGGCTCCTGCACGATGAAATACAATCCGAAGATTAACGAAGATACGGCGCGTTTCCCCGGGTTCGCCGGAATTCACCCGTATCAGCCGGAATCCAGCGTTCAAGGGGCGCTGGAGCTGCTGTACACGCTCCAGAACGATCTCGCTACACTCACCGGCATGGATCAGGTGACGCTGCAGCCGGCCGCGGGAGCGCACGGCGAATGGACGGGGCTCATGATGATCCGCGCTTACCACGAAAGCCGGGGCGAGACGCGGACCAAGGTCATCGTGCCGGATTCCTCGCACGGGACGAACCCAGCCAGCGCGACCACGGCCGGCTTCGAGACGCTGACGATCAAGTCGAACGAGCAGGGCCTCGTCGATCTGGACGCGCTGCGCGCGGCGGTCGGCCCGGACACGGCCGCGCTCATGCTGACAAATCCGAGCACGCTCGGCTTGTTCGAGGAACACATCGTGGAGATCGCGGAGATCGTCCACGAGGCGGGCGGATTGCTCTATTATGACGGAGCCAACTCCAACGCCATCATGGGCATTACGCGCCCCGGCGACATGGGCTTCGACGTCGTGCATCTCAACCTGCACAAAACAATGAGTACCCCGCACGGGGGCGGCGGTCCGGGCGCAGGGCCGGTCGGCGTGAAAAGCAAGCTCATTCCGTTCCTGCCGAAGCCGATCGTAGCCCGCCGCGAGGACGGCACGTTCTATCTCGACTCCGACCGTCCGGACTCGATCGGACGGGTGAAAGCTTACAACGGCAACTTCGGCATTCTCGTTCGGGCGTATACTTACATCCGCACGTACGGTCCGGAGGGACTCCGCGAAGTCTCGGAATGCGCCGTGCTGAACGCCAACTACATGATGCACCGGCTTGCTCCGTATTACGAGATGCCTTATCCGGGCGTCTGCAAGCACGAGTTCGTCATGTCCGGACGCGGTCTCAAAAAGTACGGCGTGCGAACGCTCGACGTCGCCAAGCGCCTGCTCGATTTCGGCTATCATCCGCCGACCATCTACTTCCCGCTCAACGTCGAGGAATGCATCATGATCGAGCCGACGGAGACAGAAAGCAAGGAAACGCTCGACGCGTTTATCGATACGATGATTCGGATCGCCAAGGAAGCCGAGGAGCAGCCAGATCTGCTGCTGAACGCCCCGTACACGACCGTCGTCCGACGGCTCGATGAAACGCTAGCTGCCCGCAAGCCGGTGCTGAACTGCACCTGCGGGTAAAACCCGAGCTTTAAAAATAGCACTCCCACTGCGCCGAAAAACCAAAACCCCGCCCGCCTGCGGAAGTCCGTTGTTACAGGACCTCCGCCGAAGCGGCCGGGGTTTTCTGCGTACCCGCCTTCCGTTCCGATCTTACGGGCTGTGACCCTACCCCGGAACGACCCGGAGAATTGACCGTCGGACCGTCGGCAGTCCTGAGTCATTTGAAAAAATTTACAAACTATACTGATGCAGCCGTGAGAACAAGGTGTAGGATGATTCGGTCCAGCAAAGCTTCACATTCAAATTTGCGTCACATCCGCATTCCCATAACCGTTCGCCTGGAGTTCGAGCACATTTTTATCCACCACATAAGTCTTTGCAATCATATCGTGCAGCGCTTGTTTTTTCTGGGTGAATCCGGCCATGATGAAGCCGACGTACAGAGTGCAAACGGAAATCAGCTTGCTCCAATATCTGCCGCTCGCCCGCGCGAAAGAGATCCTTTCGTTCCTTTCATCCACCACGACGCTGCCTGTCGCAAGCTTTCCTAACGTTGCCTTCCATTTCGACGATTCCATGAAGGCATAGTACAGCCATCCGGTAACAACAATGAGCAGGCCCCTGAATCCCAAGGTAACCCACACGATGGAATCGGTGAATTGAGTCAAATTAAGGGCGAATGGAATCATAAGCAGGTATTCAAACATGGTAAATACGCTGCCCAGAATCACACTGGCTACATAAAGAATGATGCCATCAATAATATAAGCGCACAATCGTTTCCAAAATCCCGAATACACTTTCCCTCTTCCTCCCATTTCTCTTCGGATTGCCATAATATCTGACGATTTGATCCTGCGATTTCCAAATTATTATCGGCAGAAGGCCCGATTTTTCTTATACTTTAGGAAAATTAAGAGCATTCATCCACGAAAATGTTCAGAAATTGTTCGAGAGGTGAAAGCGAAACTCGTATGCTTATTTCATAACGGCGGCACTGCGAGATTCGCTTCGCGAACGGGCTGGCAATACCCCGCTTCGAAGAAACAAGAGCAAGGAGACGATAAAACAAAGAACGGTAAACAGGCTGACCGAAACAAACCCATGAAGACGAGTGTACAGAACTCCGGCCACAGACGAAGCGAGCGTAGCTCCGAAATACATGGACGAGTTCGCCAAGGAGGAGATCGTTCCGCGTGCCGTAGAAGACAATCCTTGCAGCAAGCTCATCATGAGCGGGAAAAGCAGGCCCATAATAAAATAAATCAAAAAGTAAGCCAGCTTTATATATGTAATACTTTCCATAAAGGAGAGGCTTGGAAAGATCAGGACGAGCACTGCCATCCCCAAAATAAACGAGCTTCTCCCCCCCATCCTCTGTATCACGCTGCTGCCAAAAAAGCTGCTGAGCGTATTGCCCAGGCCCAGAAACAGCAGCACCGTTCCAATCTCAGCGACGCCAAGTCCGAATTTGTCCGAAAGCCAGGTTCCGATAAAGGAAAACGTGGCAAAGTTCCCGAGCTGAAACACAAAATAAGCGAGAAAAGCTTTTTTCGCCCTGGATTCGCGAAGCAGCGCACGATAGCGTCCGACAATGGAAGGAGCTTTCCCTTCGGCAGGCGGCGCCGGAATCGACGGCAGCACCAGAGCAATAAGTATCATGATCATAAACGAGGCGACCCCGATCGCGATAAACGGAGTATGCCATCCGAATGCGGCAAGATAGCTGCCAATGGGTACTCCGAGCATTTGCGCAACTGCAAGTCCGGCGGTCGCGATCCCCATCGCTTTTAATACTTTGCCGGATGGAACGATTTGCGGGATAGCTGCCCATACCTGCGGCGATACAAACGCACCGCTAACCCCCGCCAAAAAGCGGAAAAGAAGCATGGTCCAAAAGTCGGCGGCAACCCCGCAAAGCAGCGTAAACACACCGAAGCTGGCCATCCCCGCGATCATGACTTTTTTCCGGTTCCATCCGTCCGAGAGAGGTCCGGCAACGAGCGCAAACAACGCATAGCCTAAGGCGTAGGCGGAAACGATCCAGCCGGAACGTTCGACCGAAACGCCGAAGGCTTCTCGAAGCGTCGGCAATAAAGGCGAAGCGATAAACGTATCGGTGCCGATAATAAACATCATACAGAAAAACAACGCAATGACCCTGTTCAAGATCCATAACTCCTTTATTTCGTTATTTCGAAAATATTCGAATAATTGAAATATAGCACTCCCTTTGGTATAATTCAACTACCGAAAAATTTTTTTATGGAAGGCGATCGATCTTGAGGAAGCTTTTTCACCCGCAAGTTGACGAAATCAATTTATCTACCGTGCTCTATGCGCTCAGTGACGACATTCGGCTCCAAATCATCAAAAGCCTCGCGGATCACGGGGAACAAGCCTGCAACCAGTTTGACATCCCGCTTCCGAACTCGACCCTCTCCCATCATTACAAGGTGCTTAGAGAATCGGGGGTTACACATACGCGAATCGAAGGTACCCAGCGGTTTGTCTCTCTGCGCTACGATGATTTGAATGTTCGCTTTCCCGGTTTATTGCAGGCCGTTCTTCAGGGGTTGGAGCCCCGAGAGTAACCGCTATCCCTGAACGCAAACAGGCCAGCCTTCACAACGAAGGTGGCCTTTGCTTTACGCTGAATTAGCTCATTGCCTAATCCCAGTCCATGTAAAAGGTCGCCGTCAGCTTGCCGCCGGCACACTTGGGACAATCCAGCCGAACCGTCCTCGGATCGTCCAGCACGGGATGCATCGCTTCCCCGCATTTCCCGCAGGAATAGGCGGTGACAAAATAATCGCGATCCGACTTCATCTCAAGATAAAGCTCATTCCGGAGCGAACGGCATGCCGTACACCGGTACAAGGCGTCGTAAGCCTCGTATCTTGTGCTCGGTTCCTTCTCAAACTCGACAATCCGTTTCTTAAGCGCGGCGTCCTGCACGAATGAAGCGATGGAATGCAAATACACGTACATGAATCCGATTCCTACAAAAACGTTCATATGATAGCTGCAATTCGCGCAATCCAATTTATACGCTTCGCCCATATCTCCTCTACTCCCTTCTCCGGAAACCGAAACTACTCTATTATAACAAAAAAGAAAAATACAATATTTTCAAAATAACCCCTTTTTTTCATCGACTCGGCATTCAATACACAGCAAATGCGATATAATAGACTACAAGATAACGAGATTCCTCTAAAACGGATGTGTAAGGATGCTGCATCTTTTTGTCGATATGCTGGAACGCGTCGGCTTCCTGATTGCGCTGGCGTTCGTCTTCTCTCGAAGCCGATGGATGCGAAGCTATATGAGCTACCAAGGGGAGCAGGCCCATCAGTGGCGCTTCGTCGTTTTCTTCAGCCTGTATGCGATTCTCGGTACGTATTCCGGGGTAACCGTGACCCCACATTCGTACCAGCCGGCGCCATGGATCGGCGAAGTCTCCCCCACAGCCGCCATCGCCAACTCGCGGTCGATCGGGGTCGTCATCGCCGGATTGCTCGGCGGGGTGAAGAGCGGGCTGGTCGTCGGCGTCATTGCCGGCCTGCACCGCTACAGCCTCGGCGGCTTCGTCGCCGTCGCCTGCATGCTGGCGCCTGTCGCCCAAGGCATCCTGTCAGGCTTATGCCGCAATGCCGTCAAACGGCGGTTCCGGCACGCGGCTTCGGCCAAGCCGGCGTTTGCCGTCGGCCTGCTCGCGGAAGCGGTTCAGATGGGTTTGATCCTGCTGCTAGCCAAACCATGGAACGAGGCGCTCGGTTTGGTCTCGCTGATCGGAATTCCGCAAATTGTTGCCAACGGGATCGGGGTATCTCTGTTTTTCGTCGTATATCATACGATGGAAAGCGAGGAGGACCGGATCGGGACAGAGCACGCGCGCAAAGCGCTGCATATCGCCGATTTAACGATGCCGCTGTGGCGGTTGGATTTTGACCGGGCGGTCCGGGAAGTTGCGAGAACGCTGCATGAGGAGACGAAGGCCGTCGGCGCTTACTTTTACAAAGCCGATACGGAATGGGTCAAAGAAGGCCGCAAAACGCCATATTGGGTCGATTTGCCGATGGAAATGCAAAATAAAAAGCTGATCGGCCGCTTCCGGTTGTATTACGAGCGGAAGCAGGAGGATTCCCCGTCCCGGCGGCGGATGTTGACAACGCTGGCAAGGCTTATTTCGCAGCAGTATGCTTTCGTGGAGGCGGAGCGGCAGGGACAGCTGTTGGCCGATGCCGAAATCCGCTCGCTGCAGGCGCAGATGAACCCGCACTTTTTATTCAACGTATTGAATACGGTCAAATCGTTCATCCGCACGAAACCGGAGGAAGCGCGGCAGCTCATCACGCACCTGTCCAAATTCCTCCGCAAAAATATGAACGGCAGCAGCAAAACGCTGGTCTCGGTCCGCGACGAGCTTGAGCTTGTTACGTCCTACCTAAGCTTGACCAAGGCGCGGCTCGGCGACCAGTTGGAGTTTGTGACGGATATTGACGAAGCGGCGCTGGACTGCCGTATTCCTCCGTTTACGATTCAGCCGCTGGTGGAAAATGCGATTGTCCACGGGCTCCAAAACATCGGCAGACCCGGCATCATCCGCCTCGGCGTGAAGCAGGAAGCGTGCGGCGGACAATATCGCGCCCGGATCACGGTGGAGGACAACGGCACAGGTATGTGTCTGGGCGTGGCGGGGGCGGCGGACGAGCATGCAGGCGTCGCGCTGCGCAACATCGTCCAGCGGCTGAACTACCATTACGGTATGGAGAAGCCGCTGCAGATCGATAGCATACCTGGGAAAGGCACGAAAGTTAGCTTTTGGGTGAGGTGAAAGGAATGGGCTGGAATGTGGTAATTGCCGACGACGAAGCGCCTTCCCGGGAGGAGCTGGCCTATTTGCTGGAGCAGATCGCCGACGTGTCGCAGGTGACACAGGCGGTCGGCGGAATGGACGCGATCCGCAAGGTAAAGGAGCAGACGCCGGACGTGCTGTTTCTCGATATGGAGATGCCGGACCTCAGCGGACTGCAGGTCGCGCAAATCGTAGGCGAGCTCGACCCGGGGGTCAAAATCGTCTTTTCCACCGCTTACGATCATTATGCGGTCGACGCCTTCAAGCTGCGCGCGTTTCATTACATATTGAAGCCGTATGACGAGGACGATCTCGGTGCGGTCTTTCGTGAATTGCGGCTGGCCGCTGAGAAAAGTCTTGCGCCGAATTCGCGCAAGCCCGCGGCGGGAGACGCCTGCGTGAAGCTGGCGCTTGAATTGGAAGACGGCATCAAGTACGTATCGCCGAAACATATCGTTTATATCAGCAAGGAAGGCAAACGGGTTCAAATCCATACGATCGACCAAGCTTACGAGGTCTCCTATACCTTGCAAGAGCTGGAACAGAAGCTATCGCCGTTCGGTTTTTTCCGCTGTCATAAAAGCTACCTGGTCCGGCTGGAAGCGATCTCGGAATTGAAGTCGTGGATCAACGGAGCTTACGACGTACGGATGGACGATACGGTCCACAGCCGCGTTCCCGTCAGCCGGAATTATGTGAAAGAGCTGCGTTTGAAGCTGGAAATCTGACATCTTGAACCGGGTTCCGGACATCATGCGATCCAAGCGGTTTCCCTTGGGCAAAAGAGCGTTTATACTTGTTTGCAAACGCTGCCAATATGGAAGCAATTCACAGGTGGAGGGAACCGCATGGCTAAAAGCTTGAAATCCATAGGTTTGTGGGGACTCGTATCGGTACTCGGCGCCTTCGGATTCGCGGCGATTGCGCTGAACCGAGGAGAATCGGTCAACGCCGTTTGGCTGATTGTCGCCGCCGTTTCGTGTTATGCCGTCGCTTACCGCTTTTACAGTAAATTTTTGGCCCGCAAAGTGCTCGGCTTGGACGACAACCGCAAGACGCCGGCCGAGATCAACAATGACGGCAAAGATTATGTGCCGACGAACAAATGGGTATTATTCGGGCATCACTTCGCCGCTATCGCCGGCGCAGGGCCGCTCGTCGGTCCGGTGCTCGCGGCGCAGATGGGCTATTTGCCCGGCACGCTCTGGATTGTGATCGGCGTCATTCTCGGCGGAGCCGTGCAGGACTTCATCATTTTATTCGCTTCGACGAGACGGGGCGGCAAATCGCTCGGAGAAATGATCAAGGAAGAAATCGGCCCGACCGCCGGGGTGATCGCGATGGTCGGCATTCTCGCCATTATGGTCATTCTGCTCGCCGTGCTGGCGCTCGTTGTCGTCAAAGCACTGATCGGGAGCCCTTGGGGGATGTTCACCATCGCCGCCACTATTCCTATCGCCGTCGTGATGGGAATCTACATGCGGTTTATTCGCCCGGGACGGGTCGCCGAAGCTTCGCTGATCGGGCTGGTGCTGCTCCTGGGCTCGCTCGTAGGGGGCAAGTACGTGGCGGAAAGCCCGGTGCTCTCCGGCCTGTTTACGTTCAGCGGCGAGACGATTGCGCTCATGCTGATCGCTTACGGCTTCATCGCCTCCGCGCTGCCGGTCTGGCTGCTGCTGGCTCCGCGCGATTACTTGAGCACGTTTCTGAAAATCGGCACCATCGTAGGACTCGCGCTCGGCATCCTGTTCGTCATGCCGGATCTCGCGATGCCCTCCACGACCAAGTTTATCGACGGCACAGGCCCGGTCTTCGCCGGCAACCTGTTCCCGTTCCTGTTCATTACGATTGCGTGCGGCGCCGTCTCCGGCTTCCATTCGCTGATTTCGTCCGGCACGACGCCGAAAATGCTGGAGCGGGAGACACACGCCCGGCCGATCGGCTACGGCGCGATGCTGATGGAGTCGTTCGTCGCCATTATGGCGCTGATTGCCGCCTGCGTCATTACGCCTGGCGCCTACTTCGCCATTAACTCCCCGGCTGCCGCCATCGGCACCGATGCGGTGAAAGCGGCGGCCACTTTGACGTCATGGGGCTTTACGATCACGCCGGACGACCTGACGAATTTGGCCAAGGATGTTGGCGAATCGACGATTCTTTCCCGGACCGGCGGCGCGCCGACGTTCGCGATCGGCATGGCGCATATTTTGTCCGGGGTCATTGGCGGCAAGGCGCTAATGGCGTTCTGGTATCATTTTGCCATCTTGTTCGAGGCATTGTTTATTCTGACGACGATCGATGCAGGAACCCGGGTAGGCCGGTTTATGATTCAAGAAATTCTCGGCAGCGTCGTCAAGCCGCTCGGCAATACCGAATCCACGCTCGGCAACGTCATAGCTACGGCGCTTTGCGTGGCCGGCTGGGGCTATTTCTTGTACCAGGGCGTCATTGATCCGTTGGGCGGCATCAACTCGCTCTGGGCGCTGTTCGGGATCGCCAACCAGATGCTGGCGGGCATGGCGCTCATTCTCGGCTCGACCATCCTGCTGAAAATGGGCAAGAAAGCGTACGCTTGGGTGACCCTGGTGCCGACGGTCTGGCTGCTCACCATTACGATGACAGCCGGCTGGCAGAAGCTGTTTCATCCCGACGCCAAAATCGGGTTTTTGACCCACGCGCAGCAGTATCAGGACGCGTTGAACGCCGGGAAGCTGGTGGCACCGGCCAAAACAGCCGCGCAAATGCAGCAGATCATCACGAACGATTACGTGGATGCGATTCTCTGCGGCGTATTTATGATCATCGTGCTGGCCGTGCTCCTCGTATCGCTGCGGACATGGTACCGCGTGCTGAAGGGCCTGCCCGTCGGGCTGAGCGAAGCGCCTTACATCGCGCGCGGCGCAGACGGCGTCCGGGAGGTGCCGAAGTATGTTTGAGGCCGTCAAGGACGTGCTCAAGTACCGCAGACAGTTCCTCGACTTGCTCGTCGGGGTGCCAAACTACGAGCGGTACGTCGAGCATCGGAAGGAATGCCATCCGGGCGAGCCGATCCAGACGCGGGAGGAGTTTTTCCGCGAGGCGCAGGAAGCCCGTTATAACGCCAAAGGCGGTAAAGTTTCGCGCTGCTGCTGAGAGCAAAGGCCGGTCCTTAGTGGGATCGGCCTTTTTATCATTTGCTTTCATCTTCAGGATTCTCGGGCACTGCTACGACAAGTTCCAGTTCAGGGATATATTGTTTCCCTTGCTTGCCCCTATTCAAATACGGCTTGACCGTTATTGATTTCGGCCTGGTCCGGAAAGCCTCGTAAGTATAATCCGCTTTGTGATTTTCATAGTTGTTTACTCCCCCGCCGAGCGATTTTGGAAAGTTCCCCTCATTGTCAACGATATCAAACCACAAATCTTTCAAGAGATACTCATCTGCTAAGTTGACGGTGAGACGGGTTGTGATAGGTGTCATTTCCAATTTGGCGGTTATTTTCAAGCTCTCGCCCTTATAGGTTTTCGTCTCTTCGGATGTGAGTACGGTGTGTCCGGCCATTTTGACGACCGGCACTTTTAATTCAAACGGCCGTTTATACCCTTTTAGCCCCATCTTTACCGTCAAATCGAATTGATCCGGAATATCCCCCGATAAATCGTGAAGCTGCACAAGCACGGATTCGGAAGGTTCTGTGACTAGGTTCGTTCCCAAGCTAAGGCTGCTATAATTACCGGAAGGCAACCAAACCTGAATATTATCAAAAGAACCCTTCTTCGCCTTATTATTCATGATCGAACGCAAATGATATAGCGCGCCTTCGGTACCTTCCGGAGCCGTTCTTGTTAACTCCAATGCAATTCGTATTCCGTCATAGGAAACCTTCGTAGCCGTCATGGCTTGCACTTTCATTTACGGTTGTCGTGAGGCCCTCCTCTTCGGCCTTCTGAAGCCCTAAATCCCCTGCAAGCTTGAAAATGTTCCCCACGATCGGCAATTTATTCAATGACTCGGCCATCGTCGAGGAGATCAGTACGGGACTCAGGATCAATAATCCAAGAATGGCTGCGGCGACGGCAATGACCAACCCTTTCTGAAGCGGCTTCCGCTTTTTAATTGTTTTATTGGGAAGCTTGTCTGCTGGCTTTTCCATTTCACGGATCATCCTATACGTATCGTCTAAACGGAAGCGCATCGTTGCCGTGATGTGGTCAGGGAGCTTTTTCCTGCATTCGATCAAGTTTTTATCAAGCTCATTGTGCGCCACAGCTCATCTTCCTTTCCGTACCGGTTCCTAACCAAGATAATAACTGCTTTCTTGCCCTGTGCAGGCGGGTCTTCACCGCTCCCGTCGATATACCGAGCACGTCGGCCACTTCAGAAAGAGGGAGATCTTGAAAATAATGCAGGACAATGACGATTTGCAGGTTCTCCTCCAGATGGTCCACCATCTCCCGCAGATCGATATTTTCATAATCCGCCATACCGGAAGGACGGCCGGTAAGCTCATCGCCTGTCATCAAAAGCATCCGCTTCTTCAACAGTTTATTGCACTCGTTAATCAATATCCGATAGATCCACGTCTTGAAAAAAGCCGGATCTTTTAACGTATGCAGCGACTTGTAAGCTTTCAGTATCGCCTCTTGCACGACATCGGCACAATCCGCCTCCTGCTTGACGATCGCCATGGCCATTCGGTACAAGTTCAGCTCCAATTCCTTGACCAAATAGATGAATGCTTCGCTATCCCCTGCTTGCGCTTTGAGGACGTAGTCTTCTTTCAAATCCACCAACACAGCCACCTTTCCATAAAAAACGATCCCTTTTGCAATCTTCTTCTCTCTGTTCAATTATTAGATCTTTACGGAAAAGGTTACATAAAAAATAGACCGCACCAAGCAAGGGTAGCGGTCGCAAAAAAAAGAGACCCGCCAACGGGGCGAGTCTTCAAAAGGTTTATATATTAAAAAGGGGGTCTTGCTTATTATATTACACCCCCAACATGTTAAATACGTAACAGGAATATTTCATTTATGTAACAAAATTGTAATCGCTGCCATTTTGCGAAAACGATAATCGCTTTCACTCGATTGAGAAAAGTTATCAAAAAAGTGATAAAACTTCTCAAAAACGAAGAATAAGCCCATAAAACCGATGATAAACACTATCAATTAAAGTATTTGCCAAAATTCAGAACTTGACGTATAATCCGTTACATACAGCAGCTCGAAAGGACGGTGTTATCCATGCAAGATGATCATTACGATTTCCATCATCTTCATCATGTCAAAGAACAAAGCCGGTCCAAGAAGACGCTCTGGGTTACGCTCATTTTGACCGCCTTCTTTACGATCGTCGAAATTATCGGAGGCTTGATGTCGAACTCGCTGGCTCTGCTCTCCGATTCGGCTCATATGATCTCCGACGTTATCGCTCTGGGCCTCAGCATGATTGCCATCTATTTGGCTACCCGGCCGCCGAATGCACGATTTACGTTCGGCTATCTGCGCTTCGAAATCATCGCCTCCTTCCTGAATGGGCTGGCGCTGGCCATTATCGCCGCAGGCATCTTCATCGAAGGCATCCGCAGGTTCATTACGCCGGAAGAAATCGACTTGAAGCTGATGCTGATCATCGCGTCCATCGGCCTCATCGTCAATCTGGTGCTCACTATTGTGCTCAGCCGCAGCATGAAGGAAGAAGAAAACCTGAACGTCCAAAGCGCCCTGTGGCACTTTATCGGTGATTTGCTCAGCTCGATCGGGGTTATTGTCTCGGCCATCATCATTTATTTTACCGGCTTGAAATGGTTCGATCCGCTTATCAGTATGGTCATCGGCGGCATTATTTTTACCGGTGGCGCTAAAATCATCAAAGAATCGTACCTGATTCTTATGGAATCGGTGCCCAGCCGCTACGACTTGGACGAGATCCGCCAGTCAATCCGGGATGTTGAAGGCGTCGAAGATGTGCACGAAATGCATCTGTGGGCCGTATCGACCGACCATTACTCGCTGACGGCCCACGTGTTTATCGACGACAAAATTCAACCGTTCTGCATCATTCTCGCCATCAATGAGACGCTCAAGCAAAAATACGGCATCGAGCATTCGACCATCCAAACGGAACATGTCAACATTCATCCGCATGGCGAGTACGGCAAGCAATTTTTGCGTCATAAGCAAGCGGAGAAGGGTCCATTCATGAAGCCATTGCAAAATTGATACGACGAGCCTCCCGCTTTCACGCCAAAAAACTCCCTTACGTCATCCTATGCGGATCGAATCGTAAGGGAGTTTTCCAATTCATTCTAGCTTCTTTCGTACCAATAGCCCGTGATGCCTTTTTCCAACCGAACAAGCGCTTCGAGGTAGTAATAATCGCCCCAAATCATATAATCGTCCGGCGCCGACCCGCCGCGCACGCTGTACGAGCCGTGCTCCAGCAGCCCTTCCGCATCCGGCTGTCCGATGGTGGAATAATTCTCGACCAGCGATTTCATCGAACGGTGCAGCCCGTCCTCCAGGAAGACCCGGTCGGCATCCTTAGCATCCAAATGAGACAGAAGCTCAACAAGCCCGGCCGATGCGATCGCGGATGCGGAGCTGTCGCGTTTCGTCTCCGGGGTAACCGGCGCGTCGAAATCCCAGTACACCACATCGTCTTCCGGCAGCCGCTCCAGGAAATAACGCGCCATGCGGCGGGACGTTTCCAGATACAGCGGATTTTTCGTATAGCGGTAGGACAAAGCGAACCCGTAGATGCCCCAAGCCTGTCCCCGGGTCCATGTAGAAGCATCGCGGTAGCCTTGATGCGTCCCCCCACGAATCGACTCGCCCGTTTCTTGATCGAAGTAGAACGTATGGTAAGACGAATCGTCCCCGCGGACCAAGAAACGCCGCGATTTGTCAGCATGCGTAACCGCTACGTCCAAGTACTCCTTGTTGCCCGTCTGCTCATAAGCCCAGTACAGCAAAGGCAGGTTCATCATGCAGTCGATGATGATGCGTCCGCCGTTCTCCGGATCGCCTTCCGGCCCCCAAGCTTGGATGTAACGGCCTTTCGAACGCCAACGCCGCATCATCACATCGGCCGCTTCCAGCGCCAGTTGCTTGGCAGCCGGGTCCCGCTCGATAATCCACTGCGCCTTGGCAGAAAGCGAGTACAAGAACCCGATATCGTGATGGTCCAGCACCCGATGGGCTTCGAGCCGCTTCTTGAAGCTCTCGACCGTCTGCACGGCCGCTTCGCGGAACGCCTCGTCCTTGGTATGCTCATAGCAAAGCCACAGCATCCCGGACCAGAAGCCTTCCGTCCAATCGCAATTATCGTTTAAGATATATTTTCCGTTCTCGCTGACATGGGGAAACAGGCCGCCGAATTTGCCGATATTAGCTTTTGTTTTTTGAACCGCGTCTTCAATCGCCTTTTGCCATAAACTCATGAGGATCAAGCTCCTTTTTGTCTTGTTGTCGTCTATGTAGGGCCCCGCCTGTCAGACGGACTGGGTGGACATGCGCGGAACAAGCTGCATCGGAACGCGAACCTCGTGCGCATCGGTAATCTCGACGCGATCGGCATTTCCGTCGATCCGCACCACCGTATCGCTTTCCCCGAGCTGCTCCAGCATCAAGCGGATGGCCAGTCGGGCCTGCTTGTCGTAAGGAATGTTCATCGTCGTCATCGACGGATAGCAGACGGAAGTGAACGGATCGTTATTGACCCCGACAACCAGCACGTCCTGCGGAACCTTGTAGCCATGACGCAGCACGGCAAACATGAACGCCAACGCCACATTGTCGTCGAATCCCATCACCCCGATCGGCCGCACCCCATCCGAAAAAGCGATAACCTGTTCCACCGCTTCATCCATCGTAAGCCCGTCATCCAGCTCCACGATCGTGGACGGAATTGATTCCGGAAGCCGGTCCAGCCCGTTGCGGAAACCGATCCGGCGCTGCCGGTCCGTTCCGAGCGATTTTGCTTTCGCCAAGTAAACCATCTTCCGGCTGCCCTGCTCGTATAAATGCCTCACGATCGTATCGCAGCCTTCCAGAAAATCGAGATTGACCGCGCCGGCCGCGATGTCGCTCGGCCACCCCCAAGCGTTAAACAGGACCAACGGGGTGCCATCTGATACGATCTGTCTGGTGGCTTCCTGAGACATTGCCAACCCGTGGCAAAACAACCCGTCTACCCTGCGCTGCAGCAGTACGTCCAAGTGACGCTTCTCGATCTCCGGATCGAAGCCTGCCGCCGAAAATACCGACAGATGGTACCCATACTGGTGAGCGGTACGCTGCATCTCTTCGGCGAAACGCCCATAATACCCGCCAAAGCTCGGTACGAGCATCCCCAGCTCGTAGGACTTTTTGCTGCT
The DNA here is from genome assembly GCF_024158745.1 of Paenibacillus tyrphae. Lineage (GTDB taxonomy): Bacteria > Bacillota > Bacilli > Paenibacillales > NBRC-103111 > Paenibacillus_G > Paenibacillus_G tyrfis_A. The sequence continues at coordinate 305,571 of NZ_JAMZAW010000005.1, read as the reverse complement.
GAGGCTAGCAGCCATCACATTGCGGCGGTAACCGAGAAGCTCTGCCGCCGCTTCCACCTTCCGAATCGTTTCGGCCGACATCGGCACATTCCGTCGGTTCAGCACATTCGACACCGTGGCAATCGATACGCCGGCAGCCTCTGCCAGATCTACGATCGTGATTTGGCGTTTTTTGCTCATAACCGGCACTCCAATTCTTCAACATAATTTAAACGTTTAAATTAATTCTATTTTACCTTCTAACCTACCGATTCGTCAACGGAATTTTATAGATAGGCTTGGCTTATTTTGTCAATAGAGGATTTAAATTTTAAACCAATGTAAAAAAATTACTAAATCTATGTTATCCTTTTTAGTAAACAATTCCATGGTTAACCATTATTTAGTATATATTTTTTGTTAAAAAGTACACAAAAGGAGAGCCTCCATGAAATCGCCCATGTCGGTTATTCAAACTTTGCCAACGGGAGAAAGCAGACTCGCCGTTATCGATCTCCACAACGATGTTCTTTATACCGAAAAGGATAAGTCCGGAAGGCTTATTTTCCATACTTTGCACGGAGAATACCGGGCTATCGCAGATTTGGACGATCTGGAAAATCATATTGAAGATTTCTGGCAGCTCGATGGCTCCAATGTCGTGAACATGTCGAAGGTCAAAGGGGTGGGACACCATTTGAAGGCCTACTTTGACGATTTCCCGACAGAGCGAAGCAAGTTCGCTTCCATCAGCTGGATGTTCATGCATCTGCTGCAGGACATCGTTCATCAGCGCATCCACCATAACCGGTGTCAATCGATCCCCGGAGCGCTGCCGAAAAAAGACTAGCCTTTCAAGGTTGGTCTTTTTTCTTTTCCAAATGCTTTAATACTTTTTTCATGTTGGGCTCTGAAACGGGAGCGTACTTCGTATTATCCGTCGTTTCCTCCTCAAAAAAAACCGCCTTACGTACGGCATGGTAACCTTCGATCCGGTCCATTCTTACGCTATAAGATCGATCCACCTTATCGAACGACAAATCTTGATACGCTTTGCTCAGCTGGTCGAGGGTCGTCGGAACGATATATCGTTCAGTGCGGGTATGTACGCTGATGACATTATTATGAGTGGTGAAAAAAACGATCTCATCGTCGTCAAGTTCGTAACCCGAACCGTCCTCCCGAAGCACTCGCATTGTAAATCCAACTCCAAACTAAACCTTATTTTTGTCCATCAATTCTTTCGGGGCTTTGGGACTGAAGACCATTGGTTTTAAAGTAACGATAAAAACCGAAGCACATACGGCTAAAATAGCTGAAACTAGTTGCGCAATATGCTTTTTCAAAAAATTACCCCTTCCTTTTTAATGGAATGATGGTCAAACACTGGACAAAAAATGTAATAGCTAGTAACGAAGACATATATATAAAATTGATACTTACGATGCCTACAGCTAAACATTTATATATAGGACGATAAACGGCCTTCAATTTAGTTTCTTGATCGATATTTGGAGCAAAAAAAAGCAGTAAAATAATACTTGTAACATTAGCAAACGTCACAATTGAAACAGTCAATTCCGGAAGATGGGGTAACGATGTACATATGAAAACAGAAACAAGTATACAACCTATGCTAGACTTAAAATGGACTCCGCCCGAAAAAAATCTTAACCAAGCGAACGATAATAAAACAAGAGACGTTTCATAAAACTTTCCAAATATGTAACCGACAAATAAAGTAATCAACACAATCGACAACGTATTAAATAAAATACTTAATGCATATTCCATAATTTCAACAGTTGTCGTCTTCTCCGGATTCGCATTCTTTATCCAAACTGATACTGCACGAGCAGGCCTGTTAATCATCACTGCGATCCTTCTTATACGAAAAATATAATATACAGTACATAATTAGAATCAGCACAAAAAATACATAGACTAATTTCATATTATCATTTGCAAAAAAATTATAAACAAACGATAAGACAAAAACCGACAATGCGTTCATGCCTATAAACATGATATTAATTTTGCTCATTTTAACCATGACGAATTGTGAATGCGGAACAAAATCAAAGCCTTTCCTTCCTTTTTTAATCCACCATCCCAATAACCAAGCAGAGAAAGCTGTAAGGATTTGAAGAAGATTCGTTCCTACTATATTGTTCGTCAAGGTTCTAATCTCAAATATACCTATTGCCTCTAAGAAAAAATAGCAAGTAGCTTGTATGATCACATACCCCAAATATGTGCTGCATGTCATAATCCCGGCGTAAAATGGATGAACTCTGAATAACAGCCAAACAAACATAAACATCAGAAAAATTTGCACGAGAACATCTATTGATTGAATCTCATATACATTTCGATTCGTAAACGAAATAAACGACGCTACCGCGCTCGCAAATACAATCGAAGCCGGGTACATATCGAACTTGAACAAACGGAACATCAAATAATACATCGCCATTGTTTCCATTATCGAAAAGACCATGAACAATATAAAATCGACCAATGCAACCGCGCTCCCACAATGGCTATCTTAACATAATTTCCTGATTATACCTTGTATTAATATACTTCCGTTTACAATTTTCGACAAGGACATAAATTGGAAAAGATGATCTAAACTGCCTATTCTCAAACAAAAAAAATTCTCCCCTGCGATCGCACAGCAAGGGAGAATTTTATTATTAATATGATTACACGCTAAGCCATTTCTTGAACAAGTGCTTCGTCGTATCGAGATTCATCGCCGCGATCGACGTGGTGAGCGGAATGCCTTTCGGACAGGAACGCACGCAGTTCTGCGAGTTGCCGCAGCCTTCGATGCCGCCGTCTTCCATCAAAGCTTCCAGACGCTCGTGAGCGTTCATCTCGCCTGTCGGATGCGCGTTGAACAAACGTACTTGCGAGACGGCTGCCGGGCCGATAAACGTCGTTTTGTCGTTCACGTTCGGGCAGGACTCGAGACACACGCCGCAGGTCATGCATTTGGACAGCTCATAGGCCCATTGACGCTTGGACTCGGCCATCCGCGGTCCCGGACCGAGGTCGTACGTACCGTCGATCGGAATCCATGCTTTAACCTTCTTCAGAGCGGCGAACATGCGCTCACGATTGATCACCAGGTCGCGAACGACCGGGAATGTCGACATCGGCGCGATGCGAATCGGCTGCTCCAGCTTGTCGACGAGCGCGGAGCAAGCTTGCCGCGGCTTGCCGTTAATGACCATCGAGCAAGCGCCGCACACTTCTTCCAGACAGTTCGATTCCCAGCAGACCGGTGTCGTTTTATTGCCGCTCGCGTTCATCGGGTTCCGCTGAATCTCCATCAAAGCGCTGATCACGTTCATATTCGGTCGGTAAGGAACCTCGAACTCTTCCGTGTACGGTTTGCTTTCCGCAGAATCCTGACGCGTTACGATGAACTTGACCTTTTTATTCGCTGCTGCAGTTGCTTCGGCCATGATTAATGACCTCCCTTCTTCTTGTCGGTCGTGTAGTCACGTTTTCTCGGTTCGATCAGCGATACGTCAACGTCTTCCCAATCGATTTGCGGACCGTCCGGCGTCCATTTCGCCTTCGTCGTTTTCAGGAACTGCTCGTCGTTACGATCCGGGAACTCCGGCTTATAGTGCGCGCCGCGGCTTTCGTCGCGAAGCAGAGCGCCGAGCGTCATCGCGTGGGACAGCTCAAGCATGTTCCACAGCTGGCGGGTGAATGCCACACCCGGGTTGTTGAAACGGGCCGAGTCGTTGATGTTGATGTTTTTGTAGCGTTGCTTCAGCTCGTTGATTTTGTCGAGCGTTTGTTGGAGCTGCTTGTTGTAACGCACGACGGTCATGTTGTTCGTCATCCACTCGCCCAGCTCTTTGTGCAGCACGTAAGCATTCTCGGAGCCGTTCATGTTCAAGATGCTTTCGTATTTGTCCGTTTGCTGCTTTTGGTAGCGGTCGTACACCGTTGACGAAACGTCTTCGGCAAGCTTATCCAAGCCTTTGATATATTCGATGGCTTTCGGACCGGTGATCATACCGCCGTAGATCGCGGAAAGCAGCGAGTTCGCACCCAGACGGTTGGCGCCATGGTACTGGTACTCGCACTCGCCACAGGCGAACAGTCCCGGAATATTCGTCATTTGGTTATAGTCAACCCACATGCCGCCCATCGAGTAGTGCACGGCAGGGAAAATCTTCATCGGAATTTTGCGCGGATCGTCGCCCATGAATTTCTCATAGATCTCGATGATCCCCCCGAGCTTGACGTCAAGCTCCTTCGGATCTTTATGCGACAGGTCGAGATACACCATGTTCTCGCCGTTCACACCGAGCTTCAAATCGACGCAGACAGAGAAAATTTCCCGTGTCGCGATATCGCGCGGTACCAGGTTTCCGTAAGCCGGATATTTTTCTTCAAGGAAGTACCACGGCTTGCCGTCTTTATATGTCCATACGCGTCCGCCTTCGCCCCGCGCAGATTCGGACATGAGACGAAGCTTGTCGTCGCCAGGAATCGCTGTCGGGTGAATCTGAATGAACTCGCCGTTCGCGTAATAAACGCCTTGTTGATATACCGCACTGGCCGCCGTACCCGTATTGATAACGGAGTTCGTCGTTTTACCGAAGATAATCCCCGGGCCGCCTGTCGCCAAAATAACCGCATCGGCTTTGAAAGTGTTGACTTCCATGCTGCGCAGGTCTTGTCCGGCAATCCCGCGGCATACGCCGTCGTCGTCGAGCACCGCGCCAAGGAACTCCCAATGCTCGTATTTCTTGACCAGACCTGCCGTTTCCCAGCGGCGTACTTGCTCGTCCAGCGCATACAGCAGTTGTTGGCCTGTCGTTGCCCCGGCAAACGCCGTACGGTGATGCTTCGTTCCCCCGAAACGGCGGAAATCGAGCAGGCCTTCCGGCGTACGGTTGAACATAACGCCCATCCGGTCCATCAAGTGGATGATGCCCGGCGCCGCGTCGCACATCGCTTTAACCGGCGGCTGGTTGGCCAGGAAGTCTCCGCCATAAACCGTATCGTCAAAGTGTTCCCATGGGGAGTCGCCTTCCCCTTTCGTATTCACCGCTCCGTTGATGCCGCCCTGCGCGCACACGGAGTGGGAACGTTTAACCGGCACCAAGGAGAACAGGTCGACGTGAACTCCAGCCTCCGCCGCTTTGATGGTGGCCATCAAACCAGCCAAGCCTCCACCGACTACGATGATTTTTGAATTCGCCATGATCGTCCCTCCCCCTTAACCTTTCGCCATTTTCGGCAGTTGACTGAAATCCGGATTCAAAAATGCCGTCAAGGACAAAATAAACATGATGGACATCACCACGAACACGCCCATCCATACATAAGTCGAAACTCGCTGCGCGCGCGGCCCCACGGTAATCCCCCAGCTGACGAGGAAAGACCACATGCCGTTGCTAAAGTGGAACACGGCCGCAACGATGCCAATACAGTACATAATGAAGTAAATGTTGTTGCTCGCAATCTCGTGCATCCGGATGCCTATCGCATCTTGCGCTACCGTTCCGAGCGAGATTTGCAGACGCGTTTGGAAGAAGTGGAAAGCCACGAACAAGAACGTAATGACACCGGTTACGCGCTGCAAGAAAAACATTTGGTTGCGGAAATAGCCGTAGTTGGACACGTTGTTGCGCGCCGTATAAGCCACATACAAGCCGTAGATGGCGTGATAGGCCAGCGGAATCCAAATGCCGACAATTTCCAGCAGCAGCACGAGCGGCAGCTCATGCAGCCAGAACACTTGATCCAAGAAAGCCGCATGTCCGCCGCTGAACGCCTTGTAGTTCGTCAGCAGGTGCTCGATCAGGAAGAAGCCGACCGGAATGACACCAAGCAATGAATGCAGCTTCCGCGAAAAGTAAGAATTTTTAAACATTGAAACTAGTTCCCCCCTCAAATTAAGGCTTGTCACCGCTTCGTCAAAACCATTTACCATTGTACTCCCGCATATCGGGAGCGTCAACAAAAAACGCTATGCCTATTTTCGATGTTTCGACAAGCTTTTATACCGTTTGCGGCAAAAAATGTGAACAAGAAGTGACACATTCCATACTACTCCTGATTCGCTTATAATGGAAGTGCTGATTTTTTATATATGCTTATAACTTATTAACATATGAAAAGGACGGATACCCGCTATGGAGCTTATCGACGTATTTGCCACCGTCGTCGAGCAGCAAAGCTTGAATAAAGCGTCGCAGCTGCTCAACGTCTCCCAGCCCGCGCTGTCGCGTAAAATTATGCGGCTGGAGGAGGAGCTCGGCATTCAGCTCTTCGTCCGCAAAGGCAAGCGGCTGGAGCTGACCCGCGCCGGAGAGGTGTGCTACGAGTTCGCCCTGGAGCAAAAGCGGCTGGAGCGCCGGCTGCACGAGAAGCTGCAGGCGTTCAAAACAAACGTCAAACCCGCCAGCATCGTCATCGGAGCAAGCCTGACGACGCTCCAGTCGACACTGCCCGACCTGATTACGATCTATACCCGTGAATACCCGAATACGGACATCAAGGCCGTTACCGGCAAAACGCACGAGATCGTCCCACTCATCAAAGAAAAACGCGTGGACATCGGTCTCGTCGCCTCCATGATCGAAGACCCGTCCATCGTCTGCGTGCCCTTATTCGACGACCCGCTCTGTCTTGTGCTGCCCGAAGGACATTCGTTCGCCGACAAGGAGGAACTCAATATTCAAGATCTGCACGAGCTGCCGATGATTTTGTTTTCGCGGGGTACATGGTACCGCGTCCTGATGGATGAGATGTTTCACCGTTGCGGAGTCCATCCGGATGTCAAAATGGAGATCGATTCGTTCGAAGCGATTACCCGGCTCGTATCCACCTGCAAAACGGCAACACTCTTGCCCGAATCGTATTTGCGCCGCAATCTTGTCGAAGACAACGAGCTGACCGTGCGCTTCATCCCCGAGCTGGAACAAACGAAAAGAACGACCTCTCTCCTGTTCACCGAGGAAGCCGTTCTTGAACCGTCCATCCGCCGCTTCATCGATCAAGCGGTCCGGCATTACCATACGGCGGACGAATATACGTTATAAGGCGGGGAGACGAAGCGTCAAGTCTCTCCGTCCGTCTTCTCCTCCAATCCGAGCCTGCGGGCGACATACGCCGTCGTTCCGGCCTGGAGCAGGATAGTCAGCAGTACGGCAAGAAACGTGACCGACGCGATAACGTCCCCATACTTCACGCCCATCCCGACAACCATGCCCGATAACGCCGCCGGGATCACTCCCGTTTCACGCACCCAGAACATGAATACAATCTCGTTGCGTTTCCACTCGGCCTTGCGGTCGGGAAGCGCGCAGGCCAGCACCGTCAACGGGCGGGCAATCAGCATAAAGACGACAATGACAGCAAGGCTCGGCCACAAATGGTCGAGGATAACCCGGAAATTCACTTGGCTGCCCAACATAATAAAGATGAGCATCCGCATAACCACCGTCATATTTTCGGTAAAATGGGCCATTTCGTGCAGCTTGTCGTTCAGCTCCAGCTTGAACAACTCGTGATTGCCCCAGATGAGTCCGGCCACGAAGGTCGCCATAAAGCCGCTGACGTGCAGCACGTCGCCGAGCCAATACGCGCCGAGCGCCGTGACGATCAAGGCGATGGTCGCATAATCCCGCAGCCAGCCGAGCTTAAAGTGAGCCGTGACATAGACCAGCACAAGTCCAACGAGCAAGCCGACGACAATGCCGCCCACGGCAGTCTGCACAAACCCGATCACGCCGGCGCCCACCGACAATGCTTGTCCGCCCGTAATGGCCCCGAGCACCGAAAAGGTCAGGATCGAGCCCGTGGCGTCGTTGAAGGCGGATTCGCTTTCGACCGTTTCCCGCACCTTCGGACGAATGCGCACCTGTTTGAACACGGGGATGAGCGTCGCCGGGTCCGTCGATGAGATGATCGCGCCGAGCAGCACCGCGTACATCATCGGGATACCGAGCAGCCAGTGTGCAGCAAAAGCAACGACGGCGCAGGTGATCAGAACCCCGGGCACACTGAGCAGCGATACGGTGATCCATACTTTGCGAAGCCCCGACAACTTGATATTCCGACCGCCATCGAACAGAATAAGCGCCGAGCCGGCCGTCAAAATAAACTGGTTCATAAACGAGCTGCTCGGCTCGTTGACCAGATGCAGCCCTTGGCCAACGACAACGCCCGCGATCAAAAAAAGAGCGACGTCCGGCAGTTTTAGCCAGCTCGCCACTTTTCCAAAAATCATACCGATGAGGAGGATAAATATAATAAGAAAGAGTACGTGTTCGATCATAACACTATTTTCCATTTATGCCTCTTCGCCTCCCGAAAAATCGGCCCTGCTGCGATTGATCGCCCTCTTCTACCGGATAACCTCATTCTCGAACGTCTCGATCTGCTCGTTCGTGCCGATGACAACCATGACATCGCGCTCTTCCACCATGTCTTCGGCCGTCGGAGCGATGATGACGCCGCTCTTCTTATTAATAGCAACGACGCTGCAGCCGTACCGCGCTCTCGGATCGAGATCCTTCAACGAACGGCCGTTCAAGCTGCGCGGCACCGCGAGTTCGGCAATCGTATAGTCTTTGGACAGCTCGATGTAATCGAGCAGATTGGGCGAAACCAGCTGGTGCGCCACCCGGATGCCCATATCCCGCTCGGGATAGATGACACGGTCCACCCCGATCTTTTGCAGCACTTTGCCGTGCAGCTCGGACAGCGCTTTGGCTACCACCATGCCCACACCGCTATCTTTTAACAAAATCGCCGTTAAAATACTCGCTTGAATGTCATCGCCGATGGAGACGACCACGCAATCAAAATTCCGGATGCCGAGCGAGCGGATCACATCCTCGTCGGTAGCGTCCGCCACCACGACGTGCGTCAGCTCGTCGCTCATCTCCTCCACCGCTTCTTCATCCTTGTCGATGCCCAGCACCTCATAACCGAGCTTGATCAGTTCCTTAGCAAGGCTGGAACCGAAGCGGCCGAGGCCGATGACTGCATACTGACTACGTTTCATTCGTTAGCTTCCCCTATCCGATCGTAATTTTTCCTTCCGGGTATCGGTACAACTCTTTTTCCGCTTTCGGTCCAAGCGCATAAGCGAGCGTAAGCGGTCCGAGACGTCCGGCAAACATAGTGAGAGAAATCATGATTTTTCCAAAAAAAGAAAGTTCCGGCGTCACACCCATCGTTAATCCGACCGTGCCGAAGGCGGAAGTCACCTCGAACAACAGTTTCAGGAACGACTGGCTTTCCGTCGTGGTGAGCAGCATCGTGACAAAAATGACCAGAAACAAAGCGATCATCGTGAGCGTAATCGCTTTAAGAATGCGATCCTTGCCAAGCCGGTAATGGAACAGCACGATATCCTCTTTCCCGCGGATCATGGCGATCATCGCACCGATCAGCGTCGTGAACGTCGTTGTCTTAATCCCGCCGCCGGTCGATCCAGGAGACGCCCCGATAAACATCAGGATAATGATAAAAAATTGCGACGCCTGGCGCATGGCCCCGATATCGACCGAGTTCGCCCCGGCCGTCCGCGGCGAAACGGATTGAAAGAACGAAGCCAGAATTTTGCCGGACCAGTTCAGCGAACCCAGCGTCTTCTGATTCGTAAACTCGAAAATAAAGATAACAATGGCCCCAATCACGATCAGAAAGCCGGTGGCTGACAGCACGACCTTGGAATGCAGCGACAATCGCTTATGCTTCTTGTAGTCGACGACGTCGGACATGACGACGAAGCCTATGCCGCCCAATATGATCAAGCTCATCGAAACGATATTCACGATCCAATCGTCCGCGTACGTTGTCAGACTCGTGAACGGAGCGACGACGGAGCCGAATAAGTCGAAGCCGGCGTTGTTAAAAAACGAAATGGCATGGAATATGCCGAAATAAATGCCTTTGGCTATCCCCAAATCGAATGACCAGCGAATGGAGAAAATAACGGCCGCAACGAATTCGATCGTTAGTGAATAGACGATGACGCGCCGGATCAGGCGGACGATCCCTTCCATGCTCCCTTGGTTCATCGCTTCCTGCAAGATGAGCCGTTCCTTTAGCGATATGCGCTTTCGGAGCACGAAAGCAAACAGCGTCGCCATGGTCATAAAGCCGAGGCCCCCGACCTGGATCAAGGAAATAATGACAATTTGTCCAAACATGGAATAATGGCTGCCCGTGTCTACAACAACCAATCCGGTTACGCATGTAGCGGACGTGGCCGTGAATAACGCGTCGATAAACAGCGTAGGTTGTCCGCTTGCCGAGGAGATCGGTAAGGAGAGAAGAGTAGCTCCGAGCAGAATGATAACCGCAAAGCCGATCACTAAAATTTGCGGCGGCGTCAGCTCGATTTTTTTGGCGATGGATTTCATCATACACCTCTGTTAACAGGTTTCAGGCAACAAAAAAGACACTGGAAACCCTAGTGTCGTGTGTACAGGTTCCTGCAAAGAAAGCCTACGAGGTTAGCTGACGGATTCGGGTTTACAGGCACCCTATCCACAATCCCAAAAGAAAGGACTTGCGGAATTCACCCCTAAAATCATGGTTCCCCCGTTTTCGTAAAGAAATTCGGCTCTTTTATTCAATTGATATGAATTGAATTATAATCCCGTTTGCCTGGAAGTACAAAGCTGTTTTTGACGGAAATGGCACGAGAATCAGAACGTTAGGACAGATGTAAGCGCTCTTACGACCATGTCGCTTCGCTTTTCGCGTTTTTCCCCTGACATGCTCGCGATATCGATGGATTTTCCGGGAGCATGTATGCTAATTTAAAAGAATACACTGTTATTATTCCAGATCCGATAAGGAGCTCTTATGCCGAAACGATTTTATTCCGCAACTCCCCTGCCGTTGCTTGCCGTTGTCGGTCTACTGTTGTACTTTGGCGTCATCATCGTCTCTCCTTTTTTTCGGGAAACGGAGCGGGTGGACCAAGCCCCCACGAACGCACCGGAAGTGTCCAAACAGCAAGCGGCTACAGCGGCGGCCGACTTTGTGCGCAGCCGGTTCAAGCTGTCCCCGGAGCCGCAGACGAACGTGCTGTATCAAGCGTACACGGCCATTAGCGGCTATCTGCAAAAAGAACACCTGTACGAAGAATACGCGAAGCGCTACGGCGACCAATATCCGCTGGAGTTTTACGAGGTCGAGATTAACGACAAGCCGAACGGAACAACTTATTATGTCGCCGTAAATTACAAAACGCTGCAAATCTTCGGTTGGGCGCGCAGCAAATCTCCGACTGCGAAAAGCGACGCGGTAAGCTCGTCCGAAACCGATCTCGCCCGATTGGCGGAGCGCGCGATCCGGGACATGGGCTACGCACCGGAGCAGTTTATACGATCTGAGGACAAAGGCAAGGAACGTAACGGAGCTCTCGTTTATGTAAGCAAAACGGAGCAAATTGGCGAGGCGGAGCTGGAGCTGCGGCTCGACGTGTCCGGCGGACAAATAGCGTCATTTAAACCGGCTTTTCCGGTTCCGGACAGCTTTATCTCTTGGCAGCAAGCCCAAGACGAGCGGTCGGCCCTGATGACAAGAATCAGCATGGCGATGTCTCTGTTGATGACGTTTGCCGCGTTGATCGTCATTATCCGCTATCGGAAGGAAATCCGCTTCGGGCGCGGCACGGTGCTGACGATGCTGTTTTTGGGCATCTATCTGACGAACAACTTCAATATGCTGCCAGCCTTCCGCACGATGCACGGAAGCGGCCCCTCGGAACCGGAGGCCGCTATCTATTTGATCATTATGAATATTTTCATTACGCTGATGGCCGTCTCGACTTACCTTTCCTTCCTGGCCGGGCGGCAGCTTTGGCTGAACCGCGGCTGGAATGCGTGGCCGGTATGGCGCGATCCGCAGTTCGGAAGCGAGACGAGAACGGCCATGGTACGCGGCTACTTGATCTGTGTATTCATCCTTGGCGTGCAGCAAGTGCTGCTCTTCATCGCCTCCGAGGCGTTCGACGTATGGGCGGTTAGCGAACCGTCGGACTCCATCTACAACATGCGCGTACCGGGCTTATTCCCACTAATGGCTTGGGCTGCCGCGATATCGGAGGAGGCCGTCTACCGGCTGCTCGGCATTGCGCTTGTGCTCAGAATGACCCGCAGCCGGGTGCTGGCCGTGCTCCTGCCCAGCGTCATCTGGGCCATGAGCCATACGCAGTACCCGATCTATCCGGTGTACACGCGGCTGATCGAGGTGACGGTGCTCGGCCTGATCTTTGGATGGGCGTTTCTGCGGTACGGCTTCCTGACCGCTATGTTCGCCCACGCCGCTATGGACAGCATCCTGATGGGACTATCGCTTATGTATACGGGGGAGCCGCTGCAGATTGCCCTCGGAACGCTGTATCTCCTTATGCCCGCAGCGGTTGGATGGATCATTGCATGGCTCCACAGCCGGTTTAATCGGCGTCCGCCTGCCGTATCTCTTCCTGGAGCTCCCCCGCTTCCGGAGACGAATCCGGATTCCGGCCGTTTAACGCCGATAAAATTTGGCCCGCCAGCTTTTCCCCGATCCCCAGAGGCTTGAAGTCTACGACTTCGGCCTCTTTTATTTTTTTGAGCGAGCCGAAATGCTTCAGCAGCGCCTTGCGCCGCTTCTCGCCAATGCCAGGGATCGCGTCGAGCTGCGAGACAGTCATCGACTTGGCGCGGGTTTCCCGGTGGAACGTGATCGCGAAGCGGTGCACTTCGTCTTGAATGCGCTGGAGCAAATAAAACTCCTGGCTGTCGCGCGGCACCGGGACGACTTCGGCCGGATCGCCGATCAGCAGCTGGGCGGTTTTGTGCTTCGCGTCTTTGACCAGCCCGCAGACGGGAATGTAAAGCCCAAGCTCGTTCTCCAGTACGTCGATCGCTGCGGACATATGACCCCGCCCGCCGTCGATGACGATCAGGTCAGGCATTTGCAGTTCTTCCTTGAGCACCCGCTCGTACCGGCGGCGCACCACTTCCCGCATCGTTTCGTAATCGTCCGGACCTTGTACGGTACGGATTTTGTACTTCCGGTACTCCTTGCGGTCCGGCTTGCCGTTCGTAAATACGACCATCGCGGACACCGGGTCCGATCCTTGAATGTTCGAGTTGTCGAACGCCTCGATTCGGTGCACCATTCCGATGCCAAGCCATTGTCCCAGATTCTCGACCGCTTTGACCGTCCGGTCCGCGTCACGCTCGATCAGACGGAATTTTTCTTCCAGCGATACGCGGGCGTTGTCACATGCCATATCGACCATATTTTTTTTGAGTCCGCGCCGCGGAATATGCACTTTGACCTTGAGCCAGCTTTCCAGCGCTTCCTTCACATCGGCCTTGGACCCCGATCCGGCGGGATCGTCCGCTTCCGTCAGGTCATCGGCCGGCTCCGGATCGGCATCTGTGGAATACGCTGTTCCGGCTTCGGCCACCATACCTATGTGCGTATCCATCGTTGGCGCCTCGACAGCAGCGGCTGCTTCCGAGCCCGGCGCGGGCTGCTGCCCTTCCGTCCATGCCGGGAGGAACACTTCCTTCGGCAGCGCCGGATTCTCGCTGTAATATTGCGTCACGAACGTCAGGAAATCGTCATACGCTTCGCCGTAGTACGGAAAGGACGACGCATGGCGCTCGATCAGCTTGCCTTGGCGCATATAGAGGATCTGTACGCACATCCAGCCCTTGTCCACGGCGAAGCCGAAGACGTCGCGATCCACGGTGTCCGTCGTCGTGATCTTCTGCTTTTCCATGACGGTATCGATATGCTGAATCTGGTCCCGCAGCTCCTTCGCCCGCTCGAAGTTGAGCTCCTCCGCCGCTTCGTGCATTTTGCGGGTCAGCTCCTGCTTGATTTCGTTATGCCCGCCGCCGAGAAAGCGGCTAATTTCGTGCACCATCTTGTCGTACGTCTCCTGCTCGACCTCATACTCACAGGGCGCGATGCACTGTCCGAGATGATAGTAGAGGCATACGCGATCCGGGAGCGTTTTGCATTTGCGGAGCGGATATAGCCGGTCCAGCAGCTTCTTCGTCGCCCCCGCGGCGTACGGGTTCGGATAAGGACCGAAATATTTGGCCTTATCCTTTAGCACCCGGCGCGTCACTTCCAGCCGGGGATGCTTTTCGTTCGTAATTTTGATGTATGGAAACGACTTGTCGTCCTTCAGCAGAACGTTGTATCGCGGATAATATTTTTTGATCAGATTGCACTCCAGAATGAGCGCTTCCATGTTATTGGCCGTCACGATGTACTCGAAATCGACAATATCGTTTACGAGCAGTTGCGTCTTGATCGTATGGCTCCCGGTAAAATAGGACCGCAGCCGGTTGCGCAGCACCTTCGCTTTGCCGACGTAGATGATCGTGCCTTCCCGGTTCTTCATCAGGTAGCAGCCGGGCTGCTCCGGGACGAGCGACAGCTTGTTTTTGATCGCTTCCAGTATTTTTTTCCGGTCCTGGCGATCCGGTTCCCCTGCATATTCAGTCAACGAATACCTCCCCTTTCCCAACGGCAAAAAGCTCTTTTTCCAGCATAGCAGAAAAAGAGCTTTTTCTCACGCGATCCGCAGGCTGCCAAATTATTGATGGCGGTCCAATACGTTTTTCAGCGCATCTTTGGACTGGAAGCCGACGATTTTATCGACCGGCTGGCCGTCTTTGAACACGATCAGCGTCGGAATGCTCATTACGCCGAAACGGGAAGCGGACTCCGGGTTGTCGTCCACGTTCACTTTCGCGATTTTCACGCTTTCGCCGATTTCTTTATCCAGCTCCTCCAACACGGGAGCGATCATTTTGCAAGGTCCACACCAAGGAGCCCAAAAATCTACGAGAACCGTACCGGATCCTTCTACTTCAGTTGAGAAAGATTGGTCAGACACATTAACGATAGCCATGATTCAATTTCTCCTTTTGCGGAAATAATGTCAACATGTAAAGTATACCACATCGAGAGCCTTTTTCAACCGAGCCAAAGTTTGCACAATTGTCACTTTACATCCTTTACAATGGAAGGCGGTTTTGGGTATACTAGCCGTATATGAGTATCGCTAAGCTGCCTAAGCTGTGCCGTCAGGCGGCTTTGCCCGGCACAACCCTAAGGAGGAACCTTGTATGAACGACTCGACAAGAAATCCCGAACTGCACGTGTACGAAGAACAACGGAATGACTTTATCGACGTTGCTACGGGCTTCGGCGTTTTCTTCGCCATCCTGCTCGTGGTCGGCATCATCGCGACAGCGGCTTCGCTTATGATGAAGTAATAATGGCCCTGCCATTGCGAAAAGCCTCTGCTTGATCTCCTTTCCGGAGGGCGGCAGAGGCTTTTTTGTGCGTTTTCGTGCAAAGCTCAAGGAGCACGGCCCTAGGATCAGGATCGTGCTCCCCGTTTGTTATATCCGTTAACCATGACCACGTCGACAAATGGCCGAATCCGGTCCATAATGCGCCGCCCTTTGAACTCTTCGTCCCCGTCCTTGCTGGTGAAGCTGAAGTGCTTCTCCAGCGCGTCCAAATCGTGATTGGACGTAAAAAACGTCGGCTTGCGGTTCATCCGGTAGTTCAGGATCGCTCCCATCACATGATCGCGAAGCCAAGGATTCAAATTCTCCGCCCCGATATCGTCGAAGACGAGCAGGTCCGTCTCCTTCAGCACGTCGATCGTTTCCTTGAGCTTAAGCGGATCCTGGAACATCGTTTTCAAATCCTCGGCAAAATCCGGCATGTACACGATCGCCCCGCTGTAGCCTTCTTTTGCCAGCTCATGGAGCATATAGCACATCAGAAACGTCTTGCCCGTTCCGAAGTTACCAGCTAAGTAGAGGCCCGTTGACTGAAGCCCTTCCTGACGAATCTTTACAATATATTGCATAACCTGTCCGGCCGCTTCTTCCCGGTCCGGATCTTTATCGAAAATTTCGAGCGACGAGTACCCTTGGGACAGCGCCCGCTCGTCCACATAGAAGCTGCGAATGCGGCTGCGGACCGCATCCTGCGTCGCTTTGGCGATAAATTTTTTGCACGCGACTTTCTGGTCATACACACGGGTCCAATCTTCTCCGGGCTCGACGTTCAGCAACGTGTAATGACCTTCCATATCGTTCGGACACCGGTCCAGCCCCGGGCAATTGTTGCAATTGTTATATTCCGTAATATATTGGTGCAGCTTATTCAAATTCAGCTTGATCGTTTGGCTGTCGAGCTCCGGGTGTTTGGCTCTCAGCTTGACGATCAGCGGATCGGATGTAATTTCCCGCACCTTATTTTCCGCCTGCTGCAACAACTGACGGCCCTGGCCGCCCCGCAAAAGTTCCCCAAGCGACTCCATCCGCTGCACCTCCCCATTGATTGCCAGCCGGGCATCGCTGACGCTTCTCTAGTACGATTGCGTCCTCTCCAGTCCTCTCCCAGGACTTCTACAGCTTGCCGTCGAGCTGCTGCGCCATTTTTCGGAGCGCTTCCCGCTCAGCCGAAGACAGCGTTTTGGCTGCCGGCGTATCCTTGACGATCGGAATGACCGGCTTCTGCCTCCCCCGGCCTCCCCGGGCCGGAGTGCTCGCACCGCTTGCGCCTGCACTGCGACGCGCCCGCTGCTGCTCCTGATACTTCATTTGCTCGCGGATATACTGCACCGCTTCTTCGAACGTGCCGACCTGCTTGGCCAGCATGTCCGTGACGCTGAACTCGATGGACGCTCTCGACCAGGAACGCTTATTGACATACATGTAATGAATCAGCACGTTCATGACTTCCTCGCGCAGGCCGTAGTTCAAATCGACTTTGGCCAGCGTATCGAGCAGCCCGTCCGGGATCGAGCCTTGACTGAATATCTTCTCCAGCAAAAACGTATACGGCTCATTGCGCAAGATGTAGTTGTATTGATGCTGGTTGCATTCTCCTTGAAACAGATCGGGCACTTCGAGGTAATATTCCATCTCGACGATTTTGTCTCCCGCCGGTGCTGGGCTATTGCTTGCGCGGTCCGTCTCGCCGGTTTTATCCGCAATCCTCGCCATATACCGCGTCCGCTCTTCGGTCCGCTTTTTATCCTGCCGGAACACTTGGTTCGCCTTGTGCTGAAGCAGCTCGAGCACAATCCGTCCGTCTTCGTCGAACACGCCGTCTTCGTCCAAGAGCCGGCATACGTCGGTCAGGAACAGGTTGTACTTTTTCGCTACAAAATTGATCGTCGCCAGCTGCTCCGGCTCGTATTTGAGCCGCTCCACGAAGTCCCGGTTTACCGACTCCCGCGGGAAATGCATAATGATCTCCGCATATTGGTAACCCTTGTACATGACCTCCGGCTTCGAATCGGCAGGCTTGGCCGCCGCCGATTCGAAGAACGCCTTCTCCAGCTCGTGATCGATCACCTGCGTATTCAGACGGAACAGCTCGTAGAACGGCACGGACAAATTTTCGGTATTGGCGGCCGCCATTTCCTGCGCTTCCGGCAGCACCAGCTCGTCCCGCAGCGCAAACACCGCATATTTGCCGACCTTATCCCGCAGCAGCAGCGTCAAATGCTGATTCCGGAAAAATTCCGTCGGTGGCAACGGCGCAAACAAAGTGTACTCGTACACGTAATCATCCGAAGCGGCCGCAAACCGGCGCGACGTCTTGAGCAGCCCTACCGCTTCCAGCCTCGAAGTCTGCTCGATGAACAGCTTCCGGCCGCTCTCGCTCGCTTCCAGCTCCAGCGCCAGAAACAGCTTGCGCTGCTGCTCCATCGCCGAATGCCCGACTTTGTCCGCAGGCAGCTGCTGGAACAACGTCATGTATACGCTGACGGCGTAAGCGCCGATCATCGGCTGATACACCGCGGCCATCATCTTATAATCCAAGCTGCTTAAAGCGAAATCCCGCATGACATAGAAACGGTGATATTCGGAAAAATGCAGCAAATTCGTTATCCGCATTCGGTCAAAACTCCATCCGTGATTCAAGTGTTTACCCTCCATTTTATCACACAAATCGACAAAGAGGATAGGAGGAAAAAGCAGGCTTTTGGGGGTTGGAGGTAGTTTTTTCTGAGGGATACGGTGTTGGGGAGCTGCGCTGCGAGTCGTGCTGACTGCCTCCGGCCGCTCTTAAAATCGGATTCTATTAAACTTACCTTGCGGTAAGAATCCGATTTTAAAGGCGGCACGTAGACTCTCCGGCAGTCACACGACTCTTCGCTCCCCCCCCCCCCTGCTCCCACAAAAAAACATAAGCTCTGCCAAACGGCAGAGCCTGCTTTGAAAAAAATAAGAAAAACAAAACCCAAAACAAAAATAAAACCCAAAAACCAAAAAAACTAAAACATTTTAAATCCTTTTTGACGCAAGGATTTGATCGTAGAGCCGCTAAGAATGGCGCCGATCAGGCCGCCGATGGCAGGGACATAATCGGCGATAGAATATTCGGCCAGGTTCGAGGCGAGCGAGCCGGTGCCCCAGCCCCAATAAATGACCAAGCCGATCATAAGCGCTATATATCCGTAAATGGGGAACCAAGTCGTTTTCATAAGCATGTTTAGAATAAAACCGAGCCCGAAAAACAGCACGAACAGCAGCACGGTTACGATGATCAATTGCAGCAAAGCGGACAGCTCCTTTCCATATGCCTATATTGTATAAAAAAACAAAGGCGCGGTAAAGTGAGCCGTTGTGAACGAAATATGAAAAAAATCACAGGCGCGAGCTACAAAAGAGAACAAATAAAACGGTACCAGCCGATCGCCGCGATCCAAAACGGGATGCTGATGAGCGTCCCCATCAAAATGCCTAGCGTTAACCGGTTTGTCATGACGGACGCCTCCTTTAACAGGTACATCGGCATACGGACTCCGAATTGTAATAGCATTATTATGGCAAGCGTTCACAAAAAGTTCGCCCTTTCGTCACGGAGCGGCATTTGCCCTTTGCAGCCGATTTCGCTACAATAAAACAAGCAGCTGGCAGCAGTGCCCATTTTGAAGGAATAAGGGAGTGTCCGTTAATGAGTGAAGTCGTACATCCATTGGATGGCTGGTATAGCTTGCATGATTTCCGCGCAATCGATTGGAACGCCTGGAAAAGCTTGACCGCTCAAGAAAGAGCACGCGCCGAGGACGAGCTGTACACCCTGCTCGGCAAGTATCAGAGCACCGAGGACCAAAAGCAGGGCAGCACCGCCTTTTATTCCATTGTCGGACAAAAAGCCGATTTCGTCTTCATGCATCTGCGTGAGACGTTGGAAGAATTGAACGAGCTGGAAACCGAATTTAACAAAACCATGTTCGCGCAAGTGACGATTCCGACGTACTCTTACGTCTCCGTAGTCGAGCTCGGCGCTTATATGGCCAAGCCTGGAACCGATCCGATGCAGGACCCGGATGTGGTTGGGCGCCTGAAGCCGATTCTGCCGAAAGCGGGACATATCTGCTTCTATCCGATGAACAAGAAGCGCGAGGGCAACGACAACTGGTACATGCTTCCTGCCGAAGACCGCCGCAACTTTATGCGCGGACACGGAATGATCGGCCGTAACTATGCCGGCAAAGTGAAACAAATTATCGGCGGCTCCATCGGTCTGGACGATTGGGAATGGGGCGTTACGCTGTTCGCGGACGATGCGCTGCAATTCAAGAGAATCGTTCATGAAATGCGCTTTGACGAAACGAGCGCCCGGTTCGGGGAGTTCGGCGATTTCTATGTCGGCAACTTGCTGAATCAAGAGAAAATGGCTTCGATGCTGAAGCTGTAACGGGCCAACCCGCCCAAAAAACCCTTGCTGGCATTCGCCGAAACGAAAGCTGCAAGGGTTTGCTTGTTTATTCGTCGTCTTCATCCAAGAGCTCCAGCTCTTTGCGCCGCAAGTACTCTTCCGTGTCCCGATCGCGCTGCCGCGATTTTTCCTTCAGCCGCTCAATGGCCGGAAGAATAAGGATGTCGATTTCTTTCTGCACGATATACGACAGGTCGTAACGGTTCTGCGATTCGAGGTAATGACCTACATCGAGAAGGGCGTTGTATCGGTCAAGCTCCTCCCGAGTAAGCAGCCCCCGAACCTGAATGCTGCAGTTGCGCATCGGTCTAGAAGCGGCCTTTCTTCAGCATGAGCGGAATACCGCCGATGATGTACAAGTAGCGCAGATCGATAAGCTTCTTCATCACGGCTGCGGTACCGCCCTTGATTTTCTTGGAGCCGACGATTCCGATCGCTTCGCCGCGTCCGAGAGAGGCTACGGTACCTTTCGGTTTATACTCGAACTTCTTCAGTTCGGAGCCGCGGATTTGCGCTACCAGATTGTGCGCGCACACATCGGCTTGCTGCATTGAGATTTGCGCCGTTGGCGGATAAGGACGACCTTCCGGGCTCATCACGATCGAGCAATCGCCGAGCACGTATACGTTGTCGTGCCCTGGAGCGTGCAGCGTATCGTCGACCTTGATGCGGCCGCGCATCGTCTCGAAGCCGGCTTCCTCCAGCATATGGTTGCCGCGAATGCCGCCTGTCCAGATGACGGTAGCGGATTTGATTTCTTCGCCGGTTGCAAGCACGACGCCGTCCGGGGTGCATTCTTTGATCGCGGTGGCGATTTTGAACGTAACGCCTTTGTTTTTCAATACGTTCATCGCGTACTCGACAAGCTCGGGGTCAAAGCCCGGAAGTGCCGTCGGAGCCGCTTCGATGTTATATATTTTTACGAGGGATGGGTCCACATCGAATTCTTTGCACAGGTCCGGAATCCGGTCGGCCAATTCACCGACAAACTCGATCCCGGTGAAGCCGGCGCCGCCGACAACGAAGGTCAGATAGTCCGTACGGGAAGGCTCGCGCTTGAATTTCGCGAATTGGTACTCCACGTGCTCGCGAATGAACCGAACGCTGTTGATGGAGCGAATATTCATCGCATATTCTTTCAGCCCCGGAATGCCGAACGTTTCCGGTTCGCCGCCCAGGCCGATGACCAAGTAATCGTAAGAGAGCGTGCCCTCTTCCAGAATGACTTTTTTCTCTTGCGGCCGAATTTGAACGACGGTCGATTTCACGAAATCGATCTTGAACTCGTCGATCAGCTTCAGTATGTTCACGCGTGCATTTTCGGGATTATCCGTCCCTGCAGCAGGCATATGCAGATGGGTCGTAATATAATGATAGTCGTGTTTGTTTACGAGCGTGACGTCTGCTTCATTATAATTCAGCTCTTTTTGCAACCGAATAGCCGTTACGATCCCGCCGTAGCCTGCGCCTAAAATGACTATTCTTGGAATTCGACTCATGGTTCTATCCCTTCCATCACATATTTTTCTATATAGTATATGAGTTTGAAAACTGTTTGTGAAAAATTACACAAGCGACGCCGAAAAATGGTTTTTCTTCCTACATGGTTCCCTTCGGCGTTTGAAAATATAAGCAAATGATGTGTATTTATACCAACAGTTTTAACCAATTCAAATGCAATAATATAATGATACGAGGCAAATAGCAAGTTTTATTTTGGTTAAAAACCTAGGAAAATCGCCAGACTAACGATGGTATCTCTCGATTCCTTGGGCTGCTGCCTTTTGCCATATAAAAACTTTATCAGGCTAATTAATTATATTACTCATTGAAAAGTCTAATTTATATTTTCAATGCCGTAGCCGTACGATTATAATTAGAATGGACCTTACTATGTTTCGGAGGTGTTTGACCCACCATGAGCAGCGAAATCGTCGACATTATTATCGTGGGCGGCGGCCCGGCAGGGATGTTTGCGGCGTTTTACGGAGGAATGCGCCAAGCTTCCGTTAAATTGATTGAAAGCATGCCACAACTGGGCGGTCAGCTCGCAGCGCTTTATCCGGAGAAATACATCTATGACGTAGCCGGCTTTCCGAAGGTAACAGCGCAAGAGCTTGTTAATAATTTGGAAGCGCAAATGAAGCATTTCCCGATCTCCATCTGCCTGGAAGAAAAGGTATTGAAAGTGGAGAAAAAAGACGAGCGCCTGTTCGAAGTGACGACGGACAAAGGCGTGCATCAATCTAAAGCGGTTATCATTACCGGCGGCGTCGGCGCGTTCGAACCGAGAAAGCTCGAACTCCCGGAAGCCGCGCAGTACGAGAAGAAAAACTTGCATTACTTCGTCAGCGACCTTAACCGCTTCGCAGGTCAAAAGGTACTGATCAGCGGCGGAGGCGATTCCGCGGTAGACTGGGCTCTAATGCTGGAACCGGTCGCGGAGAAAGTAACGCTGATTCACCGCCGCGACAAATTCCGTGCGCATGAGCACAGCGTCGAGAATCTGATGAAGTCCAAGGTGGAAGTCATCACTCCGACGGAAATCAAGAAGCTCGAAGGCCGCGACCAAATCGAGAAAGTCGTACTTGCCGACTGCAAAACGGGCGAAGAGCGCGTCATTGATGTCGATGCCGTGATCATCAACTTCGGCTTCGTCTCCTCCCTCGGTCCGATTGCCGAATGGGGATTAAACATCGACAACGGCTCCATCGTCGTCGACTCGCGGATGGAAACCAGCATTCCGGGCATTTTTGCTGCGGGCGACATTACGACATACCCCGGCAAGCTGAAGCTCATTGCCGTCGGTTTCGGCGAAGCGCCAACCGCCATCAACAACGCGAAGGTGTACATCGATCCGACAGCCAAGCTGTCCCCAGGCCACAGCAGCAACATGAAACTGTAAAAATGCTTTCATCTATATAGGCTTTAGCCAAAAAGATCGCTCCGTTCCCAACGAGAGCGATCTTTTTATTATTAACCAGCAGCATTCTCATTGAATCAGCTACCCCTTAATACCGGAAAACGTAATTCCCTGAATAAATTTTTTCTGGGTGAAGAAGAACAGAATAACGACGGGAATCGTCATCATCGTAGCTACCGCCATCATGAGCCCCCACTCCGAGCCCTTCTGATTCTGAAACTGCTGAAGCCCGAGCGACATCGTATACGAAGCTTCGTTCGTCAAGTAAAGCAAGGGACCGATAAAATCCGTCCAGCTGTTCATAAATTGAAACAACGCAACCGACAAAACGGCAGGCTTGGCTAACGGAAGGATCACCTTCCAATAAATCGTGAATTCGTGCGCCCCGTCGATTCTGGCTGCATCGAGCAATTCATCCGGAAGCCCCAGGAAAAACTGTCTGAGCAAAAAAATAAAAAACGGAGCGCCGAAAAACAGCGGTACGATTAAAGGCAGCGGCGTGCCGACCCAGCCCAGTTTGTTGAACAACACGAATAACGGAATCATCGTGACCTGACCGGGAATCATCATTACCGCTACCGTCAGGGCGAACAGCGCTTTTTTGCCGTTCCATCTCAGTTTGGCAAAGCTGTAGGCGATGAGCGGGCACGACAGAACGGCCCCGGCCGTGCTAAGAACGGTAATGACGACCGTGTTCTTGAGATAGGTGAAGAACGGGATGTACTCTACGGCGTCCGAGTAATTTTTCCACGTGAACGGCTTCGGAATCCATTCCGGAGGCCAGGTGAAAATTTGCGTAGACGGCTTGAGTGAGGTGGAGACAAGCCATATAAACGGCGTAATAAAAAAGACGGAAGCCAGAAGCAAAAATACATGGGCCGATACGTTCGCCAGCTTGCTCTTCGATTTTTGGTTCACCGTGGATCGCCCCCTCATTTCCCCTGATAATGAACCCACCGCTTGGAGGTCGCAAATAAGATTCCGGTCAGCAGCATAATCGCCAAAAACAGGAGCCACGCCATCGCCGAAGCATAGCCCATTTTGAAATATTTGAACCCGTTATCATATAAGTGCATGACGTAAAACATGAGGGAATGGGCCGGCGTTCCCTGCCCTTTGGTGAGCGTATACGGCAAAGTAAATTGTTGAAACGCCCCGATGACGCCCATGACCAGATTGAAGAAAATAACCGGCGTCAGGAGCGGAAGCGTTACGCTTCGAACCTTCTGCAGCCAGCTCGCCCCGTCCACTTCTGCCGCGTCGTAATAGTCCTGCGAAATATCCTGCAAGCCGGCCAAATAGATGACCACGGTCTGACCGATTCCCCATAAAGACATCAGAATGAGGGACGGCTTGGACCAAAATTCGCTTCCCAGCCAGGCGGGACCGGCGATCCCCAGCTTATCCAGCATGCCGTTCACCAAGCCGAAATGGGGATTCAGCAGCCACATCCACAAGACGGCCAGAGCGACTTGGGGAACCAGCGTCGGCAAAAAATAGAGCGTCCGGTAAATCGCCATCCCTTTCACCTTCATGTTCAAAAACAAGGCGAGCAGAACGCCGGACACAATGCTGAGCGGAACAAAAAACACGGCGAAGTACACGGTATTAAAGACTGCCGCCCAAAATACCTTGTCCTGCATCAGCTCGCGGTAATTGTTAAGACCGATGAACTCCCCCGGCTCCAAAATGCTGTAGGTGGTAAAGCTGAAGTAGATGGAAGCAGCCAGCGGGAGAAGGAAAAAGATCAACAGGCCGATCAGCCAGGGCGAAGCAAACAACCAACCGTACAGCCTTTCGCCGGCTTCCACACTTTGTCTTTTCATCGCCGAACCTCCTGTGGCAGGAGCGGTAGAGAAGCCGGAAGGCGGCTCTCCTACCGTATCCTCTCCAACCTATTTATGTAATTCGGAGTTCACTTTTTGGGAAACTTCCTGCAAAATGTCTTTCGGCGTCCCTTTATCATGAATCGCGCTGTCTCTGGCTCTGGATAATTCGTTCCACAATAAGGAGCCTGCGGAAATGACCGGCCGGTTATGGGATTGCGGAAGAATCTCCGCGAATTTCTTCGTCGCCGGATCTTTAATCCCTTCGTTGACCGATTGGATAGTCGCCAGATTGCCGGTCGTCTCGCTGAATATTTTTTGCCCGTCCTTCCCTGCCGCGAATTTAATGAATTTCCAGGCGACGTCCGCATTTTTTGCGCCTTTGGGGATGATATAGCTGAATCCGCCGGACCAACTCGTAAACTTGTCGCCTGTTGGCGTAGGAATCGGGGTGACGCCGTAATTTAAATCCGGCTTGTATTTTTTGATTCCGGCGATGCGCCACGGACCGCTGACGGTCATGCTAAGCTGGCCGGTGAGGAAGGGGTTATCCGCTCCCGAGCCCGCCGAATCGGTAAAGGCGGCGACATCTTCAATGTTGTATTTCTTGGCGTAGTCGCGCATCCATTCGAGCGCTTTGACCACATTCGGGTGATCTGCCGTTACTTTGTCGGCCGATTTGTCATAGAAATCGCCGCCGAAAGCCCAGCCCCACGTATAAATCCAGCCCTGATCGTACCAGGGGATAAATCCGATCCGCTCGAACCGCTTGCCTGTCTTCTTGGTCAGCTTCTCCGCCGCGGCTTCAAGCTCGGCGATCGTCTTCGGAGGATGTTCCGGGTCCAGCCCGACCTCCTTGAATTGATCCTTGTTATAATATAAAAGCCGGGAGTCCGTATCGTTCGGAAGCCCGTACAGCTTTCCTTTGTACGTCGCTTCGGCCATCGCAAATTCATAGTAGTCGGAGGCGTTGATTTGGTCGGCCTTCGCTTTATCGGTCAGATCGGTCAACGATCCGCGCGCTGCCCAGGAGCCGATTTCGAACCGGTCGAAATAAGCTGCATCGGGAGGATTTCCGCCCGCGATGGCGGCCAGAAGCTTCTCGTTCTGGCCTTCGCCCTGCTGAGCGATATAGGTCATATCAACCTGAATATCGGGATTTTGCTCGTGGAACGCTTTTACGATTTTCTCAAGCGCCTCTTTCTCCGTATCCGTGTTGCCATGCCAAAAGGTCACCTTTGTTTTTTTGGCACCGGTTCCGTTTGCGGAATTCCCGCTGCCCGACGAACATCCGATTAAAACAGTCGAAAGTGCTATCAACGATGCGAACGATACTATTAAGCATTTGTTCATAGGTTTCACCGGATTGCCTCCCCATTTTGTTAATCGGCTGCATAACCTGTAAAGGCTTTCATAACGAACGATACCTTCTTTCTGTTTCGAGCTCCCCCTTTGCTAAAAAAATAAAAACACATTGATATACCAACTTTAATATATCAACATGCTAATTATATTAACATCATCTTATATTTGTGTCAATTCAGTGATTTTCATGAAAAAATAATAGAAATTAGCTTGTTTTGCCGATTTTTGTTATAAAAAACGATCTTTACCGATATTTTTTCATAAAAAAAATATGGTATACCAATATACCATATCATAGATCGCTATTCATTTTCATATCGGGTCTCGTGTGATTTGACCTTCAGCTTAAAGCCGACAGGGTTCAACAGCGGGACTTCCCGGCGTTCCAATTGCGCTATCAGCAGCTCCGCCGCCTTTTGTCCGATTTCCCATTCGTCTTGAAGAATGTGGGTTAAAGGAAAGTAACCATGGCGGGAATATATCATATCGAAGCATACGACTTCGCAGTCGTGATGTCTGCCGAGCTGGCGAAGCACATGGGAAAGGAGAATCGCATTGTCGTATTCGCAAGCGAATATGGCCGTAATCGAAGGATTCTGATCCAAGAAAGCTTTCAGCGGTCCGGTATCCCATTCCATGGGATCGGCCGCGTCGTATGCCATTGTGTTTAGGGCAGGCATGTCCGTGAATATGGAGTTTACCCCGATCGCCATCCCCCGCTTCAAAAATGCGCTCGTGAAGCCTTGAATCCGCTCCTCGATCGACGACGTATTTTCGGCGGGAGCCGAAACGAAAACGATCTGCTCATGCCCTTGATCGAGCAAATAGTCCGTCAGCACGCTTGCCGCTTGCTTATGATCGGTATATACGGAGCAAGCCGGAATCCCGGGGAGATATTTATCGATTAGCACGAGGGGAAACTTTCTATAAACCAGTTTCAACAGTTCCTCGTTGTAATGCTCTCCGTTGACGGGAGATACGATGAGACCGTCTACGCCGTAGTCGAGCAGCGAACGGATGAATTGCTCCTCCAGCTCCTTTTTGCCGTACGTGCACTTGACGATTAGATGATAATTCCGCGCGGAAAGCGTCTTTTCCACCGTCCGAAAAATGTTGAGGCCGAAGGAAGCGGAAAAATACGAAGCAATGATGCCGATCGTTACTTGTTCCGTTGTGTCGCCGGAAGGGCCGCTATGATGGAAGGACTCTTCCTTACCCTCGGGGTGGCCGATGTCATGGAAGCGCGTGATGTCAAAATGCTCCGAAACATAGGACCCCTTGCCGCGAATTCTGGTGACGACGCCGTACTGTGCGAGTTTCTCCAGCGCTTTTTTTGACGTGATTCGGCTGACTCCGAATTGATCCGCCAATTCTTTTTCCGACGGGACTCTTTCTTTCGGTTTAAGTTGCCCGAGTTCGATTCTTTTTAACAGATGCTGGATTATTTTCTCGTAGATCGGAGTCCCCATCGTTTCATCCCTCTTGCTTGTTATGTTAACATACCAATAAAAGTGTAACATAGCGCATTCTTACAGGCAAATAGGAAATTGCGTACGAGGAAAAAGAAAAACCTGGCCTTATGCAAGCCAGATTCTGGTTGTATAATAGAACGGTCCACTATCGGCTGAATATATCATCGCCCGCCCTGCACTTCCTTTACCCACCGCTCGATCAGCCGGCTGCGGTTGGCTCCCGCCCAAGTCTGATCGTACGGCACGACGCGCAGCGCGTCCAAAGAGACCGCATCCTCGGGAGACACCGCTTCCCGATTCGTCAGCCACTGGTAATTGCCTACCTGCTTGCCGAGCTCCTGCGCCTGCTTCGTCAGCGCCCAGTCGATAAAGGTCTGCGCTTCCTTCTCATTCGGACCGCCCCGGACCATGCCCATCGCGCCGATTTCGTATCCGGTGCCTTCGCCCGGGTAATGGATCAGCAAATCGCGAAAGCCTTCCTTGTAAAATTTGACGGCATCGTGCGCAAACATGATGGCCGTTCCCGCCTCGCCCATCCCGACGCTGCGCCCGGGCGTGCTCCCGCTCGTCGTATAGCTGCGGACCTGTCCTTGCAGCTTCTTCAAGTAGTCGAACGCTTTCTCTTCGCCCCACAATTGTACGAGCGTGGCCAATATCGTATAA
The DNA here is from genome assembly GCF_024158745.1 of Paenibacillus tyrphae. Lineage (GTDB taxonomy): Bacteria > Bacillota > Bacilli > Paenibacillales > NBRC-103111 > Paenibacillus_G > Paenibacillus_G tyrfis_A. Next base: position 277,561 of record NZ_JAMZAW010000005.1, on the reverse strand, counting down.
GCCGTACCCGAGGATCTCGGATCGGCCATGACGATCATCCCTTTGTACTTCGGATTGAGCAGATCTTCCCAAGTTTGCGGCACCGACAACCCGACATCCTGCAGCCATTTGCGGTTGGAAACCAAGGCCAGAGCACCGACATAAACGCCGATCCAATAGTTGTCGGGGTCTTTGTATTTCTCGTCGATCCACTTGGCATTCGGCGACAAATAAGGAGCCAGCAGCCCCTCCGCTTTGGCCTGAACGAACGTATCCGCGGGACCGCCGTACCAGACGCTCGCTTTCGGGGCGCTTCGCTCCGCGCGTATGCGCGCCAGGATTTCCCCGCCCGACATCCGGACGTAGGAGGTTTTAATGCCCGTTTCCTTCTGGAACGCTTCCACGACTTTAATCGCGTGGTCTTCGTACAACCCTGCATAAATGGTTAACGTTCCTTTACGCTCGGAAGCGCAGGAGGTCAGCACGGCAGCGCAAAGGATAAGGATTAACGCTCCCTGCCATCTCTTGTTCATGCCTGCTGCCCCCTTGCTGTCTGTAGATTAGGCCGGAACGACTTGAATCGAATGCTCGGGAAATTCGAGCGTCACATGCTCCCCGGTAGGGAAAACCGAGCCTGCGACCGGATTATGCTGGGTGACCTGAAATGTTTTGCCGCCGAAATCGATCTCGTATTCCTGCGTTTGTCCCATGAAGACACTTTTCGTAATGACCGCGTTGTTGCTCGCCGTCTTCAAGACGACGACGGATTCCGGCCGGATGACCATAGCTACCTGCTGTCCCGCCGTCACTTCCGCATGGTTCGCTGCTACCATTATACCCATTGGCGTATCGATCTCCAAGCGGTCATCAACGACCCGCGCCACCTTGCCTTCGACGAAGTTGGCCGAGCCGATAAAGTCGGCGACGAATTTCGTCTTCGGTCTTTGGTAAATTTCCTGCGGCGTGCCGATCTGCTCGATCCGCCCTTTGTTCATGACGATGACGACGTCGCTCATGTACATCGCTTCGCTCTGATCGTGCGTGACATAGACCGCGGTGATGCCGAGCGTCCGCTGAATGCGGCGGATTTCGTCGCGCATGACGATGCGCAGCTTGGCGTCGAGATTGGACAGCGGCTCGTCGAACAGCAGCACGCTCGGCTCCATCACGAGCGCCCGGGCCAGCGCAACGCGCTGCTGCTGGCCGCCGGACATCTGGGAAGGCATGCGGTCCTTATATTCGTTCAGGTTCATGATTTCGAGCACGCGCGACACTTTTTCGCGAATGACGGCTTGATCGAATTTTTTGATTTTAAGCCCGTAGGCGACATTGTCCCAAACGTTCAAGTGCGGGAACAAAGCGTAAGATTGAAACACCATCGTGCAATCCCGCTTATTCGGCGGAATCTCGTTTACCGGCTGGTCCCCGAACAAAATTTCACCGGAGGTAATATCTTCGAAGCCCGCAATCATGCGCAGCGTCGTCGTTTTGCCGCAGCCGGACGGACCGAGCAGCGTGGCGAACTGCCCCTCTTCGATGACCAGATTGACATCGGATACCGCATTCGACGACTGCTTGGTGCCCAAGCCCGCATAAGCTTTCGTAACCTGTTTGAGCGTGACCGATTTGGCTGCCAAGTCTTTCTCCCCCTACATTAACGTTTTTTCTTTGCTGCCGCCGACGAAGCGAAGCAGCAGGTTAAGCAGCAGCAAGGCTGCGATCATGATCGCGATCAGAATCGTGCAGTACGCGCTGGCGACGCCGATCCGCCCGGATTCCACCTGCGTGAGGATGGAAGCCGTGATCAGGTTGTATTTGGCCGAGATGAGGAATATGACGGCGCTCATCGCGGTCATGCTTTTGACGAACCCGTATACAAGGCCGCTGTAAAACGCCGGCTTGATGAGCGGCAGGACGACGGTGAAAAAGTTGCGCGCCTGCCCGGCCCCCAAATTCGTCGCCGCCTCTTCGATCGACGGATCGATCTGCTGCAAGGATGCGATCCCGGACCGGATGCCGACCGGAATGGCCCGCACGACGAACGCGACGATAATGATCATCGCCGTACCCGTGAGCGCAAGCGGAGCCTGGTTGAATGCCAGAATGTACGAAATCCCGATGACCGTCCCCGGAATGGCGATGGACAGCATGCTGACCGATTCGAGCGCTTTTTTCCCGATGAACTGCTTGCGGACGACCAGGAAGGCGATAATCATGCCGAGCAAGCCGGCAATCGGCGTCGCGATGATCGACAGCAGCAGCGTATCCTTCATCGATTTTTGTCCGAGCGAGAACACGTACTTGTAATGATCCCAGGTGAAGCTGTTGTTAATACCCCACAGCTTGATGAACGAGCCGATCGGCACGAGCAAATAGAACGCAATGACGATAACCGACAGCAGCATGCACAGCACGAACAGCGCCTGTCTTGTTACCCCTTTCTCGATCAGACGGCGGCCGTGGGCAGGTTTGCCCGTAACGGTGACGTAGCTTTTTTTGCCGATCCAAAATTTTTGCAGCGCGTAGATCAGGAACGTGATGCTCATCAGCACCATCGCCAGCGCCGCGCCGGCTTGAATGTCATAGCTGCCGACCGCCTGCAGGTAAATTTCGCGGGCGACGGTCGTATAGTTGCCGCCGAGCGTCATCGGATTGCCGAAATCGGCCAGCGACTGAACGAACACGAGCAGAAACGCATTCGCAATCCCCGGCATCGTCAGCGGCAGCGTCACGTTCAGGAACGTGCGCAGCCGCCCCGCGCCCATGTTCATGCTCGCTTCTTCCAGCGACGGGCTGATCGAGCGCAGCAAGCCGGCCAGCACGAGGAAAGCGACCGGGAAGTACGTCAGCGTTTGGACGAGCACCAGGCCTTTGAAGCCGTAAATGTTGGCGTTTTCCAAACCGAGCAAATGCTTGGAAACGAAGCCCTGCTTGCCGAACAGCAAAATCGCGGAAAGCGAGATGACGAACGGCGGGGAGATAACGGGCAATATTGCGACAGCGTTAAACAGCTTTTTGAATGGAACCTTCACGTACGCAAACGTATAAGCGAACATGTAGGCGATGGCCGTCGACAGAATGGATACGATGACAGCCAAGAGCAAGGAGTTTTTCAATGCCTCGAACAGCTGTCCGCCCGACAAAACGCCCACATACGCGCTGAGCGAAACCGATCCGTCCGGACTGATAAAGCTGCTTTTTAAGATTTGATACAGCGGATAGACGATAAATATCGCCAGACACGCCATGACGAGCAGGATGCAGAGCAGAAGCAGCGGTTCCCGCGTCAGTCTGCGGAGCTCGCTTGCGGTACGGTTCCATGACATGGGCCACAGGCTCCTTTCTTGGGTGGGCCGGGACGGTCCTTGGATTTGGGGTGGGGAAACCTGCTTCGCGTAGAGATTCTCTGAGTTGAAGCGGTGGAGTATATCCCTCCGGCCGCTCCTCCTCCCCAGAAAGTGAAGTAAACCTTCGAAGCGGATTCCGATTACTTTCCGGGGACCCCATATTCCGTGAAATTCTGATTAGATTTTCATGGTATTTTCACGGATTTCAAAGGCGGACGTAAACTCCTCCGGGATATACTCCACCTAACTTTCCAGAGAATTCTTCAAAGCTCACAGGCTTCCCGTGCCCGAGAAATACAAGGACCGTCCCGGAGTATTATTTCTTCACTTCGCTGTTCCACTTGTCGAGCAGGCGCTTGCGCTCTTTGCCTGCTTCCGAAGGATCGTATTGGATCGGGTTGATGTCGGACAGCTTGATCGCCTTCTTCGGCTCTTTCGCATCCGGGTTTGTCAAGTTCTGGTAGCTGCCTGTGCGCTGCCCGACCTCCTGCGCGCTTGCGCCGAGCGACCAGTCGATGAATTTTTGCGCCAGCTCCTGGTTTTTCGTATTTTTGATGACTGCGACGGCGCCGGTTTCATAGCCTGTCCCATCTTTAGGGATCGTCAGCTCCAGCGTGTCGAAGCCTTCCTCTTGATACTTGATGATGTCGTGCGCGAACAGCAAGCCTACGGCCGCTTCGCCCATCCCGACCATGCGCCCCGGGGCGGAACCGCTGGTCGTGTACTGCTGAATTTGCGGGTGCAGCTTTTTCAGGTAATCGAACCCTTTATCTTCCGCGCCTTTCACTTTCAGTACGGTGTAGAGAGCGGTGTAGGCCGTGCCGGACGAAGCCGGGTTCGCCATGACGATTTGACCCTTATACGCAGGGTTGAGCAAATCTTCCCACGTTTGCGGCGCTTGCAGGTTATGATCCTTCAGAAACTTCTTGTTCGACGCAAAGCCGAGGAAACCGACATAAATCCCGGTCCAGTGACCATTCGGGTCTTTATATTTGGCGTCCACTTTCTCGGCAGCCGGCGATTTGTAAGGCGCGAGCAGTCCTTCGTTCATTGCGGCGACGAACGTATCCGCCGGGCCGCCGTACCAGATATCCGCCTGCGGGTTGTCTTTCTCTGCGCGGATTTTGGCGAGAATCTCGCCCCCGGACATGCGGACCATGTCGGCTTGAATCCCGGTGTCCTTCGTGAACTGCTTCATCGCCTCGACGGCATGGTCTTCCTGGAATCCGACGTATACGGTCAGCTTGCCTTTCGACTTGTCCGTTTTAGCTGCATCTCCGGCTGCCGGAGCAGCTGCGGATCCGCCGGAGGCAGGCTTGTCGGCGCTGCCGCAGCCGGCAGCTACAGATGCGGTCAAGATTACGGCGAGCGTAGCAGATAGTGCTTTTTTCATCTTTGTAACGACTCCCTTCGGTTGTTTGGATAGCTTTATCATAAGTGAAGCGTTTCCAACCGGGAAGTTTAAGTCTTTGCCACATCAAACGGCAAAAAATAAAACCTCCGGCCCATGACCACAAGATCATGAACCGGAGGCTCAAGCAGGCAGCGTAACCGTATTAACCGGCCTCTATGCCGAACAAGCGAAGCAGGCCGTTCAAAATCAGCCCGACGACGGCAAAGTCCGTGTCCGCGAACGTCGCCCGGACGAAGCCAAGGTTGGAGAGCAGCGGCAGCAAAAAGACCGGCAGCAGCGTAATGACGAAGCCGTGGCACAGCGCAGCAACGATCAGCCCCCTACGGCCGCCGACCTGATACGCGATGACGCCGGAAGCGCCTCCCGAGAAAAAGTGCGGGATCACGCCGGGGATGATGACCGTGTACTGCAATACCATGAGCGTACCCATCGCGGCAAGCCCTCCGATAAAGCTGAGCAGGAAGCCGAGCGCTGCCGCAATGGGCGCGTACGTGAACAAAACCGGGCAATCCAGCGCCGGAATCGCTCCCGGCACTATTTTTTCGGCAATGCCGTTAAAGGCAGGAATAATCTCGGCCAGCATCATTCGCACGCCCGACAATATAACGAACACGCCGGCCGTGAACCAAATCGCCTGAATAGCCGCGACGACCACGGGATGACGCCCGGAAAACATCTCGGACAGCGCTTCGGCCGGCACGAACAAGCTGGACAAGCCGAACAGCAGCAGGGTAAAGACGGCGATGACAACCATATGATCCTGGAAAAACGGATAAATCCGTTTCAACCCTTCCGGCATCGGCTTCTTTTCCTTCGTCCCGACCATCTGCGCGATCAAGCCCGAAAGGGCATAGCCTACGCTGTTAAAATGCCCGATGGCGAACTCGCTGCCGCCGGTCGCTTGCCGGACGTACCGCTGGCTCACCGCCGGTCCGAACGACATGGCGAGCGCCAAGAACAGCCCGCCCCATCCGTAAATCTGCCACGCCGGAAGATGGGCCGAATCAAGCAAAGCCGCCAGCATCGACGCCATGAAGAGCATGTGATGGCCGGTAAGGAATACGTACTTGAACGGCGTCCAGCGGGCGATAGCCAGATGAAGCGCCATGCCGATCAGCATGATGACCGCGATCTCGCGGCCGTAGTTGATCTGAGCGAGCCCCGCAATCGTCTCGTTGTGCGGCATAATGCCGATCATTTGCAGCCCGCGCTGAACGATGATCGATAGATTGGATAAGGACGAACCGGCGGCCGAAGCCCCGATCTGCAGCAAAATATACCCGAGCATCGTTTTGATCGTGCCGCTGAGCAGTTTTTGCGGAGAGGCTTTCTGCAGCAGCAGCCCGATCAAGGCAATGACCCCGAGCAAAAAGGCCGGTTCGCCGAGCAGCCCTTTATTGATAATTTGCGACCAGTTCATTCCCGCAATCCCTTCTCCCGTTCCCGCCAGGCCAGAAAACGCGGGCTTTCCATCAGCTTGGTCCGCAAATAATTCCGGTCGGTCATATTTTCCAGCGGTATCCATTCGGCTTGCTCCAGCAGCCGGGGAGGCAAAGAATCGGCGATATGGTGAGCGCCGACGATCAAGTCCGCGGCCGGACTTAAGCCGAGCGACGCGACATCCATGTGCTCGATATCGGCGCGGAGCCCCTGCTCCCGAAGCAGCGCTTCGAGATGGATGCGGATCATCAGACTGGTGCCGAGACCGCTTGTGCAAACCACGTTAATTTTCAGCGTCAAGCGTCTCGCCCTCCTTTGCCTTCAAACGATCCCATACGGCAGCCGCATCGTCGGCCCGTCTCAGAAATTCCATGAACGCCGCATCGCCAAACACGTCGAGCAGCGTGGATAACGCGGTCAAATGCGACGTCTTGTCCGCAGCGGCCAGCGTAACGAGCAGCCACACCGGCTGCCCCGACGGTCCGAGCGGTACAGGGTCCGCCAGCGTGACCAAGCCGAATCCTGTGCCCCATACGCCGTCCTGCGGCGACGCGTGCGGAAAGGCAATGCCTTCCCCGATGACAAAATGATGCTTCTGCTCCCCAATCATTTGAAACAGTTTTTCTTCGTACTGAAGTCCGATGATTCCCCGCTCGCGCAGCAGCCTGCTGCCTAGCCGCACCGCCTCTTCCCAGCCTTCGACCGTTTGCCCGGTCAGGATCGAGCCGGCGGGCAGCAGATCGGTCAGCCGCTGCAGCCCTTTGTGGCCGGATACGCCTCCGCCCTGCAGCAGATGGATGAGGTCCTCCAGCAGCCGGTTCCGGTTGCGCACGTCGGCATGCCGCTCGACGATACGGACGATCTCGCCCACCCGCTGCAGCGTATCGGCTTCCATCGGCCGCCCCAGCGGCGATACGCCGAGCAGACGTCCGATGCTGCTCTCGTCCTCGGGGCTCAGCAGCGGCGATACTTTAATCACCTGCACCGGAAGCGGCAGTTGAATCTCGATCGTCGATAACACCGCGTCGATTTGCTCGAACGGCAGCTGCCTGAGCTCCTTGTAAGCGAATCTCCCGGCAATCTCCAGCACGGGGAACATCGACTCCAGCCTCCGTTGAAGAATCGCCGACGAACCGAGGCCGGAGCTGCATACGATCGCTACCCGTTTCCGGACCGCGCTTACGGCATGCGATAGCCCACTGCTTAAATGCAAGGAGATGTAACCGATTTCATCGCGGTCGAAGCAAACCCCCTGCTCCTGCAGCACCCGGTTGACCACCTCTTGCGTCACGTCGAGCAGCGAAGCATATTCCTGCTCCAGCTGCGGCAGCAGCGGATTCGCGCTCTGCAGCCCGAATTTGGCACGGTACATCGCAGGCTTCAAATGGACGGACAGCCCGTGCACCACCTGTTCGGTACGCTGAAGCGGCCGATGCAGCTCCTGCTCCACCTCCATGACGATCCGTTTGGCCAGTTGGACGTAAACGGACTGCTCGGCCTTGGCATCCTGCGCTTTTTGCGCCCCTAGGATGTGCTGGGTAATATAGCCCGCCTCTTCCAAGGGCACCTCAAGCTGAAAATAACGCTCCATTTCCGGCAGCGCAAGCTGTCGGACGACCCGGAACTCCTCCGCTCCGCTCACCTCACCGAACAGCTCCGGGTCCATTTGAATACGGTGGTTGTTTTTCAGCCGCTCGACGGCCATCAGCAGATGAAGCACCAGCGCCGAATACCCCGCGTCCGTAAATTCGACGTTCAGCTTGCGCTCCAGCATCCGCACGATATCGAATAAAAATTGCGCATCCTTGGGCGAGAACCACGGGTTCCACAGGTTCGTTCCCCCCATCCGGTCTTCCCGGTCTCCAAGAACGACCCGAAGAACATTCTCATCCGTAATTTCCAGCCGCAGCAGTTCGAGATAGGCCGATCTTTTTTTCCGTTCGTCCCCCAGCACCCGAATCCATCCGCCCTCTCTGGCGAGCTTCAGGTCTTTACCGCCCAGCAGCCTGGTGACTTCCGTCAAATCGCTCAACAGCGTGCTTTTGCTGATTTTCAGCTCTTCCTGCACCTCGTCCGTACGCAGCTTGGACGATTCCAGCAGCCGCTTGGCAAGCCAACGGGACCGCCGCTCCGCATCGAGATGATCCGGCCGTTCTCTAAGCAGACATTCTAGCTTCTCCCGCCCGTCCTCGTCTACGATAAGCGCAATGCCGTGCTTGCGGTTGCGCTCCATCCCGATGCCATACCCGGCCAGCCAATCTTCGATCTGCAGCAGATCGTGGCGTACCGTCCGCGCCGAAATGCCATACTCCGATTGAAACCGGTCCACAGGCACAAATCCGCGTTGTTCCAATAGTTCCGTCAATATGCTCTGCTGTCTTGCGGATAACATATTTCTGCCTCCGTAGCCGTAAACTTAAGCGGAAAACGATCGCGAGGCCAAGCTAGCGAGAGCGGCAAGCGCCTCTTTCTCGTCAGGCCCGCTAGCGCACACCTCAAGCTCCGCCCCGCCCGGAACGGCAAGAGCCATGAGCCCGAGCGCGCTTTTGCCGTCGACCGTCTTGTCCCGGAACGTCACGGTAATGTGACTTTGAAAGGTCTGCGCGAGACTGACCCACCGCGAAACCGGTCTGGCGTGAAAGCCAAGCGGCACATTGACAGCAATCGTTAATCGCTCCATCGTTTCTCTCCCACACCCGTCATAGTCGGAACTATTATATCATAGATTTTCCCGATAAAAGAAAAAAGCCCGGTCAGCTGACCTGGGCATTACCTTCTTTGTAGAAGTCTAAGTTGATTTGTCTCTTCTTGATCTCGTCTAACAACAATTCGACAAAATCTTCTTCGAGTTTCAAATCGACGGCTTTGAAATAGGAGTCCACTAAAATCTCATTACTGATCAGTTTCATGGGACAACTCACCTTATTCCGTAATGTAAAATTATATTAACATGCGCCCAAAATTAGAACAAGCGTTCCGTTATCCACATGAGATTGTGTATATCTTGTGAGTATTCTGTTAATAAGTGTCGAATACACGCCATTGGCGGGGTGTATAATGTGGACAAAGTTATACACAAGCTGCGTACCGTTTTCGTGATAAAAAAATATGATCGCATTTGGACCAATTCGAACCATTTTAACTAATATTGGGTAATTAAGGTATGCGCATGTTATTTATTGTTTAAACGTCCCCCAGTCGGTTGAAACTATGCAGCGTGGCGATTTGAACCTGAAACCGGCTGCCGTATCCAACGTAAGTAGTCATATCATCGATGGATTTTGATATACGAAGAAGGGAGTATCCCTCATGGATGATCCACGCAAACTGATCGCATCGCTTTGTTATTTCAGCATCTTTTTCGCCGGATTTCTCGTACCGGTTATCGTGTATTTCGTTACCAACGACGGCTGGGTCCGCGAACACGCCAAAAAAGCGCTTCTCTCGCACATCTTGCCGTTCCTCTCGCTGATCTTCTTCCTGATCATCTGGATCGCGACGATTTCGGTCACCTCCACGATTTTCCTGGGCGTGCTCAGCCTGATTCTGTATTTCGTCGTTATGGTCTGGAACGTGATCAAAGGCATTCAAGTTCTGCTGGAACGGTAACAGCCACGCTGTGTGCGGACGCCACTTCGACCAAGTGGCGTTTTTGGCGTTCGCCGGAAATGGCGCGGTACGCTGTGCCGCAGTCCAAGCAATCGGGCCGTGCTGTGCGTATGCTGGAAGTTAAAGAGAGGCGATGGCATATGATGAACGTATACTTGGACGACTTGCGTCCTTGCCCGAAAGGTTTTACGCTGGCGAGGTCGGTCGAGCAGTGTATCGATTTGATGAAGACCGGACCGGTTAACATCTTGTCGCTCGATCACGATCTGGGGCTCGGCAAAGCCAGCGGCTACGATCTGGTCAAATATATGGTCGAGAAAGGCTTGTATGCAAAAGAAATTATTATTCACAGCGCCAACCCGATCGGGCGGCATCTCATGTGGACCTTGCTGCACCAGCATAAGCCAAGCAATGTCAAACTGTCGGTTCGACCGCAGCCGTTGGCGTTTAAGATTTAACCGGCGGATGCGGATATGATACAATGAAGTATCCGTTCGCATGTCCGCCGCCAACTACGGCAGGGACCCGCGGAATAAACCTATGGCTTAGATAGGAGCAGTCACGTGAATGCCAATGTGCTGAATTTTGAAGGAAACTCGCCGAAAGAGGAGGCCAAAGCCAAGCTCGCCGCTAACCCGGATATCATGTTCGAAGAGCTTCAAACGATTGCGATTCGACGGGAGGATGCCGACTTTTGGCTGAAATTTGCTTCCGAATGGGGCGGGGCTTTGTATTTGCTGGACGAAAAAAACTTCAAGCAGTTCGAGCGTGAGGAGATCGACCCGCAGGCGTTTGAATTTGCGCGAAGAACGTATCGGCTCGGCCTGATTACGCTAAGCGCCTTGTATGACAAACTGAAGGCTTGGTCGGATTCGAATCCGCAAGAGGACTACCGGTTGGCGATGAATGTATTGGAATGTTACTTTTTGCCGAGCTATCTGGACGACTACGGCTGCGTGTACGCACCGGGCAAGAAGCAGGGCCAAGCCTACATCGAAGCGATTCGGCAAGCCTTCGGCGAAGACGGCGGCCTCGAGCAGAAAGCGGAAGCCCTGCAAGCGCTGGTGCATGAATATATCGAGCACCTGCATGTTTACGCCAAGCAGTGAGCCGGCCTGTGGCACACCATCATCAACGGCAAAAAAGCGGACGCCTTGTACAGAAACGTCCGCTTTTTTCATGGGTCCGGCATTCATCCGGCTTACTTCTCAGCCAGCTGTTTAATGTAAAGATTTCGTTTCAACAAAAAATTCTTCATGTACGATTCCAGAAACATCTGGTCCACCAGCTTGCCAAGAGGCCCTAACGGCGACGTGTAATCAAATTCGTCAATCATCAACGTTCCCGAATCGACGGCGCAGAACTCATGTGTATGCCGAAACCGTTTGAACGCCCCCCGAACCATCTCGTCCACAAAATAAAAAGGCGACTCAAACTCCGTTATTTTTGCGGTCAGCCGCTGCTTGATGCCAAAATGGACGGCCTCCCACGTCACCGTCTGCCCCAGCTCGATCAACCCGCTCATGACTCCGCCGACCGCTCTTTCCTTCGTTTGCGAAGTCGATTGGGCATGAACGTCGATGCTTCGCGCCAGATCGAAGCAGGTTTCAATCGACGCTTCTATGTACAACTCGGATCTGATTACCGGCATATTCGTCCTCCTCTCCAAATCGAACGAAGCGCTGCGTCTTTCACGCCCCCCGGTAACAAACACCTGTTCTGATATTACTACAAAATGGTTATTTGAGCAACGAAGCCGTTTTTTTCTAATAACCAAGAGCATGACGTGTTGCAACCGCATTCAAGGTGTCGGTGAAAGCCAAAAAGCGCTTGAACTCACGAACCCGCGAGTTCAAGCGCTTTTTGACGGCAGAGCATGAGAGCGGACTTGCAAGTCACCCGCTCCTACTCGCCCTTCTCATGCAGCGAGCGGATAACCAGCCGAAGTGTCTGCACGGACTCGGCTTCCCCCGAGCCGGCAGCTTCCCCCAAGATGACCCAATTCGGCGCGAGCGTCGAGCGCAGAAGCTCTACCTTCGCGTCGGGAAGCTTGAGTCCGTTTACCCGGCCGTGTTCGGGCACTTCGTAATCGACGCCCGCTTCGAGCCCGAAGCGGTGCTGGAGCCAAAACTGCACCCCGCCGGGGGTATTGAACTTCATCCGGTAGCCGCTGCGAATGGCTTCCTCCAACGCCTCCCCATGCTGATCGGCGTAGGCATAAAACTCGTCATAGCTGTACCATTCGCCGACCGCAGGCTGCAAAACAGCCGTATCCCCTGCCGCAAGCCCGGCGAGCAGTGTCTCGTCCGTGATCCCGAACCGGCGCGCCCGCTCCAGCAGAATGGCCGTATTTTGCGAAAGCTTTGCCGTTGTGCTCATGCTTTGTCCCCCTTTCCGATGATCTGATGCTTTTGTCAAATTGCTCTTCCGTCCAGCTTCTTCAAGCACTAAAACCTCATCCTTCGTGCGAATGACATGCCGCATAATGCCCCGGCGCAATCTCCTTCAGAACCGGCTCCTCCGCGGCGCAGCGCTCGTTGGCAAACGGACAGCGCGAACGAAACTTGCAGCCAGCGATCTCCTCCAGCGGGCTCGGAAGCTCTCCTTGCAGCAGCGTGCTATTCGCGTTCGCAACCTTAGGATCTGGCACCGGAATCGCCGCGAGCAGGGCCTGCGTATACGGGTGCGCCGGGTGCAGGTACAACTCGTCGCTGGAAGCAACCTCGACCAGCTTTCCCAAATACATAACGCCAATCCGGTTCGAGATATGCCGCACCATGGACAGATCGTGCGCGATGAACAAGTACGTCAAGCCGAACTCGCCCTGCAAATCCTCCAGCATGTTGACAACCTGCGCCTGCACCGACACGTCAAGCGCCGAGATCGGCTCGTCACACAGGACGAACTCGGGACGGGGCGCAAGCGCCCGCGCGATGCTGATCCGCTGCCGCTGGCCGCCGCTGAATTCATGCGGATACCGGTCCGCATGCTCGCTCTTCAGCCCGACCTTGCCGAGCAGTTCAAGCACAACCTCCCGCCGTTCTGCACGGCTGTAGGCGGTGTGAATCTCCAGCGGCTCGCTAATTAGCTGAAGCACGGTCATCCCCGGATTGAGCGAGGAATACGGGTCTTGGAAAATCGCCTGCATCCGCCTGCGGTAAGGTCTCAGCTGCTTCTCGTTCATCGACGCCATATTTTGGCCTTCGTACCGGATCTCGCCCGCGGTCACATCGTACAGTCGGATAACGCTGCGCCCCGTCGTCGATTTGCCGCAGCCGGACTCGCCGACGAGTCCGAACGTTTCGCCGCGGTAAATCTGAAAGCTGATGTCGTCCACCGCCTTCATGTGCCGCGTCGTCCGGCCGAACAGCGAGCGCTCCGCCGGGAAATATTTTTTCAGGCCGCGCACGTCGATCAATACGTCTTGATCTGCCGGATGAATAGGGTTGCCGGTGCCGTTCATGGCGCTTCCCCTCCCTGCTGCAACGCCGCCGAGCCCGCGAAAGCCAGCGGCCGGGACGGATAGCCTTGACCGTCCTGCAGCCAGCATAACGAGCGGTGGCCCGGCTTCGATTCGAAATAAGGCGGCAGCTCGCCGCATTTGTCCATGGCATGCGGGCAGCGCTCCTGAAACGGGCAGCCCTTGGGCGGGTGCAGCAGATTGGGCGGCGAGCCTTCGATGGATACAAGCCGCTCCCGCTTCCCTTCGGTCACACGGGGAATCGACCGGAGCAGCCCCTGCGTGTACGGATGCTGCGGCGCTTCGAAAATATCGCCCACCGCGCCTTCCTCCATCACAAGACCGCCGTACATTACAACGACGCGCGTGCATACTTGGGCGACGACGCCAAGATCGTGCGTAATCAGCACGACGGAGGTGTTGGTCGTCCCGCATAGTCGTTTCATCAGCTTCAAGATTTGCGCTTGAATCGTCACATCCAGCGCCGTCGTCGGCTCGTCGGCAATGAGGAGCTCCGGCTCGCAGGACAGCGCCATCGCAATCATGACCCGCTGCCGCATCCCCCCGCTGAATTCATGCGGGTACTGATCAATCCGTCTCTCCGGCGACGGGATGCCGACCTCGCGCAGCCAATCGATGGCGAGGCGCCGCGCTTCGGCCCGCCCAACGTTCCGGTGGCGTCGAATGACCTCGGTCAGCTGCGTCCCGATCTTGAGCACCGGATTCAAAGCCGTCATCGGGTCCTGAAAAATCATCGCGATCCGCTTTCCCCGCGCCGCTCTCAGCTTGGGCTCCGGGAGCCGGAGCATGTCCTCGCCGCGGAGCAGCACCTGACCGCCGACAATTTTGCCCGGTGGCGGAATGAGGCCCAGCAGCGACTTCGCCGCGACGCTCTTGCCGCTGCCCGATTCGCCGACGATGCCCACCATCTCGCCCTCACCGACGGCAAAGCTGACGCCGCGGACCGACCGCACCTCACCGTCGCGGGTAAAGAACGACGTTTGCAAATCGCGAACTTCCAATAGTTGTGCCATATCGCTTCACTCCGTTGCTTTCACGAATTATCGCCGGCCGACTTTCGGCTCGAATGCGGCACGCAGCACGTCGCCCAGGAAATTAAAGCTGAGTACTGTCGTTAAAATGAACAGCCCCGGAAACAATGCCAATGTCGGCTGCTCTCCGATGTACCCTTTTGCATTGTTCAGCATACTGCCCCAGGACGAATCCGGCGGCCGGACACCAAGCCCCAGGAAGCTGAGTGACGATTCCATCATAATAATGCCCGCAATATTGACCGTCGCCGCCACAATCACCGTAGGAATGACGCCCGGGATAATATGCTTCGTCAGGATGCGGAAATTGGTTTGTCCCGATACCCGGGCGTACAGCACGTACTCCCGTTCTTTAACCGATATCGTCTCCGCCCGCACAATCCGCGCAATGTACAGCCAGCTCAGCAGCCCGATGATCAGAATCATCGTCAGAATGCTCGGCTTCAGGTAGGCATTCAACACGAGCATCAGGAAAAAGGAAGGCACCGATAGCAGCACATCGATTAACCGCATCAAAAGCTGGTCGAGCCTGCCGCCGAAATAACCGCTGATCGTGCCAACAAATGTGCCGACTACGACTGAAATAATCATACTGATAAAGCCGATGCTCAGAGAAATGCGTCCCCCATACAACACGCGGGCAAAATAATCACGCCCGTTATCGTCCGTGCCGAACCAATGCGCGCCGCTCGGCGGAAGCAGACGCTCGGTGATGTTGATGGCGTTCGGATCGTAGGGAACGAGAAACGCAAACGCCGAAGCCAGCGCGTATGCCGCCAGCAGAACAAGCGCGGCCAGCCCCGCCTTTTGCTCGACCAATTGCAGACGCAGCATACGCCATCTCATGCGGTTCATTTTAGCTTCACCTCATTGCCTTAATTCGGGGGTCGACCAAGCCGTATAGCAGATCGGCAGCCAGATTGCCGACGATCAGCAGGAACGAAGACAGCATCGTAATGCTCATGATCAGCGGATAGTCGAGCCCGAATACGGCATTGACGCCGAGCGACCCCATTCCCGGCCAGGAAAAGATGCTCTCCACGAGGAAGGAGCCCGCCAGCAGCTCGGGAAGCGACAACCCCATGATCGTAATGACCGGCAAAAGCACATTACGCAGGACGTGGCGAAAAAGTACGGTACGCCGGTTGGAGCCGTAAGCATATTGAATCTGCACGTAATCCTCTTCAAGCTGGCTGATCGTGCTGGAGCGGATATAACGCATGTACACGGAAATGTGCGTGGCACAGAGCACCATACACGGCATAATGCCATGCTTGACGATGTCCCAGACCGAATTCACGCCGATCGTCCGCATCCCCATGCTCGGAAGCCAGTGCAGCTTCACGGAAAACAAGTAGATCAAGAGCATCGCGAACCATAAGCCGGGGAGCGAAATCCCGATATACGCGATCAAGCTCAGTACTCGGTCGACGAAACGGTTTTTGTACAACGCCGAGATCAGACCGAGCAGCGTCGCAAAAATCAGCGACAGCACCGTGGCCGAGCCCATCAGCCCGATCGTGGCCGGCAAGCGTTCGGCAATCAAGGTCAGCACCGGGCGGTGATTGTTCAACGAATAGCCGAAGTCGCCTTTCAGCAGATGCAGCAGCCAGTAGACGTATTGCAAATACAGAGGTTCGTCCAGCCCCATACTGTGCCGGATTCTCGCGACGTCGTCCGGGCTCATATTGGGCGTGACGAACGACATCACCGGGTCCCCGGGGGAAAGCCTGAGCAGAACGAAACAAACGATGGAAATAATAAACAACAGCGGAATCATTTGCAGAATGCGTCGGATTGCATACGTTTTCAAGTCGGAATTCCCCCTGAGCGACGCCTGCTGACTTTACCGCGCAGACAAGCGTGTTACTTCAAGTAAATTTTCGTAAAATCATCGAACAGCACCACTTGCTTCGGCACCGCTTCCTTCAGTCCACCGAACCTTTTATCGACCGCAATGATCGATTTGCCGTAGGCGATCGGATACGTCGTCACTTCGTCCGCCGCCATTTCCTGAATCCGCTTGTACAAATCTGCTCGTTTATTCGCATCCGTTTCGACCGCCGCTTTGATCCACAGCTTATCAAACTCGTCGTTCTTGTAATGCGAATAGTTGTAAGGCGCGCTGCCGAGATAAATCGCTTTATAGGCATCCGGCTCGTAGCCCATGCTGTAACCGCCAAAGGACAGATCGTAATCCGTGTTGTCCTTGTTCAGCGCCTTCTTGCCGAGCGTGGCCCCGTCGAGCGGGATCAATTCGACTTGAACGCCGATTTCCTTTAGCTTTTGTTGAAGGTACAGGGACATATTGCCTTCCGCCTTGCTCGCATTGTAGTAAGCGAAACGGATTGTCAGATTGTCCGCACCGGCGGCTTTGAGCAGCTCCTTCGCTTTGGCTTGGTCGTATTCGTACGTTTTGAGCTCCTTCTTCTGGTACAGCGTGTCCGGGGAAAAAATCGACGCAGCCGGCTCGGCAAAATCAACCGAGGAAAATCCCATCGTAATCAGCTCTTTCTTGTCGATCGCATGGGCGATGGCCTGGCGCACTTCCTTTTTCTTCATCACATCGATATTCGTATTGAATACCATCGTCGTGACCCCGCCGGACGGGAACATGAGCAGCTCGGACTTGCCGGTATCCTTCACCTTGTTGTAATCCTGCGGCTCCACCAGCATCATGTTGATCTCGCCGTTTTGCAGGGCCAGTGTCGCTGCGTTGCCGTCTTTCGCTACACGGTACGTGATCGAGTCGAGCTTCGCCTTGTCGCCGAAGTAGCTGTCGTTACGCTCCACAATCACGTACTCGCCTGAGCGGTATTCCTTGAATTTGAACGGGCCGGAGCCGACCGGGTTGTTGTTCTTCGCGCTTTTCTCCATATCCGCTTCGCCTTCGAAGATGTGCTTCGGAATCGGCGAAATCTGCACAAGTGCCCCTTCGAACGAAGCCGACGCTTGAGGAAGCACAAGCTCCACGGTGAGCTCGTCCAGCTTGTTGATTTGCACCGGCTTGCCGTCCAGCACGAACAAGCTCCGGAAATAGCTGTGCTGCTTCTCGTCCAGGATGCTGTTGAGCGTGAATACCACGTCGTCCGCCGTCAGCTTCTGGCCGTCATGCCAGGTTAAGCCGCTGCGCAGCTTGAGCGTGTATTTCGTCAGATCGGCCGAAGGCGTCAAGCTTTCCGTCAGCACGAACGTTTTTTTGCCGTCATTGATCGTGAACAGCGGCGAGAACAAAGCTTTGCCGATGGTCAGCGACATCCGGTCGCCGGCGTAGATCGGGTTGAACGTTTTCGGATCGTCTTTGATGGCGACGATCAGGTTGCCGCCTGCTTTTGAAGCGGACGTATTCGCTGAGCCCTCGTTCGCTTCCGGCTCCGGGCTGCATGCGCTTACGACCAATCCCAAAGCGATGACGAGCGCGGTCAGGAAGCTCCGTTTCTTTTTCATCCATAACCCCCCTATTTCCATAATAAAAACGCAATGGATGCCGCTAGCCGTCCAGTAGGCACTTCGGACAAAATTTTCAATTCACATAAGATTACTTGGTTAAAGAATAGAAAAAGACCGCTTCGTAACGGGCACACAACCATGCGCCCGTACATCGCGCCGAATCTTATTGCTTTTTACGCTTTGTTGCGGACAGTCTTATGTTTGCTGGGAGTTTGTCTTTTCCTTCAACACGTTCTCCAGCAACTCGTTGAGCTTCGTCAGACCGTGCACAATATCTTTCAAGTCGTCTTCCGACGCATTCTTCACGAACAGCTCCTGAAAGTCTTTCACGTTCCCGAGAATTTCCTCCATCTTGTCCCGGGCCGTGTCGGTCAATTGAATCTTGACCACCCGCTGGTCTTCCTTCGTCCTTACGCGCTCGATCATATCCATCGTCTCGAGCCGCGAGCACACCGCCGATACGTTGCTGTCCACCATATTGAGCTGCGCCCCGATATCGCCCACCCGGGTCGGACCTTCATGATGCAGCAGCAGCAAAATGTTGATCGACGGGCCAGTCAGATTGTGCGGAGAGTAATGCTGGTTCACGATCTTCGAATGCTTGGTGTCAATGACCCTCAGCAGCTCCCCGATCATGATACAGTAGTCGATTAGACTCATTGTGTACCCCTCACTGAACAATTTATTTATCGCAATAAATATTATTAAAATAAATATTATAACGATAAGGACGAACCGTCAATCTTTTTCCTGTTTTACATGTCAAAACCATTTATTTTATTGTGCCAAAAGAGAGTCCATCTTCAACGAATTAGGCTCAATTTATCTGCATCATGGAGCACGTGGAAATTCAGGAGTTCGTAAGCCGTCATGGCCTGGAGTTTCTCATGCAGGTCGAATATAGTGATTTCTCCTTTATGCGTCTTGCCTAAAATTAATCTGGCACCGCATTCCACGTAAATTCGATGATTTTGCGTCCGGGAAGCCATGGTATAATGAACAGTATGATTTGAAATAAAAAATGCGTGCGATTCGTCTGGCGTCAAATATGCATCTGTAAGTTCAAAATCATTATCGCCTGCTTCGAGAACAAGGGTTATCCTCTTCAACATGTTCTGCCACTCCTTTTTGTTTTTAAATGCGTTCGTCTCGCAGAAGTACCAAAGATGAAGCTGCAAAAAATAAACTTTTGTCAATTGACCGTTAAACGTTCACATCACCACTATAACAGTTGATCGTTAAACGGTCAATAGATTGCTTATTATCTTTTTGCTATATTTATTTTAAGTGGATTGCGAATAGGAGATTATTGATATGGATATGAACGATGTAAGATTACACTGTCATCTTGGTGAAATTATAAAGAAGAAAAACATCTCGGCGCTTAAACTCTCAACCGAAATTAATTATCGCCGATCGACAATTAATGACTTGATTAATAATGTCGATATGGATAATAAACGAATCCCCGCGGAACTTATAGCCAAACTGTGCGCATATTTTAACATCACTCCAAATGAACTTTTTAGCGTAATACCCAAAGACGGCAGCCGATCGGAATAAGGGAGTTAGCCTCTAACCCGACAAGCTGCCGTCTTAATTTGTTTCTTGAATTGCGTTAAGGGCATAAGTGATTGCAACGTTGTTACTCCATCCCCTTCCCCTAATATTCGATCCCAAATGAATTAAAATAGTTCTTTCCATGGTAAAAAAAGACGTAATAAGTAACGCCACCCGAACGGATCATTCCGCTTGAGTGGCGTTGTTGTGCAGAATTATGTTGACCTTTTGATCTTCTTTGACTTCGTTGCGTGTCCCCCGCCTTTAATCCTCACAAGGCTGCGCCAGCGCTTCTTCCTCCGCCTTCGTGCGAAAGCTGGAGCCGCATCCGCATGTGGCTACTGCGGCACCTTAAATCCTATTTATTTCTTGTTCAGCGCCTGTACATCATCTCTAAAAGCTTCACTATACTGCTCGAATAATCCCGTATTAAACTTATAACTCTTGTCATTGGCTTGGGGCTTATTTTCCTTAAGCTGTTTGTACAAGTTATCGGTTTCACTCGATAGTTTAGTCCATACTTGCTTCACATTATCATACTTCGCATCCAATCCCTGTATATAAGCATCATATTCCACTTTCTTCTCCATCGCTTTACCAAGTCGGTCGATTGTGAAATCTATGTCTAACTCCTTGCCTGTGCTGCTAGTACCCCTACTTTTGTACGAACCGATGTTTACGAATCCTTCGTTCCAAATAGACACGGTTATAAAGTTGCTAATCTCAACTAGTTTTGACTCCACTGTAGGTTCTTCCTTTTTAGTAGAAGCATCCGCCTTATTAGCAGCGTTCGCAATCGATTTCTGAATGGCCTCAGCCAGCTTTTCCTCATCGGTTTTTTCTTTTGCACATCCGGAACTGACGAACAGCAATACAACGGCCATTCCAATCAAAAAACCAATTTTGTTGCGATTAAGCATCTCAATACTCTCCTCTTTTACACATGTTGATTTCCTTTAATATCGGTTACCTCCTTATATATCGGATTTTTTAACAAAATTTTGAAGTGTTTTTTGATGGAAATGATCTTTTTAATCATTAAAAACATTACCCAGCCGCCGACAGCTCCGAGCAGCACACTTTTTTGTATGTACTACATACATGTTTTTGAGCTTCAAAATAAAAACCTCCCAACGTTGTATTCCGAAGAATAACGTCAGGAGGTGCGGAGTTCACAACCCATAAACGAAAAAATTCGGGTTGTTATCGTTCATTTCACACGGTTGATATTACGCTACTTTTTCGATTCAATCCGCAACCCACCGCCTCGGCCAACACCTAAAGCAGACGTTCAGGTCACCGTAACGCACTCACTCAATCCTCGCAAGGCTGCGCCAGCGCTTCCTCCTCCGGCTTCGTACGGAAGCTGGAGCCGCAGCCGCATGTGGCTACCGCATTCGGGTTGTGAATGCTGAACCCGCCGCCGATGCCGGTGTCTTGGAAATCGATCTCCACACCGTACAAATATTTGGCACTTTCTTCGTCCACGACGACCTTCAGCCCGTGGATGTCCATGACTTTGTCGCCTTCCTGCTCGTTGTCGTCAAAGCCCATTCCGTAGGAAAAGCCGCTGCAGCCGCCTTCCTTGACGCCCACGCGCAGGAACAGATTCGGAGTTTCCTCCGCCGCGAGCATTTCTTTAATTTTATCGCAAGCCGTTTCGCTGATTTTAATCATATCGCCATGCCTCCCTTACCTGCTCGAAAATGTACTTCTATATAGAAGTATACTCCTTCCGGCCTCGGTCCTCAAGGGCTGCCTCATTTGCGGTTATCCGTTTTATCGGCTTCATAATAACGAAGCAGCAATTGATCCAATTGTCTGCTGCAGTGCTGCACTTCCGGATGCATGAACCCGAGCTGATTGCCTAAGCTTACCATCTGCTCACGCATGTCTTCGATTTCTTCGGAAATGGAGGCCTGCTCATCGAGAGCTGGAGTAAGCAACCTGGCACCGTCCTACCCAATGTTATTTCAATCTAACAGTATACTAGACTCCCCTGCCCATGAAAATAGGAATTAAACCCTATCTTGTCCGTTTTTACAACAGGAATATAGTTTTAACGATTCATGTATTGCCCCTCTCCGGCAGTAGGTTTATAATAAGGAGTATTGTTTTTCACACATTTGTCACTCGGAAGAAACACATGCCGGTCTGACCAAGCGCTTAAGCGAAGCTTCGTATTTTATGGAATACGTCCAAGCTTCGCCTGCCTGTGTGTTCTTGGCCGGCTGACCATGTGCAAGCTTTCACAGCTTTCGCCGGTTTATCCGCAGCAGACTGTGAAAGACACGATTCCCTGTATCGTTGTACAACTTCATCGACAGAGCGTCCCGTCAGCGGAAATCAGGGGCGCCTGACCCATTTACGGAGGTGGCTAAACCATGAGTATGATCATCAACAGCCAGGAAAGGCGCATGGCCGAAATCGCCGAAAAAGTGGAGCACGGAGAGCGTTTGACCCTGGAAGACGGCGTTTTTCTGTACGAAACGGACGATTTATTAACCATCGGACAATTAGCAAACCAAGTGAACCTGAAGAAGAACGGCAAAAAAGTATATTTCGTCGACAACATGAGCCTGTACTTCACCAATGTTTGCGAGGAGCACTGCGCGTTCTGCCATTTCCGCCGCGACGAAGGCGAGGACGGTGCGTATACGCTGACGGCTGAGCAAATGTTCGATTACATCGACAAGCACTACCACCCGAACATGCAGGAATTCCACATTACGGGCGGCCACAATCCGAACGTGCCGTTTCAATATTATGTCGACTGTATCAAGGGGCTGAAGCAGCGTTATCCGAATGTGACCATCAAGGCCCACACAGCGGCAGAAATTGAGTTTTTTTCCCGGCTCAGCGGGTTAAGCTATAAAGAAGTGCTGCAAACGCTGATGGATGCCGGACTCGGCACGATGCCGGGCGGGGGCGCGGAGATTTTGTCCGAGCGTTACCGCAAAAAAATGCACCTGGTGGACAAAGCATCCACTGAAGCGTGGCTGGAAGTGCATCGCACCGCGCATCAGCTCGGCATGAAAACGCACGCCACCATGCTGTTTGGCTCCATCGAGACGTTCGAAGAACGGATCCGGCACATGATGTACCTGCGCGAGCTGCAGGACGAAACCGGCGGCTTCATGGTCTTTATACCGAACTCGGTTCAGCCGGCCAGCGTCAATGCCAGCATCAAACGCCGGGTATCGGCCTTCGACAATCTGAAGACGATCGCGATCAGCCGTCTGATGCTGGACAACATTCAGCATGTCAAAGCTTATTTCATCAATCTCGGTACGCAGCTTACGCAAATCGCCCTGACATTTGGCGCTTCGGACGCCCACGGCACGATTATCCAGGAACGCATCAGCCATGCCGCTGGAGCGACCTCGCCGGAAGGCATGA
This sequence comes from Paenibacillus tyrphae, assembly GCF_024158745.1. Lineage (GTDB taxonomy): Bacteria > Bacillota > Bacilli > Paenibacillales > NBRC-103111 > Paenibacillus_G > Paenibacillus_G tyrfis_A. Next base: position 254,851 of record NZ_JAMZAW010000005.1, on the reverse strand, counting down.
CACGGGACGAACTGGTTTGGCTCATTCAAGGAGCCGGCCGCATTGCCGTCGAGCGCGATACTTTCTATAACGAGATCAAGGTCTACTAATTAAGTCATAAGAGAAAGGGTTAACCGTTGTATGAAAAAACTTGTCATTTTGGGCGGAGGCTACGGTGGACTGACGGTAGCGAAAGAATTGCTGGAAGGAGACATCCCGGCCGATACGGTGATGATCATGGTCGACCGGATGCCTTATCAGGGACTGAAGACGGAATATTACGCGCTTGCTGCCGGAACGGTGTCCGAACAGGACATCCGGGTGCATTTTCCGGTAGACCCGAGATTGATTCTGAAATACGGCGAAGTCACGGCTGTCGATCCCGAGCAGAAGGTGATCCGTTTCGCGAACGACGAACCGCTGTCTTACGACTGGCTGGTCATAGCGCTCGGATGCGTGGACAAATACCACAACATTCCCGGGGCGGAGGAATTCTCGAACAGCATTCAGTCGTTGTCCGCCACCCGCAAAACGTACCAGGCTTCGAACGATGCGGCTCCTTACGGTCAGATCACTATTGTCGGAGGCGGTCTCAGCGGCGTAGAAATGGCGGCGGAGCTGCGCGAAAGCCGGCCGGACTTGAACATCCGTATCCTGGACCGCGGCGCCAGCGTCCTGTCTCCGTTCCCGGAAAGGCTGCAGCGGTATGTGCGCGAGTGGATGCTGGAGCACGACATCGAGCTGCGTTCTCACGTATCGTTGAACCGCTTGGAAGGCGGTCTGCTGTACAACCAGCAGGAAATCATTCAGACCGACATTACGATCTGGACCGCCGGCATTCAGCCCAGCCCGATCGTGCAAAACTTGAATCTGCCCAAGGACAATCAAGGACGGTTAACGATTAACGAATACCACCAGTTGCCCGATTACAATGAAATTTACGTCGTCGGCGACTGTGCTGCCCTGCCCTTTTCCCCGAGCGGACAAGCGGCAGAAGCGCAAGGCAAGCAAGTGGCGGAAGTCCTGCAAGCCGTATGGAAAAACGAAACTCCCCGGCTCGGTAAAATCAAGCTCAAGGGAGTTCTCGGATCGCTCGGCAAAAAAGCCGGTTTCGGCATGATGGGCAAGCGGACGGTCATGGTCGGCATGGTGCCCCGCGCCTTGAAGAGCGGTGTGCTCTGGATGTCGAAGCGCCATCTGGGGTAAAACTTTATTCGTCTTTGAAGAGATCGAGCATATCCTCGATCTCTTTTATTTTAAGCTGAATGGCCGCCTCCAGCTCCTCTGCGGTGGCTGCCGCTACGATCTCGCCGTTCACCAGCGCGAATGGAGCCAAATAGCATTCGCCGCAGTTGCCGAGACATCCGTACTCGATCACGTCGTATTCCGGATTCTGCTCCAGCTGCTGCATCAGTTTGGCTGTCCCGTGGTGCATATTGTTCGTACAAAATTCAATGATCGGTCTCATCGCACTTCGCCTGCCTTACAGCCATTTTAATTTTCGATCGATTGTACTATAATAAAATAAGAAGGGAGATGATGCAAATGAGCGAGAACACTCAGCAAAGCACCATGTACGACGAGGTTCTTGAAGTTCTAGATAAGCTGCGCCCGTTCCTGCAACGCGACGGCGGCGACGTAGAGCTGGTCGACGTTGAAGACGGCATCGTTAAACTGCGCTTGATGGGCGCTTGCGGCAGCTGCCCGAGCTCGACCATCACGCTGAAAGCCGGTATCGAGCGCGCGCTGCTTGAAGAAGTGGAAGGCGTTCAAGAGGTTATGCAAGTATTCTAATGCATTGACCGCCGGATCGCAGTCCTACGAAGAACAGCCCCGAGCCCGCATGCTCCATGCGCCGCTCAGGGCTGTTTTTTTGTGCCGCTTGCAGCCGTTTGCACGGACCCGCTGCCGATCATGGCACGAATCGGATCCAGCCCTCCGGACACATCCATAATGTTGCCGGTAATGAAATCCGAGCGCTCTTCGCATAAAAAGGCGATGACCCGTGCGATGTCTTCTCCCGTTCCGGGGCGTCCGCGCGGGGATTCGTCATCCTGCAGATGCTCCACTTCACCGATCGTCCGCTCTTTATTCGCGCCGCGAATGTCTCCCGGACAAATCATGTTGACCGTAATTCCTTCCGACGCTTCTTCCACGGCTAGCGTTTTCGTGAAGGAGACGAGACCGACTTTGGCCGCCGCATAGGCTGCCCGATGCGGCCATCCCCGCGCCTCCGCCGCATGGCCGAAGCCGAAATGGATGATTCGGCCCCACTGCTTCCGGCGCATCATCGGAATAACCAGATGATCCAAATGCATCACGCCGAGCAGATTGCCCTGCATCAGCTCGTTAATTTCCCCAAGATCATACTCCATAAACAACCGGCGCTCGCGAATGAACGGACCGGCGTTGTTGATCAAAATATCGATCGAACCGAAATGGCGGACCGCTTCCCGTACGAGCCGTTCCCTGTCCTCGGGAACGGCTACGCTTCCCTGAACCGCCTCGCAGTGTACGCCTTTGCGGCGTATCGCCTCTCGCAGCTCGAACGCTTCCTTTTCGCTGTGCACGTAATTCAGCACAATATCGGTTCCCCGTTCGGCAAGCAGGAGCGCGGTCATTTTACCAAGACCTTTGGCGCTTCCCGTAATGAAGGCGGTTTTCCGCTGCCCCTCCATGCTCCCACCTCCCGCTTCTCGTTCATTCCCGTTCTATCCAAAGTATAGTGCAAGCCGGAGAGTGATTCAACTTAAAGTCGCTCCGGATCACCGGACCAGATAACGAAATACGGTCGTCACCGAACGGAACGCCATGTCGCAGCCTTGCCCGAGATCGGCCAAATTTCCTCGGATATCCTCCGTCTCGGAACGAAGCCGTTCGCCGTATTTCGCTTCCTCCGCTTTCATCAGATCGTCCAGCAGATCGGCGTTAATCGTATGGATTTCCATGTTGCGCTGATTGCGCAGGTGCGTGAGCGGCTCCTTGTAACTCGTTTTAAGCTCGTAGAGCTTCGCCTCCAAATCGGTAAACAGCTTGTGCTGATGCATATTGCGAAGAACGGTAAAATATGAGAACCGCGATTTGATCTTTTCCGTCTTCAAAGCAAAACGTTCGTTCATAAAATGCCCGAGCTTATCCAGCACGGCGAACAGACGAATCAGTGCGTTGTTGTAATAATATAAATGGCGGTGGTAATCGTCCAGCTCTTCGCGTTCCATCCGGTCGATGAATGCTGTTGTTACACGCTCCCCGTAGCGGGCAGCCGCATACTGGCTTTGCTCCATTTCGTCCAATGCCCGCAGAAAACTTTGGCACCAGATCGCATAACGGCGCTCCTGCGGAGTTGGAGCCGTCCCCTTTTTCGTCCGGGTGACGGTTCGCAAATATCCCCGGATCGCCTCGTTGGCCTCAAGCAGCAGCCCGGTGTCCTGCCTGGGCGGCTCGCCAAAAATCGCTCTTAACATAGGTGTCCCCATCCCATCCCGTAGTCCCATTCAGTATACCCGATCCCGTTTTGCAAAAACAATCGCATCTGCAAAAAAAAACGACAGCGGCGCATTGCCCTGGGTAAAGGACACGCCGCTATCGTCGGTTGCGTTCATGAAATTAAGCAAAATATTCGCTCCAGCGGGAATCAACCAGTTTCACGATATCTTCCCGCGGGAAAAGCTCGTCGGGGTAACCGGGCTTCATCCGGGCATCGATCACCAGCGGTAGCTCGTAGCCGATATGATGGCGCTTGACCTGCGTACGCGCGTAAATATCGGCCGCCGGGTTGAAGCGGGTGAACACCGTCCACAGAAACGCCGTCTGGTCGCCGGCAATAGACGTCTCGTCCGCGACGATGACAAGCGGCCATTGAGCCAGACGATCTCCCGCCTCCTCCACCAACCGGTTAGCCAATCCGGGGTCGTCCGCATAGGAGGCACCGGAGACGACGAGACAGCCGCGGCAGTAGACGGCGGCAGCCGAAATGCCCGGCAGCTCCCCGCCCATATAGACGGCCGGCAGCTCCCGCTTCGGCTCGCCGACGCCGACCAGCACCGCTTTGCTCCCGTGGTTAAGCCGGTCGCCGGTATAATCGAGCGTGTCGTGCGACGTATTGCCAAATACGTACAAATCCTGCAGCGGATCGAATCGCTCCAGCACCGTCTCCAGCAGCGTTGGGAAACGTTCCAGGTCCAACTCCCGATCCGTCACCATCAAAAACTTCGTCAGCGACAGCTGACCCTCGCCGAGAATACGGAACGCCGAGACGATCGCTTCGCGGCTGTAACTCTCGCGGACAATCGCCGCAGCAAGCGCATGAAAGCCGGTTTCGGCGTACGTCCACAGGTCTTTAACACCCGGCATCGCCATCGGGAAGGCTGGCGACAGCAGCTTTTGTAGAAACTCTCCGAGATAGTAATCCTCTTGTCTCGGCTTGCCGACAATCGTAGCCGGATAGATGGCGTCCTTGCGGTGCCACATATGGCTCACGTTGAACACCGGAAAATCGTGAGTCAGCGAATAATAGCCGTAATGATCGCCGAACGGACCTTCGGGACGGCGCACATGCGGCGCTACCGAGCCGCGAATCGCAAATTCCGCCTCGGCGACGAGACGATGTCCACCGTTCGGATCAGCCACAAGCGGAAGCTTTTGCCCCATAATCAGCGAGGTCAACAGCAGCTCCGGCAGATGCTCGGGCACCGGCGCGATTGCGGACGCGATCAAGGCCGGCGGTCCGCCGAGAAAGACCGTCACCGGCAGCGCTTGTCCGCGCTTCTCCGCTTCGTGGTAATGGAAGCCTCCGCCCTTATGAATTTGCCAGTGCATGCCCGTTGTCCGGTCGTCATATACCTGCATCCGGTACATGCCCAAGTTATGATGACCATTCTCCGGATGCTCGGTATATACAAGCGGCAGCGTGACGAACGGCCCTCCGTCTTCCTGCCAGCTCGTCAATACGGGAAGCCCGGCAAGCGGCGCCTCGGTCTTGCACTGCTGCAGCACCGGAGCGGCGTCGGAGGACACGTTTTTGGTCCCGACTTTGAGCAGGTCCAGAAGAAGCTGCCGCTGGTCCCAGACCGCCTTCGGCGTTGGCGGAAGCAGCGTATCCTTCGCCGCGATAATATCCTTCATCAGCTGCTCGGGACGCGGCCCGAACGCGAGGTCTACCCTCCGGCTTGTGCCGAACAGATTCGTTACGACCGGGAAAGAAGCGCCTTTTACATTAGTAAACAGCAGCGCAGGCCCTTGCTCGTCGATGACCCTGCGGTGAATTTCGGCAAGCTCCAGATTCGGATCGACCGGCGCGGAGATGACTTTTAATTGATTTTCCTTACGAAGCGCTTCAAGAAAGCTGCGTAAATTTTCGAATCTCATGGCCGAGCGTCTCCCTTCTTTCATCCCACGAAGTGAAATAGATCATTGCTAGATGCCCCCGGATAGGACGTATAGTAATAAGAGAGGCTTACGGCAGCCGAGGAGCCGCGTAAGCCTGTACCTTCCCCTCTGCCGCGTGCAGAGACGTTATCCCCAAGTAACATAGGATGCCGAACAAGCAGGAAATCAGCAGCGCATGCAGCATGCTGGCGAGCAGGTAAATGTCGTATCCCATGGCCAGCGTAACAAAGCCGCCGCTTAAGATTTGCAGGATGATAAGCACCAACGATAAGCGGGTCGCCCGATAAATCGCACTGTCCGTATGCGCCTGCATCCGAACAACGAGGAATAGAACCAGAATAGCGATCCCCAATACCGCAGCCGCCACGCGGTGCATGAAGACAATGCCGGTCGCCCCGCTCAGCTCCGGAATGACTTGTCCGTTGCACAATGGCCAGTCGATACAGCCGCCGGTCGATTCGCTATGCCGGACATAGGCTCCCAAATAAACGACGACATAAGAGTAGATCAAAATGCCCCAGATAGCGATTCGCACGCCTTTGGTCATCCTCGTTCCGTCGCCGCGGTGCATCGCGTCTCCGAATTTCGTGAATACCAGGTACAGCAGCAGCGTAAAGGCAAACGACAGCAGCGAGAAGCCGAAGTGCAGCGCAAGCACCGGGCCGGATTGCGGCCATACGACGGCCATGGCACCAAGGATCGCTTGCAGCACCGTGAACGCCATTGCCCCGCCTACGTACCATTTGGCATCCTTGCGATGGCTGTACAGCATCACCAGAATCGTCGTAGCGAGCAAAATCATCCCCACAATACCGACCACAAAGCGGTGGCTGTACTCAATCAACGACTCGATCGTATAAGCCGGAATGAACTTTCCGTTGCACAGCGGCCAATCGTCCCCGCAGCCCCGGCCCGATTCCGTTTTCGTCACCAGCGCGCCCATCAGCAAGATCAAAAACATGCCGGCCATGCTCGCAAAAGATAAGCGTTTAAGCCAACGTTGTATGTTCATGCGTAACATTCACCCGCTTCTTCTATAAAATACGTCTATAATCATTTGTCGACAACATTAGACAAAAGCGAACGTCCAACCCTTATTATAGCGATAAAAAGTACCTAAATCCATGCAGAAATGTTACAAAGCCTTGAAACCGGGCGAAACCTCCGCATCGCCCTCTTCAACGAACAAAAGCCCGGCCGGAACGGTTTCCGGCGGGCTTTTGAGCTTTGGCCCTCTGTGACTGTTACTTCTGCAAGGCGTTCGATACTTCCAGCGCGCGGTCCAGGAATTGCTCGATCTCGTCGCGCGTTTTGCGCAGCTTGCTGACGAAACGAACAAGCTCTTGACCGTCGCGGAACGCGATAAAGCTCGGGATGCCCAAAATGTTCAATTCCGAGCAAAGGTCCGGCAAATCGTCGCGGTCAATATGAATGAAGTTCAGGCGATCTTGGTACGCTTCCTCCACTTGAGGCATGAACGGATCGATGAAATGGCAATCCTTGCACCAAGTCGTTTTGAAAACGGCAACGGTCGGCTTGGAGCCGGCGATTATTTCTCTAAATCGTTGTTCGGTTGTCACTTGTTCCACGGAAAGCACCGCCTTCGGTCATCGTTTTTGCGCTATTTCTTTCGCTTACCCCACTTATAGCACTCGGAGCAGCTTCTGTCAATCTTGCGCAGGCGGGGCCATTTTAACTATATAAATTAAATTTCCACTTTATCCTACTTTACAATTATTACTAAAAGTGATATCATAAAAATATCAAAACAATATAACACCCTCAAACAAAAGGAGTGCTTGCGATGAAGGAAAGAAAAGCATGGGTGATGAACGGATTTGTCGGGCTGCTGCTGGTGCTTGCGCTGGTCGGAGGAGGACTTTTCCTGCTGATTACCGAAACTTCTCCCGCTCTGGGCATTATCCTGATCGTCTTGTCGGTACTGCCATTATCTTCATTGACGGTCATTCAACCGAATCAGGCGATGGTCGTGACGTTCTTCGGCAGTTACGCCGGAACGCTGCGCGAGAGCGGCATGTGGGTAACGGTTCCGTTCTCCAGCCGTAAAAAGGTATCGCTGCGCGTCCGCAACTTCAACAGCGCCAAGTTAAAGGTGAACGACATCGACGGTAATCCGATTGAGATCGCCGCCGTCGTCGTCTTCCGTGTCGTCGATTCGGCCAAAGCCAGCTTCGATGTCGACAACTACGAGCAATTCGTTGAGATCCAAAGCGAAACCGCGCTGCGGCACGTAGCCAACAAATATCCATACGATTCCTACGAGAACGGCTACTCCTTGCGCGGCAATTCCGAAGAGGTTGCCCAAGAGCTGAGCCGCGAGCTGCAAGACCGGCTGTCGGTGGCCGGCGTCGAAGTCCTTGAAGCACGCTTGACACATCTGGCTTATTCCACGGAGATCGCCAGCGCCATGCTGCAGCGTCAACAGGCAACGGCTATCATCGCCGCGCGCACCAAAATTGTAGAAGGTGCTGTCGGTATGGTGCAGCTGGCTATCGCGCAATTGCAGCAAGAAGGCGTCATCGAGCTTGACGAAGAACGCAAAGCCGCCATGATCAACAATCTGCTCGTCGCCATCGTGTCGGACCGTTCCGCCAATCCGGTCATCAATACGGGAAGCTTGTACTGACGGTCCGCCATGGCCGGCAAAAAAAATTTCCCGCTGCGGCTTGATCCGAAGCTGTACGAAGTGCTGGAAAAATGGGCGGCCGACGAATTCCGCAGCGTCAACAGCCACATCGAATATCTGCTGCGCGAGACGGCCGCTCGAGCCGGTCGGCTGCCCTCCCCCCGGCCGCTCGGACCGGGAACGGAGACGAAAGCCCCGCCTTCCGATTCAACAACACAGGATTAAGCCTGATCCCCGTTATACGAAAAAAAGAAACAGCCCCCCATCTTTCCGAGGCGGAGTCGGATGGGAGGCTGTTTTCTGCTTCCAAGGCCGGAATAGTCCGGCCGTTCAAGCACATATTAAGGATAAAGCCAAATTAATCACGGGTAATTTTAACGGTTTGCGTTTCTTGCTCCCAGCCTACTTTCGCTCCGAGGCCTTCGGAAACGACGCGAACAGGAACATAAGTAACGCCATCTACGAGTACGGCCGGCTTCTCCAGCTTCACGGTTTTTCCGTTAACGGTAGCTTCGTCGCTGCCGATCGTTAATACGAGCACGGCGCCGCTGAGCGGATCGGTCACTTTGACTTGCTTGGTGGCCTCATCCCACTTCACATCGGCATCCAGTTCCTCGACGACGAAACGCGCCGGAACCATGATCGTTCCGTTGTCGTTATACGGGAGCGTACCGAAAGTAAGCTCTTTGTCTTCGCCAACGATCATGCTGATATTTTTCTTCGTTACGCCAAGTTCGTCTTTAAGCAGCTTATACAGCTGGGAGTTCGGATCAAGCGATGCGACGAATTTGCTTGCCGTCATGCGGCCGTCCGCACCGTTCATTTCGATAACGCCGCCGGCGGTATCAATCGTAGCCGCCTGTACCGGCTTATTCACGTTCCACACTTCATAGACCGACGTGATTTTGACGCTTTTCAAGCCGTCTCCCTTGCCTTGCGGAAGGGTAAAGCCAATTTCCGTGTTCGATTTGCGGGTTACGTAATCTTTGTCTACATACAGGTCCATCTTAAGCGATTGATTGTCGTTCAGCCAAGCTTTGGCTTCCGGACCCATCGCGTCGACCGACGCGTCGAAATCCTTGAGCATTTGCTCCAAATGGGTTTTAACGAACGTATGAATGAATTCTACAGCCAGCGCTTTATTGTTCAAATAAGGCGTAAGCGGGTCGTTCATCGAATTGGCAGCATCCTTGCCGGCTTCCTTGGTGACTTCCTTCAGAATCGGCACGTACAGATCGTACAGCACGCCGATAAAGTCCTTCAGGCCTTGATCGTCGGCAAGCACATTCGTCAAGAAGCCTTTCACCAAGCCAAGCAGCTCGTTGCCGTAGACTTCGGCATGAACCTTTTGCAGGGTCAGCGCTTCGCCGTTTACGGTTTCGTTCACTTCCGCAGCCGTAATTTTGCTCGGGTTCGGGAAGTTGCGGGTGAAGAACGACGTGAGCGAAGGCATCGCTTCGACCGCCTTCTTGCTAAGCTGCTGGAGCTGCTCCTGCACTTCCTTCGGAAGCTCGGCAGCGGAGCCGTTCATCGCCGTCGCGCTGTTGCGGATCACGATCGGCTTTTTCGCGCCTTCGATTTTGAGCGTGTAATTCATGTCAGACATGACCAGCTCGAACGGTACGCGGCCCTTCTGATACTCGAAGGCACCTTTCAAAGACGTATGCAGCTGATCTTGCATTTTCATCTCGGTAATGTCGATCTTCACCTTGCTGAACAGATCGAAAGCCCGCTTGCCCTCCGGCGACATCGTGACCCCCGGGTCCGGCGTCAGCTCAAGCGTCACCGTTTGCTTGCCTTCCGAAGATTTGACGGCCAAGCTTCCGGCCATCGCTTTGCCTACGTCGACATTGCCGACCGGTTGGCAGCCGGCGAGCAGGATCAGGATGCCGACCAGCACAAGGCTGAGCATGGCGTTCCAATGTTTAGTTCTCATCGGGAACCTCCTAAAAAATATGTACTATAATGCATGCAACCTACCGTCTTATACGAAATAAATGGCAGAACGTTGCGCACTTGCATATGGAATTATACGACGGCAGTTTGGAAAATCCTTTTTTGAGGCGGGAGGTCTCAGACCATGAACCGGGGAAAATACCGTTGGAACGGCATCGATCTGCTCCATAAGCTGGCGGATTTGCCACAAGAAGCGGTAGAGTGGATCAAAGGAAAAGCGCAAACGGTAGCGCATGAAAAAAAGCTGCTGGCCGCAGCGCATCGCATTCCGATTGATCCGCTTTCGATCGAAGCGCTGCGCAAGCGGCTGGAATGGAAGCTCGCACTGCAGGAAGGGAACGCGGAGCCGGCAAAAGTAACCCCGGAGACCGGGCCTGAGGCCAAAGAAGAGGAGCAGGAGCTGCTGGAGCGCATCATACGTGAGCGGGACGTGCATATCCGCAACAACGTAACGCGTACCGCGGCTTATTTGCATATGTACCGGGAGCATCCGGAGCTGCATTGGGCGTTTCTGGCGCATATGGTATCGCGCAACGGGGGCTGGAGCATGACGGATCTGCGGGGAGATATGCTGCCGTTTCTGCTGAACGAAGAGCAGTGCGAGAACGTCTTCGCTTTTTTGGAAAGGGCCAATGCGCTCATCTTCCGGGACGCTTACCCGCAGCTTTTGCTGTACCGGGCCAGCTTGCAGATGAAACGTCCGCTGTTTCATCTGCTTCCCCGGCTCGGCGTCTCGCGCTTCATGCGCCCGGTCTGGGAACGCTTCTGGGTCGAGCGGGAATCCGGGCTGCTCACCGTCGCGCTCATCGTGAACGAGCAGCATTATATTGAGGAGCGCGTCGTCCGTCATCCTTCGTTTCAAAGCACCGTGCTCGACACGTTGTTTTTTCAGACGCAGACGCTGCTTCAGCTGAACCAGGTCGTGTTTCCATATGTTCAAGGCGAACGTATACGGCTCGCAGGTCTGATTCTGGAAAACTTCAGCAGCGTGCGCGAGCGCATCGAGGTCGGAAAAAAGCTGTACGCCATTCTATTCGGGATACGTGCGGTAGCCGATGGCGCTCAGGCATTCGCCTGCGGACGCCGTCACAGCGGCTCCCGCGCGGATTACTGGCCGCACCTGTTTGCACTCGTGCGCAAGGAGCCGCCCCGGCCCCGCGGCCAGCTGCTGGAGCGGCTTGACGGCTGCAAGCTGCGGCCCGGCGCGGTCCCGCTGTACAGTCCGGTGCTGACGGATGCATGGAAGGACAGGGACGTCGAACCGCCCGTCCCCGGGGATTGGTTCCGCGACCTGTCCGTCCTCGACTATTTTACGGAAATCAGCGCGCCGTTCTCCTTCGAAATGACGCAGGACTGCGGTATCGGACTGAAAAAAATCGAACTCGCCGTGCTCGCCAGCGATCTGATCGTTTAACGGGCAGGCTCCGTCGGGCGCGCTTACTGCTCCCGGAAGCCGTAACGCTGCGCCGCGCTCTCGTAGAGCCAGCCTCTGGCGACCTGCAGCGCCGTCTCGCGGTCGATCCAGCCCCGCTCCGTCTGCTCGAAGAGGAACTCGGCCATCAGCCGTTTGACGAGCGCGATTTTGCCGTAGCTCCATTCGATGCAGCGCGCGTCGGAGACGATAAGTGAGCTTTTAAGCGCAGGCAGCGCCTCCAGCCGATACTGCATCGCATCGCGGTACGTGCTGGCGCGGAAATTGAACCACCACTGCCCGCCCGTGTGCACATTGGGGAAATTCCACGCCGCTTGGACGATGTCCAGGTTGTTCAGCTCCGAAGCGACCACCAACTCGAACGGAACGGCATATCGCTCGAACAAGCCGGACAGCTTGACGATCTTAAGCGGATCGTTTACCGGGGTTGCGGTACCGCACCAGGACCGTTCCACGCCTACGAAGATTTGCACCATCAGCCCGTGACGCTCGGCCGCTTCGCACACCGCATGCATAAGCATCATCAGGATCTGGTCCTCCGTCGCATTGACTTTCAACGAATACGAGCGGTTGGCGCTGGCCTCAAAAGCGGGCAGCGTTGTCATGACGCCCGGGCATCCCCGCTCCCGGTACGATGCGAACAACTCGTCTATGGTTTGTCTCGCCTCTTCGTACGCTTCCTCCGGCTGTGCCGACGCCGCGATGGCCTGGGTCCACTGCGGCAGCTTGCCGTCGATCCGCGGGAGCAAAATCGCGTCGCGCTTCATGCCGACAAACTTCGCATGGTCCGGGTGATTGACCACGAAAGCGCGGACATTCAGCTTGTCCGCCACCTGCTGCGCCCAGCCTGCCTTTTGAGACGAAGCCCGGACCGCCTCATCCGCTTCGTAGACGGAGCGCTCGTCGCGGAGCTCAATCCCGTACAGCTGCTTGAAGATATGTGTGACGGTCCAATTCATCAGCGTATTCCGCGTGGCGCGGTACGCCTTCATAAACGCTTCAATGCGTTCCTTCTCCGGCAGCTCCGCCGCGTCGGCGGGATATCCGCCCGCCTGCATTTCCCGGTTCAACCAGAAATAATGGGCGATATCCCAGAAGCTCTGTGCACACAGCTTGTCCCCGATCAAATGGGTATGCGTATCCAGCGTCTCGATGCCTTCGACTTCCGCAATCCACGTTTCCCGCGCGGTCATGACGGATCTCCCCTTTCCCTTGATCTCTTCATCATACTACATGTTCGGACAAGGGAGGATGGATTCGTTTTGGAAGAGACTGTATTTTTTTAGGCTTGCCACCCCAACAACCGGCTATAACCCTTCACTTGCTGTTCTCTCCCCGCCTCGCCCCCTCTTGTCCCAAGGCTTGACGGAAAGCAGAACGGACGAAGCGACGATGAACAGACCGCCCATGATTTGAAAGAACTTCAACGGCTCCGCAAGCCACAGCATCGAAACGATGATCGTCACGAGCGGCTCCATGACGGACAGCGTATTCGTTTCGGCGGGCTCCAGGTAATGAAGGCTTTCCAAATAAAACAAAAAGGCTAGGCACGTGCCGAACAAGACGATAAACAGTACGAGAATCCAGGAGATGGCATCCATGCCCTGCACAGCCGAGTAAAAGCCTCCCGAGACAGGCAGCGCGTTGAACACAATCCCGCCGATCAGCATCCCCCAGCCCAACACGAGCATGCCGCCCCAGCGGCGGATGAGCGGAACCGGAAACAACGTATAGAAGGCGAACGCAGCAGCGGTGGCAAGCCCCCAGCCGACGGCTTTGGGCGACAAAGAAATTCCTTCCAAAGACCCGTTCGTGACCATGAAAAACAACCCGATGATACAGAGCGAAACCAGCACCGTCTCGATCCAGGTCGGCGGCTTCCGCTTCTTGAACGCCAGCACGATCATGACGACCGCCGGACTCAAAAATTGAAACAAGGTAGCCGTCACGGCATTGCCCGTTTCGACAGTGCTGATGAACGCATACTGCAGCACCATGATCCCGCAGACCGAAAAGATGATTAAAGACAGGACCATGCGAAGATCGGTCCAAACCTTCCATATATTCTGCTTTCTGCCCATGGCGATCAATAGCAGGATCACGCCCGATAGCATGAACCGGAATTGCAGAAGCGCCGTGGACGACATTTTCTGATGGGAGAATAACCATTCCATCATGGGGGACGACAATCCCCAGCAGCCGGCACCGATAATGATAAGCGCCAGCCCAAGATTTCTTCCTCGATACGACTTTTTCAACATGCTGCTTATGTCCTTTCCTGTCTGTGTTTTTTCGATTATAATCATTATTTGAACGGATCATAAGCTTCAGTTTTATATAAAATGATGAGGTCAGTTTGAGGAAGGGGCATCGTTCATGGACATGTTCACGGTTCATTTGGACCCGGGACGCAAGCAGCCTTTATACGATCAGCTCTACATGCACATTAAGCGGGAAATTGAGTCGGGGCATCTTTCCTACGGGACGAGGCTGCCGTCCAAGCGGAAGCTGGCCGGGTATTTGCGCATCAGCCAAAATACGCTGGAAACCGCGTATCAGCAGTTGGTGGCGGAAGGCTACGTCGAAGCGGTCCCGAAGCGCGGATTTTTCGTCAGCAAAACGGACGAGGTGCTGCGGATCGGCGCGGAACCGCCGGCACCTGCCATGCGAAAGCCTTCAATGGACACGGACGCCATCGTTCCCCGGTACGATTTTTCGCCGACCAGTATCGATTTGGACGTGTTCCCTTTTGCCATATGGAAGAAGCTGGCTAAAGAAACGATTCAGTCCGAGCACAAGTCGCTGCTGCAGCTCGGGCATCCGCAAGGAGACGAGAGGCTTCGCAGCACGATTTCCCAATATCTGTACTACTCCCGTGGAGTGTCCTGCACCCCGGAGCAAATTATCGTCGGCGCCGGGACGGAGAGCCTGTTTCAGCTGCTGCTGCAAATTTTGGGCCGGAACAATTCGTTCGCCGTCGAGAATCCGGGGTATTACCGGATGTACCGCATTCTCCGAAGCTACGGCATTGACGTTCAACTGCTGCCGCTGGATGAAGAGGGCGTCGACGTTGCGCGGCTTGCGGACGGACGCTCGAACATCGTGTATACGACGCCCTCCCATCAGTTCCCGATGGGCATGGTCATGCCGGTCAACCGCCGGATGCGGCTGCTCCAATGGGTCAACGAGCAGGATGGCCGGTACATCATCGAGGACGATTACGACAGCGAATTCCGCTACAGCGGCAAGCCGATCCCTTCGCTGCACGGGATGGATTCGAGCGCCAAAGTCATCTATATCGGCACGCTGTCGAAGCCGCTGTCTCCTTCGCTGCGCATCAGCTATATGGTACTGCCCGGCCGGCTTCTGGAGGTGTACCGCACGCATTACATTTCTTATGCCTCGACCGTTTCGCGCATCGATCAGCACGTGCTGTACCGGTTTATCAAGGAAGGGCATTTCGAGAAGCACTTGAACAAGATGCGCCGCATTTACAAAAGAAAACGAGACCGGCTTGTAGCGGCGGTGCGCAGATTTCCCGAGCCGGTCGACATTATCGGGGAAAACGCCGGCCTGCACCTGCTCCTGAAGGTGCGTAACGGCTTGAGCGAGGAAGAGCTAGTATCGCGCGCGAAGGAAGCGGGCGTCAAGGTGTACGGCATCTCGGGCTATTGCTTCGAGTCCGTCCCCGAAGGGCCGGACCCGGTCATCCTGCTCGGCTTCGCCGGGCTATCCGAGGAAGACATCGACGCTGCGGCGCGGATCTTGGAGCAAGCCTGGTTCTCCGCGTAACTTCCCTACGAATAAAGCATAAAAGATTCCATGTCTTTCTTAAATTCTTCAATACCCGTAGCAGCCCGAATCGGATATGATCATTACGGAATCGGAATTACCCCTTTTTCCAAAAAACGGAGGGATGACCGCGAATGAAAAGATACCGTTTGAGCGAGCTGCAGGACGCCCGCGAAGGGCATATTTTGAATCAAGTGCTGCCGGGCGCCTACGTATCCTCGGGCGGCCTGGCATTCAGTAAGCCAGGCGAGCGCAGCCACACGAATGACGGGCCGGACGGCCGGGACTATCACGTCCATACGGATTGCGAAGCATTCCTGATCGTGCAAGGCTGCGGGACGATCGAGATCGACCAGATGTTCCATCCGGTAGCCGTAGGCGATATTATCGTCGTGGAGCCGGGAGAAGACCATCACCTGCACTCCAGTATCGAAGATCCGATCGTGACCCTCTGGTGTCATGCCGGCCCGGTACGGCACAAAAGTCAGCAGCCATGAGCGGCGAAACGTTAGTCCGGAGCGGCAGGGTCTACACTGAAATGTTAGCGCTCTCAGAAGCCGTTACCGGACGACGAACAGCCCCGAACCTCCGCAGCAGTATCATCTGCTTGGAAGGTTCGGGGCTGTTTTCACAATCGTCTGTCAGCGCTGCCGCTTCTCTTAGCGCTGAGCTTGTTGAGAAGTGGCCAAACGGGATTATAGAGGTTACGATGGGGTGGGGTATCCACTTCCGACCGCTGTTGTCATCGGGAAATTTTGATTGGAAGCCGCTTAGTAGCGGACATTTCCCGAAGACAAAGGCGGCCGCTATCGCTTCTCCAGTGGATACCCCACCTCCGTATGCTTCTCTATATTTGTGTAAAAGGCTCACTTTCTCAACACTCTGAGCGCTAACGCTTCGCTTAGCGCTTTTCTTGCTGCGTCGTACGGCCCAAACGGGCGAGCAACGGCTTCGCCAGCTTCCGGAGCGGTCCGGGCAGATGCTGCAAATCGTGCAGTGTCATGACCCGCGTCAGGAAGAGCAGGACAGGGTAAGCCGCGCCGGCGATCACACAGATGATCAGAGCTTGCACCATATAGTCCCAGCGTTCGATGCCGAACGGATGGATGTAGGCAACACAGAGCTGCTCCAGTCCATAGCCGATCAGGCAGATCAACGCCGTGGTTACTGCGAGCGACAGCCAACGGCGCAGGCCGAACACCCGGAACGGCACGGCGGAACGCAGCACCGCCAGGTTGAGCCAAGTCATCACGATGAAGCACAGAGCGGTGGCGGCAATGATGCCGTAGATGCCCCAGTACGGAGCCAGCGCATAGCTGCCTGCCAGCTTGACTGCAATACCCAGGATCACGCTCAGTACAAGCGGCCTCATGCGGCCCATCCCCATCAGCACCGCGCCCGAGGTCTGCATGACGATCTGGAACATCGCGCTGACGGTGAGCAGGGTGATGATCGGAGCGGCATACGTATCGACAACTGGCGAGCCGGTCGTATTTCCGAAAATAAATCCGTTAATCGGGCTCGCCGCCAGACTGATGAGCAGCACCATCGGCAGACCGGAAAGAATCGATAATTGCAATACTTTGGCCGTCTGATCCGATACCTGCTTCATGTCCCTTTGCGAATACGCCGACGAAATAATCGGTACGACCGATTGGCTGAGCGCTACAGCGAGAATGATCGGAATGCCTGCCAGCGATTGCGCCCGGCCGGTCAAGATCCCGAGGATTTCCCGGGCCGCCTCCTCACCGAGCCGATCTTTAAGCAGCAGGGTGACGATCGACGAATCGATCGTATAAATCAGCGTAACGGTCATCGAAAAAATGACGATCGGCACGGACAGCTTAAACAGCTGCGCATAGATCGCTTTGAACGTCAGCGGTTGGCTGGATGCCACAGCGCCCGCGCTCTCTGCCGCTGCGTCCGCGCCCTCCGCGGACCGTTCGCGGCGGTCGCTTTGCTTCAGCCGCATCGCATAGTACAGCATCACGGCCGCCGCCGCAATGCTGCCTACCACACCGCCGAACGAAGCCCCGGCGACGGCATAGTCAAAGCTGTGGCTGAGCAGCAAATAGGCAAGCGCCACCGAAGTGACGACCCGGAACACCTGTTCGATAATTTGCGATATGCCGTTCGGCATCATCATCCGGCGTCCCTGGAAGTAGCCGCGCATGATGGCGATCAGCGGAAACAGCAGCAGCGCCGGTGCGATGGCCTGGATTGGCAGCGCCGCCTGCGGATTGAGGATGCTGTCGGCAAAATACGGTGCCGCGGCGTACAGCAGCACGGTCATCAGCACACCTGCGCAAACGGCGAACCACAGCGCTGCCTTGTAGATCCGGTCCGCCTCCGCATGCCGGCCGAGCGCGGTCTTCTCGGAGATCATTTTGCTGAGCGCGCTCGGAATGCCTGCGGTGGCGACGACGAGCAGCACGGAGTACAGGTTGAAGGCGATGCCATAGGCCGCCATGCCGATATCGCCGAGCAAATAAACGAGCGGGATGCGCTGCACCACGCCGAGCGCCCGGGCGACCAATGCCGCCAAGGTTAGAATCAGCGTTCCTTTGACTAATGAATCTTTGGACAAAACGTTCCCTTCTTCCCTTCATGCCTTACACGACCCAGATGATAAACAGCACGATCATCAGAAGCTGCAGCACGAGTTTAACGACGAGCCCCGAGAAAAAGCCGACCAACGCTCCGATTCCTGCCCGTACCGCTTGGCGGAATTCCGTTCCGACGATCAGCTCGCCCACGACGGCGCCGAGAAACGGGCCGATCAGCAGCCCTGCAACCGGGATAACAAACGGGCCGATCAATAGCCCGATCGTACTGCCGATGACGGATGCCCGCGTGCCGCCGAACTTTTTGACGCCAACCGCACTGACGGCATAGTCGGCCACCATCAGAACGGCCACGATCGTCGTTTGAACGAGCCAGAACCAGACCCCGAGCGGTTCGAAGCCGACCATAAAGCCATAGACGAAAAACGCCGCATAAATCGCGAGCGCCCCCGGCAGCACCGGGTATACCGCCCCGGCCATGCCGACGAGAAACAGAACAACGACGATGATCCATGCGGCAATAAGCATAGATAGATGCCTCCCTTCTCAGCTGTCATGCCTGCCTTGCCGGATATAGCACGATCCGCTATTTCAGCGCATATTCCCTGATAATCTGAGCGACCCCGTGTTCTTCGTTCGTCCCGGTCACCGCATCGGCCAGCCGCTTGACCTCCTCCTGCGCGTTCCCCATCGCCACCCCGAGTCCCGCTTCGCGGATCATGGCGACGTCGTTCAAGCTGTCGCCCATGGCGATCACCTGCGACATCTCGATGCCGAGCATGGCGCATACTTGTCTCAGTCCGCTGGCCTTGCTGATTCCTTTCGGATTCACCTCGATATTGAACGGATGGGAATTTGTAATTTCCAGTCTATCCCACGAGTCCAGCTCCCGGCGGATGGCGGCGAGGCTTTCTTCGTTTTCGATATAGTAGCCGAACTTCAGCCATTGCTGCGCATCGATCTCCGCTTCGGGCAGCCAGTGCTCTTTGTTGTAGATTTCCTTGACGCAATAGGCCCAGAACCAGGTATCGTAATGAACCGCGAGCGCATGCATGCGGCGGATCATCTCCGTATCCAACGTATGGCGCTCAAGCAGCTCGCCCGGCGCTTTCCATACTTCGCTGCCATTCACGGTGACGAGCGGCGACTTCAGACCGAGCTCCTCTGCATAAGCCTGACAGTTCTGTATGCCCCGCCCGGTCGAAAACATGACCGTTACGCCGGCATCGTGCGCCGCCAGAATAGCCGCACGGTTTTCCTCCGAGATCGTCTTTTCTTCCGTCAGCAAAGTGCCGTCCAGATCCAACGCTACCATTTTGAACCGACTCATGTTCGCTTCTCTCCCTTTTCGTCCGTTCCTTGGGGCTCGTACCTGCCGCGGGCTGCGGCCGGAATCGTTCCCGTGCGGACTTTAGCTTATTGAGCGTGCGCTAGCGTTCGGGCCGGCAGCTCATCCATGTAGGCCGCATGCCAAAGCGCGAACATATAAATCGTCCAAATGCGCCGGGCGTAATCGCCCTTGCCGCTCTGATGATTTCCAAGCATCGCCCTTACCGTGTCCATCCGGATGTAATTGTCGATGTCGCTTGCCGCGATCTGCTCCATTACGACGTTTCCTTGCGGGCCCTTCAGCCAATCGCGCATCGGCACCGGGAATCCGAGCTTCGGCCGGTTCAAGATAAAATCCGGAATGATGCCTTCCATCGCTTTGCGGAATACGTATTTGGTCGTACCTTCCGCAATCCGGTATTTGGCCGGAATCCGGCGCGTTACCTCGTACACCTCTACATCGAGGAACGGCACGCGCAGCTCGATGGAATGCGCCATCGTCATTTTGTCCGCCTTCATCAGAATATCGCCGGGCATCCACAAGTTCATATCGATATACTGCATCCGGGACACCGGGTCCAGATGCTTGCTTTTATCGTAAAACGTTTTGGCAATGTCGAACGGATTGCGGTACCGGCTCAGCAGCTCGCGGTCGGCGCGCACAATCTCGGCCTTCATGTCTTCGGTGAAAATTTTGGCGTTGCCGAGGAACCGCTGCTCCAGTGGCGTCGTGCCGCGCAGCACGTAATTGCGGCCGTAGACGCCGTCCGGCAGCAGCCGGGCCAGCGCGTGCAGCAGCCGCTTCACGCCGTGCGGCAGCCGCTCGATCGGCGCAAGCGATTGCGGCTCGCAGTAGATGCGGTACCCGCCGAACAGTTCGTCCGCTCCTTCGCCGGACAGCACGACCGTCACGTGCTCGCGTGCTAGCTGCGCCACATGGTAAAGCGCAATCGCCGAAGGGTCGGCCACCGGCTCGTCCTGATGCCAGACGGCTTTGGCCAGAGTGCCGAAGTAATCTTCCTTCGTGATGATTTTGTCGTAATGCTCGGTCCCTAGCGCCTCTGCAGTCTGACGCGCGATGACGGTCTCGTTGTTGGCCCCCTCGAAGCCGACGGAGAACGTGCGGATCGATTCGACCTGACGCATATGCGCCGCAATCGCCGTCGAGTCGATGCCGCTGGATAGGAAGCAGCCCCGCTCCACGTCGCTCTGCATATGGTGAACGACCGAATCTTTGAGCGCCTCGCGGATCCGCTCGACGCATTCGTCAAACGGCCGCTCCTCCGGCTGCAGCATCGGGTCCCAATACCGCTTGACCGACAGCCCGCCGTCATACGATACGGTAACGGTATGTCCCGGCGGCAGCTTATGTATGCCTTGAAACATCGTCGTCGGCTCCGGCACGTATTGGAACGTCAAGTAGTTCAGCAAACTTTCCGTGTGGATCGTCCGGGAGACTCCGGCGGCCAGAATGCTTTTGATTTCCGAGCCGAACAGGAATTGGCCGTTGTCGTGGTAGTAATAGAACGGCTTGATGCCGAAATGGTCCCGCGCGCCGAACAGCTGCTTTTTCCGGCGGTCCCAGATGACGAATCCGAACATCCCGCGAAGCTGCTTCACGCATTCCTCCCCGTACTCCTCGTACAGGTGGACGATGGCTTCGGTGTCCGAGTGGGTTTTGAATTGGTGTCCTTTCGCCTGAAGCGTATTTCGCAAATATTTATAGTTATAAATCTCGCCGTTGAACGCAATCCATACCGTTTCGTCTTCATTGGCGAGCGGCTGATGGCCTTCCTGCAAATCGATGATGGACAACCGGCGGAAGCCGAGTCCGATGCGGTTCTCACTCCAAAATCCAAAATCGTCCGGTCCCCGATGCACGATACAGTCGGTCATGCTTTTCAGTATGGACGGGGAAGGCTCGCGGTCTTCAAAATACATGACGCCGGTGATCCCGCACATTGTTTTTCCTCCTCAAGCGCTAAAAAATAGTCCGATACAACAGTATACCATATTCGTACGGGTTTCAGGAAATGGTAGGTTTCCGGCAAAAATCATGTCGCGATTTCCGAGTAGACAGCCTGCGGAGCGGCGGTTTATGATGTGGGCGAGTATACCTTGTCTGGGGAGTGAAGAACGGATGATCAAAGGATTGACTAGAGCAGGCATCGGCGAGGCAGGGCCGATCAACAACTTTGTAGAGCTGGCTTCCCGCTTCGGGTTCGGCGCGGTCGACGCGCATGGCCAGGAGCTGGAAGAATGGATCGCGGCGGCTGGCTTGGAGAAAGTGAGAAGCTTTTTGCAGGAAAAGCAAGTGCGCATTGGCGCGATCGGACTCGCCGCAGAGTGGCGGCAAACCGAGGATGCGTTCCGGGAGGGCTTGCCCCGGCTCGTAGCGGAAGCGGCTGCGGCCAGCAAGCTCGGCGTAACCGCCTGCTGCACGTACGTGCTGCCGTCGACAGACGAGAACGCCGCGCGCTTCATGGCCGTCGCGACCCGGCGGCTGCGCCTGTGCGCGGACATCTTGGAGGCGTACGGCATCCGGCTCGGACTGGAATTCGTCGGTCCGCACCATCTGCGCACTCGTTGGAAGCATCCATTTCTACAGGATGCGGAGAGTATGCTGGAGTGGATCGATACGATCGGCAAAAGCAATGTCGGCCTGCTGTTCGACGCCTATCACTGGTATACGACGGGAGGGACGGCGGCCGACATCGCCAAGCTGCGCGCCGATCAGATCGTTCATGTCCATATCAACGACGCCAAGGACGTTCCGGTCGCCGAGGTGCTGGACAACGACCGGCTGTATCCGGGCGAGGGCGTCATCGACCTGACGGCGTTCCTGCAAGGGCTGCACCGCATCGGCTATACCGGGGTCGTGGCACAGGAGATTTTGACGCCACAGCCGCCGGCGGAAACCGCCGAAGCGTTAGCGGCGCGATCTCAGCAGGCGTTTAAGCGCGTATACGAAAAAGCTGGGCTCGCATAAGCCCGGCTTGAACTTGTTGAGAAAGTGGTTTTTTACAAAAATAGAGATGAACACGGAGGTGGGGTATCCACTGGAGAAGCGATAGCGGCCGCCTTTGTCTTCGGGAAATATCCGCTGCTAAGCGGCTTCAATCAAAATTTCCCGATGACAACAGCGGTCGGAAGTGGATACCCCACCCTTTCGTAACGTCTATTCTCCCAATTACCACTTTCTCAACACCCTGAAGCGGGCTCGCGTAAGCCCGGTTTTCCATTACACGACTGCGGCCTGCTTCCGTCTGAATTTGCGCCAGACGACGCCGTGAGTCGGCGAGAACAGCAGCGCTAGGATGAACAGCACACCTGCGGCGACGATCATGCAGCCGGCGATCGAAGCGTCCAGCAGCACGGCGGCGAGGTAGCCGAACACGGCGCTCAGGATGCCGACTCCCATGCTGTAAAGGATCATGCGGCTGAGCTTTTCCGTAAGCAAATACGCCGTGGCGGCCGGCACGACCAGCATGCCGACGACCAGAATGGCGCCTACGCTTTCGAACGAGGCTACCGTCGTCATCGAGACCAGCCCCATCAGCAGGTAATGGAACAGCGCGACCGGAATGCCTACCGCCGCAGCCATGGCCGGGTCGAACGCGCATATTTTGAACTGCTTGTAGAACAGCCCGATGATCAAAGCGCTGAGCGTCAGCACGATGCCGAGCCCCCAGACCGCTTTCGGGCCGATATCGATCCCATTCCACTCGACCGTTTCCCACGGCACATGAATAATTTCCCCGTACAGCACGCAATCCAGATCGAGATCCACCTGCCGCGTATACAGACTTACCAAGACGACCCCTGCGGCGAACAAAGCCGTAAACACGACGCCAATGGAGGCATCGGATTGAACCCCGTTCTGATGAAACCATTGGATCAGAAACACCGTCACGAGGCCGATGACCGACGCCCCCAGCATCATCCAGAGCGAATCCCGCGAGCCGCTGAACAGAAACGCCAGCACAATACCCGGCAGTACCGAGTGGCTGATGGCATCCCCGATCATCGCCATTTTCCGCAGAACGAGGAAGCAGCCGAGCAAGCTGCAGGAGCAGGCTACGAGCGCAGCCGTCAGCAGTATCCAGAAGTCGTTCATGCCTGCCCCTCCTTCCGAAGCGGTTCGCCTGCCGCACCGATGCCGTGCAGCTGCGGCCGAAGCTCCCGCTCGCTTAGTACGCTGCGTTTAACGGCCAATCGCTCCAGCAATTTAGCTAGCAGCCCCCGGCGCGGCGCGAACAGCACCGACACGACGAAGAAAAAGGTCGCGGCCAGCACCGTAAGCGGTCCGGTCGGCATATTGTTCGCCATGCCGCTAAGCAGGGTGCCGAAGAAGCCGCTGAGCGCTCCGAAGACGCCCGAGAGCACCACCATGACGCCCAGCTTTTCGGTCCAATACCGGGCCGAGACGGCCGGTGTAATGAGCAGCGCCGACATCAGCACGACGCCTACGGCCTGAATGCCGACGACGACGGCCACCACGATCAGAAACATCATGAACTGGTCGAGAAAAGCGACCGGCAGCCCGATCCCCTTGGCAAAGCCCGGATCGAAGCTGAGCAGCTTGAATTCCTTGAACAGCAAGGCGCAAATCATCGTCAGCAGCAGCGCCACAACCGCCATCGTGATGACATCCGACAGCACCATGGAGGCCGCCTGCCCGAACAGAAACTTGTCGAGGCCGCTCTGGTTGCCGCTGCCGCCATGCTGAATTTTGGTCAGCAGCACGATGCCGAGTCCGAAAAATACCGACAATACGATGCCAAGCGCCGTATCCTGCTTGATTCGGGAGTTGCGGGTGACATAGCCAATCCCGAAGGTAGCCGCCAGACCGGCGACAATCGCACCAAGCAGGAAGAAAAAGATCGATTTCGAACCGGTCAGCATAAAAGCGATGCACACGCCCGGCAGCGCCGCGTGCGCAAGCGCGTCGCCCATCAGGCTCTGCTTGCGCAAATAAGCGAAGCTGCCAAGCACGCCGCTGCTCAGTCCGAGCAGCATGCTCCCCATTAAGATCCATTGCGCGTTCGGATCACGGAATAATTCCAACCATGCCATGCCGCTCACCTCGCGTTCACGACGAGCGCGCCGTCACGCTGATCCAAAAACGCCAGCCGCCCGCCGTAGGTTCGTTGAAGATTGTCCCGCGTAAATACTTCTTCCGCAGGTCCGATGCCCTGAAGCTCTACATTCAGCAGAATGACCCAATCGAAATATTGCTTCACGGTCGCGAGGTCATGATGCACGACCAGAACGGTCTTGCCCTGCTCCCGGAGCTCGCCGAGCAGCGTTACGATCGCTTTCTCCGTAGCCGCATCGACGCCGACGAACGGTTCGTCCATAAAATACAGCTTCGCATCCTGCGCCAGCGCGCGGGCCAAGAACACGCGCTGCTGCTGTCCGCCGGACAGCTGGCTGATCTGCCTGTCGGCAAAGTTGGCCATGCCTACTTTGGACAAGCAATCCATGGCAATCTCCCGCTCTTTGGCGCCCGGACGCTTGAACCAGCCTAAATGACCGTATCGTCCCATCATCACCACATCGAGAGCGCTTGTCGGAAAATCCCAATCGACGGACTCCCGCTGCGGCACGTAGCCGATGAGCTTCCGCTGCTCGGCGTAAGGCTTGCCGTAAATCGAAACTTCTCCGGTTACGCTGGGAATGAGTCCGAGAGCCGCTTTGATCAGCGTCGATTTGCCGGCGCCGTTCGGACCGACGATGCCAATCAATTTTCCTTCCGGTACCTGCAGCGATATATCTCGGAGGACCGGCTTTTTCTGGTAAGCTACTGTCATGCCTAGTATGGATAACGGTATCCGCTGTTCTTTCATTGGTTCCACTCCCCTTTTTCGTTCGTCCGCTTCTCGCCCTCTCTCCCGGACTCTTATTTCAACGCTTGAACGATCGTATTGATGTTATGCTTCACCATACCGATATAGTTGCCCTCCGGCGTGCCTTCTTCCCCCATCGCGTCGGAGAACAGCTCGCCGCCGATTTGAATTTCGTGTCCTTGCTTCTTGGCTCCTTCGATAACGGCCTCGATCGATTTTTTCGGCACGCTCGATTCGACAAATACCGCCTTAATCTTGTTCGCCACGAGGAAGTCGCGGAGATCGCTGACGTCCTTGGAGCCGTATTCCGACGCGGTGCTGATGCCCTGAAGCCCCATCACTTTGATGCCGTAAGCATCCCCGAAGTAACCGAACGCGTCATGCGCTGTAACAAGTACGCGCTGCTTTTCCGGAATCGAAGCGATCTGCTCCTTCGCGAACTGGTGCAGTTCCTCCAATTGCTTGATGTATGCCTCCGCGTTTTTCTTGTAATCCGCCGCATTCGCCGCATCGTGCTTGCTGAGCTCGTCGCGTACCGTCTCGGTCGCGCTGATCCAGTGCTTGACGTCGAACCATACGTGAGGGTCGTGCGCTCCGGTTCCGTCCTCCATGCCGCGAAGCTTCGACTCCGGAATATTTTTCGTTACGGCCACCGTCGGCTTCGTTTTCTCCATTTTCTCGAAGACGTCGGTCATTTTGCCTTCCAAATGAAGCCCGTTATAGAAAATGATATCCGCTTGGTCCAGCTTTTTCAGATCTCCTTGCGACGCTTTGTATAAGTGCGGGTCGACGCCCGCCTTCATCAATCCGGTCACCTCGACGTGCTCTCCCCCAACCTGTTTGACAATATCGGCGATCATTCCGATCGTGGCCGTTATTTTCACTTTGCCGGGAGCGGCGTTCTCCTTAGGCGCTCCGCATGCAGCGAGCGATACGGCAAGTGCGAGGAACATGATTGTCATAATAAATCGCTTGAACGAAGACGATAGCCTCGGTTTTGTTTTTACGTTTTTCAAAGTACCCCTCTCCCATCTTTCAAATAAGTTGTATTAGCCCATTTTTATTTCCCTAATGACTATATGTTTATAATACACAAATATGTTGACCTAGTGCAACTTTTTTTTATAAAAAAAGAAATCCCCTCTGCTCGAGGAGATTTCCAGTGCTTTGCTATGGCGTTTTGGTTTCAGTCGGAGGCCCTTTCGGTTTTCCGTCCAACCCGATATATTGATCGTAAGCGTCGAACATTTTGCGTGCGATCGGTGCCGCTCCGTAGGAGCCGAATCCGCCCTCCGGGACGACGACGGCGACGGCAAGCTTCGGATTTTCCGCAGGCGCGAAGGCGATAAACACGGCGTTGTCGATTTCTTTGCCGCCGGCCACCCTTTGCGTCGATGTCCCTGTTTTTCTGGCGAGCGTATATGGAAAATCGTCAAAGCCTTGAATGCCGACCTGCAGCATTCCTTTAATCACAGAATCCCAATAAGCTTTCGGGAAATCGGTCTGATCCAGCACGATGGCCTGGTCGAATTTCTTGAGTACTTGTCCTTTGTCATACGTCTCGATCCGGTCAACAAGCAGCGGTTGAAGCCGCTTGCCCCGGGTGGCCAACGTTGTCGTATACTGCGCCAATTGGAGCGTCGTGTACTTCTCGTTCTGTCCCCAGGAGGCGAATACCATCCGAGATTGCGGAGTTTCTTTTGTATTCGTCTTGTACTCACTGATTCCTGCGCTTTCCCGCGGCAGACCGCTGCCGGTAAGCACGCCCAAGCCGAATTTGGCCAAATACTGGTCCCAAATTTCTACGGCTTTGTTAGGGCTGCGCATGTACAGCGCATTGCCGATCAAAGCGGACATGAACGTGTTTGACGAGTGTCTGATCGCCTCCGTTGCATTGATCGGTCCAAAAGAGGCTCTGCCGGAATTTGTCAGCTTGGAACTGTTGTCTTTTCCGTACGTGAATACGCCGGTATCGTTATAAGTCGTATTGGTCGTGAACAGCCCTTCGTTGAGCCCGATCAGCACCGAGAGCGGTTTAACGACGGAGCCCATATACACGATGGACGTAGGGTGGTATTTTTGTTCGTCTTCCGGATAATCCGGGTACGCCGTCGTAATCGTGCCGTTGTTGATTTTCGTTTGAACCTGCTTGTAATCGGAATCCGAGAACGGATTGCTCCAGAAGGTCGGATCGTAATCCGGCATACTGGCCATCGCCACGACTTTGCCCGTCTCGACCTCCATCGCCACGGCATAGCCCGCGACGGCATTGACTCCTTTATTCGCGTAAGGATTGGAGCGGTAGGCCGGACTTTTCAGCGTCACCAGATGGTCCATGACCGCCTTCTCGGTAGCAAGCTGGACGTTCTTGTCGATGGTCAGGAACAGGTTGTTCCCCTTCTCCGGCGGGATAACCGGGGGCGCTTCCGCGCTGCCGATAATTTTCTGCAAGGCGTTGACCGGATACGACTTCACGCCGTTTTTGCCGCGGAGCTCTTCCTGATACATCAGCTCTATCCCATCATAGCCGACGTATTCCCGGTCCAAATAGCCTTCCGTTTTCGTTTTGTCCTTATAAAATTCGAGCCCGTTCTTCGCTTCTCTCGCCGTCGAGAACGGCCGCATGTACCCGACAAGCTGCACTGCAATCGTGTTCTCGCGGTCGTATGTGCGAAGGCTCTCCTCCATGATCTCGATCCACTTCAGCTCGTCGCGGTGCTCCAAAATAAACGCCATTTCCGCCTGCGTCAAATCGGTCTTGATCCGCCTCGGCACCGAGTAATAGCTCGGCTTTTTGGCTGTTTCCTGCTGGTTCAAATCGAAGCCGACATCCATTTCCTTGATGATTTCCTCTGCGGTCGGCTGCTTCACGTCCTTGTTGCCGTACTGCGCGAAGATTTCCGCCAAGCGCTTGGCCAACGCGACCACTTGATCCTTGGGCTGGTCCTGCTCGATGCGGAAGTAGAGCGACTGCGCCGACGTCGTGTAGGCGATCGGAGCGCCTTTGCGGTCGAAAATATTGCCGCGAATCGGCGGGATCGGCGTATCGGCGTTGTTGATTTTGTCCTTTTCCGCAGACAGCTCTTTGCCTTCGACAAATTGCAGCATCGCCAGCCGTACGATAAGTACGGAAAACAGGAAAAACGTAAAGAAAAAGAACAGGTTGATCCGGGTCGTAAAATGACGGCGCTGGCTTCCGTCCTGCTTGCTCGAGTCGTCCATGCCGATAGGTTTCTTCATCTTGCTTGCGGCTCCTTCCTTCCAAAAATGATTCCCATATGCTATTTCACGTCCTGCAGCAGCTCGCGCAGGGAAAGAATGCCGTCCCCGGTATGATAATCGTATCGTTTGATCTTGACGGCATCAATGCCGGCTTGAGCAGGGGCCCAAATGTCGTTGCGCTCGTGATCCCCGATATACAGCACGTCCTCCGGCTCCAGCTTGGCGCGTTCCAGCGCCAGACGGAAAATCGCCGGGTCCGGCTTCTCCAAACCGACCTCCGTCGAGACGATAACCGGATCGAAGTGATGCAGGATGCCCTTGTATTCCAAAATCGAACGCAAGGTCGGCGCAAAGTTGGAAATGATGCCGAGCCGCAGCCCTTTCCCCTTGAAGGCCAGGAGGCTTTCCTCCACATCTTCGAACAGCGCATACTGCTGCGGGGCCGTGAATAAGTCGTAGAGCTCGTGGCAGCAAATGTGAATCTGCTCTTCCGTCCACTTTTCCTCTTCGACACCCAGTTTTTTAAGGATATAATCGTACAGCTTCATCCAGAAAGCCCGGTCCGATTCCGGCGTACAGGCTTCGAACGGGTCAAGCTGCTTCCCATAATAAAATAAACGAAAAGCTTCGGTAAAAAGTTCCCCGATTTGCTCCTGTCCCCGATGAAAAGACCGGCTCGCCAAAAATTGCTGCATGATGACCCGGGCCGCCGGAATCGTCATCAGCGTATCGCCGACATCGAAAAATATCGCTTTATATTGCGTTAACGGTTTGCGCAGCAACGATAAACCCACCTTTTTCAAACTTATATCTTCACAAGTGTATCATATTCGAGGAATTTATAGAAACGCACGGAAAAGGAAAAAACCGGTTCGTCGCTTGTGGCGGCCGTCCGGCTTCCGTTATTACGTATCTTTAATATGCGTGTCCTGAAAACGGGGCGGATTGAACCAGTTGCCTCCGCTGGCCACCCAGGTGGAATCGAGCGGCACCCACTCTCTTTTCTCCCCCAGGTACACTTCGTTCCAAGCGTGAGGGCCGTAACCGCCCCGCCCGTCGTAGCCGAGTCCGGTCACAACCTTGACGTCCAGTCCGACCGATCTCGCCATGACCGCGTACAACCTGGAAAAGTCGATGCACACGCCCTTCTTCGTATTAAACGTATCCTCCGGCGTCTGCTCTCTCCAAATACGCTGCTCCTCGTACGCCTTCACTTTGTCCCAGTCGTACTTGATACGCGTGCCGACCCAGCGGTACAGCAGCTTAGCTTTCTCTTCGTCGGTCTGGCCTTTGGCCGTCACCTGCTTGGCCGCTTCCGCGACATCCTGGGGAATGCGGGCATCCACGACCTCGTATTTCCGCTGTAAAATGTTGCCGAACTCCTGTTCCACGGCCCGCGTGAAAACGGGGAGCTGATTAGCGAAAAAGTCGCCCGTCATCGGGCGGATCACTTCCGTCGCCCCTTTTTGAAAAAGAGACGAATCCTGAATATAAGCGGCCACCGGCGTCTGCGGGAACAGCGTCGTGACGATAAACAGCACGGCAATCATAATCATTCCCCGGCCAAACCCGGTCACCGAGCCGATGACGCCGCCGATCAGACTGCTGAGCAGGGAGGGAGAGGCGACTCGCCCCCCGCTAGCGGAGTCCGCATTCGTCCGTTCCGCCAGCCAATCGTCTACCAGCGGGTCGATAATGCGGTAAACCAACTGCTTGATCAAGCCGTATCCCAAAACAAACAGGACGCTGAACCGCAGCAGAGAAAAATCACGCAGAGCCGTTGCAGCGGTGTAATACAGCTGCTTCCAAAAGCCGAGCTCCTCGGACGGGATCGTTAGCCCAAGCCCTATAAGCCACGCCTGCAGCTTGGGCGACAGCCATGAAGTCATCTCCCAAGCGAGAAATAAGCTGAGCAGCGTAACTGCCCCTTCCGTTACCATGAGCGCAAGATGCTTCGCCGAGGAGGACGCCCCACGAAGCAAGCCCTGTACAATCGATACTACAAACAATACGGCGATAAGCACGGTAATCAAGTTGATTTGCACCAGCTTCTGCAGTTCGTTCACCAGCGTCCCCCTCCTTTCCTATCGCGATGCGTCCCGAAGACTTATTGGCCGGCGTTTTTCTTCGCTTGATCAATAAATCCTTTCAAGACATCGTCCAGCTTCATCGTGAACGTTTGGTTCATAAAGGTAACCTGCACATCGCTAGAGCCGGGTCTGCCTTCCAGCTTCACGCTTTTGGTGCTTACGGTATACGAGCCGTCGGCATTCTGGCTGTATTTTGCTTCTTTCACTTCGTCGGTAATCGCTTTGACCGCTTGATTTTTAGCTTCGGCGGCAACTTTCGCTCCCACCGTCGTGCCCAGTTCCAAGAGCTGATCCTTGTAGCTTGCGCCATACCAGAAGAGCCCTGCCAGTATCGCGAGCACAAGAACCCACTTGATGACGGTTTTCACCACTTTGATAACGAGAAACAGCACAATCAGCGCCCCGACGAGCACATACCACCGCTCGGATAAAAAAGCCGTTACGAAATCCACTTCCATCGCTCCCCTAAAAGTCCTTCTTCCATCGCTTATGTAAATCCCTTACGGTAGTTCTCCGCGCCCTTATCATACACCAGCCCCGAGTCACTCTTCATCTCTTTTTTTGCGGAGCTCGGCGAGCTTGCGCTGGATTTCCTCCCCTTTATTCTCTCTTCGCCTGGTTCGTCGCAATGATCCAAACAGCCTCCACAGCGCCAGTACCAAGACGGCTACCAGCACGATTCGGATAAACATGTCCATCCGGCATCCCTCCTTTTGTCCGCCGGAACCCACGTTTCATATACGCTAAACGATCCGGCACGTTGCAAAATACTTGTACTATCCCTTTGCCGGCAGACGTAAACGTATAGAGTAGCGGTAGACGGACGAACCCCATTATGGAAAGAGGTGATTTCATGAAAACCGCCGTATGGCTCTATCTGTTCATGTTCGTCGCCATTTTCGACCTGCATGCCCAGTACCCGATTCTGACTCCGTTTGCCGTGTCGCTAGGGGCGACGCCTTCGTTCATCGGGCTTATTCTCGGGGTCTATTCGATCACGCACTTGCCCGGAAACCTGATCGCAGGCTACGGCGTCGACCGTTATGGAAGCAAGGGCTTCATTGTGTTCAGCCTGATTGTAGCAGGAATCGTGCTCTTAATTCAATCCCGTGTCAGCGATCCGTGGGGACTACTCGTCATCCGTTCGATCAGCGGCTTCGTCCTGGCATTTCTATCGCCGGCCTGCTTGTCCTTGCTCGCCAAAATCGCCAAAAACCAAATTCAACAAAGCAAGCTGATGGCCGGCAACGGCATGGTGCATACCATCGCTTCCGTGCTCAGTCCGGCGGCCGGCGCCTACCTGGTCTCGCAGCTTGGCTTTGCCAAATCGTTTACGTTTCTAGGATGGGGCCTCATCCTTACAGGCCTACTCGCTTGGATCGGGGTAAAGGAACAGCGAAGCGAGCGCCCAACCAATGCGGCGATTGCCGGGGAACAAGCCCTTCCTCCTGCTTCCCAAGATAATTTACCGGTCTCCGGCCAGGAGAACGTTCCTTGGCTTTTCTTCGTTATTCCTCTTGCGCTGTCCTGCTCCCAAGGCATTTTGTTTTTCGAGCTTCCGTTGATGAAGGAGGCAAGCGGCTCGATCATGACCTCCGGCGTGTTCTTTTCCGTCATTTCCATGGGGTCGCTGGTGACGCTTAGTTTACTGTTTTTGAACCGAATTTTCCCTTTTTACCGAATGTTGTTCGGCTGCCTTGCGCTGGCGTTCATTTTTTTCGGGATGTCCGTTCATTGGCCGCTGCCTCTCTATGCTTCGCTGTTTCTGATCGGGATGACCAAGGGTGTCATTTTTCCGGCCATCGCATCGCTGCTTGCAGCCCTGACGCGCGCGGACCGTTACGGACGCGTCTTCTCGATTCTGTCGGTTTCGTACTCGATCGGCGCCTTTATCGGCCCGATTGTGGCCGGGCATACACGGACACAAGTATCGCCGTATTTCCTCGCTTTTCTCTGCCTTATGCTTGCGCTCTCTTTGCTGCCGTCCCGTTCGTTTGCCGCTCCCGTGCGAGTTTGACACGAACTTGGGGGTATGAGGAGATTTGGGCCGCGGTTTTTTGCTTTTCCAGATGGAATGAGAATCGTCTCGATATTCCCAATTCGGTATTTTATAGGAATTTAGTCATAAATTAATAGTCCAAAAGTTGTGATAAACGGTTCAGAACGCAACTTTATCTCACTCTCCGCCGTTTAAGATGCCGAGATGTTTCACTGCGGGCAGATTTGGGTAATGTTCAAGGGCTGCCGTAATGGATGATTTCACCATTGGCGCGACGGACATAAATAGCTCTGTCCGATTCGAAAACATCTAAATGATATTCAATAGACTGGCTGAAGGAGGTGAAAATGCATTTGTCCAGGAAACCTTTTCAACGCATTAGTAATAATCCATTATTCGTCAAGAAAGATAGGAGTGAACCCTGCATGAAACCTGCTGTGCTTAAAAAGACAGCACAAGTGACCGTACTGATGCTTATCATTTCTGTATTGGTTCCCGTGTTGGCGTTTGCCGCTACGGGATTCAAAGATTTGAAATTTGAAAGCAACAACACGGTAACCGGTACGGTGTATTCCGATGTTTACAGCGTGAATGCTACTGTATACGCGTTTGACCCGAACGGAAATCGTTTTGACGTTTCCAGTGTCACTTATGTTGACTACGATGTTACAAACAATGTTTATAACTACAAATTTACTGTAACGAGCAACACCTATGATTATGTTCGTGTACAAGGACCATTCGGTACGTCAGTTGACGGCAAAACGATTACCGACTCCGTTTACCAATCCGTATACCGTAACAACGGCACTAATCCCGGCGGCGGTAGCACTTGCTGCTACGGCGGTGGTGGCGGCGGTGGAATCTGGGGTTCGGAAATTATCAACGTAAGCTCCAACGGTTCTGTCGATGCCGACCAACTGAAAAATTCGTTCAAAAACAACGACAAAGTGACGTTGAAGCTGAGCGGCGACATCGCTCTGATTCCGGCTAAAGCACTTGTCGATTACGTAACGGATTCCAAAAAGGTACTGGTCATCGTTAACGACAACGGTGCTTACATCATTCCGCTCAACGCGTTGAAGCTGCAAGACTTGGCCAACAAGCTGTCGGTAACGACGGATGAGCTGAAGCTGAAAGTAACTATCGCGAAAGCAAACGATACAACAAAGGACGGCGTAGACAAAGCTGCTAAAGCGCTTGGCGGTACGGTAGCCAGCAATGCTATCGATTTCGATATCGTCGGTCTTGGCAAAGACGAGAAAACCGCTGCGCTGGACCTTGGCAACAACTACATCAGCCGGATTCTTCCGCTGAGCAAAGCTGTCGATTCGTCCAAAGCGACAGGCGTTCTGTACAACCCGACAACGGGCAAACTGAGCTTTGTGCCTGCTGTCTTCTCTTCGACGGATGGTAAAAGCGAAGCGACATTGAAACGCAACGGCAGCAGCATCTATGCCGTAATCGAGTTGGATAAGACCTTCTCCGACATCAAAGGCCACTGGGCTGAAAGCTACATCAAACTGCTGGCTAACAAGCTTGTCGTTGACGGGGTAACCGACACGACATTCCAGCCGGAGCGCAATATCACCCGTGCGGAATTCGCAGCACTGGTTGTTCGCGCGCTGGGTCTGGATACGAACAGCGGCAGCAGCACGTTCAAAGACGTAGCAGCTAGCGATTGGTACGCAAGCGTAGTAAGCGCAGCGGCAAACGCGAAGCTGGTTGACGGCTATGAAGACGGAACGTTCCGTCCGAACGCTACGATCAACCGCGAAGAGCTGGCGGCTATGGTCGTACGCGCTCTGAACTATGCCGGTGCGAAACCGGACGTCTCGGCTGATAAACAAACTCAGCTGTTGGCGAAATTCAAAGACGCAAGCAAAATCGTATGGGCGAAGAACGAAATCGCCGCTGCGATTGACGCCGGCATCATCGACGGCATGACGGACGACACGTTGGGCGCCCGCGATACGGCGACTCGCGCACAATCCGCAACCATGCTGAAACGTCTGCTCTCTAAAGCAAGCTTTATCAACAACTAATTGTTAACGCATCATGAACCACTCTCCATGAAATAGGGCCGTTTCTTTTGTCTCTCGCAGACAAGGGCAACGGCCCTTTTGTTTTCAAAAGAATGCGTTCTCCTGTCGTTTCTTCTACCGTAACGACGGCCAGCTTCCGACATTTCCTGGGAAATACATACACGCGGGGATTGGTTCGGACGGCGAAAGGGGATATACTACAAGAAAGAAATTCATTGCAGAAACGGAGGCCGTCAATGTCTATCGCTATTATTGTGGAAGGAAAAAATGACAAAAGCAGGCTTCGCCGCTTGCTGACAGAGGACATCATCATCGTTTGTACCTTCGGATCGCTGAATACGGATCGTTTGGAAGAGTTGAAGAAGAAGATCGGGACGCACGATGTGTACCTGTTTACGGATAATGACCCCTCGGGCAAAAAAATACGCGCCATCCTTCGGGATACGTTTCCGGATGCCGAACAAATTTATACGAGGCGCGGCTATGCCGGCGTCGAAGGCACGCCGGACGAGTATCTTATTCAGCAATTGGAAAAGGCCGGGCTGGAGGAGTTTATCATCTATCCCCCGGTGATCCCGACCTTTGAGAAGTTCTAACTTATAAATTTTATTAAATAAATAACCAGCGTTACCGTAAAAATGCTGAATATCGTCGAGGAAAACACGGCTTGTGACGAAAATTCCGCCTCATTGTCGTATTCGACCGCAATGAGTACGCTGCTCAGCGATGTCGGCACCGCACAAGACAGTACAAGCGCCTGCGCCATGACCCCTTCGATCCCCATTAGCAGAACGATCAGAAAGCCGACGGCCGGGCCCACACAGAGCCTCAGCAAGTTTGACAGCATGACATCCGTCAGATTAAACGTCCATTTCATGCTTCCCAATTGTACGCCGAGCGTCAAGAGAGCGGTTGCAATAAATGCGTCCGATACATAATTGATCGGAGCGTACACCGGTCCCGGAATAGGAATGTGCAGCCCTTTCATCAAAAACGCGATCGGAATGATATAGATAACCGGCAGCGTCAGTATCGTGCGGAGCGTTTGCTTCATGTCGTTGCGCTTGGAAGCATTGACAGCATAGATGCCGTACGTGTTCGGCAGCAGGCTCTGCATCATCATAATGATGATCTGAATCGACAAGGTGAACGCGTCCCCGACAAACACAAGCTGATTGAGCGGAATCGCATAGTTCGCGCTGTTGTAAAAAATAACGCTGTTGCGCATCGCCGGGATCATGCCGCCCTTATATCCCCGCAGACGGATTACGACTTCCATCAAAAGAAACATCGCGGCAAAAAACAGGACGAAAAACAGCAGCGTTTGGCCCAGAACAGCCAGCGACAGCGACGATTCGTACAGCATTTTGAATACGAGCGCCGGGGAGAATAAGTAAAAATTCAACTTGGAAAGCGTCTTGATATCGAGCTTGAACGCCCGGTACAAAATGACGCCTACCGCAATCATGATAGTCAGCGGAATGACATTATTGAGCAGAATGTGCGTAAAATAAGCCATGTCAAATCGATGCCCTCGTCATAAGCCTATGATTCCTTGCTAACCTGAATCAAATCGTTTGCGATTCCTTCGATATCGATATTTTCGTCGTTGCCCGAATAGTAGGTGCGCACATCGCCTTTGCCGTCGACCAGCAAAAACAAGTTCGTATGCGTAAAATTGCCGGTTTTCGGGTCTTTGGCTACGAGGACGTCAAATTTTTTGGCAAGGTCCGCCGTATAAGCCTCGTCGCCGCGCAGGAAGTACCAGCCCTTGTAATCCGGATGGAAGCGGGCGGAAAATTCCTTGAGCCGTTCAGGCGTATCTCTCGTCGGATCGAACGTGATGGATAGAAGCGCCGTCTTTGTGCCGAACACACCTTTTTTCACCAAGGCGTCCTGAATTTTAGACAGGTTGTAGGTCGTCGGCGGGCAGACGTCAGGACAATAGGAAAAATAAAAATATACTAGCTTCGCTTTTCCTGCGGTATCAGCCAACGTTACCGTCTTGCCGTCCAAGTTTTCCAACTTGAAATCCGGCGCCTTCTTGAGCACCCCGATTTTTTTCTCCGGACCTTTCACCAGCATATAAGCCAATGTTGCAATCAAACCAACCAGCAATACCATGACGACGATTTTAAAACCGGTTTTCTGCATATCATCGCTCACCTTCCCATTATTCAAAAAATAAATCCCAAGGCCGGGGCCAAGGGATTGTCATCCACCGTTTTGCACCGTCCGCGAATACCCTACGGTAAAGGAGTGGTGCTGATGACCATGATGATATACAGCAAGGTCAAATAGTTAATGGAGTAAATAAACATTTTTTTGGCCCATTGCACTTCATCCTCCGCTTTGAACCCTTTGAGGCTCAAGAACGCCCAGTACAAACCCATGATCGTAGCCGCGAAGAAGTAAAGCGGTCCTACGTAACCAAGCCAGTACAGCAAAAGCGAAATAGGCACGAGCAGCACGATATAACGGACCATCGCCATCTTGGTAATGTACGTTCCTTTGACTACCGGCAGAAGCGGGAAGCCGGCGGCGCGGTATTCTTCCATCCGACGAATGCCAAGCGCCCAGAAGTGCGGCGGCTGCCACAGGAACATAATGCCGTACAGAATAAGCCCCGCGGCATCGATCTGTCCCTGAACGGCACAGTAGCCGAGCAGCGTAGGCATCGCGCCGGAAAAGCTGCCGACGAACGTGCTCCATACGGATGACCGCTTAAACCATGCGGTATAAATCCATACGTAAATAAACAAACCGAGCAAACCGAGCAAAGCGGTAAGTGGATTCGTCAAGAACCACAGCACCGAAAGGCCGACAACGCCGAGCACAATGCCGTACCATAACACGGTCTGCGGAGCAATGCTGCCTACTGCGGTAGCACGCTTTTGCGTCCGGGTCATCTTCTTGTCCATATCCCGGTCCAAATAGTTGTTCAGCACGCACCCGGACGCCATCACCAACACAGTGCCGAGCAGCATATATATCAATTTATCCCACTGGATATGCCAGCCGGAAGCGACCCAAAAGCCGCCAAATGCCGTAATCGCGTTAGAAAACAAAATGCCGGGTTTGGCGAGATTCACAAAATCTCTCCACGTAGCCGGCGAGTTGATAGCGGTATCCGCCTCAACATCTGTCGTCTCTACGCCCATCCCCAAACTTGCCTGTTTTTCCACCTTTATGCAACCCCCTTGTGTGAGGAATTCGACATCGATTGTGATATCCTTCACTCTTAAAAAGATCCTCTTTATCATAACAACCTGCGGACCGTTTGACAACAACGGATGGCGTTGTTCAAAATATTGTCGAATCCC
Source organism: Paenibacillus tyrphae (assembly GCF_024158745.1). Lineage (GTDB taxonomy): Bacteria > Bacillota > Bacilli > Paenibacillales > NBRC-103111 > Paenibacillus_G > Paenibacillus_G tyrfis_A. The sequence continues at coordinate 217,236 of NZ_JAMZAW010000005.1, read as the reverse complement.
CTATCAAGAGACAAGAGCGGCTGTGCGCTTGGAGACGCCGGGCATTGCACCGTATATTTTTTTGCATATCGTCAAAAAATACAAAAAACAGCGAAACCCTACTTTTCCCGCCACTTTTACGGTATCAAACCGACAACTCCTAGTCCGTACCAAACGGGGTGTATTAATACCTGATCAGCGGCAGCGTAATCAAACCGGAACTACCGGAGGAACGGCCCATCGAGATGGCGGCCATTTAGCCAAGGGAACATACGCAAAAAATGCCTCCGGTTAAGACCGGAGACAGGCTGTTGAGAAACCTTAGGAGTAGAAATCTCGGACAAATTTCAAGTTCACGAGTAGACGGGGTCCCCGGAAAGTATCAGAATAAGCTTTTAAGAGTTTCTTCACTTTCTGGGGAAGGGCAGCGACTGGAGGGATATACTCCACCGGGGAAGCGGGTTTCTCAACAAGCTCATAAAGGACCATATCCCCTTGATCTTTCAGTTTTTTCGCCCGATATGCTACCGCTCGACGTGAACGGGAAACTTAGCGAGAAATCCCCTCTGCCCGAGGTTTTCACTCAAGCTCCAATCTTCAGGCAGAGTCAGCCGGGAATAGCGCTTCATGAATTCACTCAAGCCGATGCTCGCTTCCATCCTCGCCAGCGGCGCGCCCAGACAGAAATGCGTCCCTTTTCCGAACGACAGGTGCTGCTGATTATTCGGCCGGTTCAGATCGAACTGTTCCGCTTGGACAAAACGTTCCTCATCACGGTTGGCCGAGCCGATCCACGCGATAATCGATTCCCCTTTCTTCATTTCCGCACCGAACACATTCGTATCCTGTGCAACTCTGCGCATCATGAACTGGGCGGGCGAGCGGTAGCGTAGCACTTCTTCCACCGCCTTCGGAATGAGCGATAGCTCCTTCTTGAGCAGCGGGTAAGCGGTAGGCTGGTCGACCAGAAAGCAATAGAATGCATTGGAGATCAGCCTCGTCGTCGTCTCGTTCCCGGCAAAAAGCAATCCTATACCAAAATGAATAATTTCTTCGTCGCTCAAACACTCCCCTTCGAGCTCGGCGATCGTCAAATCCGAGATGATGTCATCCGTGGGACGGCTTCTTTTTTCCCGGATAATTGGCCGTATGTAGTCCGCCATTTCCTTCAGTGCCTGCTCCTTTGCCCTCACGCTTTCGCCATAGGTGTCGCGGCTGCCCGGCGTGATAATCGCATCCGACCACAGCTTGAATTGCTTCCAATCGCTCGACGGAACGCCCAAAAGTTCCGCAATGACGGTCACCGGCAGAGGAATGGCCAGATCGTAGGCAAGATCGATCGTATCCTGTTCCCGAACTTGATCCAGACAATATTGCGCGACCGCGGCAATTCGCGGTTCCCATGTCTTAAGCGACTTTGGGGTGAACGCTTTGGCAACCAGCCCTCGTCTTTTGGCATGCAAGGGAGGGTCCATTGAGGTCAGGCTTTTCTCTTCCTCTCCTATAACCGGCAACGACGACAGCCTCCGGTCGTTTTTGCTGGAAAACAGCTGAGAATCGGACAAGACCCGCTCCACGTCGCGATGTAAAAAGACATTCCAAACCTGTTGCTTCGAATCGAAATGAATCGGATGGCTCCTTCTCATCTCCCGATACCACGAATATGGCTCAAACCGCTGCTCCTCCGTGCTGAATCCGGTGATCTCATCGGGATAAACGATCTTTTCGACGACCTCCACACTTACCGCTCCCTTCGTTTTTTTCCGAACAAAAACAACGACGGACGATTGACGGGTCTGCCACGACAAAAGATGTTTTAAAACAAAAGTATTGAGTAATAAAAGTTTATACATGGATAATTATATTAAATTAGGTTATATTTGTAAATATTTTTCTCGAGAATAGATATAGCTATCCGGCGAAAAAATCGGTTCTCTACTCAAATCGCTTGAAGAGGAGCATGTTTTCGACAATTTTCACACAAGAAAATAGATATTTTCAGCCATTTATTACAAAAATATAATCTAGTTACTTTTTTATGAAATAATGAAATCACTTCACACAAGCGACGTCGTATTCAAGTGAAGTAACTATTCTATTCATAGAGGGATTTAAAATGAAAGGTAAAGTCGCTATTGTTGCAAGCGCACTCTTGGTCGCCATGACGGGCTCGGCTTTGGCAGGGAATGATACTGCTCGTTTCCCTGTAAATGGAAAACAAATTCTCGGAACGTTGAGTTACGACGGTACGACAGCTTATGCGACGGTAGAATCTGTGGATGGAAGCAAAATTGACCGTTTGAGTGTAGACGCAGCCATTAAGTACGCGAACGGACAGCCGGTCAAACCTAGTAAACCTCGGTCGGCAAATAACACTGATTATGTAACAACAGATCTTACTGCCCCGGGCGGTGACCATGCATACGGATGGTTTGGTGCTACTCATAAAGGCAAAACTGACTCGAGCCAAATCAAAGTATATCAATAATTCCAGGCTGTTTGCTGACCAAAAGAGTCGGAGGAGGATTAGCTTGCGCAAGGTATTCAAGTTCATACTCTACATTATGCTCGGAAGCGCCATCGGACTTGCATTTAATATGGTCATGCATTCGTCTAAGCCTGCCGAAAAAAAAATCATCTCCGAAGGCTATAGTATAGAGTTAAAAGACGCCCAGGGCGCAGAAGTATCCCAATTATTCCTGGACCTTAGCCAATCAAATGAATTCAACCATAGCATTCTATTTGAAAATTCAACTGAACAAGATCAGAGCTTTTCGCTTACTCTTTTAGTAGACTACGTCAAAATACCTTTTTTCGTTGAATCGGAAACTCGCAATGTAAAGGAATTTAATTTTAATCTTGCAAAAGGCGCTTCGATAAGCATTCCCGTCCGCTTTTCGATCGAATCGCTGTCGTCTGATCTTCATGCGCTGATCATTGCAATTGCAGCGAAGCACAATGATTTAGAAACTCAAGATAAAATTACTGATTTTTTTGGCATTGTGGGAAGATACACCATCAAAAAATCCGGAAAAAACGAATTCATAAAAACGGATACCCCGGATCGTAGTGCTCTTACAGTCTCCAACTCGCCTGTTCGCGGGATCAGGATTAATCAGCAATTCGAAAATACAGATGAATTCGGAACATTCCCCAGTGTCATCCATGCGAAACCGAATGAAAAAATAAAGCTGGCCCTGCGAGCCGGAGGGTTTACAGGGGCTAAAGATTATCTGGTATGGCTAATGATGGACAATCAGCAGATCCCCTTCCCTGACGGCAAGCCGTACTGGTGGTTTGAAGCACCGCCGGAGAAAGCGGCTCTGCGGCAAATTGAAATAAGCGCCCCGGAGAAACCGGGACGCTACGAGGTTTACGGCTATCTGATGAACAGCCCGTGGGATACGATGATCGAGATCTCCGACAACGAAACAAGCAATCGTTCCTCCCATAAAATCGCACTTCTTGTGGAATAACGTAGTTCTATACGGAAAACCGAGAACGCGGCAAGCAGTTATGGATATGACCTTAACACCGCGTCCTGTACGCCTTTTTCTTCCGCCATCAGCTTACGGGCCTGCTCAAAATGGGCGAAGCAGCTGCGGCTTAGCGTCAAAGATTCGGGCACGCCATGCAGCAGGATTTCGTAATTGCCCGGCGTAATCAGATCCGCGCAAATTTTTTGAATATATCTCACGTTGACCAATTGGCTCTTGTTGCACTGGAAGAGAAGCGGCGAAGTCGCCGCATTCAGCTCTTTCAGGGTGGAGGAGGTATGAATCGTCTGAACCGAATGCGAATCCGTCCATTTGATCGAAATCTGCTTGCTGTCCTTGGAGATGTAAACAATTTTCTCCTCCTTGACATAAAGCTCCCGCTGGATGTTTCGCCCGTCCAAATCGCAGATTTTTTGCTTGAAGCGGATCAAGCGTTCGTCGTTTGATGCGGCTGCGGGCGACTGCTTTCTTTTCTGTGTCAAATGCTTCTTCGCCTTCTCCAAGCTTTTCTTGAACCGTTCGGAGGTTACGGGCTTCAGCATCAGGGAAAGCGAATCGATCTCAAAGCTTTCCTCCGCATATTTCATATCCGTGAGCGCCGTGACCACAATAATGCAAGGATCGTACCCCTTCGCCTTAATCAGTCGGCAAGCCTTCAGACCGGAAATATCGTCCAGGTTAATATCCGTAAGGATGAGGTCCGGCTGCAGCTCGATATACTTGTCCACCAGCTTGTTTCCCGACGACACCGTATCGACGACGATGAGATGATGCTCTTCGGCAAATCGAATTAAAAGCTGCTTTTGTGCAAAATCGTCTTCCGCAATTAAAGCGGTCAGTCGTTCCCCTTGATTCAACGTCCGGTTCACCACCTTATGATCGTTCATTGGATTGTCTAAATGTGGATTTTGAACATAAACGTAGCGCCTGCGCTTTCAAAATCTTCTACCCACAGCTGCCCTTTATATTTTTGCACCAGCTCTTTGACCACTTGCAAGCCTAAGCCTTCGTGCTTGAATTTTGTGGAATAGCCCGCGCTTAGAAGCTGGGGCAGCTCCTCATCGCCGATCTGCCTCCCGCGATTGGATACTTTGAAGTACAGCAAGCGGCCCGCGTTCCAAGCGGCCACTTGAACCAGTCGCTCCTCCACCGGCAGCTTCACGGTCTCGTCAAACGCATTGGATATTAAATTGGTTGCGATGCGAATCAAATCGAGCGACTTCTCCCCGTTCAGCTTCAGATCACCCGTGACGGCGATGTCGTGCTCCAGCTTCACCTTCTGCTTGATCGCGCTGCTGGCCGCGAATTGCACAATGGCCGATAGCGTCGGATGCCGGATCACAACGACATCTTGAATTTCAACCACTTCCTTCACCCACGCTTGCGTTACTTTTTCCAGCTCGTCGTATTCCTTCTTTTGCACATGAGCGTGAATGGCATTGACAATATTGCCGACATCGTGATTTAGCCCCCGGATGGCCGTAAATAAGCTGTTCATATTTTCAAGATAAATTTTCTCGGCGGAAATGACAGCCGCTGCAAGCGTGCTTCTCCGGATTAAAACAAGCACGAACCCCCCGAGCATCAGGAAGGACACGACGCTGATCGTCAGAAGCCGCTCCGATTGACGCTTCAGCTCGTTCTGAATATAGCTGTAATCCGAAACAAGGCCGACTACCAACGGCAGCCCGGTTTCAATAGGCACGAAGCTTTTAATCACGTCACTTCCTTGAACGCTTGTCTGATAGCTGATCGTCTTTTTGTCCCGATGTGCCTGTCTGACCATCTCCACATCATCGTCCGACTGCATGGCATACTGCCCAAAGTAGATCGGGCGCGTCGGATGAGGAAAAACCAACCGATTATTTTGCTTGACTTCATAAATTTCTTCTCCGAAACGCTCGGCATTGAAGCCTGTGATTTCGATCAGGAACGGTTTTTCTTTCTGCAGACGTTCGATGATGTGCATGTAAGAAGCCAAGGTCACATATTCCTCCATATCCTCCTGTCTGAAGTATGGATCAATAATATAGTCGGTCTGGCCGTCATGGTAGTATCCGAATTTATGGAGCGCATTCGGGTCCGAGGATGAAACGTCCACAGGTCCTGACCAATAATGGGGAAGCGTATAGCCTTCGGAAATCGATACGTTCTTACCGTCCAGCAGTTGCTTGAGAGCGAGAAACCAAAAATCGGTAAACTCTTTGGCAGATATGTTCCGTTGCGTAGGATTGGAGGAACGCGTGGCTACGATATCGTCTCCCTTGCGCTGAAATAGCGTAATATCCGACACGCGCAGCTCTTTGCTTAGTTCCGTCAACTCCTTATTGCTCACCTGTTCCAAGCGCGGAGGCAGCTTGCTTTGCGCGAGCATGGCCGCCAGACGCAAATTTTGCGCCAGCAGCTTTTCGGCATAGTCGGCAGACCGTTGGGAATGCTCGAAATAAACTTTGATATTGCTCGAGAAACTTTCCACTTCATTATAGTGATTGTTCATGAGCATCTGTTTCGTCGTATAATAGTAAATGACGTTGCTCAAAGCGAGCAGACACGTTACAGGCACGACAAACCACAAGATAAAGGACGTCCGAAGCTTCATGCTATTCCTCTCCCTGCCGGTGCAGTGCGGCTAACGTTCTTACAGAAACAAGAAGACAATACACGTGATTACCGTTTGATTCTATTTTTTCCTTAACTTACATAATAAACTCTTTTATACCGACGTTCAATAACGAAGTTTCCAACGGACGGAACGCCCAGGCGAATTTTTCGTTCCGCACCCGACTGTGTTATCATGAACATTGATTGAAATTTGTCCATGGAGGGAATTGAATATGACCGTGATTCAGCGAAACAGCGACACTACGGTGTTGAACAACGGCGTCCGCATGCCATGGCTCGGACTGGGCGTCTGGAAAACCAAGGAAGGCGACGAGGTCGTCCAAGCCGTGCAGCATGCGCTGGAAGCCGGTTACCGCTCCATCGATACGGCTGCCGTCTATGGCAACGAAGCCGGGGTAGGCCAAGCGATTCAAGCCAGCAGCATTCCGCGCAACCAACTGTTCGTCACGACGAAAGTATGGAACGCGGACCAAGGCTATGACAGCACGCTTCGGGCTTTTGAGGAAAGCCGGCGCAAGCTGCAGCTCGAGGTCATCGACCTGTACCTCATTCACTGGCCAGGGAAGGACAAATATAAGGAAACTTGGAAGGCGCTCGAAAAGCTGTATAAGGACGGACTCGTCCGGGCGATCGGCGTCAGCAATTTTAAAGTGCATCATCTGGAGGATTTGCTGCAGGATAGCGAAATCGTTCCTGCGGTGAACCAAGTCGAGTTCCATCCGCTTCTGATTCAGCAGGAGCTGCGGACGTTCTGCAAGGAACACCAAATCCAGCTCGAAGCTTGGAGTCCGCTGATGCAGGGCAATCTCGATCTGCCGCTGCTAAGCGAGCTTGCGGACAAATACGGCAAAACGCCGGCGCAGGTTATTCTACGTTGGGATTTGCAGCACGGGGTGGTCACCATTCCGAAGTCCATCCGTGAAAGCCGCATCCGCGAGAACATCGACGTCTTCGACTTCACCTTGTCCGACGAGGATATGGCGCGTCTGGACGGCCTGAACCAAGACCGTCGCTTCGGTCCGGACCCGGATCACATTGATTTTTAGTTCGGGAAGAGCCCTTGGGAATCGAGGGCTCTTTTTGCGTCCGCGTACGAAAGGACGAGGTTTGGAATGATGTCGCTTTCGCCGGCACGAGCTGCGAACGGTGCTGTCTTCGGGCGCAATCTACGGGATCAAGAACCGCCTGTGATGGTCCTGCACTCGCCGTGTTTGCCGCCCCGGAACGGAACCCTTTACGTCATTGCGTCGCAGATTTTCGGTTAGCCCGCTTCCTTTCGGGCTGCGTATCATCGCTTTCCAATTCCAATAAAAAATCCGTCACCAAACATTCGCCCACACCATAGTATGAATGGTGTGCTCCAGCCCAGTCGAAACCCAAATCAAGCGAAGTTTGAAGGAGGATTATGAGCGATGTATACCAATCCGAGCAAAGCAGTGCCGACTCCTTACGGCGCCGGTTACCCCAGCTACGGCCAGCCTACTGCGCAATCGGTAACGCCGATGATTCCGGCAGGCTCTACGATTACCGCTGCAGGACAGCCGGTACCGACGGCGGCCGCGCCGACCACCCCAGGGCAGCTGCCGATGGAGCAGTCCTTCATCGAAAATATTTTGCGCCTCAATCTGGGTAAAATCGCTACGCTGTATATGACGTACGAGAATAACTCCCAGTGGAACGCCAAAATTTTCAAAGGGCGTATCGAAGCCGCAGGTCGCGACCATATCATCATCAGCGATCCGAAAACCGGCATGCGCTTTTTGCTGCTGATGGTCAACCTCGATTACATCACGTTCGACGAACCGCTTCAGTATACTTACCCGTACGGCTCGGCCCCGCTGCCGGGACGCTAAACGCAAGAAAGACCGGATCCTGCCAGGCGGCGGGGTCCGGTCTTTGCTTTTAAACGCAAATGATCATACGCGGGAACCGGCAACTTCGGCGCTTCTCCGCTTCAGCATCACGGCCTGAAACACGAGATACAGCACGAACAGCGCCAGCACCAGCCCGACGCCGTAGATCGACGTCTCCACGCTTGTTCCTGCGGCGGTCGCCTGCGTATACGCCCGCACGCCCGCGAACATCAGGATGTTCTCGAACAAGTTTTGCACGGCAATCGTTTTGCCTGCGCCGATCTTCGGGTTGCCTACCTTCTGCAGCACCGAGTTCAGCGGTACGACATAGACGCCGCCGGCGAAACCGACCGCCAGCAGGATGAACACCGTCACGTACAAATTGCTCAGCATCGGGAAAACGAGAATGAGCACCACCATCACGACGCCATACAGATAAGAGTTCAAGTACTTGTGCGCCGGGATCAGTTTGGGAGCGGTCAGGGCTCCGGCCATAATGCCGATCGCCGTAACCGCAATCAGCATCGAAATCTGATCGACGCCGTGAATGCCGAGGTGCAGCGGAATCCAGGAGATGACCGCCACGCGAATGACCGACGACGTCATCCAGAACGAGCTGGTGCCGATCAGGCAATAGCGGGCCGTCCGGTCCCGGAACAGCCGGGCAATATCTTTAAAAAACAAGATCGAATCTTTGACATAATGAATGTTCGGGTTCCCCGCCACCCGCGGAATCGAAAGCGACAAAAGCAGCGCAGTCACGTACAGCAGCAGGCAGGCGACGATGCACACCGTCAGCGACTGCTTCGCCAGAATGCCTCCGCCGACGGTGCCGGCCAGAATGGCGATGATCGTGTAGCCCTCGATCTTGGCATTGGCCTTGAGCAGCTCGGAATCGAGCTGCTTCGCGTCTGTGGCGGAGCGGCTCAAAATTTCGCCGAGGATGCCGTATTTCGCCGGACTGTACACAGCTGCGCCGATTCCGATTACGGCGTAGCTTAAGGCAGGCTCGAGACCGAGCAGCAGCCCGACGATCCCGAGCGCTTTCAGCGCGTTGCCGATCAGCAGCACGACCGACTTCGGATGCTTATCCGCGAAGCTGCCGACGAACGGCGCCAGAACGACGTAAGCGAACAGAAAGGCTTGCTGCACATTGCCGATATACGATTCGGGATACGCTTTGGCCCGCAGCATTTCAATGATTGCAAACAAAATGGCGTTATCGGCAAACGCGCTCCAGAACTGCGAGATGAGCAGCGCATTGATCGGCTTGAGTCTGAGTTTGTTCCATAGGTTCATACGGCGTTCGCTCCTTCGTCTGCCGCCGGCTCTTCGGCCAGCTTTTTCAGTGCCACATAATCCGGCTTGCCGCTGCCCAGAATCGGCAGCTTCTCGACCCGCATCAGCTTGGACGGGGTCATAAGTTGAGAATGCCCGTGATCTTTCACGAATTGTTTGATCGTCTGAATCTGATGCTCTTCCTGTGTCACGAACAGAATGATTCGTTCGCCTTTGCGGCTGTCCGGCACGCTGACTGCGGCCACGTTCGCGTCCCGGTAACAGCTTGCCGCAAGTTCCTCCACTTGGTTCAAGGATACCATCTCGCCGCCGATCTTCGCGAACCGCTTCACCCGGCTCACGATCGTCACAAAACCGTCTTCGTCGATCTTCACTACATCTCCGGTATCGTACCATTCGGGGCACGGCTTGAAGCCCTCTTCGTGAAGCAGGTAACCCTTCATTAAGTTCGGGCCCTGAATCAGCAGCTTGCCGCCTTCCAGCCCCGGTACCGGCTCCAGTTTATATGCGATGCCCGGGAGCAGTTGGCCGACCGTGCCTTTGCGGTGCCACATCCGGGTGTTCATCGCCACGACCGGCGAAGCTTCCGTCGTGCCGTAGCCTTCCACCGGACACACATGGAACTTGTCGACCCACAGCTGCCGGACTTCGTCCTTCAGCTTCTCGGCTCCGGCGATTACGCAGCGAAGCGATTGAAAATCGTACGGATGCGCTGCTTTGCCGTACGCTGCCAGAAACGTCGAGGTGCCGAACAAAAACGTCGCATTACGATCGTAAGCCAGCTCCGGAATGACTTTGTAATGGAGTGGGCTCGGGTACAGGAACACCTTCACGCCGTTCAGCACCGGAAGTATAGTAACCAGCAGCCCAAGGCTGTGGAACATCGGCATTGCGTTGAAAAAGACGTCTTGGGCGTTAATGTCCATCACCGTGCGCGTCTGCTGCATGTTCGCATACAGGTTCGCATGGTCCAGCACGACCCCTTTCGGGACGCTTTCGCTGCCGGAGGTGAAGAGCACGATCTCGGTATTTTTCACCGTCGCCTTCCGCTTGAGCAGGAAATCCGCGAAGCCGGACAGCTTATCGCTCACACGGAGCGTGTCCTTCATGTCTTCCAAATACAGCACACGGTACCTTTGACCAAGACTTTCGATCACCGGCGTCAGCTTTCCTTTATCGACAAACTGTCTGGAAGTTAGAATCGTACGGACGGAAGCGGTTTCGCAGGCGATGCGCATGTTATTTTCCCCGGCCGAAAAATTGAGGATCGCCGGCCGTTTGTCAAGCTTGAACAGCGCGAACAAAACAAGCAGATGGGCTGCGGAATTCGGCAGCAGGACGGCGACGCCCGGCTCGTCTTTCAGTTCGGCCGCAAGCTTTCTGGCAAAGACGTAGGAAGCGGTCAGCAGCTTTTTATAAGTAAACGTCTGGCTTATATCCTCGCACACCGGGAAGTTGTATCCGTGATGCTTGGCAGCGGTCAGCAGTTCGTTGAACAGGTTGATCCCGGTCTTCACCCGGCTGTTCACCAGCTCGGCTTCCAGCTTCTTCTGGATTTGCGCCGCAGCGCGTTCTTTTTGCGATTTCATCGACTGGCTCCGGTCGTAATCCAAGGTAAACGGATCACCGATCTGCACGGTAACCTTGGGGAACCACACCTGCCGGATTTTATGCTTCAGGTAAGAAAATTTGGACCGTTCCGGGCCGTTCAAGGCAATCGGGTACAGCGTCGCGCCCGTGCGGAGCGCAATGTAGCCGACGCCGCTGTATATTTTCATCAGCGAGCCGCCGCTCGCGGTATTGACGCGGCCTTCCGGGAACACGAGGAGCGGGGCTCCTTTCTGCACCGTCTTGACCATCTGCTTCACGGAGTACGGATTCATCGGATCGACGGCAATATGCTTGCGCAGCCGGATAAACAGGGCGAACCTCTTGGCAATGCGCGTGTTCACGACGAACGTGACTTCCTCCGGCAGCCGCGTAGCGAGCAGCGCCGCGTCGATCAGCGACAGATGGTTCGGAATCAGAATGGTCGGTTTGCGGAAGTCGAGCTTTTCCAAACCGCTGAATCTCGCTTGAAATAACAGGTTGAGTACGATTCGGGCCAACCATTTTACCAATACCATAGCCATTCCCTCCGTCGGTGCTTTGTGTTTTTTTGCGATTAGTTCCTAGCACCTGGTCTTAAATCTTATTGTACGCGAATTCGACAAAGCGGGTAGTACTAACTTTGCGTAGTACCTGAAGCGTACTGCATCCTATTCCGGAAGAACGAAAAAAGAAGCGCCTCCAACCGCTTTCGCCGTAAAAGGTGCTTCCTCTATAAAATGAACGGATCAATTATGCATTCTGCGGGCTTCGATCCTCAAGAGAGGCCAGCTCGATGACGGACAATGCCTTCGCGACCTCGGTCCGCGCATCCCCCGGATTCGACCATTCCCGGGTATAGCCGAGACAGCTGCATACGTACAGTGCGCCACCGAAGGTTTGCCGCTTCCGGTAATGCACATGGCCGCAGACGGCAAGCTTCACGGAGGAGGCGTACGATTCGATCAGCTTCCCGTACTGCTCGCTTCCGAGAAAGGCGTTAAAGTAGCCCCACACCTCGGGTGCGTACGGAACGGTAAAATAACGGTGCGGCAGCACGTGGGTCATCACGATGACCTTCTTGTCCCGAAGCTCGCTCAGCTGCTTGTCCAGCTTCTGCACGAAATAATCGCAGACTTCCGTCGTCGGCCGGTCCCACAGGGCAAACAGACTGTCCTGCCACGTCCGATCGCCGAGCGACATCCGGTCAAACTCCTCCTTCGTATAGCGGTCTGCGCCAAACGAATAATCGTACCAGCCGATATCTCCGACGACGGCCCATTCCTCGTTGATCATGTAGGCGCCGTTCGCGAGGTTCCCTTCGAACGCTTGCAGCTCACGGTACGAATCCCAAGCCGTACGTTCCGGGTCGTGGATGTTCCACAGATCGTGATTGCCCGGGACGAACAAGCAGGGGATGGATAACCGCTCCCGGATGTACCTGAGCGTCTTCAGCGTCGTGGCGCTGTTGTTGGAGATGTCTCCGCCGATCAGCAGCAGATCCACCTTCTGCGCAAGCGCCTCCTCGCAGAGCGCCTCCTCGACCGGGACGGAGCAGCCGGGGTTATTGGTATCGATATGCAAATCCGACAAAATGCCGATGTTCAAAATGGTTCCCTCCTCGTTCTCCTGTAGGCCTGAGCGGATCGGATGGCGATGGCGGCTTCTGCAAGCTGCGCCGCTCCGATGCGAATGCTGCTTAAATCAGCAGGCAGCGCGCGTAATGGTCCGGGCCGACGGGCTTCCAGTCCGGCGGTACGGAAGCGCATTCCGCCACCGCCTGCGGGCAGCGCGTATGAAACGGGCAGCCCGCAGGCGGATGAAGCGGGCTCGGCACCTCGCCGCGGAGCACGATGCGTTCACGCCGCTCCCCAGTACCGACGGACGGGATCGCCGAAAGCAGCGCCCGCGTGTACGGATGTACCGCACCGCGAAACAAGGTTTCGGCCGGCGCGAGCTCGACGACCGTGCCCAGATACATGACGGCGACCCGGTCGCTCATGTACTGCACGACGTTGAGATCGTGAGAGACGAACAGCGTGGTCAGCGCGAAGCGCCGCTGCAGCTCCTTGAGCAAATTCAAAATTTGCGACTGCACCGATACGTCGAGCGCGGACACCGGCTCGTCCGCCACGACGAAGGACGGGCGCAGCATGAGCGCCCGGGCGATGCCGATGCGCTGCCGCTGGCCGCCGCTCAATTCGTGGGGGTACCGGTCGGCGTAGCTGCGGTCCAGCCCTACCGTCTCCAGCATGTCGCGGGCTTGCTGCCTGCGCTCGGCGCGCGATCCGATCCGGTGGACGCGAAGCGGCTCCTCCAGTATCGGGCCGATCGTATGCCGCGGATTGAGCGACGCGTACGGGTCTTGAAAAATCAGTTGAACGTGCTTGCGCAATTCCCGTATTTCTCGGCCCCGCAGCGTTGTCAGCTCCCGGCCGCGAAAGCGGATGGACCCGGAGGTCGGCTCCAACAGCCGCGCAAGCAGTTGGCCGGTCGTCGACTTGCCGCAGCCGCTTTCGCCGACGAGGCCGAGCGTCTCGCCGCTGCGGATATCGAAGGAGACGCCGTTCACGGCGTTCACCCAAGCTTTGGGCTTGCCGAAGGCGGCGGCGGCCGGGTAGCGCTTCGTCAGCCGGTCGATCGCCACCAGCGGTTCAAGTTCAAGCGAGCTGATACTCACGGACGGACGGCCTCCCTTCCTCGGCAAGCAAGCAGCGGACCTCGTGCCGGTCCGCGATCAAGCGGCTCGCCGGCTTTACGCCGGAGCAGGCCGCCACGGCGCGGTCGCACCGGGCCGCGAACGGGCAGCCTCCGGCGCGCTCCTCCGGCGGAGGCACGCGCCCGGGTATCGCATACAGCGCCTCGCCCCGTTTGTCCGGCGAAGGGATCGACCGCAGCAAGCCCGCCGTGTACGGATGGGCGGGCGAGCGGAACAGCTCCGCTGCCGGGGCCGTCTCCGCCACCTGCCCGGCGTACATGACGGACACGCGGCTGCACATTTCCGAGATGACGCCGAGGTCGTGCGAGATCAGGAGTACCGACGTGCCCTCCGACCGGTTCAAGTCCCGCAGCAGCTCCAAAATTTGCGCCTGCACCGTCACGTCGAGCGCCGTCGTCGGCTCGTCGGCAATCAGCAGCTTCGGCCGGCATGCCAGCGCCATCGCGATCATGACCCGCTGCCTCATCCCGCCGGACAACCGGTGGGGATATTCGCGCATCAACTGCTCCGCGCGGGACAGCCCAACTTTTTCCAGCATGCCTACGCTATGATTATACGCGTCTTTGCGGGACATCGCCAAGTGCAAACGCGGCCCTTCCATCAGCTGTTCTCCGACCGTAAATACCGGATTGAGCGAGGTCATCGGGTCCTGGAACACCATGGCAATCTCCCTGCCGCGAAGTCTGCGCATCGCCTCCGGCGACAGCTGTATCAGCTCGGCGCCGTCGTAGTCGATCGCGCCGCCCGCGATTCGAGCGCCGGCAGGCAGCAGTCCCATGACGGCTTGCGCCGTCATGCTTTTGCCGCAGCCCGATTCCCCTACGATGCCGACGATTTCGCCGCGCCCGACCGACAGCGATACCCCTTCGAGCACGGCGCGCATGCCCTGGCGGGTCGGAAGCTCGATATGCAGCTCGTCCAGTCTCAAGAGAGGCGTTTCTTTTCCTCTGGGCATAGTTCGTTCCCCCTTCATCGTTTCGGGTCGTTCCAATCGCGCAGCCCGTCGCCGAGCAGATTGAAGCCGAGCACGGTCATTGTGATCATGAGCCCCGGCGCCAGCGTATACCACGGCGCTTTTGCAATATAGCTCTGGGCCTCGTTCAGCATGCGTCCCCAGCTCGGGTCGGGAGGCTGAATGCCGAGCCCGAGGTAGCTCAGCCCGGCTTCCGCAAGAATTGCCCCCGAGAAGCTCATTGTGGCCGCTACAATGAACGGCGACAAAATGTTCGGGAAAATGTGGCGGAATACGATGGCTAGCGGCCCCGTCCCGATGCCCCGTGCCGCCTTCACAAAATCCATCTCCTTGTACTGCACGAACCCGCTGCGGACGATGCGGGCAAACCCGGGCACGGCCATCAGGCCGATCGCCACAATCGTATTGGTCAGGTTCGGCTGAAACACCGCCACCAGCATGAGCGCCAGCAGCAGCCCGGGGAACGCCATCATCGCGTCCATCAGCCGCATCAGCGCTTCGTCCAGCCAGCCGCCGACATAACCGGCGGCGGCTCCGACGAGCAGCCCCCCGGCCCCGCCGATCAGAACGGTCAGAAACCCGACCTGAAAAGCCGTCCGGGAAGCCGTCATCACGCGGCTTAAAATGTCCCGTCCGAAATTGTCCGTCCCGAGCAGGTGATTCGCCCCGGGAGCGAGAAACCGTTCGGCCGGATTCATGCTATTGACGTCGTAAGGAACATACAACCAGCTAACCAGCATAAGTGCCAGCATCGTGCCGACCAACGCGCCGCCCACGATCAAATGAACGTTCCGATTTCGTGTCATGCCGCTCTTCTCCTACTTCAACCGAATTCTCGGGTCCAGCACCCGGTACAGCATATCGACGGCAAAATTGATCGCAATCACCGTTACGGCCGTGAATAAAATCATTCCCTGCACAAGCGGAAAATCGCGGGCACCGATCGAGGAAACGAGCAGCCTCCCGAGCCCCGGCAGCGCAAACACCTGCTCGACCACCAGGCTCCCGCCCAGCACGTCGGCAAAAATCATCCCCATCACCGTAACGACGGGGATGAGCGCGTTTTTCAGCACGTGCTTGTACAGCACCGCCCGTTCTCTCAACCCCTTGCTGTAGCCGGTCCGGACGTAGTCCTGCTTGAGCTGCTCCAGCATCGTCGTCCGCAGATAGCGCACCACGACGGCGACCTGCGGGATCGCTACGGCCAGCGCAGGCAGGAACAAGGAGCGCAGCGCCTCCAGCGGCGACTCCGACCAGCGGACGTAGCCTCCGGCCGGAAACCAGCGGAAGGTCAAGGCGAACAGCAGCACGAGCAAAATGCCGAGCCAGAACGACGGAACGGCCAGTCCGAGCTGACTGAGCAGCGAAATCCACCAGCCGGACGCCCGGCGCTGGGACTTGGCCGCCGCGATGCCGAGCGGCACGGCGATGACGACCGTCATCGCCAGTGACAGCACCGCGAGCAACGCCGTCACTGGCAGCCGGTCCAGAATCAGCTCGCCGACCGGCCTTGAAAACTTGAGCGATTCGCCAAGATCGCCCGATACGACGCCTCCGAGCCAGCTTGCAAATTGCTCGCCGAGCGGACGGTCGATGCCGAGCTTCGCTTCAAGCGCGGCCACCTGCGCCTCGTCCGCCTCCATCCCGAGAATGATCAGAACCGGGTTCCCCGGAATGATCCGAAAGACGGCGAAGGTCATCATCAGGACCAGCAGCACCGTCAGCACGAATGTAAAGGCTCTCCGCCATGCGTACGTCACGTCGCTGTCACTCCTTTCCTTAAAAAGTGGGCGGTTCATTCGAGATGCCGCGCGAGCGGACTGTTTTTTTCCGTGTGATCCGCCCGTTTAACTCGACATTACCCCAGCTTCTTGTTACTTCACGCGGCGAATCGTGGACATATCCTGCACGTAAATCGGGTACAGCTTGTAGCCGTCCAGCTCTTTTTTCATCGCTACGGTGAAGTTCGGGTCCATGATGTAGACGGCGACGGCGTCTTTGGTCAATATTTTTTGCGCGTCTTTATAAAGTTGCGCCCGCTTGGCGTCGTCCAGCTCAACCTGTGCCGCCTTGATCAGCTTGTCGTATTCCGGATTGTTGTAGTTGTAGAAGTTCGACTTGTAGTCGGATGCGTAGCGTACCAGCACCTCGTGCGGATCAAGCTTGCCCGTCAGCCCGATGATCGTCATATCGTAGTCGCGGCCTTTGTAGATCCGGTCCAGCCAGACGGCCCATTCGACCATTTCGATTTTGGCGGTGATGCCGACTTTCGCGAGCTGCTGCGCGATGACCTGCGCGGTATCGACATGGAACTTGTAGTTGGACGGCACCGAAATCGTCGTGCTGAAGCCGTCCTTCAGCCCCGCCTCGGCCAGCAGGCCTTTCGCTTTGTCCACGTTCACGTTGTAGGTCGATTCCAGGCCTTCCTGAAAATATTTTTGCATGACCGGGCTCATGTTGGAGCCGAGCTTCGTTCCTTTACCATCGGCTACGACTTTAATAATTTCATCCGTATCTACGGCGTAATTGACCGCCTGACGCACGCGCGGGTCGTCGAACGGCTTGCGGGCGATATTCATCGTCATGAGCTGGACCATGTTTTGCATGCCTTCTACATAGCGGAATTGATCCCCCAGCTCGGCGATGCGCTCATTGCCGATCCGCGGGTACATGTCGATGTCCCCGGATTTCAAAGCGAGCAACGAAGCTTCCGCATCCGGCATGATGCGGAATTCGACCTTGTCGAGGTAAGGCACGCCTTTGACGTAATAGTCTCTGTTCTTCTCGATCACGAGCTTCTGGTTCGGCTGGAATTCGACGAATTTGAACGGTCCGGTGCCGACCGGAGCTTTATTCTGGTTGTCGTATCCCTTCGGCAAAATAGCGGCCGTGAAGTTGCTCATAAACGAGACGTCGTTCTTTTTCAGCTTGACGGTAACCGTCTTGGCGTCCGGCGTATCGACGGCTTCGACGTTCGCAAAGGCGCTGGAGAGCGGCTTGCCGGTCTCCTTGCCCATCAGCCGCTCGTACGAAAACTTCACGTCCTCCGCCGCCACCGTCTTGCCGTTGTGGAACTTGACGCCGTCGCGCAGCGTGAACGTATACGTCAGCCCGTCGGGAGAAACCTTGTATTCCTGTGCGACTGCGGGCTGCAGCTCCCCTTTTTCGTTGGGCTTCAGCAGGCCTTCGAACACGTTGAACATCATCTCCTGCGTCCCCGAAGCGACGGCCAGATGCGGGTCGAGATAGTCCGGGTCCTGCGGAACGGCGACGACGACGCTGCCGCCCTGCACGGGTTCTTTGGCGGCTTCGGCGCCGGTCGCCGGCGCTTTAGCCGGGTCGCCCGAGCCGCAGGCAGACAGGACGGTTACGGACAGCAGCAGAGCGGCAAGCAGCAGGGGGGTCCTTCGCAATCTTTCGGTTAGCATGGTTTCTCCTCTTTTCTATTTTTAATTTCTTCCGGCTGTAGTACAGCCGGTCAGAGTGTTGAGAAAGTGGTTTTGGACTAAAATAGAGATACATACGTAGGTGGGGTATCTACTGGAGGAGCGATAGCGTTCGCCTTTGTCTGCGGGAAATACCCGCTGCTAAGCGGCTTCTAATAAAAATTTCCTGCAGACAAGAGCGACCGGAAGTAGATACCCCACCTCCTCGTACACCTCTATTACCTCAATTCACCACTTTCTCAACACTCACTCCAGCTGTATTACAGCCGGTATTGATCGCCCGTGCGAGCGAGATCAATCGGTCCTTGATACGTCTCTTGCGCTTCCCGGACAAGCTGGGCGAGATCGCCGTACTGGGGAAGGTGCGTCAGCACCAGCCGCTTCGCTCCGCACTGCGAGGCGAGTCTTCCCGCTTCGCCGGCGGTCAGATGGCCGCCGATTTTACCGAAGTACTCGTTGTAAAGATTGCTTTCGCAAAGCAGCAGGTCCGCGTTCCGGCCGATTCGCACCAAATCGTCGTTCCAAGCGGTATCGCCCGTAAACACGAGCGTCTGCCCCCTGTGCTCGATGTGCATGGACAGGCACGGGACGGGGTGGGTCGTATGCCCGAAGGTCCACGTCAGATCGCCCAGCGCAAGCGTATCTCCTACCGCAATGACATGCGAATGCATGTACTCTCCGTAAGCAAGCGTTGCGAAGGCCGCGTGGTCCGCGTCGTGGGAGTAGATCTCGATCGGCTTCGTTCTGCGGCCGAGCTGCATCAGAATCATCGCCGCATGCTGAAGGCAATACACGTCGGCGATATGGTCGGTATGGTAATGCGTGAGCACAACCGCATCCAGCTCTTCCAGCGGCAGATGCCGCTGGAGCTGGGCGAGTGCGCCGGAGCCGCAGTCCAGCAGTACGTTGACCGACTCCGTCTGAATCAAATACGACGCCGACGCGGAATCCGCAGCCGGATAAGCGCCCCACGGGCCCAAAATCGTCAACTTCATTTCGTTGTCCCCTTTCCGTTCGGTCCGGTCCACCCGGACGATTCCGTCTCGAACATCCGGAACTTCCGCTCCATCTCCACCATATTGCGCTTGACCCGCTCCAAGTCGAGCTGGGCCATTTTCTTGATCAAAGCGTTCGCCAACGCGAGCGGAGCCACGTACGAATCGAGAAAGCCCCGCGAACGGGTCGCGGCAAGCAAATACACGTCGGCCAGCTTGGCAAAAGGCGATACCGGCGAGTCCGTCAAGGCGACGATGCGCGCGCCCTTCTCTTTGGCCGCTTCCGTCAAATGCCTTGTCGTCTGGCAGTAGCGGGGAAATCCAGAGACAAGCAGCACGTCTCCCGACCGGAAATGTGCCGCGTATTCCGCTGCCTCGCCTTGCGGCACCAACCGGGCTTGGCCGAGCATGTAATGCATGATGTAGGCGAGCGGCGCCGTCACTGCAAGGCCGGCGCGCCAGCCTGCCGTATACGTGCGCTCCGCACCCAGCAGCAGCCGGACCGCCTCTTCCACCTTCGCCTCCTGCTTGAGCGCAGCCGTCTCGCGGAGATTGTTGATATCCTGCGCGAACAGCTCGTCAAGCCACGTCGCCTGCTCCTCCTGCGCCGTCTCCAGCAGCCGCTGCACGGGACGCGCCTGCAGAAACTGCGA
This sequence comes from Paenibacillus tyrphae, assembly GCF_024158745.1. Classification (GTDB taxonomy): domain Bacteria; phylum Bacillota; class Bacilli; order Paenibacillales; family NBRC-103111; genus Paenibacillus_G; species Paenibacillus_G tyrfis_A. The sequence goes on along the minus strand of NZ_JAMZAW010000005.1, from coordinate 197,613 downwards.
TTGCAGCTCGCTCTGCAGCGCGGCGTAGCCTTCGAAGCCAAGCGTCTGCGCGAGCCGGTGTACCGTGGCCTCGCTGACGCCGGCAAGCTCGCCCATCTTTTTGGCCGGCAGAACCGCTGCCTGACGGATGTCTTTGGTCAGAAAGTAGGCGGCTTTCTTTTGACTCGGACTCAGCGAATCGAATAGTTGCTCGATCTTGCTTTCTACGCTCATACGCTGTGCTTCCATTCCTTTCTTTGCAAATAAGCGGGCAGGTCCTGCACCGACGTGAGGACGGGCTCATGCTGCACCTCTTCGATGCCGACCCGGCCGAACCGGTTGATCAGGCAGCAGTTCATCCCCACCTCGCGGCAGCCGACGACATCGTCGTAATAATTGTCCCCGACGTAGCAGCATTCCTCCGCACGTACGCCCGCCTGCCGCAGCGCCAGCTCGAAGATGGCCCGGTCCGGCTTTTCGACGCCGACTTCCGAAGAGACGATCACGTGGTCGAAATACGGCAGCAGCCCGGTATCCGCCAGCACCTGCCTGGCGCTGGCATCCCAGTTGGAGATCAGGCCGATTCCGTAGGACGCCCGTTTCAGCTCCTCCAGCATCTGGGCCGCGTAAGGAAAAGCCACCCAAGGCGAACGGCGCTCCGTCCGCAGCTCGTTCAGCCTCCGCCACTGCTCCTGCAGATCGAGGCACAGCCCCAGCCGGTAATTCAGCACGCCGAGGTACCACGGGAAGAACGTCGCCGCTTCCCGGCCGAGGACGCCGGGGTATTCGCGCATGAACAGCTTGTCCGCATAATGGTAAGCCAGCTCGATCTCCCGCAGCTTCCTGGCGATTCCCTGCTCGGCCAAATAAGCCGCAAACTGCCTTTCCCTTTCCAAATAAACTAACGTATACCCCAAGTCGAACCATACAAATTTCGTTTCCATGCCTTGCCTCCGCTCCGTCAACCCGTCAAGAAGGAAATCCTTCATCTTCCTTCACTTTGTTGTATTCTCTACATCTTCACTTTATCCTCCGATTGTTTGCGCAATGTTAAATGAATCCAAAGATGATGTGAAGGAGGCGCCACGCCCAATCCTGCTCTTGACGTTTACCGCATGCGGAAGGTACTTTAAATCTAGGAGAATATCCCTGAACTTGGAAAAGAGGTCTGGGCACAAAGTACGATACCCGAAGAGAGAGGTTGTGAAACGATCGACGTGAGGCATTGGGACAAACTCCGCTGGGCAGCGCGGTTTCATCCGTATTTGCGCCGCTCCAAAATCAAGAACCGGCTTATCCTGTCATTTCTTTTTCTCTCCATCCTCCCCCTATGCATCGCCACACTGCTGACGTATAACAAGTCGAGCGAAGCGATCCGCTCGAAGATCAGCGCCTACTCGCTGCAAATTTTGGACCAGCTGCGCAACGAAATCAAACGGGAAAACGAGCTGCTGCTTTATTTAACGGACCAGATCATGATGCATAACCTCGTGCAAACCAGCCTGCTGCAGGCGAACACCGCCTTGGATACGCAGTCCGTCATGGACAGCTACTACGAGTTGAACAGCGCCTTTAGCGGACGCAAGCTGTTCAGCCAAATCAAATCCCTCCAAATCATCAACTCTTCCGGCAAATTGATGTACGATCTGGGCTATGACAAGCTCCGGGACGAAGACATCGCCATGCTGACCGATATGATCGAGGCCGGCGACGGCCAAGACGTCTGGACCCATATCGTGACGAAGAACGGCGTCGACTGCATCGTGCTCGCGAGGCCGATTCATTCACAGTTCAACTGGATGAACACCATCGGCTACGTATTCATAGCCGTCAAGGAGAGCTATTACTCCCGCATCATCCATGAGGATGCCGATGTCGGCGAAGGCTCGGACCTGTTCATTGCCGATGCACGGGGAGTCGTTTTGTCGGCGGGAAACCGGAGCCTTCAAGTGGGCGCCAACTATCCGAACGGCGAGCTGCTGAAGGAAATTTCGGAGCATGAGCTGCTGGGGACGCGGGCGTTCTCCGCCGTATTCAACAAGCAGAAATACCTTTTGGTCTATTCCTACGACGCCGTCTCGCGCTGGTATTTGGTCGGAACGATCCCTTACGAACTGCTGAACAAAGAAACGAAGCAAATTTTGCCTTATATCGTGCTGGTGGTCGGGCTGTGCCTTCTGTCTTCCCTCCTGCTCGCGTTCCTGATCTCCACCAGCATCTCCACCCCCTTGCAGCGGCTGACCGAATCGATGAAGCAGGTCTCCACCGGCAATTTTCAGGTCAGAATCCAGGACCCGAGCAACGACGAGATCGGCTTCCTGACGGGCAAGTTTAACCTCATGATCGAACAGCTTCGCGATCTGATCGACCATACGAAGCAGGAGCAGGTCAAGAAGCGCGAAATCGAGCTCCAGATGCTGCAGGCGCAGATCAATCCGCATTTTTTGTTCAATACGTTAAACTGCCTGAAATGGACCGCCGCGATCAATCACGTGCCGGTCGTCAGCGACGGGTTGACCGCCCTTGCCGAGCTGCTCCGCCATACGATGGTCGACAAGAAGGAATTTATCCCGCTCCGCTCGGAGCTTGCCAATGTGGACAATTACCTCATCATTCAGCGCCTCCGCTTCGGAAGCTCGTTTACCGTCGAGTACGACATCGACGACGGCCTGTCTGAAGCCGCCATCATGAAGTTCATTCTCCAGCCGATCGTGGAAAACTCCTTGATCCACGGACTCGACGGCGCGGAGCGCGAGGACAAGAAGCTCGTCATTTCCGCCACAAGCGCAGACGGACAATTGCAGATCGCCGTTCAGGACAACGGCAAAGGGATGAACGAAGCGCAGCTTCGCCGCCTGCTCGATTCGAATTATCGCGGGAAGCACCGCTTGTCCAACATCGGAATACGCAACGTCCAGGAACGAATCCAGCTTAATTTCGGTACGAAATACGGACTGTCGGTAGAAAGCCGGGAGGGCGAAGGCACCCGGGTCCTGCTGACGATGCCGATGATTGGGGGAGTCGGGGATGAAGGTCATGATCGTAGACGATGAAAAAATGCTCCGCATCGGGCTGAACATGATGATTCCGTGGGAGGAGCACGGCTACGAGCTGTGCGGTGGGGCGGAGGACGGGCTGACGGCGCTCGGCATGATCGACCGGCTGGAACCGGACATCGTCATCACCGATCTGCGGATGCCGCGGATGGACGGACTTGAGCTGATCCAGGAGCTGCGAAACCGCCCCCGGTTTCGCGGCAAAATCATCGCTTTGAGCAACTACGACGAATACGCGCTGGTGCGCGAGGCGCTGAAGCTCGGCGCGCTCGATTACTTGCTGAAGGTGACCCTGAAAGCGGAGGAGCTGCTGGCTGTGCTTGGCAAAACCCGCGAGCTCATCCTCGCCGAGCGCCAGGAGAGAGAAGCAGACCGGATCAAGACGGAAGCGGTGATGGAAGGCTATCGGCTATCAAAAAACCGCTTTTTCCAAGAACTGATCCATGGCGAACCGCTATCCGATAACGAGCTGGCACGGCAGGCGAGCCGTCTCAAGATCGAGCCCGGCGAGCGGCCGCTGTTCCTGCTGTACCTGCACGTCGACCGGTATGACCGGAACAAATGGAGCCAAAAGCAGCTGATGTCGTTCTCCATCCGCAACATCGTATCCGAGCTGATGACCGGCCTGCCCGTGGGCGAGTTCGCGGAAATCGCCGGCCGGGAGTATATGGTGCTGCTCTCTGGACAAGGGCGGTACGCCACCGCCGGCGGCAAAATGCAGCTCGCCAAGCAGATCGCGGACATGCTGCGGATGTACTTGAATATGGAGGTCAATCTCGTCGTCAGCGAGCCGTTCACCGGGCTGTGTCACATAAGCGGGGCTTACCGCGCCTGCAAGCGGGCGGCGGGCATCCGCTTCTACCTTCCGGCCCCGGTCGTCATGCACGCCGGGGAGAGCGGCTGCCACGACGGTTCTCTGCCTCCGCCTATCGTGCGGCTGCAGGACGACATGATCGCGCGGATTCGTTCCGGCGAAACCGACGGCTTGGCCGACGCCATGGAAGCTTTGCTGGAAGCGGCGGGAGAGGCGCGGCTTCATCCTTCCCTGCTGGCGCGGAGCGCCTTGACGGTGATCGACTGCTGGGAGGCGGCTACCGCAGGGACCGGCGGGAGCTGCACTCTGTCGGGGACGTACCGCGATTCGCTTGCGCAAGCGGGAACTGCCGGCGAGTTCCGGGCCGCGTTCGAAGAGGCGCTGCGTTGCCTTGAACACCGCGCACCTCTCCCCTCCGCACGGAAATACCGCAAGGAAGTGCGCGAGATCATCGAATATTTGCTCCTACATATCGACCGGAAAGTGACGCTGGAGGCCATCGCCCGGCACGTCAAATTGAACGAAAGCCACATGTCCCGCCTGTTCAAGAACGAGACCGGCCAAACAATCGTCGGCTACTTGAACGGGCTGCGCATGGAGCGGGCCAGGGAGCTGCTGAAAAATCCGGACCTGAGTGTCAAAGCGGTCGCCGAAAATGTCGGCATTCCGGACCCGTTTTATTTCAACCGCCTGTTCCGCAGGCTGTACGGCCAAAGCCCGACCGATTACAAGAAGCAGGCGCTAAAAAATCAGAATCGTCCATAATCGCGCAAGGATCGTTCATTTCCATTCGCCCTTGCTTGCTTTACCATAAAATCATTATCCTTCAAGGGGGAAGCCGTCTATGACCAAGAAGCTTGTGGCCTTGCTGAACATCTGCGCGGCGGCCGGTCTGCTCGCCGGATGCGCCGCATCGACGACACCCGCCGCAACTGCGCCGGAGAAGAAAGAAGAAAGCCAGAAAAAAGAAAGCGTTTCCCTGAACGCCATCTTCATGAAGCAGGCGGGCTACAGCGAGGAAGCGATCAAGGAAGCGGTCGACGCGTTCATCAAAGCCAATCCCAACATTAAGATCGAAGCCACTTTCGTACCGTACGAGGCGCTGGAGCAAAAAATTCTCGTCAGCGGAGGCAGCTACGATGTCATGCTGATCGATGCGCCGTGGACCGCCAAATTCGTCAAAGCGAATCTGCTGCTCGATGTGACGGGTAAAGTATCGGACACCGAGCGCGGCGACATCTTCGAAGGCGCGCTGAGCGCGATGCGCGCCGACGGCAAGCTGTACGGCATGCCGTGGCTCAACGACGTCAAGTATTTGTTCTACAACAAGGAAATGCTGGAGAAAGCGGGAATTGCCGCAGTGCCCAAGACGTGGGACGAACTGATCGCCGCGTCCAAAACGCTGAAGGAGAAAAAAATCGTCGAGCATCCGATCGTCTGGTCGTGGAAGCAGGCGGAAGCCTTGTCGGTAGACTTCACGATGATCGCAGGCTCCTTCGGCGGCGAGTTTGTGAAGGACGGCAAGCCGACGATCCAGACGCCCGAGAACGTCGAAGCACTCGCCTTTATGCAAAAGTCGATCAAGGACGGGCTGACGAATCCGAGCTCCGTGGAATATTTGGAGGAGGATGTGCGGGGCGTATTTTCCAGCGGCAAAGCCGCCTTCGCCTTGAACTGGACTTACATGTACGACATGGCGAACGACCCGAAGGAGTCGAAGGTCGTAGGCAAGGTCGGCATTGCCGCCGTGCCCGGAACGGCCAAAAAGCCGAGCGCCACGACGAACGGAGGCATGGGACTGGCGATCTCCAAGAAAAGCAAGCATCCCGACGAGGCCTGGAAATTCATCCAGTTCCTGTCTTCAAAGGAGTTCCAGAAGAAGCATGCCCAAAGCGCGCTGCCGATCTGGAAATCGCTGTTCAACGACAGCGCCGTCACCGGGACGAATCCGCAGCTGATCGAAGTGTCCAAGAAGCAGTACGAGCATATCGTCAACCGTGCGCAAGTGCCTTGGTACGGCCAATTTTCCACCGAGCTGCAAGTTTCCGTCCATCAGGCGCTGCTCGACAAAGCGACGCCGCAGAAGGCGCTCGACGACCTGCAAGCCAAAGTAGTCGAGGAGATCGCGAAATAATGAATAACGGGGCGCTTCGCCGCCCCTGCCTAGCCAAGGAGAGATGCTATTTATGAAAAAAAGAACGGGCGAGCAAGCCTTCGGCCTATTCAGCGTCGCTCCTGCCTTCGTGCTGGTGTTCGGCATTGTCCTGCTTCCGCTGATCCAAACGCTGCTGTACAGCGTGCAGGACCGGAACCTGACCTCGTCCGGATCGGGCGAGTTCGTCGGGCTGAGCAATTACGCCTCCGTCCTCGGCAATCCCGACGTCTGGTCGGCCTTCGGACGAACCGCTTATTTCGCGGCCGTCTCCATCGCGGCGGAGCTGCTGCTCGGCACGATGATCGCGCTGCTGCTCAACGAGAAATTCGCCGGCGTCCGCTTTTTGCGCTCCGTCATCATCCTGCCCTGGGCCGTGCCGACCATCGTCAACGGCGCGATGTGGAAATGGATTTACCACCCGGAGTACGGGGCGCTGAACGCTCTGCTGACCCAGCTCCACCTCATCGATGCGTATCGGCCGTGGCTCAGCAGCCCTTGGACGGCCATGAACATGGTGATCCTCGCCGACGTATGGAAAATGACGCCGTTCGTCGCCATCTTCATCCTCGCCTCCCTGCAGCTCACGAACAAAAGCGTCTACGAAGCGGCGAATATCGACGGCGCCGGCCTGCTGCGCAGATTCGCCGTCCTTACGCTGCCGTATCTGAAATCGACGTTCCTGTTCCTTATCGTCATGCGGACGATGGAAACGTTCAAGGTGTTCGACCTGATCTTCGTTTTGACCCAAGGCGGGCCCGCTAACGGAACGATGGTCGTTAACTATATGACCTACATTAAAGCATTCACCAGCCTCCAGTTTTCCGAAGGGGCGACACTGTCTTACCTGATCGCCGCTTTCATCGCCCTGCTGACGTTCGCTTACGTGAAAGGGTTCGGCACCGGGGAGGCGAAGACATGAAATCGAGAACGCTGACTTTCGTCCAGTATGCGTTCGGACTGGCCGTCGCCTTCTGCACGCTGGCTCCCTTCGCGTGGCTGCTGCTGTCCAGCATTTCGTATCAGGTCGATCTGCAGAGTGTCCCGCTGCGCTGGATTCCGGAGCGGGTGACGCTTGTGCGGTATAGCGATATTTTCACGAATCCGGACAACGATATGGCCTACGCCTTCCGCATTTCGATGAAGAACAGCTTGACCGTAGCCGCTTTTGTTACCTTGATCGCTCTGATCGTGGGGGGCTTGGCCGCTCATGCTTTCGCGAAGTACCGCTTTACCTTTCGACAGCCGCTCATTTACTTGTTTTTGTTCACGTACATGATTCCGTCCATCGTGATCGTCATCCCCTTATATATGACGGTGGACCAACTGGGCCTGCTCGACTCCAAAGCAACGCTCGTGCTCTTGAATTTGTCATTCACGATCCCGTTCGTCATCTGGATTATGCAGAGCTACTTCAAGCAATTGTCCCACGAATTCTACGAAGCCGCCGCGCTGGACGGCTGTACCCGGCTGCAAACGCTTCGCCTGGTCGTCGTTCCGATGGTCAGGCCCGGCATCGTCGCCACCCTGATCTTCGTGTTCCTGCTGTCCTGGGACGATTTCTTCTTCGGCCTGCTATTCACCTCCACGCTCGACTCCAAGACGATCTCCGTCGCCATCTCGGAGTTCAGCGGCAAGCATGCGGTCGATTTCGGCATGGTGGCCACCGGCGGCGTCGTCGCTTCCATCCCTCCGCTGCTCATTGCCTTCTTCCTGCAGCGTTTTCTCGTTCACGGCATGACGGCCGGAGGGGTCAAGGAGTAACGGCCCGCCGTTGTTTACACAACAAACAATCAAAGGAGGCTGTTTCATGAGAAAGCGAATCATGATGCTGGTCCTGAGCTGTCTGATGGTGCTGTCGGCGTTCGTTGTGTACCCCGGCTCGTCCTACGCCGCGGCCAATGCGATCCGCGTCAATCAGATCGGCTACGAGAAAACGTATCCGAAAACCGCCGTCGTCGATTGGTCGTCCTCCGGTACCAAGCCGACATCGTTTGAGCTCATCGACGCATCCACTTCCCAGTCCGTCTTTCAAGGAGCCATCGCCGCCGCGGATTGGAAAAGCATGACTTCGTGGTATAGCGACCGGGTATTCGCCAAACTCGATTTCACCGCGTTCCGGACGCCCGGCAAATACAAAATCAGGATCGTCCAGGGCGGCACGGTTACATCTCCGGCCTTCGACATCGACGATGCCCTTCTGTTCAAAAAGACGTTCGGCCCGGCGCTCGATTATTTCTTCAAAAGCCGCAACGCCGGCGCCGTATGGAACGCCGACGCCAAGGCGAAGCTGTTCGGCAGCAGTCCCGCTCAGACCCGCGACGTGCGCGGCGGCTGGTACGACGCTTCGGGCGATATCTCCAAATATTTGAGCCATCTCCAATACACCAACTTTATGACCCCGCAGCAAACGCCGCTGGTCGTCTGGGTAATGACCTACATTCGCGACCGCTACCCGGCGCAGCTCGATGCGATCGGCAAGAAGACCGCTCTAGAGCAGGAAGCTGCTTTCGGCGCCGATTTCCTCGTACGCATGAAAGCGAACAATCCGTACTTCTATGTTACCGTGTTCGACAACTGGACGGGCGATTTATCCAAGCGGTACGTCGCCGCCTACTCCAACAGCACGGGCGACAAGTCGGCCAATTACCAGGCTGCCTTCCGCGAAGGCGGCGGCATGGCGATCGCAGCGCTGGCGGCCAGCGCCAGACTCGGCTTGTCGGGGGCGTTCACCAGCGCCGACTATTTGAACGCGGCCGTCAGCGCCTACGCGCATCTGAAGACGAACAACACCAGCTATACCGATAACGGGGTCGAAAATATTATCGACGACTACTGCGCCCTGATTGCGGCTATCGAACTGTACAAAGCGACGAACAACCAGACTTACCTGACCGACGCCCGCGCCCGGGCCGCGAGCATCGTAGGCCGGCAGCAGACGGAAGGCTGGTATTACGCGGACGGCGGCTCGCGCCCGTACTACCATGCGGCGGAGGCGGGAATGCCCGCGCTGGCGCTGGCTCTCTATGCACAGACGGATACGGCGGCTTCGCAGACGGCCAATAGTGACTCGATCAAAAATTACATCAACCATCTGATCGCCATTACCGGCGAAGTTCCGAACGGCTTCGGCTTGTCCAGACAAGTAACCAAGCACAACGGCAAGATTCGCAAAGATTTCTTCATTCCGCGGCAGAACGAATCGAACTATTGGTGGCAGGGGGAAAATGCGCGGCTGTCGTCCTTGTCGGCCATGTCGCTGATCGGCGGGAAATACGCCTTCGCAGGCAGCGCGAATTTACCAGGCACGTACCGGACCTATTACGCCGATCAATTGGATTGGATTCTCGGGAAAAACCCGTACGGCATCTCGATGCTGCGAGGCTTCGGGACGAATCATCCGGATTACGGCAGCACGAAATACGGCCATACGGACCTCGACGGCGGGATCAGCAACGGCATCCACTCCAAAAACAACGACGGCTCCGGCATCGACTTCATCCAATCCGGCGGCGAGAGATGGCGCAGCCTGGAGCAGTGGATTCCCCACGCCGCCTGGTATATGCTGGCCATTACGTCCATCCTCGACGAGGTGCCTGTCACGCCTCCGCCGACAGGCGGCAACCTGGCACTCGGCAAGCCGGCTGTCGCCAGCTCCGTCGAAGGCTCGGGCTTCGAAGCGTCCAAAGCGGTGGACGGCAACGGTGGCACGCGGTGGGCCAGTGTTGAAGGCAAGGATCCGCAATGGATCTATGTCGATCTCGGCTCGTCCAAGGCCGTCAGTAAAGTCAAGCTGAAATGTGAAGCCGCCTACGCGTCGGCGTACAAAATTCAAGTGTCGGATAACGCAACCGGTTGGACGGACGTATATACGACAACCAGCGGCAACGGCGGAACGGACGAAGTCACGTTCGCCTCGCAGAACGCAAGGTATGTCCGGGTACTCTGCACCGTACGCGGCACGGCCTACGGGTATTCACTGTTCGAATTCGAAGTGTATCCATGAAATAACGCACAAAATTTCCCTTCCTCGGGTTTGCCAATCCGGCTTGCCTGAGGGAGGGCCCTTCTTCCTCGCAGAGAGCAACATCAATCACTTGGTTGCCCCGCTGCTCTTGAGCGTCAGCTTGACCTTGACGTTCACATCCGCTTTTGCGAACACCTCCGGCCATTGCTGCTGCACTTGCTTATATTCCTTATAATGATGCGCCCGCGCATAGATGCCGAAGCCGACCGGATCGACCTTCTGGCTCTGGAATTTTTTCAACACATCCGAAAATTGCTTCTCCAACTGCTTTTCAATCGCAGCTTCCAGCTCTCCTCCTTTTTTGGCAAAATCAAAAGGAAACAATCTCTGCGTCAAAGCTCCCGACAAATGGATGGCGACATCAAAACGAAACTTCCCTTCATTGTATGCCGTTTTAATTTTGACCTTCTCGGTGCCTGCGTTGAAGCTGACAATATCCGATGCAAAAACACCGCTTTTCTGCTCATGCGGGACGTGAATATTGAACGGAACTTCGTCTACCGTACGCCGCTGCAGAATGAGCAGCATGGCGCTTTCCTGCTGATTCAGGGAACCCTTGTATTTGCCCTTGTTATCCAGCAGCGCCGTGCCCGTTACCTCGAGTTCCTTGTTCAATTTAAGCTCGGAAATGGAGATGGTCATGCCCTTCTCATACTTCTGATCGAGCAGCTTTTGAAGCGTCGTCCGGACGGTGAAATTTCGCCGGTTATTTTTATCGAGAAGCCTGCTCAGATGAAAAGAAAGACGCGGCTTATCCCTAGGATAATGGTGTATCACATCGCGTACCAGGCCGTCCACAAACACAACCTTGGCATTAACGGTTTGCTTCCCGTCCCGGAAAAAGACATCCGTCAAAGGAAACCAATCTGCCCGCTCCACCAGACGCTTGCCGAGAAGCAGTGCTTGCGACTTCCCCCCGACGGTGAGGGCCGTCACGACGGAATCGAATTTGTTTCTTGACGTTCGGATCGTTTTGGAACGGAATCCGTAGACTTCATTTTTTTTCTTCGCTTCTTTAGTGAACACAGGAGAGGCCATATAGACCATCAAGTTATCTTTCTCGTCCAAATCGAGGCCTATCGTTAAAGCGAGCGTCAAATTCTCGATATTCGTCTGATCCCAACATCCGGGCAATACCGCCACGCAGAGAGCCAATGCTGCCGTCCGTACCCATCGCTTCATGTTTCCCTTCGCCTCCGCTGCAGGCGATCGTGAAGCCATACGTACAGCCACAAAACATAAGGTAACAAATAACCAAAGCATATTCCCATCAAGTTGACAACTTGAATCCATTTATCCGTCTTGTTGAACGTCGGCTTAACAAAGAATACGCCGACGACAAAAAGCAGCATAAGCCATTGAAGCAGTTTACGGTGATCTTCTCTGCCGAACATCCAATTGATCGAGAAAACGGAAAAGTACATCCCCGGCAGCCATGTCGTTGAAATCATAAGGATAAAGAAAGCGAGAAAAACGATTTCCAGTCGTTCGATAAACCGGAATTCCATCGTTTTGAGCACATTGACCGACGGCTCGTTAAAGTGGGTAATGGTATCCGGACTAAAAAAGACGGTGCAGGTCACGGTAACATGCAGGTAAACAAGCATTGTCAGCATATTGGCAATAATAATCCCTGTAGAGGCATATTGTTTCGATTTTAGAAACGGATACAGAAGAAACGCCACTTCAAACCCTAAAAAGGCGAACAGCGTCGGCTTCACCGCCAGCAGGATCGGATGCAGGCCCTCTTTAAACAAAGGAAGCAGGTACAGCCAATTGCTTTCTCTCAAGGAGAGGAGGTAGAAAAAGGGCATCCACAAGGTGATATAAAAAATAAGCTCCGCATAGCGGCCTAACACGCGGACACCTCCCCGGGCAACCAAATACGACGGGATGGCGAAAAGGATCAACATGACGAAATCAGGAGTTTTCGGTAAAATCCACGACCGGACGAACAACACCGCCCTCAGCATAATCGTATAGGAAAAGAAAGCGAAATACAGCGCGGTCAAGACCGCTGCGGCATGTCCCGCCCACTTCCCTATGTAGCGCTTCAGCAGATCAAAAAGCGTTCCGTCCGGGTGCCGCTTCATCACTTGGACAATCATTAGACTGGAACATGTGGCGATGACAAAACCGATAACGATGGCGATCCACCCGTCGGTTCCCGCGCGATCGGCCAATTCACGGGGGAGCTGAAGCAGACCGATACCCAACTGAATACCGGCGATCAGAAAAATATATTGCATCAATGTGATATCATTAAACGCATACTTTTTCATTCGTCATCACCCGCTTTATGGATTGAACATGCTTCGGGCATCGCTTATTTGACCGGCCCCATATCAGTAATTTCCGTTTTCACGGAAAGCTTCACGTCGGCCTTGGCGAACGCCTCGCCCCAATGATCCTGCACCTTCTTGTACGCTTGGTATTCATAAGCGCGGGCATATAGTCCGAGACCGATCGGATCGATTTGATGCTTTTGAAAACCGCCGATCATTTGTTCGAATTGTCGCTTCACCTGCTCTTCAATGGCCTTCTGCAGCTTGTCTCCCTTTTTTCTAACATCAAACGGGAATAACCGCTCCGACAAAGCAATAGGCAGTTGGATGTTGATATCGAATTGAAACTTGTCTTGAACGTGCTTGGTTTTAATTTTCACCTTGGCGCTTTTGACCCGAAAGGTGATCGCGCTTCGACGGATCGGCCCCCGTTCGTCCTCCCCCGGAATCCGAACGGAAAGGTTCACTTCCTTCGCGCGATCCTGCAAAATAAGCAGCAACGTGCTCTCCTGCAAACCGAGCAATTCCGCGTACTTCCCGAGCTCGTTCAGTACGGCCGTTCCTTTCACCTCAACGGCTTTGCCCATCTTAACTTCACTGATCGAAGGCGTTATCCCTTTCTCGTACATTTGCCGGTGCATCTCCTGCAGTGTCGTTTTCACGGTGATGCTCCTCCGGTTGGCTGTATCGATCAATCTGGTCAAATGCAGAGGCAGCCGCGGCTTATCCAACGGGTAGAAGTTAATGACTTCCGCAACCGGACCGTCCACAGCAACAACTCTGGCGTTCACGGAATACTTGGCGTCCCGGTACACGACATCGAACAGCCGGAACCAATCCGGATGCTGCAATACTCGTTTGCCTACCAGCATAACCTGCACCTTTCCCCGAATGGTCACCCCTGTCGTCATCGCATCGAACCCTGTCATCGATTGGCGAAACGTCTCCGCCTTGCGGCCGAACTCTTCGTTCTTCTTCTTCGCTTCCTTGTTAAATACAGGGCTCGACAAGTAATACACCATATGGTTATCTTGATCCAAGTCCATGCCGAGCATTAAGCCGAGCGTCAGATCCTCGACATTAATCTTATCGCTGCTGCAGCCGGGCACGAACAGAAGAAGCAGCAGTCCGAGCGAAAGCCATCGTTTCATGCGAGCTTCCTCCGAGCGGAACGAGTTTTCATCCACAGCAGAAACCATAAGACGAAAGGAAATCCAAAGGAAACATACAGCGCAATGTTGCCAAAAATCTTCTGAGACTTATCGCTCTGGGGAAATGTCGGAACAAAGAAAACGACATAAGCGATAACAAACGCCGCCACGACCAAAAAATGTCCGCGGAAAGCCTTCGTGCCGAACAGCCAGTTCGAGCAAAAAATGGTAAAGTGCATCATCGGCATCGCTGTGGTCGACAGAATAAACAGGTAAAAAGCCAGAAAGACAATTTCCATCCGCTCGACAAACCGAAGTTCCGTCACCTTCAGTACACTGAGCGTCGGTTCGTTGTACCGCGTAATTTCGTCCGGACTGAAGAAAACGAAGCTGACGAGCGTAACCCCCAGATAAACGATCATGGTGAGGATATTAGCGACGATGATCCCTTTTGAAGCGGACTGTTTCTTTTGCAAGAAGGGATAGAGAAAAAAAGCCGTTTCAAACCCAAGGAAAGACAAAACGGTCGTCAGAGATGTCTCCAGGATCGTTTTCCAGCCTTCCTTCAGCACGGGCAGGAGGTGAAGCCAATTGTGGCTGACCGACAAAGGAAGCAGGTAGAAGATCGGAAGCCACAACGCCATATAAAAGACCAGTTCCGCATACCTCCCCATAATGCGCACGCCTCCCGTAACAATGAGGTAGCTCGGGATCAGAAACAAGATCATGATCATCGCATCTGGAGTTTGCGGCAAAATCCACAGTTTCAAAAAAAGCACGGCCCGGACAACGACAATAAAGAAAAAGAAAAAGAAGTATGCGCAAAAAACGAGCGCCCCGAGCTTTCCTACCCAACGGCCGAAATAATGGGACAGGAGCTCCAGAATCGTTCCCTCCGGGTAAAATTTCATGATCCGGATGATCACCAGACTGACGATAATCGAAACCAGCCAACCGATGACCAGGGATATCCAGCCGTCGGTTCCGGCCTTCTCCGCCAGCAAACGGGGGAGCTGGAGCACGCCGATCCCGACCTGCATCCCGTGAATCGCCAAAATATATTGCATCAGCGTGATCTCGTTAAACGCATACTTCTTCATTCAGCCGTCACCTTTCGGATGGTTGTCGCCCATTCTTTGCGAATTAACGGCCCGTGAGCTCTTGGGACGCGTCTTCATGCGCCATAAGGGCAGACGAACGAACGTGTCTTTCATATCCGCGAACCGCATCGGGGCGATCGGGTTGCCGTAAGGCGTACCCAGCGATTCCAGCGAAATCAAGTGCCCGATCAAGGTCATCATACCGATCACCATGCCCACAATCCCGAACATCGAGGCAATGATCATCATCGGGAACCGAATCAGCCGGACGCCGGAAGCCATATCGTAATTCGGGATAATAAACGAAGCGATCGCCGTGGAAGCGACCACGATAACCATAATGTTGCTGACGATTCCCGCGGAGACGGCCGCTTGCCCGATGACGATGCCCCCGACAATCCCAACCGTTTGTCCGACGGGAGCCGGAAGCCGGACCCCCGCTTCGCGCATCATTTCCAGCGTAATTTCCATAAGCAGCGCTTCGACAAGCGGAGGAAACGGAACGCGCGCCCGGGATTCTCCGATCGACAACAGCAACTGCAGCGGAATGACCTCGTAATTAAAGGAAATGACCGCGATATAGAGCGCCGGTAAAAAGACGGCTACAGTAAAGCCCATAAATCTCAGCAAACGTGTAAAGGACGCGACCATCCAGCGTGTGCTATAATCGTCCACACTCTGAAAAAATGACGTAAATGTCGCAGGGCCGATCAGTACGCTGGGCGAGCGGTCGACGATGACGACAAATCTCCCTTGCAACAATTGGGCGGCAGCCGAATCCGGGCGTTCGGTGGCGATAAATTGCGGGAAAGGCGAGTACGGGTTGTCCTCGATCAATTCCGCCAATTCCCCCGTGTTAATAACGGCATCGATGTCCACCTGTCGAATGCGGTCTTCGATTTCCTTCAACACTTCGGGATGAACGATATCGGCCATATATAAGATGGATACTAGGGTATTCCCCCGTCGGCCAATCGTCAGCTCCTTGATTTTCAGCTCGCGGTTCGGGATGTAACGGCGGATCAGCGCAATATTCTGGCTGCCGGTTTCCACAAAGCCCTGATGGGCGCCCTTAAGCGATGCTTCGAGCTGCGGGTCTTCGATCGCTCGCTGCGGCCATCCTTGCGTATTGAAAATGACCGCTTCGCTGCGCCCATCCTCGAATAAAATGCTGACGCCCTGCAGCATGGCCATTTCGAGATCGGACCACAGACTTAAGGTCCGGACATGCCCGACGTTCACCCGGGGCAAATTACCCGGCGCGCCCGCATCCGCTTCGAATTGAAGCGGGCGCAGCACGTTGTTGTTGAGGGCGTTTTTGTCCGTAAGCCCGTCCAAATAAGCGATGGCCGCCTGGTTGCCCGTCTGTTTGATCACGAAGTGGCGCACGACCAAATCAGGCGTCTGACTGAACAGCTCATGTAAATCCGCTATATTTTGCGATAATACGGAACCGATCGGGGTGTTCAGCTTGTGGTTCGCCTGCGACTGCGCCGCAAAGCTCTTCTTTCCTCGAATCCAATTATGCAAAAATGCCATGGCGATCATCCTGTGTTAGAGAGAATAAGTTACACGTTAGGATGCGGTTTCCATGGCAAAGTTATACGTTAATTCACTGGAGTGAAAAACGAATGAGAAAATTATTTTTTTCAAGAGCATGGCTTTGTTCAATGGAACGCCAGGGATCTTCTGTAACCGATGGGTATGTATAATTGCATGTCAATTGCCGCATGTCACTTGTCCATACATTTCCTTTGTACTTGAATATCCTAAGATTGAGGTTACCGTGAAGGTTAAAACGGTACTCGATCCCAATCAAAGGAGTGTTGACTAATGAGTTCCGTTGGAGGTTTCGGCGGCTTTACTTCCACAGGTGTCATTCTCGTTCTTTTCATTTTGTTGGTCATTATTAGCTGCAGCGTTTGGTTCTGATTTTAAAACGTTTTATTCTGAAGGGCCGCGCAAGCGGCTTTTTTTCTGCAGCGGAATAACCGTGCAACGAAAAGGACCCTTATTCGTCGAAGTAATGAAGTACGATTACTTTGATGAACAGGGGTTTCCTAATGCCCAACGCCCACCATATACAATTTGAGCACGTATCCTATATAGGTTAATCCGTTCTCATTTCCCGGCGGTTTCCCCATTCATATCTTCATCCGTTATCGAATATCTAATCAGAAATTCATACCAATATTGATCAAAAGAAATTTTGTTCCTGTCCTGTAAGGTTAAGTATCGATCCCATAACCTCATCCGGAGTTTTTCCAAGTCGGTCGTTGGTTCCATGCAGCATTCTCCTCCCAGGGCGCATGATCAACTTTATGTGATCAGTCTATGGGGATATATCCAGAAGAAGCACGGTGTTTACCCAATAAGAAGAAATAAAGATATCGCAAAAAAAATAGAATCAGCCTGTTACGGCTGATTCCATAAGCTTATGCTCTTCGGGCTCTAGCGTTCTGGGTGCTTCGGCTTAAGCTCGGGCATCTCCAGAACGGCCGAAATGTTGCACAGCATGCCGTTCGCCATGAACATGCTGACTGCGACTTCCGGCTGCGGGATGCCTGCTTCGCGAAAGCGCGCCTCCACGGAAGCCGTCACCTGATGCATGCCTTCCCGCATCACTTGGCGGATCGGCTCTTCCTTGATGACCATCGCTTGCATCTGCAAAACGATCTCATGGTGATGCGTACGCATCAGCTCTTCGTAAGCTTGAATCATCGCCTGCTCCAGCCCGTCCGAAGACGCCTCCACCCCCGAGAACTCACGGACAACGCGCTCGAAGGCCAGCTTCAGCGCAGCGGCGAACAGCTCCGCTTTGGTTTTGAAAAATTTGAACACGTAAGGCTGCGAGATGCCCACCCGCTCCGCAACTTGCGCCGTAGTGGCGCTGTAATAACCATGCTCCGCGAACACCTCAACGGCGGCTTCCAATATTTCTTCTCTGCGGTTCGCCGCGGCAGGCTCGCCGGTCTTCGATTTCATCTTGCCCATCGTTCCTCCTGCGAAACCGGAGTGCTCCGGCCGATCTCCTCGATCAGTTAGTTATTAATTACTAACTGTACTATACGCGGACCGGCCGGAAATTTCAAGAACCGATTTCCGCCGGAAACAGCCAAGTCATCGCTTCCGGAAAACGCTTGATGAAATATTTCGACTCGTGACCCGCGCCGTCTTCGATCTCAAGCCGCAACCGGTCCCCGGTGAACCCGCGCTCCGTCAATATCGCATGCGCTTCGCGGGTGTACGGTACCATCATTTTCTGGGCACTCGGTTTATGGATGCCTTCGATGCTTCCGACATACATGAAGATTTTGCGTCCTGTTGTCTCCATCGGCTTCGTTCTCACATACTCCATGAAGTCCGGATACCAGAAGGAAGCGGACAGCAGACCGAACCGGCCGAACACGTCGGGATGTAAATAAGCGGCATAAAGCGAGACCAAGCCTCCGAACGAGCCGCCGGCGATGCCAGTCTCCTCCCGCAGGCGGGATGTCCGGTACTTCTCATCGATCCAGGGCTTCAACCGGCCGGTAACGAAGGCGAGATATTCGGCGCTCTTTCCGCCGAAATTCCGGGTCGTGTCCGCCAGCGAGGGGGCAAGCCACGGCGTGTATTCGTCATTCCGATCGAACGGCGTAATGCCGACGAATATAAGCTCGCGCAGCTCCCGGCTCTCAAACCTGCGTTCCAGCTCCTCCATGGAGGAATCGAACAAATAGCTTCCATCCTGTACATAAACGACCGGGTATGCGGCCCCGTTTGTAAAATACGAAGGCGGGAGATAGACGGCTATCTCCCTGCCATCGAACGATTGGACTATGATTTTTCCCTGCATGACGCCCTCCCGGGTTGGGGCCAGTCCTTGCATCAGGCTCTGGCCTTAAATAACAAATACACAAAATACGGTACGCCGATGATTGATATGACAATACCGACAGGCAGCTCGGCGGGCGAGAATACCGTCTTCGCAATAAAATCCGATACGACGACCAGCGCCATGCCGATCAGGCCGCAGACGGGAACCATGCGGACGTGCCGGATGCCTACGAGACGTCTGGCGATATGAGGCGCCATCAGGCCGACGAAGCCGATCCCTCCCGACACGCTGACGCAGGCGCTCACCAGCCCGATGCTGCCGAGCAGCAGAATCATCCGCTCTTTTTCCACAGCGACGCCCAAGCTTCTGACGCTGTTCTCCTCCAGCTGGAGCAGGTCCAAAGTATACGATCTGCTCACGATGACGGGAATAAGAACGACCAGCCACGGGAGCATGGCGACAATAAACTTCCAGTTGGCGTTGTAAATGCTGCCGGTCATCCAGACCGTCGCCATCTCGAAGTCGGACGGATTCATTTTCAGGCTGATGTACATGGCAACCGCGCCGAGTCCGGAAGCAGTCGCGATGCCCACCAGAAGGACGCGCTGCGGGTCCAGCTTGCCATCCTTCCAGGCGAACAGATACAGAAACGCAGCCGTGCTTAGACCGCCCGCCCAACCGAACAACGGCATCGCCATCGTGGAGAACCAGCCCGCTCCCTTGATCTGCCCGCTGAAAAAAAACATAAAGATGACGACGGCTGCGCCCGCACCGGCGTTGATGCCCAAAATTCCCGGATCGGCCAGCCCGTTTCGCGTGACGCCTTGGATCGCCGCGCCGGCCACGCCCAACCCCAAGCCGACCAACGCGGCAATAACGATGCGGGGCAGCCGGAAGTCGAAGATGACCAAACGGTGCTCGGGCTGCGGGTCGATCCCAAGCAGCGTTCGAACGATATCGCCCACCGTCATGTCGAAAGCCCCGTTCGTGAGAGACAGGTATGCGGCAATGAGTATAAGCGCGACCGCTCCAAGCAGCACCGTCATGTACCTGCCGGTTGAATAATTACGCACGCTGCTCCCCTCCCTTCCTCCGGATCAGATACAGAAAGAAAGGAACCCCGATCAAGGACGTCACGACGCCGATCGGCATCTCGAACGGGTAGTTCATGAAGCGGCTTGCGACATCGCACAAAGCAAGAAACACCCCGCCCAGCACACCGGCGCACGGCACGATCCACCGGTAATCGAGGCCGACGAGAAAACGGGTAATATGCGGGACGATCAAGCCGACGAAGGCGATCTTGCCGGCCAGCGCCACGGAAACGCCCGTAAGCAGAATGACGGCAAGCATCGCGACCACTTTAACGATCAGCGTCCGCTGTCCGAGGCTTACCGCCACTTCCTCGCCTAAAGAAAGAATCGAAACGGATTTCGAGATGAGCAGCGCAAGCGCGACCCCGACCACGGCAAAAGGAATCGCCAGCTTGATCAGATTCGGGTCCATCTGATGCAGGCGGGCGTTATACCAAAAGCCGATTTTTTGCGAAACCTGAAAATACGTCGAGAACGCGGTCGCCATGCTGCCGAGAAACGTTCCGATCACGGTGCCCGTCACCGCCAGCCGGACCGGAGACATCCCGCCCGGCAGCAGTGACGCCAGTCCGAAGACAAGCCCTACGCCGAAAGCCGAGCCGATGAACGAATAAACGATCATTTCGATCGAAGAAGAGCCGGGCAGCGCGATCATGCAGACCGTAATGGCGAATACCGAGCCGTCGGTCACCCCCATGATCGAAGGGGATGCAAGGTAGTTCCTTGTCATCCCCTGCATAAGCGCTCCCGACATCGCCAGGAAAGCGCCGATGAGCAGCGCTCCGACCGCGCGCGGGACGCGGGAGTGCATCACGATTTGATGATTGACGTTGCCCGGGTCGAAATTGGCGAACGCCCCCCAGAGCGTGCCTGCATCGATCGTTTTGGAGCCGAAACGGACGGATAAAATGATCGAGAGGACAATCGCAACCGGCGAAAGCCATAAGATCCACGCCGGGTGAAGCTTGTATGCTTGTCTCATGGTATGTCGGCTCGCCTGCCTGGAATCAGGAGGCCAGCTTTTCCATAGCTGCTTTCAGGAATTGAATTTTGCTCCACGAGGTACCGCCCTGCCCCAACGGATCGACGACGTTGACGAATACTTTGCCGTTTTTCACCGCATTGATGCTCTGCCAGATCGGATTTTTTTGCAGATCCTCCAGCGCCTTCGGCGTGTCTTTGTTTTCGTCCTCGGAAAATTGCAGGAAAATGTAATCCGGGTTCATTTCGCTGAATTTTTCGATCGAGATAAGCTCCTGCGCCTTAGCAGCCTTCACTTCCGGAGGAGCCGTAAAGCCGAGATCGGCATACAGCGACGCGTTGAAGAACACGCCTTCGGGATAAATGTAGAGGTTGCCGGTCCGGACTCTCAGGGAGACGACCTTCTTGTCTTTCAAGCGATCGCCGAGCTTCGCTTTGGCTGCTGTCACATCTTCCTTATACTTTTGCAGTACCTGCTTGGCCTGCTCCTGCTTGCCGGTCAGCTCGCCCAGCAGCAGCAGATTGGCTTCCCAGTTCGTCGAAATATGCGACACCGGGAACGTCGGCGCGACTTTGGCCAGCTTCTCCGCCATTTCCGGCGGGAACTTCGAAGAGCCCAGAATGACGTCCGGCTTCATCTTCAAAATACCTTCAATGTTCGGCTGCATTTTTTCGCCGGTGCTTTCCACGCCTTGCGTGATGCTTTCGAACATCTTCGGAAATTTGCCCCCTACGGTAATCGCGCCGACCGGCTTCACGCCCAGCACCAGCGCATCCTCCATCGCTTCCATCGCACCCGCGATGACGATTCTGTCCGTTTTGCCGGGAACCGTGTAATCCTTGCCGAGATATTTGATCGTTTTGGTCGCTGCCGCCGGTTTCTCCGTTCCTGCCGAAGCCGTCGGCTGCTCTTTCCCCTGACCTGCCGTGCCGCAAGCGGACAAGGCAAGCGCCAGCAGCGCCGCAGCTCCTATTCCTGACCATCTGCGTTTCATCATCTTGCAAATTCCCCTCTATATTGATAACGATTCTCATTTGCGATTATAAACTACCCTTCCCCCTTAAACCATGGACGATTTCCGGAGTCACCTTGGACAATTGTCGGAAAACAGATTTAGCGCCGCATCGACAATCCGATCGTGGGCGGTGGCGGAATATTCATGCCACGGGTCAGAAGGAATGCGGTGAACCCGATGCTTCCGGACCGCTTTCAGGTCCTGCCATGCTGGAGCGCTGCTTAACCGCTTGGCGTGAGCCAGCGATTCCGGCTCCTGGCGGACCAGCAGCAGCAGGCGGTCCGCGTCGATCTCCGCCAGGCGTTCCAGCGTAATCGGCTCATTGAGAACGGCGCGGCCGACCAGGCAAGCCGGCTTCACTTGCAGATCGCCGTACAGCACTTCCCGCATACTCCGGTTGCTGAACGCATGGCATTCGTCCTTATAAATGCGCAGGATCAGAACCGTATCGTCCCCCGCCTCGCGGGCAAGCCGTTCCCGAACGGACTCCACCTTGCGGTCGTACTCTCTCAGCCACAGCTCCGCCTCCTTCGACGCCCCGAGAAACTCCGCGGTAAACTGCAGTTGCTCCCGCCAGTTCTTCTCGGCCCACGGCACCTGCAGGAGGGGAGCGATTTGCTTCAGCTTATCCTGCTCTTCCTCGTCCAGCCCGGTGCGGCTCACAATAACGTCCGGCCGCGCTTTGCGAAGCGTATCGATATTCGTCTCCCAATCCATATTGTTGCGGTAGGCGCTGAGATGAACGGGAATATCGTTGCGGTACGTTTCGTAGTAGTAAGCCGTCCACTTCGGATGAAGCGGGGCAGCATAAGGCAGCATCCGCAGCGCCACAAGCTGGCCGGTGATGGCCGAGCTGTAGGCGGCTATCTTTCGGCTGCGGTTCTTCATATACACCGTCGGCGATACGCCGACTTCTTGCTTGAACTTCCGGCTTAAATAAAACTCGTCGCTGTAGCCGACCTGTTGGGCAATATCCCGCAGCCTGATATTCGAACCGGCCATAAGCTGCTTGGCCCGTGTCATGCGGAGCTCCGTCAAGTAATCGATGGCGCTGCTGCCGTACGTTTTTTTGAACAGTTCCACGTAGTATTTGGGACTGACCCCGGCCATCCGGGCGAGCTGCTCGATCGACAAGCTTTCGTTGAAATGACGCTCCATATAATCTTTCGTCCGCCGGATGGCGGCTTCCGAATCTTTTCTCGCGGAGAGCCCGACATTCTTCATGACGCCATAGATCAGCTCACGGAAGGCAAGGCGGGCGCGCGGGCGTCCGGTTTCCTCGCCGCTCTGCCAATGGCTGCTCACGGCATCGCATAACGTAATCATCTGCGCAGCGGGAATCATCGGAATTTCGTCCTGCACCCAGAACAAGCCTTGTTCCTTCTCGAACCGGAGCTGCTCCTCGTCCTCTTCCGTCTCCCGGTACAAGTCAAACCGGAACAAAAACAGGCTCAACCCTTCCGCCGTATCCGAAGCGGCGCCGAACGTCTGGCCCGGAGAGCACACATAAGCGGTATCCTGGCGGAGCCGGCCTTCCTTCCGGTCCACGATCAACCGCCCGTGTCCCTTCGTCACCGCAAGCAGAACGTACGAATCCGCGAGCTGCTGCTCCATGCGCCATTCGCCATCCCCTTTGACCGCTTCTACGTCCCGAAGCTTCCAATGCGTACCGTCCAGCCAAGTGACTACCGGATCCCCCGGTTCCGTGATGCCTGGGTTCATAAGCTTGTGCACCGTCCTATATGATAATGATTCTCAATACGTTTTTTGAAGTATACCAAAAAAGCCACCTCTTTGTCGATGAGACCTGCGTCCGGCAAAAGAAAAACAGACCTCCGAGCCACCGTGAAAGTGGAATTCGGAGGTCTGCCCTCAGTCCGATCGTCTAATCGCAGGCGGGCTTTACGGCCTGACCCATTTCGCGCCCTGCCAAGTGTGGATGTAATACCAGGACTCTCCGTTTGGAGAGTTCCAGACCCGCGATGCCGTAACGGTTTGCGGGGTAAACGTGAGCCATTTTTCCGCAGGCTGATTTTCCACATAAGGGATGTCGAACCCGATCGAGGTCCCGGTAAGCTCAAGCCGCTTACTGCTTAGCTGCACCCCGAGCTTGGCATCCTGCTCGAAATCGCCGGTCAATCGGGAGGCAATTTCCATGGACGGATTGATCCATTTCCCGACGCCCTCGTTTACCGTAAAATACCAGTTACCTATTTTCCCAATGACCTGAACGGTTTGGGCCGGTTGTTCTGCCCCTATTTTCTCGGTATAGGTGGAGGAGATCGAAGGAGTTTTAAAGTAATGGAACGGAACGGGAATGTCCAGCTTCAGGTCGACCTGCTCCACCCCTTCAAAACCAAGCCCATAGTCATCGCTGCAGCGAATCCATCGCAGTCCGTTCGGTGTCTCGATCTGGTACCAGACACTCGGAGGAGCCATGCCGGCTAACCGGGTATACTTCGCCACAGGCTTCAACACTTGAGGAGGCAGCTTCGGCTCGCCGGCCAACGGCTTTTCAAAAGGCTGGCTGTACACTTCGCTCTCCCGCGCAATGGGAATCATTCCTTCAACCGGTTGGCCCGCGTAATTCTCCGCATAATGCTCCGAACGAATCCATTGCTCCCCCAGCCAGGAGGTCCGGATCAAATACCACTTCGCCGATGTGCGGCAGGGCGTGTACGGATCGCATGCGTCGATGGAGGCAACCGCCTGAACCTGCTGCGGTGAAAGACTGTAGCTGGTTAATTTCATCCGGGAGTCATAGAGCGAGGTCTGGGACTCAAGCAGAGTCAAGGTCTGTTCCTGCTTCTGCAGCTGGCCGTACTTGTACGCCCCTTCCTTCAAGTTAATCCACGCTTTGCCAAGCCACGTCTCGACCGGCACTTTGTCCATACTCGTAATATAGAGCAGCCTGTCGCTTTCAATCGGGGCGAGCTTCACAGACTGGTAAGCGCTGATGGAGCCGAGGACTTCATTCGGTTTCGTTCTGTCGCTGGCGTACAGTTTAAAATCGTCAAGCAAAGTAATATAAGGCATCGCGCTCGGTTCGGCAAGCTTCTGATCCGCAGGCTTCTGGTCGGCACGGGCGGTCTGCGATCCCGACGGGAAGGTTACCGCTGCGGCCAGCAGCAAAATGAGCCATTTGTTTATGTCGTCCATCTCCTTTTCAAAAAAACCAAAAGTTTTCCATTTTTGATCTTACCATAAAAATGGAATAAAAAACAGAACCTTCCCATGCGCTCCTCCGGACCGCTCCCCTCAGCCCGCTGACGGCTTTTGCCAAAAAGTTCATTTTATCTTCACAGGAAACCGCCCCCGATAGCCCGACCGGGCTATGGGCAACCCGCTTGCCGTTCTATACAATGAGGATGCTTGCCTGTTTTGTAAGGAGTGATGAGATGAATCGTAAACGAATGCTGACGGTCCTGCTTGGCCTGCTGCTGGCTGCCGTGATGACCGCCTGCTCCACCTCCGAGCGTCCGGTCGACCCGTCGGAGGTGGAGGTTACGCTGACGACCGAGCCTTCGCCGCCCAAGGCGAACGCTGTCATCAAGTTCACCGCCACGGTAGGCGGTGTGCCGGAATCGACCAAAGCCACCCTGGCCTTCGACATTCGCAAGTCCGAAAACGATACGCTGTCGTATTTGAATGCGAAGCCGGAAGGAAACGCGTACTCCGCGGAAAAAGAATTGAAGGAGCCGGGAACGTACACCGTCTACGTGCATCTGTACATCGGCGACCTGCATATCATCAAGAAAAAGAAGATTGAGGTCGCTTCATGAGCCGCAACCGCATCCGCAGCCTGATGCCGCACGGGTCCGCCCTGCGCGCCGCGCTGCTGGCGTTCTCGCTCGCGGTTCTGCCGTCCACCGCGGTCTGCGCCGCAAGCAGCAGCGGGAAGGAACTCCCGCTCCAGCAGCTCATTGACGAAGCGCCGCCGGGCGGCACGCTGAAGCTGGCGGAAGGAATCTACCGGGGACCGGCCGTCGTCGCGAAGCCGTTGCGGATCGAAGGCGCGGGCGGAGCGCAGATCGTCAACGAGTCGGATCAGCCGGCGGTAGAGCTCCGTGCCGACCGCTCCGCGTTAGCGGGCCTGGCGATCCGGGACACGGGAGCCAAGACTACGGCCGCCGTGCTGCTTTCCGGCGCCGACAGTACGCTGGAGGATCTGCGGATCGAGACGGTGTCCTCCGGCATTCATCTGCGGGACGCGAGCCGTAACAAGATCAGCCGTACGACGGTAAGTTGGACGGGCCCGGACGTCAAGATGACGGAGAAGGGCAACGGCATCGACCTGTACGCCTCCCATGACAACGTGATCGCAGGCAATACCGTCACCGGTATGCACGACGCCATCTACATCGAGAACAGCAACGGCATCCGGGTAGAACAGAACGAGGTGAACGAGTCCCGGTACGGCGTGCATTTCATGTATGTCAACGATTCGTCGATCCGGGGCAACACCGGGGCGCGCAATATCACGGGCGCGATGGTGATGGCCGTCAAAAGCGTAGAGGTCACGGGCAACACGTTCGTTAAACAGAGCGAGAACGTCAACTCCCAAGGCCTGCTGCTGTTCGACGCGAGCGATTCCGTCTTCACGGACAATCGTCTGGAGGGCAACCGCGTCGGCATCTACATCGAGCAAGCGCAGAAGAACGTGCTGGAACGCAACCGGGTGACCGTGAACTACGTGGGCCTGCAGCTCAAAGAATCCGAGAACAACCGGTTTCAGGGCAACGATTTTCAGGGCAACGTCATCCCGGCGGAAGCGACGGACAGCCAGAATAACGACGTGAAAGGCAACTATTGGGACAGCTTCCAAGGCGTCGATCTGGACGGTGACGGGTTCAGCGATATGCCGTATGCGATCAATCCTTTTTTTCAGAAGATGACCAAAACAACTCCGCCGTTCCAGTTGTTCTTCCAGTCGCCTGGCATGGCGTTTCTGGAAGGCATGCTGACCTCGTCCAAGCAGGCTTGGACAACCGACCGGGCGCCGGCGATGAAGCCTTACGCAGCGGACGCCTACCGTCTGCCGGCCGGATCTGAAACGGCAGGAACGCTAATCATCAGCCTCCTCCTGCTGGGGAGCGCAGTAACAACCATATTCGTAACGGGGGTTCGAAAAAAATGAAAAAATTTACTTTAAGCCTGGCTATCGTCATGATCATTCTGGTGCTGTCGGCATGCGGAGCCAAAAAATACGAGCCGCAGGCCATCAACGAAGCGACGGACATATGCGCCGTGTGCAATATGCAGGTAAAAGACGACCAGTTCGCAACGCAAGCAGTCCTGAAGGACGGCAAATCGCTGAAATTTGACGATATCGGCTGCTACAACGAATGGAAGAGCAAAAACGGCACCGAGCAGGTCGGAGCGACATTCGTCCGGGACTATCATTCCAAGGAATGGATCGAGCTGGAGAAGGCTTACTACGTGTACGACAAATCATTCAAATCGCCGATGGCTTACGGCATCTATTCGTTCAAGGATAAAGCGACGGCGGAGAAATTTATCGCTGAGAACGGCAAGGGCAAGCTGATGACGGGCTCCGAGCTGGGCTCCCATACGTGGGAACGCAATTCGGACAAGATGAAGCATATGAAAGACAGCCACAAGCCCGGCGATGAAGGCAAGCAAGACATGAAAGACATGAAGGACGGTCATGGCGGCAGCGAAGCGAAGAAAGAAGAGCCGAAGGTCGCACACTAATGAAACCGATGCTGACCGTGGCGATTCGCGAGATGAGAATCGGCTTCCGCAACCCGTGGGCATACTCGTTCCTTGCGCTCTTTTCCTTGTTCAGCCTGGCCCTGCTGCTGATTCACTCCAGCCGGGTCGTCGAAGGATACTCCAGCGTCACGGGCACGATGCTGAACCTGATCTTGTATCTGCTGCCGCTCATGACGCTGCTGCTCGGTTCCTTCTCGCTGACCGCGGAAAAGGAAGAAGGCGGCTGGCAGCTGCTCTCCGCTTACCCGCTCAGCACGCCCGCGTTCGTGCTGGGCAAATATGCTGGCATTACCGCCGTGCTGCTTGTCATCGTCGCCTTCGGCTACGGCTTGACGGGCGTCGTCGGCCAGTTCACCGGAAAGCCGTTCGATGTGAAAACCTTCACGTTGTTCCTGGCATTCTCGGCAGGCATCGTTCTGCTGTTTCTGGCGGTGGCCGCCATCGTCGGCACGCTCGCCAAAAACCGCTGGCAGGCGCTGACGTACGGCGTGGCGATCTGGTTTTTCACCGTCATCGGGTGGCCGACGCTGCTTGTCGCCGTGCTCGGCTTGCTGCCGTACCTGTGGATCAAGCCAGTACTGGCCGTGCTCACCCTGTTCAATCCGGCGGAGCTGGTCCGGCTGTTCATTGTCGTCAAGCTGAGCGGAGGGTCCGTGCTCGGGCCCGAATATTACGAATGGATCGGATGGATTCGCGGGACGGGCGGCACCTTCCTGTTCCTGCTCGTCTCGGCCGTCTGGATCGCCGGATGTCTGGGAGCTGCCGTCCTGCTCTGGGAAAGGGGGCGATCGCGTGGCTGAACCGGTGCTGAAGCTGACGAATGTCCGCAAAACGATCAACAAGCAGCCGATTGTCAAGGGAGTCGATCTGGAGCTGTATCCGGGGCAGGTGATGGCGCTGTGCGGCGGCAATGGAGCGGGCAAAAGCACGCTGCTGCGCATGATCGTCGGCAGCTCGCAGCCGACCGAAGGCTCCATCGAAGCGTGCGGCCTTCAGTGGCGCACCGACCGGATGCGCTACGCCGCTTCCGTCGGCTACATGCCCGACGACTATGTGTTCGGGCAGGCGCTGTCCGCGCGGGAGACACTCACGTTCTGGGCGAAGCTCCGCAGCGTGCCGCCGTCCCGCGTCCAGGAGCTGCTGCACAAGGTCGGTTTGGCCGAGGTGCAGCAGAAGCCCGTCACCTCCTTCTCCAAAGGGATGCGGCAGCGGCTCTTGTTCGCGCAGGCGCTGCTCGGTGACCCGCCTCTGCTCGTGCTGGACGAGCCGACGAATGGCCTCGATCCGTACTGGCTGCAATCGTTCGTGCATCTCATTGAAGAAGTGAAACGCGAAGGCCGCGCCGTGATTTTCTCGACGCACCACCTGCAGGTGGCCGAATCCGTCGCCGACCGGGCCATGTTCCTCCGAAACGGCGAATTGGTGCGGCAGGGCTCCATCGACGAGTTCCGGGAGCACTACGGGCCGAAGGGACTGGACGGAGCGTTTACGGAATTTATGGCTTAATCGCATTTCGTCTGGAATCAACAGAAAAGCCTTGTCCTCTTTCTATGAAGAGAACAGGCTTTTTCACTATCCGCGAACAAGTCCCGCCTGCTGGCACGCCGCCTCCAGCTCCGCCAGCAAATCGGCCAGCTCTGGGGAACGCATCAAATTCGCCAGCATGCCGAGCACGATGACCTTGCGCGGACGGATCTCCACCAGCTCCTGCTCCAGCACCGCCAAGGAATCGAGCGCCTCATTGCGCGCTTCTCCTTCCGAGAGCCGCTCCAGCCGTTCCCGGCACCGCTTCACAAGCAGGAGCGGATGAGCCGACTTCGCATTTCTCGCGCATACCTCTTTCAGCCTCGGCCAATTGCTTTCGTTCAAAAGAGGGCGCGGTTTCTCCCGCAGCACGCAGTCGGCTACCGCATCGACGATATGCAGGATATGGCGGCAGACTTCGTCCGGTCCCAACGTGATCTTCTCAACCAGTTGCAAGCCCATGTAGGTCGACAGCAAGCTGCTTAACAGCAATACGCCTTCCGGCGCATAGGGCGCGTAGCCGTCCCCGTAAATGCCAACGAGGCTGTCGATAAAAAACATACTGATCTCGGTATCCATCCGCTTCAAGTAATCCCGAATTTCCTGATTTACGAAGCCTCCGTTTTCCCGCATCTGCATAGTGAAAAATTCGGGATATTCGATCCACAGGCGAAGGCAGACGAGTATTTTCCGCTCCAGGCGCTCCCTCGGGCCCAGCTGCCGTTCGCGTTCCACGAGCTGCATCCCGTCGTTCAAACGCTTAAAAAAGAATTTAAAAATATCAAGCAGCAGCGCTTCCTTGGAGGAAAACTGCTGATACACGCTGCCTTTGGACATTTTACAAGCTTCGGCGATTTCCTGCATCGTCGTCTGCACATACCCGTTCGCAGCGAACAGCTTCATCGCAGCAAGCAGGATGTGCCGCTTCTTCTCGTTCCATTTCTCTTCCACCGGTACACCGCCCTGAAACTTATATGGTCTGCTTCGTTTCCGTCATAGCGAATATAGCGGATACACAGGTAACTTGCAAGCTCCGCCCTATTCCCGGGCAGCTGCGGCGCCTTCTTGTAACGGTGCCGGGCTTCCTGCCCGATTGCGTTCCTTCCAGCCGATCAGCATGGCCGTGCTGATCAACATAAAGGCCGCTCCGAGCACATAAGGGTAATTGACGTTCACGTCGAACAGTATGCCGGCAATGGACGGTCCGGCAATCGTACCCAAGCTCATGTAGGCGTTGTTCATCCCCGCGACGAATCCCTGCTCGTTTCCAGCCATTTTGGACAACAGCGTATTGACGGCCGGCCGGATCAGCGTCGTAGCGACGAAGAAGAGAATGGTCACGGCAAAAACGGAAACGAACGTCTTCGTCACGAGGACCGCCAGCATCATAACGGCGGAAAGCAGAAACATAGCAATAAGAATTTGACGCTCGCTAAACCTCCGCAGCAGCCTTTCGAACAGAACGGCTTGGGTGAAAACCCCTGCCAGCGCGCCGAGCGTAATCATCAGCGAGATATCCTTCGGCGTAAATCCGTGCTTCACGTCCACATATAAACTAATCACGGCTTCAAAATTCATCAAACCGAACGTCAGCATGAAAACAAGCAGAAGCAGCACGAAGTACGGCGCGCGAAACGAGCTAAGCAGTTGCTTGAACAGATTTTCCCGCTTCCTCTCCGCCGTCCGGGCCAATTGCTTCGCTTCCCGGCTCTGCGTCTCCGGCAAAAACAGCAGGGACAGCAACACCGACACGCCGGCTATCGCCGTCGACACGTAGAACGGAACCCGCAGCCCATAATCGGCCAGAAATCCGCCGATGCCGGGCCCGATCACGACGCCGAGCGACATCGAGGCGCTGAACAGGCCCAGCCCTTTTCCCCGTTCTTCCTCCAGCGTAATGTCGGCCACATAGGCCATCATCGCCGGTGTCAGGAGCGCAGCCCCGATTCCGCTGAGCAGCCTGGATACGTAAAGCAGCCACATCTGATCGGCCAGCCCGAACAGCAGCTGGGACAAGGCAAATACCCCGATCCCCCCGACAATCATGATTTTACGTCCGTATTTATCGGACATCTCGCCGGCAATAGGCGAAAATATGAGCTGCGTCACCCCCATAGCGGCGACAAGATAACCCATGTCCTGGCCGCTTGCCCCGAATGCCGTAATGAATTTAGGCAAAATGGGGATGATCAGTCCCATTCCCACCATCGTAATGAACATGTTCACCATCAAAATGACGAGCGGTCCCCAATTCGAACCGGTCTTGGTCATAACGTTCACCTCTCTTGCAGATTTCAATTTCAATCCATATGACCAATTGGTTCTATAAATGACTATATGGTCATTCGAAATTATATCCTCCCCCTTCCGTGAAGTCAAATTGTTGAAATTAACAAATGGTTATGGTAAGATGGCTTTAAATTAATGACGGGAGCTGAAAAGATATAATGTAAAATAACTTTCTTGCTGAGAAATATAAAATAGTAAAACAAAAAAGCGATACGAGCGCATGTTTTATTATTTATATGCAAGAAAGTTACGATATCTTTTCACTCAAACAATATATCCTTATCTAACTCTATGTCAGGGTTGGATTTGCTGTATTTATTTGAGCTGTGAGAAAGGTAACTTTCTTGCAGCTTTTATATTTTTGTACAGGAGGATCTATTCCATGTCATTAATCAATGTAACAAACCTGACGTTTGCCTATGACGGCAGTTACGATAACTTATTCGAGAACGTAAGCTTTCAGATTGATACCGATTGGAAACTCGGATTTACGGGAAGAAACGGCAGAGGCAAAACCACCTTCCTCAACCTATTGCTTGGGAAGTATGAATACAGCGGAACGATTTCCGCCAAAGTCAGCTTCGAGTATTTTCCATTCCATGTGGAGAATAAGGAGCATAACACAATCGATATCATCGGCGACATCTACCCGGATTACCTTCACTGGGAATTGATGCGCGAGCTTTCGCTGCTCAAGGTGTCCGAGGACGTTCTATACCGGCCCTTTGCTTCGTTGTCCAATGGCGAGCAAACGAAAGTATTGCTGGCCGCCTTATTTCTGAAAGAAAACAGCTTTCTGTTGATTGACGAGCCGACCAATCACCTGGACATGAACGCCCGAAAACTGGTCAGTCAATATCTCAATACGAAAAGCGGCTTTATTCTCGTCTCTCACGACAGGTCGTTCCTGGATCGCTGCGTAGACCATATTCTGTCCATCAATAAAACCGACATCGAAATTCAAAAAGGCAATTTTTCCGATTGGTGGGACAATAAGCAAAGACAAGACCAATTTGAGCTTGGCGAGAACGAAAAGCTGAAAAAAGACATTAAACGTTTGTCGGAAGCGTCCAAACGAACAAGCAACTGGTCGCATGAGGTGGAAAAAACGAAGAACGGAACAAGAAATTCCGGCTCCAAGGTGGATAAAGGGTACATCGGACACAAGGCTGCCAAAATGATGAAACGCTCCAAAGCCATGGAGCACCGGCAGCACACCGCGATCGAGGAAAAGTCACAGCTCTTGAAAAATATCGAAAGCTCCGAGAGCTTAAAGATTACCCAACTGGCTTTTCATAAAAATCAGCTCGCCGAACTGGACCACGTTTCCATTTATTATGGGGAGAAGACGGTTTGCACCGATATCAGCTTTACGATTGAGCAAGGCGAACGAATCGCGCTTTCGGGTGCGAACGGCTCCGGAAAATCGAGCATTATCAAGCTGATTTGCGACGAGGATATCGCGTATACCGGCACGTTCAGAAAAGGAAGCCAGCTGAAAATATCGTATGTTTCGCAGGATACTTCGCATTTACAGGGAAATTTATCGGACTACGCCAGAAGTAGCGGAATTGACGAAAGCCTGTTTAAATCGATCCTAAGAAAGCTCGATTTCTCCAGAGCTCAGTTTGAAAAGGATATTTCAGATTATAGCGGCGGCCAAAAGAAGAAAGTGCTGCTGGCGAAAAGTCTTTGCGAGAAGGTTCATTTGCATATTTGGGACGAGCCGCTTAATTTTATCGATGTGATCTCCCGCATGCAGATCGAGGAACTGCTGCTTGAGCACTCGCCGACCATTCTTTTTGTGGAGCATGACAGCGAATTTTGCAAAAATATCGCTACCAAGGTCATTAAACTCTAAATGGACATAAGATGAATAAAGGCAGCGGCCGTCCGGAACGTTATTTTCGCGTCCGAAGATGCCGCTGCCTTTTATGCATCCGCACATGGCAAGCTGATCCGAAACATCGTGGAATACCGACGGTCCGCTTCCAGTTCAATCGTGCCTTGATGCAGCGCAACGATTTTTTTGCAGATGGCGAGGCCTAGACCGGTGCTGTCTTTTACTGCCCCGGCCCCGCGTGTAAATTCCTCGAAGATGTGCTCCCTGATCGGCTCCTGTACGCCGATTCCGTCATCTCCAAGCCGCAGCACAGCCCGGTCGTCCTTGCTTTCGCAAGATGCGTATAGGACCGTTCCCGCTGCATTGAACTTGAGCGAATTTCCGATCAGATTCATGATGACGCGTTTCATATGCACATGGTCCAGCATAACCGGCAGCGGCTCTTCCGGAATCTGCACATCCAGTCCGAACCCTTTGTCTTCGATTTCGGAATAACATTCCGCCACAATCTGCTGAAACCATTTGGTGATGTTCACTTTTTCTCGTTTCAGCATCTGATGAGAATCTTCCAGCTTTGCCAATTCAAATAAATCTTTAATCAAATTGGCTGTATAGGAAGATTTGTCGTGAATGTATTGGATATATTTGCGCCTCCTGCTTTCCTCCAGCGACGGATCGTCCAGCAACAACTGGGAATAGCCGTAAATCGAAGTCATAGGCGTCTTCAAATCATGCGATAGATGCAAGAGCATGTTTTTGCGGCTGGTTTCGGCCGCTTCCTTCTCGGCTGACGTTCGCTGAAGTCGCTCGGCCAACCCGTTGAAAGCCTCGCGGATTTCGTCGAACTCCTGCTCGGCCGTGAACGTCAGCCTCTTCGTATAATTCAGCCGCTCCATTTCTTTGATCCCTTCTATAATTTGCCGGATCGGCTTCTCTACTTGCTTAACCGAGTATTTGGCGTACAAATACACGGCGACGAGCAAGCCGGCAGCGAAGCTTGCAGCAAAAATGGCTACGGCTATAGATATTTTTTCCGTATGCATAGGAATTTTCCAAAGCAGTATATACGGCTCTTGATTCGGCCCTTTTACCGAATAAGCGTGATAGTAGATCGAATCATCGTTCCGCTGCATATCCATTTTGGCATAGAGCAGTCCATCCCGGTAACGGACGATATCGTCTTCCTTATTTCCCCGGACATAGATCACCTCTCCCGCCTCGTCGATCACCTCAAACCAACCGCCGTACCAATCCAGCAGCTTCCCGTCGATATTTTCGAAGGGATACCGATAAATATCTTCCCCCGCAATCCGAGGCAAATCGCCCGTCCTGTCTACCACCCGGTTCATCAGAATATCGGTGCTCACAAGCGCTACGGCAATCGCGCCTAACAAAAGACCGCTAATGACGATATAGTTGCGGACAAACAACTTCTTCAGCGGTCTAGGGCCGCGAATGCTATTATTTCTTCTCAAAACGGTAGCCTAACCCCCTAATCGTAACCAGGTAGTCAGGCTTTCTTGGGTTATGCTCAATCTTCTCGCGGAGTTTGCTGATATAAACCATAATCAAATTTTCGTCCCCCATATACTCTTCGCCCCATACCTGCTCGTAAATCTGCGCTTTCGTGAACACCCTGCCAGCTTGGCTCATCAGCAAAGCAATAATTTTGAACTCGTACGATGTCACTTCCTTGTTCATACCGGTCTTATAGAGCTTGCAGCTCTCCAAATCCAGTTTGACGTCACCGATTTCGATGATGGCAGGACCAGGCTTGTCCGGCTTGGTGAAGGCATCCAGGCGTCTGAACAGCGCCTGCACCCGGCTTACGACTTCAAGCGGGTTAAAGGGCTTGCCCACGTAATCGTCTGCCCCTAGCTGCAATCCGAATATTTTGTCCATATCGTCCGACTTGGCCGAGAGAAAAAGAAATGGAATCGGGGAGCTTTGCCGCACTTTCTTAAGCAGCTCCCATCCATCCATCCGTGGCATCATAATATCCGCGATGATCAAGTCAACCTGTTCGCGCTGCAGGATCGTCAGCGCTTCATCGCCGTTGCCCGCCGCCATTGTGCCGTAACCGGCATGGTTTAAATAAACGGCGAGCAATTCGACAATTTCCGCTTCATCATCGATGATCAATATCGTTTTGATTGGCTTTTCACCTCTATTGCCTTATACCCGTATCCTTATCCATCAGCTATCCGCTGAGGAGGGAAAAGAGCTATCCGCTGGCTAGAATAAATGATCGGCGAACCGGGACAACAGCACTGCGGCTTCTTGTCTCAGTATCGGCTGTGTCGATCTGTAGTCGACCGCTCCGTTTTGGTCCTCGATAACTTCGGGTCCATATAATACTTTCGCCACAGCGAAGCGGACACCTTCCACCGCCCATGAATCCGTATTGCCTGCAATCTTGGCTTCTTTAGGGGTAGCATGCAGATGATTGAAGGCCATGCGCCATACAATGGTCGCCGCTTCCTGTCGTGTCAATGGCTGCTGCGGGAAGAACCGGTCGCCGACTGATCCCTGTATCAAGCCAAGCTCTTGCGCGGCCTGAATATGCTGGGCATACGGACTGTCGGCGACATCGGCGAACACCGGCTTTTGCTTCGACGGGGCGAGGCCCGACCACCGGATGATCCAGCCGATAAACTGTTCCCGCGTAATGGGCTGCTCAGGCCGGAAAAGGTTGTCGCCGCTTTCCTCCCCGATGACATCAAGCTGGCGCAAATGGCTGATGTAGGCTGCATATGGATGCTGGGGACCGACATCGTCATAGGGGCGCGGCTGCGGCATTTTTCCGGACCAACTGTCGAGCTTCAGATCGTAATAAAACGCCTGTACCTCGCCGTTTTCATTCCGTTTGAACGCCGCTTTGACACCCTGATCGTCCTGAAACAGAAGCGGCTCGATTTCATGCAGCACATGCTCGCCAAGCGGGTCTTGCACGATAAGCTTGCCGTCTTCCGCGCGAATGCGCGATGTCCACATCCGGTTTCGCAAATCGCTGTATGTGCCTGCAAACTCAGCCAGCGACGAGGAGAGCGGCCCATGAGCGTCAGCTTGCTTGCCCGCAGCCGGGTAATAATGATTCATGAAGGCTCTGAAAAAAGGCTGCCGGAGCTCAAAATCCTTATTGACGGTAATGAAAACGCCGACCTTCTGATCGGGAATCAGCCACATCCCCGTATGGTATCCTTGTACATCTCCGGACTTCTCAATCACATACTGCCCGTTGGCATCTTGCCGATTGGAATATTCGAAGCCGTAGGCCATATTCGGCAGCTTCGGATGGATGGCAAGCTGAGGCTTGAGCATGTCGCGAGTCGTTGCTTCACTCAGAATCGCCGTGCTCCCGATCTTCCCCTCGTTCAGATGTGCCATCATAAACCGAGCCATGTCCGAGCTGGTTGAGAGCATCCCGCCCCCCGGAAACTCTGTCGGGACCGTCGCAAATGTAGGGAGGATATCGCCGAGCTGGTTATAGGGTACGGCGAGCCGCTTTAAATTTTCCGAAGTTAGCCGAAAATCGCTGTTTGTCATGCCCAGCGGCTGAAAAATATGTTTCTGAGCGTAATCGCCGAACGGCTGGCCCGCAACCTGCTCGATCACATACCCTTGAATCGTAAATCCCAGGTTGTCATAGCGATAAAATTGTCCCGGCTGGCGTATAATCGTGGGCGGATTGTCGAGAATATATTGTTTTAAGGACACTTCCTTGGACAAGTCGGTCGTTGTGGATTCGGACATATCCCCATACTCAAATCCGGTCGCATTCATCAATAAATGCCGCATGGCCAACGGTACATCCGTCCGATTCCCGATGCGAACCTCCCCCAAATATTTCGATACATCGGCGTTCAAATCGAGCTTCCCTTGCTCGGCCAATTGCATAACGCCTGTAGCTGTAATCACCTTGGAAACCGAGGCGACGCGAAATATGGTTCGGTCCGGGTCGACCGGCAGTTTCTGCTCCACATTGGCGTAGCCGTAGCCTTTGTTTAACAGTACCCGGTCGTCCTTCACCACGGCCACCGCGGCACCGGCCATCTGTTTCTGAATATCCGGCTGGTTAAAAAACGCATCGACAAATCGCTCGACTTCCTCCGGTGCCTGAGGTCCTGCCGGAC
The DNA here is from genome assembly GCF_024158745.1 of Paenibacillus tyrphae. Lineage (GTDB taxonomy): Bacteria > Bacillota > Bacilli > Paenibacillales > NBRC-103111 > Paenibacillus_G > Paenibacillus_G tyrfis_A. The sequence goes on along the minus strand of NZ_JAMZAW010000005.1, from coordinate 160,613 downwards.
CGGATTCCGCCGATACGCCAGGCACCGGGCCGCTCCCGGCCAATACTGCAACGGCCAGGGCAGCGACAGCCAGTTTGCTTCCACATTTACCCATTCGATTCATAAGAATCACTTCCTTTTTGTTGTCTTTTCCCTACAACAACAATATAAACGGGTAAACTTAACCTGAATCCTATACAATCTTAATGTAAAGTGAAATTTGCCGCGTCCCCAAGCTTTAGGTTCAATCCAAGGAGCCCTCCGGGCCGTACGCCTCCAGATTTTCCTTGACCCGCTGCAAAAAACGCCCGCAAACGACCCCGTCCAGGATGCGATGGTCCAGCGCCAGGCACAAACGAACCATCGAGCGCACGGCGATTCGGTCGTCCACAACAACCGGCTTTTTGACGATCGATTCGAACGTTAAAATCGCGGCCTGCGGATAGATAACGGTCGGAAAAGAAGAGATCGAGCCGAACGCCCCCGTATTGTTCACCGTGAACGTGCCTCCTTGCATGTCGCTTGGCGACAGCTTGCCCGTACGCACCAATTGAGCCAGCCTGTCGATCTCCAGCGCCAGTCCGGCGATATTCCGGAGATCGGCGCTCCGGATGACCGGGGCCAGCACCGAGTCTTCCGTCCCGACCAGAAGCGAGAGGTGGATGTCCCGCTTCACGATAATTTTGTCGTCCGCCCACACGGAATTCATGATCGGATAGTCCTTGATCGCCCGGACAACCGCTTGGAGAAAAAAGGCGAAGTACGTCAAGTTAATGCCTTCCTGCCGCAAAAAGTCGTCTTTGAGCTTGCTGCGCAGCAGGACCAGATTCGTTACGTCCGCTTCGACAACCGTCAGGGCATGCGGAATCTCTGTCACGCTCCGCAGCGTGCGTTCGGCGATCGTCTTTCGGACAGGCGTCACGTCGATGACGTAATCGGCAAGCTCCTCTTGCCCCTGGGGCACGGTCATTTCCATAACATTGGACTGGCTCACGGTGTTTCCTCCAATCTTTTTTCTAAACTCACCCTCTCCACGTGTAGTCTCCGAACGCTTAGTATGTAATCATAGGATCAGGTACTAATTCTATTCCAATCGTACCCCTAAGCAAGACGGGTGTCAACTCCGGTATTTCGGTTCATTTCGTATCCCCAAGCCGCAAAAAAGAGCGCTGACAGATCCATCGGTTGAACCTGCCAGCGCCCAAGTCTGCCTCGCTGGAAACTCGTTATCCTACGGCCAAATCACCGCTTCTTCCCGGCTCAACGGCCTGGCGTATAAATCATTGCTATCATTGCTCATCCAACCCGAGTAAAGGATATGCCGGACCACTTTGCCTTTATCGCAAAAAACGATAATCCTGTCGGCATCGTCATTGGACAAATATTGATCGGTCCAATGATAGCCTAGAGCCGTGTTGATGGTTCGCGGACCGGTATAGGATCCAAAGATATACGCTTTGTCCCAAGCGAAGTCGGTATGATCTTTCAAATAAACGGCCGTGCCTGCTTCCCGGGCCTTGGACGCTTCTTTCTCAATGGCGCGGGCGAGTTGGTGCTCCGGACCCCCGATTTCGAGCCGGATCACACCGTAAATGACAACTGCGGCCAACAACATGGCTGCGGCGATTGCTATTGTTTTCTTCATGCTACAGCCCTTTTCGGAAAACTTGCTGCATCTTCGTATTTTCGAATCCTGCGTGCTTGTAGAATTGGTGGGCTTCCTCTCGGGTGACGTTGACCCGGACGCGAAGCTCTTGGTAGCCCTTCGTTCTTGCCCATTCCTCGCAATGCCGTACCAACTGTTTGCCGATCCGCTTGCCTCTGAAGTCCTGATCTACTACCAGACCTCCGATTTCAGCGTAGGGCGGAGATTCGACCAGTAATCTCCCGTGCGCATGAATCCAGCCGACGAGCTTGCTCTGCGCTTCCGCCACGATCACGACATGATCGGCCGCATTTAGAATCGGAGCCAATCTCGCTTCGATTTGCTCCGCCTTGGCGGGGTAACCCAATTGGCCGGACAACCGGGCAATCTCCGGGCTATCCTGCGGCACGGCCTTCCGGTAAAGCAAGTCCATTTCATCTCATCCCCTGTCTCTGTTCTCGTCCTGCCTGAGTAATCGGGTCCGTATCCATTCTAATACAACCTCGCCTCCCTTGTGGATGTATAACCCGTTGACCACCATATCCGCATGCCATTTTGTAACCCTTCAATGATCAGAAGCTGTGCTTGTCCGCCGGCGATTTCGTTCCGCACGTCCTCCATGATCCGATCCATATCGAGGGCGTCGGGCCGGTTGAAATCCTCAAATGGATTCCCATGAAAAGGCGCCGCCGCTTGAGGCCGTTCCTTCTTATAATAGCGGTCCATAGCTATGACCCGGACACGGCAGGGCTGTGCCCGCTCCTCCAAGTAACGACTGAGCGTTGTTTTGCCGCTCCCTGCGCCGCCTGCGATCCCGATAATAAGCGGTTGCTTCATTCGATTCCCTCATTTGTATCGTGTAGACGTAGTACCGTCTGCAACTAGTTTACCATATCCTCCTCCCTAAAAAATAACGCTTGCGGCGGCTAGCCGGAAACGAGAAAAAGGACCGGGCATAAGTCCGGTCCTCAGGCTTTTGAGAAAGAGATTTTTGACTGAAATAGAGAAACATACGGAGGTCGGGTATCTACTGGAGGAGCGATAGCGTTCGCCTTTGTCTGCGGGAAATATCCGCTGTTTAAGCGGCTTCAATCAAATTTCCTGCAGACAAGAGTGACCGGAAGTAGATACCCCACCCACTCGTACACCTCTATTGCCTCAATTCACCACTTTCTCAAACCGGCGGATTCGGATCGTACGGATAGTTCACCGGCGTAAAGAAGTCCTTGTATCGTTTGAATGTCGGCGTCGTCGGCGACAAGATCTCCGCCACGGAATTGCCGACAATCGTTGCGACGTTGGCCAATTTGTCCTTGCTGATTTTATCGATAGTGTCGTACCGGGTATGGTATTCAGGCTCGGCAGGTGAATGCGTGTACAAAGCGGTGGCAACTCCCCGCTGGTAGAACGGAACATGATCGCTCCGTCCGAACCGGCCGTACGGAATGACCCCGGATAATCTGGAGGCAAAGGTTGCGCCCAAGTCGGTGACCACGTTTTTCTGTCCGTTCACTGTATACATGCCCAGGGTGCCGGAATTTTTGCTGCCTACCATATCGAGTTGAAAATGCCCGATGAACCGGCCGATGTCCGTGGAGCTGAGCGAGTTGGCATAGGCTTGAGAGCCGTATAAGCCGTATTCTTCCGCGCCGAACGTCAGGAAGCGCACCTCCGAATCCCGCTGGGTGCCCGCGACGACCCGCGCGACCTCCAGCACAATGCCCACGCCGGAAGCGTCGTCGTTGGCTCCGGGACCTGCGGACACCGAGTCGTGATGAGCGCCGACCGTAACCAGATCGTTGGTCGTTGTCGTCGTATTGGGCCTTAGCGTAGCCACGACGTTGTAGGAGGTGGCGGCCATGGCGGCTACGCCTTGAACACTGAGACGTACCCGGGGGCCGCCGTTTGCCGCCGCCGTTTGCTTCAAGGCTTGCGCGTCTTTGGCCGACAGGCTGACGGTCGGAAGGGAGAGAGTGCTGAATTGCGTATCCGAAATCGGGGCATCGGAGGAAGGATCGTAAAGAATGACGGCCATGGCGCCTTGATCCGCGACGTTGGCGATTTTTTCATTGGTGTCGATTTGGCCCGCTTCGATCAGAGCTACCTTTCCCTTGAGATCCAGACCTTTCACATCCTGCAGCGTTCCTTTTTTCGCATCGACAACCTCGCCGCCGACATCGCCGCCTTGCGTGTTTTGCAGGGCTTGCGGAGCAAGCTGCTGGCTTGCCAATCCATGAGTTCCTTCGATCGTCAGTTGAATGCTGCTTGGGGCGGTAAATTTGGGGAAGGTAAAGGACTGCAGGGTGACCGTGTAGCCGTACTTCTCGAGCTCGCCTTTGATGTACTGCACCGCATTGTACTCATTTTGCGTCCCGGCTACCCGTGAGGACATAGCCAAGCGCGAAACATGGTTGAAGATGGCGTCTCCATTCACGGTGATGGCATTAGCCGAGCCATGGACGACAACGCCTTCGGGTCCGGCCTCCGGAGGAGCCGCTAACGCGAGCCCTGTGCCCGACCCCCAGCAAAGACTGGCTGCCAAAAGCAAACGCGACCAAAAAATTCCTTTCATCATGTCACTCCTTTGTGTTTTGAAATGTAATACGCTTCTACTTTATTGCGGCGGCCAACTCAAATATGTATGCATTTTTGGAATGAACAAATGAAAAAGCGCGGCCAAATTCCCGTAACAACGGGGAGGCTTGCGCTTTTTAATAATTAACCGATGTTTAATTTTATTTAATCGTTCAAGCCTGCTCGCTCACGCTCTCGATCCGATACGGCTTCGGTCCGAGCTCGATACTGCCGGCACGTTCCGTCTGAAGCTTAACCGTCGTCGGAAAAATTCCGGGCATCCGCTCATCCGGAAACCAAGGGCGCTTGTGATCGATAACGATCAGCAGACCTTCCACATTGCCGACCGCGGCAAATTGCTGACCGTCTCCGCTCCACTTCTCAAGCGAAAACGATTCGTGCAGCTGCCGGAGGGCAGCGGGCAGATCCTCGACCGGAAGCCCGATCTCGCTAATGCGCAAAATATCCTTGGACGAGAAAAGCTCCCCGGTTGCGTTGCTCAAGGAATGATGGGCGATCAATTCGACGAGATTGCCGTCCGGATCGTAGAAATATAAGGCCGTCGCATTCCAATTCGGAAAAGGATATTGCACGGCATCGTCCTTGGCAATCGGCTCGATTCCTTTGCTGCGAACCCATTCCAGCGCTTCGTTCGCTTTATTGTCCGGAATCGTGAAGGCGATGTGGTAGTAAGCCTGCTCCCGGTCATCCGCAACAAAAGTAAGCTTGGATTCGCCCGCCTGAACAACTAGCGAATCCGCATTCTCTTCAAGTATGGGAAGCTGAAGCGTATCGCAGTAGAACTGTTTTGTCGCCTCGTAATTGGATGAGTGCAAAATCACTTCGCGTATTTTCATTTCGATCTCTCCTTCGCGATGGGTCACGAGAAGACTTTCGACGCGTCCTTTCCTGCCCGCGGAACCAAGGGATAGCTGTGGAACCCTTGTCCGTAAACTTCGCTGGCTTCGCTTAGAATGACGAACGCTTGCGGATCTACGGTGCTGACGATCCTCTTAAGCGGCGCAATGTCGGCATTTCTCAGGACAACCATCAGTACCCCACGGGGTTCCCCGGTATAGCCGCCCCAGCTTGTGAACCGGGTCAAACCGCGGTCCAGTTCCAGCAAAATCGCAGCGCGCAGCGTCTCTTCGCGTGTTTGATCCGTAATAATAAAGGCTACCTTGGAGTCCGAGGCCGAATGGACCAGCTCCAGCGCCTTTTTGGTCAAAAACAAACCGATCCATGCATACAGCGCCTTCTCCGGCGAAAAGACGATCGCAGCCAATAAAATAACGGCAAAGTCGAGGATCAGCAGCGCCTTTCCCAGCCCGATGCCGAGTTTGCGGTTCAGCAGCAGCGCCACGATCGTAAACCCGCCGGAGGAGGCGTTGCCTTTGAAAATCAAGCCCAGCCCGAGTCCGGTCCCGATGCCTCCATAAATAGCGGCCAGCAGCATGTTGTCCGTCAGCGACGGCACGCCTTCGGTTAACAGGATACATAAAGGCAGCAGGACGGAGCCCAATACCGTTTTGACCGCAAAGCCCCGGCCGAATACCGCCGCTCCCGCCAGAAGCAGCGGCACGTTGATCAGCCATTGGCTGATCGCCGGCTTCAAGCCCGTTACATATTCGAGGACGGTGGACAAGCCGGTCACACCGCCCGCAGCAATCTGATGCGGATGCTGAAACATGTTATAGCTGATTGCCATCAGAAGGCAACCGATTGTCAAGTAAGCCATCTGCACTCCGAAGGCCGCCGCACGGCCATACCCGGAAGTGCCGCGATCCTGTTTCATGGTGCCTTGCACACTCCCTGCTCTTGGATGTAGTTCTTCATCTTTTTATCATGAATGCTACACCCCCGCAAGAGCGCAGGGCAACGCGAATTCGCTGTATAACGCCTACGCCGCAATGCTTTCACACTTTCTTGCAGTACAGCAATTCGATCAACCCCGGCTTGCTTTCAACCGTTATCCAATCTGCAAAATCTCGCGTTAGCGTCCCTCCATAGCCGCCGGACCGTCGGCATACACCGCCCACTTCTGAATTTCGCTCACCACTCCGCACAGCGCCTGCCCCTTTGCGGTCAGTTCATAGTCAATGCGTACGGGAATTTGGTTACGCACCTGTCGGATAACGATACCTTCGAGCTCTAAATGCTTCAACCGCTCGGCTAAGGTGCGGGAATTCAGGTTCAGCAGCTGAGTGATTTCCGTAAACCTCGTATAGCCGTCAAGCAGCGCGGATATGATTTGCAGATTCCATCGCGTCCCGAGAAAATGATAAGCCGCCGAGCAATCGGAATGATCCGGTTGATTGCCGGCTTCCGACAGGTCATGAAGCGTGCATGCCGTCTTTTCCCCACGATGTGCCATGAGGGGTCTCTCCCTTCTCGCAAGGATTTATATACTTTTTATACTTTTATGTTTATAAATTATGATATCATTTTGCGGATTTGTCAATCATTTCTCCATATCCTTTTTCCAACCCGCCATGACGACGAAATTAAAATATTTGTAAATGCAGTCCACGTCCGAAAATCCGGCCTGCTTCAGCCAGACAAGCTGCTCCTCCAAGGTGGACATCCGATCCAGCTTGGTCCGTTCGTAAGCCGACGAAATTTCGCCCGCGGACAACCCGCTGCTCTCTACCTTCCGTCTCCAATCCTGCTTATACCGCTCCTCCAGCGCAGGAGTATCTCCCAACACCTGATCGGCGTTAATAAATAATCCGTTGTCGTTCAGCAAGGCGTAGGCGGTCCGGTATACTTTTTGCTTCTCAACATCGGCAAGGTGATGAATCGAAAGGGACGAGATGACGATGTCATACTTCTCCCGGTACTCACAGGTTGTATAATCCCCGACCATGTACGTGACATTCGGCACGCCGCTGAATCTCGTCCGAGCCACCTCCAGCATAGAGCCGGAAAGATCCACGAGAGTCAACTTGGCCCGAGGGTGCTTCTGCAGCATGAACGCCGAAAACAAGCCGGTACCCGCGCCCAAATCCAAGATGCTTGGAGCATCATTCCCCTCATCCGTTAACGAAACGGCAATTTGATAAAAGTCATCGAAACAAGGAATCAATTTGCGTCTTTGGCTGTCGTACGCGCTTGAGGCTTCGTCAAACCGTTCTACGAGCTGCTTTTTGGTATGGTTCATCTCGGTTCCCTCCGGAAATAAGATTAGTAATTGCTTTAGCGATAGTATAAGCAAAGTACATTTATAACGAAAATATATTAAACTTATAAAAGACATAGTTAATAACTATGAATATGGTAGAACAAACAAAAAAACCGCCGATACATGCTCGACAGCCCTTTGACAAGAGACGACATTTAATGCTTCATTCCCGGCATGCCGGTTGATTCCTGTCCTGCATTCCCGTTCCCGCTTGAGGAGCCGTGCCCTCCGTGACCTGCGCCCGATTCGGATGCGATTTCGAGCATGGAGTCGATTTCTCCTTGCGCCGCATAGGAAAGAACGTCTTCGGTTCCGGTTAACCAGGCATGATTGTATGGCCCCTCGGTCGGCGACTGTTTATATTTCGGCTCCACTGACATCACGTACGACATGACGACGTCCGGCAGCTTGTTTTTATCGGTCCAGAGCAGCGGCGCATGTTTGCCCAGATGGGAAAACGGAGCAGCCGCCAGAGCCAGAGCGGCGGAATCCTTGCTGACGAATGAGAAATTGTGCCCCGGCGTCGTGATTCCCCACCCGAAACCGGTGGCCGGATCTTTGTATTTTGCAAAAGCAACCGCAATCCTCGCCTGCGATACGGACGACTTTGCCGTACTGTCCCAGCTCGCTTTGCACCTTGGGCGACACGACGGATTCGGGACCGAGAAGGTAGATGTTCGCTTTGCCTCCCCGTATCTTCAAGGCATCGACGGTTTCTTGGGGGATTTCGTCCTTTTTCACATAGAGCAGCGGCTCGGGACTGTGGGAAATCCAGTTTACCGCCGGCATCGTATACTCCTCGCTATCCATCGAACCTACGACCACGGAAGGGGGATATTCCTTCGTCACCCTGGCGTAGTACCCGTCAATCGCTTTGGCGACAGCGGCCGGGCTGCCCCTGTGATTTTATCCGTCTTCAGTCCGAGCCCTTTGACCTGCTCCTCTACTTTTGGATCGAGATCGCCAACCAGGATCACCTGAATCCCGTTGTTCGTTCCGACACCTTTCGGCTTCAAACGCTTCAACTCATTGAGGGTAACCTCCGGAATTCCGTCCTTGCTTACAAAAAGAACAGGGCCGTGATACGGGTCGTATTTTTCGAGGCGATCCACGGAACGTTCGCAGAAGCAGGCGATTGGCTTGGAGTCGAGCCGACCTGCTGCCCTGTCTCCTTCTTCTCCTGCCCGGAAGAAGAATTGGTATTGTTGAAACAGCCTGTTAACGCCGGCATGGCGGCCGTGGCAACGATCCCGACTTTCATCGTCTTGTTCATTTCATCCGCCTCCTTATGGGCGGTTAATGATGTTTCCCTTGTCCGCGATATGCTGCCAGTTGGCGCCGTTATCTGCGGACAGGTAAATCTCCTTATTTTTCGTAGCGATAGCCAGCTCCTTGGGCTGGACCGGGCTGCCGGCAATGTACGTGATCGTATCGCCGCCCTGAACCGGAACGTTAATCGCCGTCTGCTGCTTCGTCGCTGCATTGATGCGGAGCAGTTCGACCTTCGGATTGGAAGCGGCGGCCAGCAGCTCGCCCGACTCCGTAAAAGCAAGCGACGTTACGGAACGCCCGGCAGTAAGGACGGTGAATGAATCGCCATAATCGTTCGAGACGAACACTCCCGCGGTTGTGCCGACGGCGACGACGGAAGCTTGCGTCGGATGTACGGCCAACGCCGCTATTTGTCCTTGGACACCCGACATGCGGCTTCCTGTCCAGGCTTTACCCTCATCCTGACTGTAGAACAAGCCCGACTGCTTCATCTTGGAATTGGCCTGCTCGTTCAGCACATACAAGGTATGTGTCCGGTAACCTGCGCTCATGCCGTGCAAATCGGCTTCTCCCTCCAAAGTGAGAATTGTGATCGATTTTCCTTCATCCGTGCTTTTAACGAGGCCAAGCGGGTTGCTGTAGGCGGAATCAAGCGCCGGATGTCCGCTGCTGTAGAACCCGTTATCGACCGTGGAGAAGCCCATGTAATCGTGCTTCTCTCCCGGAGCGTCGCTCCACTTGCCGTCCGAATAAATTTTGATCCCGCTATGCGCCGGAACCAGCAGACGCTTCCCGTCTCCCGAATAACCCAGGCCGTGAAGGTGCATTAACGTCGTATCGGGACCGCTGGGTTTCTCCGCCGTTGGCCGGGAGCATGCTGCGGCTCCGACGATCAGGGCAATAACCATGGCAAACAAAACGATTTTTTTCAAAAAAATACTCCTCTCCAAAGCAAAAAGACCTCCATAAGTGTCCGCACTTCATTTCCTGTCCCGATGCGGGTCAGGTTATGATCAGTGTAAACGACACTTTTGAAGATCTTGTGTAGACAGAATGTATGTCCTTATTTCTAAGGCGCATAAAAGTCAATTGCCCCGGCGCCATTGAGACGCCAGGGTCAGTCCTATCCGATTCGATTACAGTGCAAGCTCCTTCAGCTCGGCCGACTCCAGAAATCTCTCGCAATCAAGCGCCGCCATGCAGCCTGTGCCCGCTGCGCTGATCGCCTGCCGATACCGGCTGTCCTGAACGTCGCCGCACGCGAATACGCCAGGAATGTTCGTTTCCGTCGTGCCGGGCTTCACCAGCAGGTAACCATGCTCGTCGGTCGTCAGCTGGCCGTCCAGAAACTTCGTATTCGGCGTATGGCCGATCGCTACGAAGATGCCGTCTACTTCGATGATTTCTTCCTCGCCGGTATCGTTGTTTCTCACCTTAAGCCCGGTCACGCCCCGTTCGCCCGCGATGACTTCCAGCGGAGTCCGGTTCAGCTTCCAGCTGATTTTCTCGTTGGCGCGCGCCCGCTCCTGCATGATCTTCGACGCGCGAAGCTCGGTGCGCCGGTTCACCAAAACGACCTCCGAAGCGAAGCGGGTCAGGAAGTTCGCCTCTTCCATGGCCGAATCCCCGCCGCCGATGACGATAATTTTTTTGCCCCGGAAGAAGAAGCCGTCGCATGTCGCACAGGTGCTTACCCCGCGGCCAACGTTCTCCTTTTCTCCGGGAATGCCGAGGTATTTCGCAGAAGCTCCGGTGGATACGATCACCGTTTCCGCTTGAATGTCGCCCATGCCTTCTACCGAAAGCGTAAATGGCCGCTTGGAGAGATCGGCTTTGTTCACCCAACCCGTCCGGAATTCGGCGCCGAAGCGCTCGGCCTGTTTACGCATGTTATCCATTAATTCGGGGCCCATGATCCCTTCCGGGAAGCCCGGGAAGTTCTCGACCTCGGTCGTCGTCGTCAGTTGTCCACCCGGCTCCGGACCTTCGATCACCAGAGGCTTCAATCCCGCTCTCGCCAAATAAATAGCCGCCGTCAACCCTCCGGGGCCGGTTCCGATAATTACGCTATTATACATGATGTGTTCCTCCTTCATACTGCCTACCCTTAAGCTTTATCATATCTCCCTCGGAGACAGGTTGCATGAAGGTTTGATTAAGGTCACATGAAGGATTCATGAAGAAAAGCAAGCGCCAGGGCCGTTCCTCCGCCATGCGGCTATGCTTCGAGATATTCCCGGAAGAAACGGACAATTTCCGTATTCATCGCGATGTGATTTTCCATTTTCTCCGTCTGATGTCCTTCGTCCTCGAAAATAATCAGCTTCGCTTCCTGGCCGCGGGCCCGCATGTCCGCATACAGCTGCTCGGCCTCGCTGACCGGAACGCGCGTATCGTTGCGGCCGTGGAAGATGAGCAGCGGCACCTTGATGTTCTGCGAATGGTTGAGCGGGGCGATCTCCTCGAAGAAGTCCGAATCGTCCGCCAGCGTGCCGTATTCCGCTTCGCGCAGCGCTCTGCGCCATTCCCCGGTATTTTCCAGAAACGTGCGGAAATGCGAGATGCCGACGATGTCCACCCCGGCCGCCCATAAATCCGGATAATGGGTGAGCGCGGCCAGCACCATAAACCCGCCGTAGCTTCGTCCCATAACGCCGATTTTGTCGGTGTCGACCGTCGCGAAACGGCTCAAGTCCTTCACCATCCACGCCAGATCGGCCACCGCGTCCATCCGTTTTCTCGCGTTGTCGAGGTTCAGGTACGTTTTGCCGTAGCCCATGCTGCCGCGGACGTTGGGCGTTACGACGTTAAAGCCTTGCCCGACCAAATATTGAATGACCGGGTGAAATTCGAACCGGATCTGCGATTCCGGCCCGCCATGCACGTACACCACCGTAGGCGCGGGACAGCTTTCCTCCGTCTGTCCGGCGCTCCCGGCCGGCCGGTAATAAAAGTACGGCACCTCCACCCCGTCAAACGAACGGAACGTGTACAGCTCGGCTTCCTGCCACAAATGCTCGATCGTCTCCGACCTGCCGAACGAGGTGAGGCGCCGGAGCGACTTGTCCTTCAACCCGTAGCGCCAGATGTCCCCCGGCAGCACCGGACTTTTCAGCGCAAAAATCAACTCGTCGTCATTCAGCCACGACAGCGATGGAATCACGCCGCGCGGCAGCTTCACCGCCGTGGAATGTCCGCCTTCCACCTCATACAGGTATAGCGCGGAAATGCCGCCTTCGTTCACGGTGTACGCGATCCGTTTGCCGTCCGGCGACAGCTTCGCCACCTCGATATCCCACGCCGGGACATGGACAAGCAGCTCCGCCCCCGGCCGCTCCGGGGAAAAGCGGTACAGCGCCATCGTGTTCTCGGCCGCATTGGTGACGAAATACCCCGTGCCATCCTTCGCCAGTTGAACCGAAGCGTAATCGCCCGCCCCCGGCACGCCGATCTCCCGGACCGAGCCGCTGCTTAGATCAAGCACGTGAAGCGACTGGACCACATTCGTCACATCGGCCAAAATCAGCAAGCCGCTGCCGTCCGGCAGCCAGCAGAGCGGTACGCACCGGCCCTCGTGACGGTAAACCTCCTCGACCTGCTTCGTCTCAACATCCTGCACGAAAACATCGAACAGCCCGGGCCCCCGGCGGTTGCTGGAAAATGCGATTTTCTGCCCGCAGGGAGACCAGTCTCCGACATTATGAAAATGCTGTGGGGATATCATCAGCTCCTGCAAGTCCAGCGTGTCGTTGTCCAGCACATAAAGCTGCTGCTTCTCGTTCCCCTTATGATCCATCCCAATAACCGTACGCGAACCGCACGGAGAATGCTTGGCTTCCACGACCCGGTCGGGCAGCTGGATCACCTGCTCACAGCGGTCCGTCGCCGCCTCCCAGCTCCACAGCTGGGGCAGGCCGGTTTTCTTGGTCAAAAACGTAACCCGCCCGCGCCCCGGAACCACTTGCGGCTGGTAGGCGGACAGCACGGTAAGATAAGCGTGCAGATTATCGTTTGGCTCGGTCAAAGCTTTGGATTCCATCGGTTGGTCGCTCCTTTATAGCGGAAAATGGCAAGCCGCCAAATGGCCGTCCGCTTGCCGCTCCAAGGCAGGCGGTGCGCTGCGGCAAATGTCCTGCGCGTAAGGGCAGCGCGTATGAAAGCTGCACCCCTTCGGAGGGTTCGCCGGATTGGGCAGATCGCCCTGCAGGATAATACGCTCCTTCCGCTGCGTCGGATCAGGCACCGGAACGGCCGATAGCAGCGCTTGCGTATACGGATGGCGGGGGTGCGCGAACAAGGAGTCGCGGTCCGCCAGCTCGACGATTTTACCCAAATACATGACGGCGATGCGGTCGCTGATGTGCTTGACCGCAGGCAGCCCGTGGGCGATGAAGATATAAGTCAGCTTCAGTTCCTTTTGCAGCTTCTTGAGCAGATTCAAAATTTGCGATTGGATCGACACATCCAGGGCGGATACCGCCTCGTCGCATACGATCAGGCTCGGATTCAGCGCGAGCGCCCGGGCTATTCCGATGCGCTGCCTTTGGCCGCCGCTGAATTCGTGGGGATGCCGCGACATATGGTGCTCGTCCAGACCGACCAGCCGCAGCAGCTCGACGACCCGCTCCTTCAAAGCCGCGCCTTTGTACAGGCCGTGTACCTCCAGCGGCTCGGCGACGATGTCCTCGACCTTCATTCTCGGGTTCAGCGACGAGTACGGGTCCTGGAAAATGATTTGCAGATGGCGGCGCACCTTGCGCACGTCCTCTTTGCCGAGCGCGGTCAAGTTCTGGCCCTCGAACCAAACTTCGCCTGCCGTCGGCTCCAGCAGCTGCAAAATAAGCTGGCCCGCCGTCGACTTCCCGCACCCGGACTCGCCCACGATCCCGAGCGTCTCCCCGCGGTTCACGGTAAAGTCGAGGCCGTCTACTGCATGCACAACCCCTTTTTGCCGGGAAAACAAGCCTTGCTTGTACGGAAAATGCTTTTTTAACCCTTTAACTTCCAATAGTAGCTGGCTCGTTTGGCTCATGTCAAATCACTCCTTACTGTAGAAGCAGCGCGCCCAATGGCCCGCGGCAACCGGTTCGAGCATCGGAACGTTGGACTTGCAGCGCTCGGTTGCGGCCGGACAGCGCGGGTGGAACGCGCATCCGCCCGGCATGTTCAGCGGATTGGGCACCGAGCCGTAAATGGAGTCCAGCTCTTCGCGCTGCTCGTCGAGCTTCGGCAGCGAGCCGAGCAGTCCTTTCGTATACGGATGCCTCGGACGGGCGAACAGTTCGAACACATCCGCTTCCTCCACGACCTCGCCGGCATACATCACGACGACCCGGTCGGCCATCTCTGCGACGACGCCGAGATCGTGGGTGATCAGCACGACGCCCGTATCCCGGTCCTTGCTCAAGCTTTTGAGCAGCTCCAAAATTTGCGCCTGAATCGTCACGTCGAGCGCGGTCGTCGGCTCGTCGGCGATCAGCAGCGCCGGATTGCAGGCCAGCGCCATCGCGATCATGACGCGCTGCCGCATACCGCCGGAAAGCTGGTGCGGGAAATAATCGACGACTTTGTCCGCCCGCGGGATGCCGACGCTCTCCAGCATGGCGATGCTTTTCGCTCTCGCCTGCTTTTTGTCTGCATTCTGGTGATTGCGAAACACTTCGCCCAACTGATTCCCGATCGTGAATACCGGATTCAGGGACGTCATCGGCTCCTGAAAAATCATCGAGAGCTTGTTGCCCCTCAGCTTGCGCATTTGTTTATGGCTTTTGCCGAGCAGGTTCTCGCCTTCCAGCAAAATCTCCCCGCCGACCACTTTGCCGGGCGGAGCAACGAGTCCCATAATGGACAGGGACGTGACGCTTTTCCCACAGCCGGATTCGCCGACGATGGCGAGCGTCTCCCCTTTCGATACCGTGAACGAAACCCCGTTGACGGAAGCGACGACGCCTCCCTCGGTTTTGAAATGGGTTTTCAAGTTTTTAACTTCCAGCAGTGGCGCCAACGGTTTCACCTCGATTCGTGTCGTGTGTACATCCCGCGAGTTAAGATTCTTTCGTTTTCATTCGCGGGTCCAATATATCGCGCAGCCAGTCGCCGAGGAAAATGATCCCCAGCACGGTAATCGTAATGGCGATTCCGGGGAACGTCGCGACCCACCAGCTAGTAGCCAGATATTGTCTGCCGTCACTCAGCATGCCGCCCCACGTGACGGTCGGCGGCTGAATGCCCAAGCCGAGAAAGCTTAAAGAAGCTTCCAATATAATGGTCGTGGCGATGCTCAGCGTGGATACGACAATGAACGACGAAACAACATTGGGCAGGATATGCTTGAAAATAATCCGTATGTCGCGCGAGCCGACGGCGCGGGCCGCTCTCACGTAATCGCGCTCCTTGACACTGAGCACTTCCCCGCGGATAATACGCGCGTACTTGACCCAGTTGGTGACCCCCAGCACGAAAATGAGCGAGAACAAGCCGGGACCGAGCACGGCAAGAATCACGAGCATGAATAAAATATTCGGAATCGCTAGGAAGGCGTCGACGATCCGCATTATGATCCGGTCGGTCCAGCCTCCGTAATATCCTGAGATCAGCCCCAGAATCACGCCGATCGTTCCGGCAACGGCCACGGCGCACACGCCGACGAGCAGCGAAATTTGCGAGCCGTAGATGATGCGGCTGAGGACGTCGCGTCCCAAATTGTCCGTGCCCAGCGGATGGTCCGCCGTGCCTTTTGCCATCCACATCGGAGGCAGCAGCCGCTTGACCGCATTCGTTTTGGCAGGATCGTGCGGCGCCAGGGCGCCGGCGAAAACCGCCATGAACACGACCGCAACGACGATGATGAATCCGATGGTGCCCGTCTTGCTCTTCAGCAGCGAACGGACGATGCGCGCCGCCTTGCCGGGACGCTTCGATGCGGATGCTGTGCCGACCTGTCCGCTTTGCGCTTCAATCGATACGCTCATGTATGCGCTCGCCTCCTGCGTTTAATTGAATTTGATGCGCGGATCCAGCAGCCGGTAGACGAGGTCCGCGAGCATGTTGCTGAGAATGACCAAGAACGCGATGACGAACACGGCCGCCTGTACGATCGCCATATCCCGGGTATTGACCGCTTGAATAATGAGCTGTCCCATGCCGGGCCACGCATAGATCGTCTCCGTAATGAGCGCGCCGCTAATCAGCGTGGAAATTTGCAGCGCCATGATCGTGACGACCGGAATGAGCGAGTTGCGGAACGCATGCTTGTAAATGACAAGCTTCTCGGCTACGCCCTTGCTGCGGGCGGTTCGAATGTAATCTTGCCCTAAAATTTCTAGCATACTAGAGCGGATCAAGCGCGTCATTTCGGCGGCGATCCCTGTGCCGAGCGTCACCGCGGGCAGGACCAGATGCAGCAGCGTGCCGCGGCCGGACACCGGGAACATCCCCAGGTTAACGGAGAAGAGCAGAATAAACATAATGCCGAGCCAGAAATGCGGCATCGCCTTCCCGAGCACCGCCGCTCCGGTAGCGAACACGTCCCAGAACGAATTGCGCTTGGTCGCCGAAATAATGCCGAGCGGAATGGCGATGACTGTCGCGACGACCATCGCCGCAGCCGCGAGCTCGAACGTCGCTGGCAGCCGGTCGAGCACGATCGGCAGCGCAGGCTGGTGGTAGCGGAACGAATTTCCGAAGTCCCCTTGCACCAATTGCGCCATAAATTTGAAATATTGAACGTACAGCGGTTGGTCCAGGCCGAGCGCCACGGTCAGTGCCCTGCGTTCTTCGTCCGTCGCCGTGTCCGGAAGCATCAGCGTAACCGGATCTCCGGAAACGTGGACGAGCAGGAACACGATCAGGGAGATCAGAAACAGCACGGGGATGAACTGCATAATCGACTTCACGAAAAATTGCCTCACGGTGTACCTCCCAAGGACAGGATGGAATGACAAAGGGGTCTGCGATTGAGACCCCTCGAACAAGTGTTAGGTTAGGCCTACTTCAAAATAATTTCGTCCGCATATGTGATTTCGTCGATTCTCGGAGTAAACTCTATGCGTTTGTTGATGCCGTAGTTCGCGCTCAATTGCAGCAGTTGAATTTGCGGGCGGTCCTTGGCCAAAATGTCCTGCACCTGCTGGAACTGCTTCTCCCGCTCCTGGGCGTTCATATTTTTCTCCGCATCGCTCAGCAGCTTCGTCACTTCGGGATTGTTGTACCCTGTATCCGGTTTCAGACGCTTGTACAACAGCGCGGCGTCGAACATCGAGTTGGAGTACGCGACAAGAAACATATCGCCCGTCGTGCCGGCATTACGTTTTTCGTTGAATTTGCTCGATTCCAAAATTTCCATCTTCACCTTGATGCCGACCTCTTCCAGCATCGCCGCGATCAGCTCTGACGTTTCCTTATCCTTGAGCGACTTGCCTACCGAGCCGGTGAAGCTGATCGTAAGACCGTTTTCAAAACCGGCTTCCTTCAGCAGCTGCTTGGCGCGCTCGGGATTGTAGTTCGACTTGCCGAACAAATCCGGCTTCGCTCCGAAGATGCCCGGGATAATCGGCGTCAGCGTTTCTTTGCCGTCGCCTTCGAACAGGCTGTCGATAATCGCTTTTTTGTTGATCGCCAGATCGATGGCCTCGCGCACGCGCGGATCGGCCGTCGGGCCGCTCGTCGTGCGCAGCGACAGCATCATGACGCGCGTCGTCGGACCGCTGATCGTCTGGGTCGAGTTGACGTTGTTAATCCGTTTCATATCGGTCGGCGGAATCTGCACCGCGATGTCCACCCCATCGGTCAGCAGCTCGGAGACCCGTGTCGCTTCCTCCGGAATCGAGCGGAACACCAGCTTGTCCCATTTCCCTTTTTCGCCGAAATAATCGTCATTTTTCACCAGAATGACGCGGTCGTCGCGAATCCACTCGGAGAACTTATACGGGCCGGTGCCCACAGGCTTTTTCAGAAACTCGTCCCAGCCCTTTTCCTGAATATATTTGGACGGTAGCATGCTGGAGCCGAGGCGGGACAGGCGCGACAGCAAAACCGGCTCCGCTTCGTGGGTAATGACGTCGACCGTCAGGTCGTCGACCACCTTTACTTCCTTAATCTGCTTGTAGTTGCCGTTCTCCACCAGCTTGGCGTCTTTGGCGACGCGTTCCAGCGAAAATTTCACGTCGGCCGCCGTAAACGGATCGCCGTTCTGGAATTTGACGTCCGGGCGTAATTTGAACCGCCAGGTGGTCGGGTTCACATTTTCCCACGACACGGCCAGATCGGGCTGAAACTTGCCTTCCCGGTCCCGCTTGACCAAGTAGTTGAACATGTTGACGTGAACCGACTCCGTACTCGTAAAGCCGTGGTTGTGAACGTCGAAGCCGAGAATGTCGCCGCTGCGGGCGATGGTCAGCACTTTTTCCTTCGCTTGCCCGCTTCCCTGCTGCCCGCCTGCACCCGCCGCATCCGGTTTGCCACAGCCGGCAAGGCCGACCGACAACGCAAGAACCAAGGCCAAACTGATGGATGTAAACCTTTTCATAAATATGTGTCCCCCTTCAGGATTACTCTTGGATGGCAAAGTCTTCGATAATGGCCGCGATATGCTTGATGCCTTGGATATAATCGTCGACGGCGATATTTTCATTCGGGGCATGGTTATTCGAAGCGAAATGCCCGACCCCGACGGAAACCGCAGGAATGCCGATGCGCTGGCACAAAATGTACATCGGGCCGGTCGCGGGCGACATCGGCTTCAGCGTCGGCTCCGTCCCGTAGATCTGCTTGGCCGTCCGGACGACCGACCGCGCCAGAGCGTTATCGAGCGGCGTACGGGCCGGATACGTCATCGTATACGGAATCGCTTCGATATCGGCGAAGCCGTGCTCGTCCAGGTGCCGGCGCAGAAGCCGGAAGATTTCGAACGGGTCTTGGTCGGGTACGAGACGAAAATCCAGCTTCACTCTCGCCTCGGACGGCAGAACCGTCTTCTTGCCCTGGCCGGTATAGCCCGATTGAAACCCGCACACGGTACAGGTCGGCTGGTAAATCAGCTTTTCCTTCAGCGGCAGACCGGACAGCCCAAGGACGAACGAGTCCAGACCGAACTTCTCCAAGGTGCTTTCTTCGTCGTAAGCCATCTGCCGAAGCGCCTCGATGTCCGTCTCGGACAACGAAGCCACCTTATCGTAAAATCCTTTGATATGTATGCGTTCGTCCGGCGTTTTGAGCGTGTTCAACGCCCAGATTAACCGCCAGGCCGGATTTTCGATGACGGCCGCATGCGAGGAATGCATCTCCGTATTCGCCCCCCGGCACACGAGCTCGACGTAGCACATGCCTTTCACCCCGAAGCTGGCCTGCAGGCTGCCGTCTGCGTTCTTGTAGCCGAACTCCCAGATGCAGCCGTCCGCTTGCACAAGCTCCCTGTGCGCGTCGACGAATTCGCGGAGATGCAGGCTGCCGATCTCTTCTTCGCCCTCAATAACGAACTTCACGTTCAGCGGTAGCCCGCCCCGCACCGCCGTATAGGCATGCACCGCAGCGAGCCGGGCGCTCAAATTGCCCTTGTTGTCCGCGACCCCCCGGGCATAGATACGTCCATCCCGGATTTCGGCGGCAAATGGCGGCGAGTCCCACAGCTCCACCGGGTCTTCCGGCTGCACGTCGTAGTGGTTTTAAAAAGAGAGCGTTTTCTTTTTACCGTTTGCAAACTCGCCGTAAACGACCGGGTAACCGGAAGTGTCGATCCGCTTCGCGTGGCCGCCGATCTCCCGGATCAGCCCCTCTACCATCTTCGCGGTTTCCGCCATCCCCCGGTTTTGCGCCGCAACGCTTGGTTGGCGGCATAACGCCTGCAGCCAGCGGATGTACTCGTCCTGGTGCCGCTCGATATAGTCGAAGACGTCCTGCAAGAATAACCACCCCCGTTTTAGTGGAAAAATTCCCTTAATAGTCCTTTAATAAACTATAAAACATGTGCTATGATAGTGTCAACAAATAAAAATCGATCCGGACCCGCATTTCAGAAGGAGTTTTACAGGCTGCTCCGAACTTGGAATGGGTCCGGCATTTTACATTCGGAAAGGACATCAAACGATATGATTGCCAGAGTTGGAGCCGTCGGCCCGAAAGATTCGATCGACCTGATCCGCGAGATCGGCCAGGAGTTTCAAGACCGGCTGACGATCGTTCCGTTCGTCTATCAGAACGCAAGCGAAACGGCGGATATCGTCCGGCGCGAAGAACACCGCATTGACCTATGGGTATTTTCGGGGCAAGCCCCTTACGCCATCGCCCAGGAACAGAACATTAAGCAAACGGCGCTTTTTCCGCAATTGAACGGGTCCTCCCTGACGAAGGTGCTGCTCGAAATCGTATACCGCGACCGGCTGCAGCTCGGGCGGGTCAGCTTCGATACGATCCTGGCGGAGCATTTCTACGAAACCTGCGCAGAGCTGGATCTGGCTTACGACGCCATTCCGCTGCTGTCGTATACCGGCTTTAAGCCGACCGAAGAGCTGGTCGCCTTCCACTCCGGGCTGTTCGCTCAAGGCAAGGTCGATGCCTGCGCCACCTGCTTGAGCCGGGTGTACGAGGAGCTGAAGTCGCAGGGCATTCCCGTATACCGGATTACGCCCAACCGGATGACGATCCGCACGATGCTCCATCTGGCCAGCACCGCGGGCGAGACCATGCATTTCAAAAAATCGCAGATCGCGGTCATGCTCATCGATATCGAGGAACCGGAAAAGCTGATCGGGCAAAATAAAAGCTCCTACGACGTACGCCGTCTGGACCTCCAGCTTCAAGAGACGATTCTGGGCCATGTCGAGGCGCTGTCCGGCTCCTTCGTCGCCCTCGGCAACGGCAAATATATCGTCTTCACGACCCGGGGAGCGTTCGAAACGGCCGAGGAGAGCGCCCACCCTTCCGTGCTGCTCGAAAAAATCGCCTTGCTCACCGACCTGAAGACAAACATCGGCATCGGGTTCGGCGTGACTGCGTTGGCTGCCGAGCGCAATGCGCAGATCGCCCTGCAGCATGCCAAAAAAACCGGCAATTTCTGCGCCATTCGGGTCACCGACACGGGCGATATCGAAGGTCCCCTGCGGCAGACCGGCAGCATCAACTTCAACTATCGGACGGAAGATATCAAGACAAGCGAGCTGTTGAAAAGAGCGGGCGTGACGATCACCACCTACAACAAGCTGCTGTCCGTTCAAAAAAACTTGGGGCAAAATTCGATCAGCGCCCCCGACATCGCCGAATGGCTCGGCATGACCAAGCGGAATGCGCGCCGCATCCTCGGCGACCTGGAAGAGCACGGCCTCGTCGAGCTCATCGGCGAGGAAGCGCCGACCAGCCGCGGCCGTCCGCGTAAAATATTCCGGGTCAAGGAGCTGCGCTAATCGTCCGCCACTACCGCCGCCCGCGAACGGCGCTTATGCACGGCGCCGTTTTCGCGGACGGCGGTCAGGGTAGCGCTTTCATAGAACGACACGCCTGATCGTCCCCGCCCAGCCCCCCTTTTGCATAGACTTATCCTTCCTGACATGCCAATACAAGCCGGACCAAAATTTCCGTCCCGATCAGCAGCACGTCCTCGTCAAAATCGAAGCGGACCTGATGGTGCCCGTCGGTCAGGGGCGAGCCGAACAGCAAGTAAGACGCTTGGCCGCCCTGCTCCTGCACGCGGTTCATCATGTAGACGACATCCTCCGAGCCGCCCAGGTCCATTCTTGGCACGAAAGACTTGAAGCTGCTCATCTTCTCCGCTTCCTGCCGGATGAGCGGAATTAACCCGGGACTACTCTCGGCTCCCGGCGCTTCGCCGACGATCTCCCATTCGCAGGCAACATCGTGCAATTTGGCCGTCTGCTCCAGGATGCGGATCGTTTCCTTTTTCATAAAATCGTTCAGCTCGGTCGTCTCGCCGCGCGTTTCCAGCTCCATCACCGCTTTGTCGGCCACGATGTTGCGGCCCGAGCCCGCTCTGAGCGTGCCGACGTTAATCCGGGTCGCCCCTTCGCTGTGGCGGCTGATGCCATTCAAATGCACAATCGCTGAGGCTGCGGCCAGCAGAGCATTGCGCCCTTCCTCCGGAGCCGCGCCCGCATGGGCCGCTTTGCCGGTGAAGACGGCGTTGATTTTGGTCGTCGCCAAAAAGCCTCCGACCGTCGCGACGATTTCGCCCAGCATTTTGCTTCGGAAGGCGATGTGTCCGCCGAATAAATAATCCACGCCGTCGAGCCATCCGGCATCGACCATCGCTTTGGCGCCGCGGCTGCCCTCCTCTGCAGGTTGGAACAGCAGTCGGATTTCCCCGGTGAGACGTTCCTTGCACCCCGCTAGCAGCTCCGCCACGCCAAGGCCGATCGCCGCATGCCCGTCATGCCCGCAGGCGTGCATCATGTTCTCGTGGCGCGAAGCGAAGCCTTCCCGGACGGGACGGTGGTCGGCGGCGGCGCACTCCGTCAGGTCGTTGGAATCGATGTCGAAGCGCAGTGCTATGACAGGTCCCGGCTTCCCCGTCCGGATGACTCCCACGACGGCCGTATGACCGTCCCGCATCCGTTCGACCCAGCGCGGATCGGCCCCTTCCTCAATCGCCCTGTTCTCGTGGTGCCACAGCACTTCGGGCTGGGGAACGCCCATGCGCGAAGCGGATTTGCACGCTTCCTCCCGCACGTGAACATGGTATCCGAGCCGGCTCAATTGTTCCGCGATAATCGCCGCCGTGCGGTATTCCACCCAGCCCGATTCGGGGTACATGTGAAAGTCCCGTCTTCTTTGTATGAGCTTGCTTTTGATGCGCAGCACTTCCTGACTGATGTCCATCGGTTTATAATCCTCTCCTGTGCGAAACCTGACTGGCAATTTATTAACGGAATAATTCCTTAATAGTTCCCAATTAGAATATAAAATTTAATACCGCTTCTGTCAACAAGAAGCGGTTCATGGACTCTATTTGGATCATCAAAGCGGGTCCAACTTTTCCTTACAAAAAAATAAATAGGCAGTACCCGACGAACAGGCACGCCTACAATTTATTCCGCATATATGTCTATATTTTCGATAGCGATGGCTGTCAGATCCCTAATACAAACCTTTGGCGTTCCGGGGACCATACGAACAGGCCCGCGTCCGAAACATAAGCCTCCAGCAGCTGACGCCCCTTTTCCGGGCTGCAGTCCTCGGGAAGCTCGATTCCGCCGAATACGGCATTCGCTATGCCGGCCTCAAACTCATACTTATCCTCTGTTAATTATGGAACTAACAGTACAAAAAGTTTTGGCTTCCCGTTTCATGCGGAAACGGTCTTTCTCCTTACGAAACGTCTGTCTGCCAAATAAACGACGAACAGAGACAACAAGCCGACACCGATCGGTATGCCGAACGCTTCGTACGAAAATGGCGCTCCTTCAAGCTTAAGCTGGCTTGTGGCGCGGTACTCGAGCCGCTTGGCGGCGAATTTCGCCGTCCAGATATCTTCCTGCTTCGCCAAATCTTCAAACGCAGGCTCCATCGCGAACCGCTCCGGCGCATCGCTGTGCAGGTAAAGCTGCTCAGCCTTTCCGCCGTTCTCGCTCCAGTTTCGGATATCGCCCGCAGCGCGCGTCTTAACGTCCGGCCCCACAAAAATCATTTTGTCGAGTTTCGGAGCATCCGCTATTTGATATCGGGCGATCAGATTCAGACCGTGCCGGGTAACGACCGGCTCGCGTTTGCTTGATATCGTCAATGTTGTCGTCGTGCCGGAAGCCCCGTACGTGTCAAAAGCCGAGGATAACATCAACTCGTCGGCCCCGTCATACAGCAGGACCCCGTTTTTTTTCTTGCTCCATTGAAACGCGTTGTTCAAAACATAGACGATATCGCTCAATCCGGCCGTGGAAGGCTCCATTTGCGGATGCTGAACAAAATCGTAGGAAGGGTAATTCATTTCCTTCGCCACTTTCTTCGCTGTCGGCTCTCCCATTTGCCGGGATATGACGTACAACGTGGCATCGATCCCCGAAGTCAGGCCGGCCGAGGAGACCATGTTGCCGTCAGGCACGTAACGCTGATCCCTTTTCCAAGTAATCTCGGTATATTTCTTTTCCAATCTGCCGATATCTCCCCAATGCGTTGCCGCAGACTTCCCGTTCAGCAGGCCGGTATCCGCCAAATTTTCCGCCCCATTGCAGATGGACAACAAGGTCGTTTCCTTGCCGGAGTGCTTCCTTATCCAATCGCGGACAGGCTTGTATTTCGCCTCATCCAAAATCGGCATGAAAGGAATCACGATTATATCCGGACCTTTGCCCGTCAATTTGTCCAACTCGTCGAAAGTGTAATGCGGTGCGACATCAAGGCCGCCTGTCAACGATTTGATGTTTTTGTCGGGAGCTGCCGCAAACACATTGTACGAGCCCGTCATGGAGAACATTTCGTATGGTACGAGAAAATCGAACACCTCGGTCACTTCATTCGCCAAAATAACGGCCACTGTCGGCCTTTTCGAATCATAGGCAGGGGCTTGGATGCTTTGTAAAGAAGCAGGCACCGGTTTATCGTAAACCGACATAGCCTCCTGCATCGTGCTCATGAAACCGATCGCTCCGGTTCCTCCCACAACCAGAACGAAAACGCACACATACACGATGAAACGCCATACTTTTTTCAATTGACTTCTCTCCTTAATTTTTTTCAAGTTAATTATTAATTATCACTTACTTTCTTAATTCAAGTATAAGGAGAGAAGGCAAATTAATAAACTCGGCCGAAGACTATATTTTTCCACGACTAAGGTCCAGGTAAAGGACTTTTTTCTCGAACAGCAGCCGAATGATTCATTTATAATCATAACTGACCAGCCCTTTTCTGAATATGACTCCATCGGGCTATTCGTACAGTGCCGGCGAAGCATGGACTGTGCATGATAGAACGCTTTTGCCGCTGAATCGTCTTACCGAAAAGAAAGCGCCGATGGCCCGGCCCGAAACGACGCCTCCGCGTGACGCTCAGCCAAGACGTCCAGTGTCCGTGGCGGGCCTGCAGGGACCTTTCGATATTTAAACAATCACCTCCTGAATATGCAGCCGCCGCTCCTCGCTCAAATCGAGAAACGATGGCCCGACCTTGACCAGCGGGTGCGTATCGTCATGCGGGTTGATGAACACCACCTCTCCTCTCCGGCCATCGGTTAGTTTGACTCTGCGCCCGATCAAGCCCCGGATCATGTTATCCAGAAAAACAGCGGATACGTGCGGATCCAACTGACCGAATGCGCCCTTGCGCATCCGGTCGACCACCTCGTGGAACGGGAGAGCTTCGTGATATGGACGGTGGGAGGACATCGCGTGATACACATCGGACACGGCGACGATCCGGCTTAACACATCCGGCTGGTTCCCCTTCAGCCGCAATGGGTATCCCCTTCCGTCTGCGCGTTCATGGTGCTGCAGGGCAACTTGAGCTACACGGGTATTGAGCCCGACCGTCTCCTTTAACATCTCGTAGCCGTAAATCGTATGCCGCTTCATCTCCGCCGATTCTTCGGGAGTTAATTTGCCGGGCTTCTGCAGGATTTCGCCCGGAATTTTTACTTTGCCTACATCGTGAAGCACGGCTGCCAAGGACAACAGGGCCATATCGGCCTTTCCGAGCCCCAGCCACTTGCCGAGCATGATCGACAGCACCCCGACCCCGACGCTGTGCTTATGCATATACTCCTCGTCCTTCGCCTTAATAGCCGCGAAAATGTAAAACATATCGGGATATTCCGCTATTTCCTGCACCCTGGGAAGCAGCTCGTTTTTGATTTCGAGCAGGGGAACCTTTTTCTTCCGAAGAATGTGTTCGAACGAATCCTTGGCGTAGCGGGAAGCCTCCAACACCAAATCGACGGGAGCCGGTACGGGACCCGGTGCGTTGTTATCCATCAAGATCACCTCCGAATAGTTCACACGGTGCTGCTCCAGCAGCCTGATATGCTCTTGCTCCATCGGGAACCGCGCAGGAACCAGCACGAGTCCCGCGGCATTGGTAATATCCCGCTCCGCCTGCTTGCCGAGCAGTTCTTCTAACGACATGACGGGCCCTCCTTTTTTCCATATGCTATCAAACCGTCCTCTCAAAATTCTCACAGACATCGGCCGGACCGCGAAAAAAAGAGGCCGCCGGAGCGACTCCGACGGCCTGTCTATATAGCGGATGAACGAAATTTTTGCTTCAAGAAGCGGAAATTCGTTACTTCCCGCTGTGTGCGCCCGTCTCAGAAGCATGGTCGACGGACGCTTCCTGAATGTGCTCGAATGCCCAATGCTGGGCGGAAACGTCGTTCCACTTGGCTGCCGCTCCGGATAACGGACTCCGGCCCAGCAGCTTGTTCAGCATCGTCACCGCTTCTGCCCTCGTGAGCGTCTTCTCCGGACGGAACGTGCCGTCCTCGTACCCGCTGATCACTCCCGCAGCTTTCGCCTGCTCGATCGATGCTGCGGCCCAATGACCGGCTGTGTCGGAGAAGCTGCCGCTGCCTGCTGCCGCGCTTGCTTTCAGCTTGGCCGCAATGCTCGCCATTTCCGCCCGCGTGATCGTCTGCTCCGGCTTGAAGCTGCCGTCCGGATAGCCGTCCATCAGCCCTCTGCCTGTCGCTTGATCAATCGATGCTTTGGCCCAGTGCGATTCCGCCACATCCGTGTACTTTTTTGCAGCCGCCGGCTTCGTATCTTTAGCAAATGCCCGAGCGAGCACGGTTGCCATTTCGGCGCGCGTGATCGGGTTATCCGGTCTGAACGTGCCGTCCTCGTAGCCCGAAATATACGCTTTATGCATTGTGCCGCCGCTTACCGGCGTGTCCAGTCCAAGAATCGTAAACGTGCTGAATTTGTTCACCGAGAACCTGATGCCCTGCTTGCCCGCCGCGTCATAAGCGGCGATATCGCCTTGGGTCAGCTCTTTCGTGCCGTCGCTGTGCTCGATGAAAACTTTCAATCCTTTCCGCTGCTGTTCGCTTAAGCTCGTATCGTTCAGCGGCAGCACCAGCGTCACCGGACGGCTCTGCATATTCGTCTGAATCGTCATCGGACGGCCGATGACGGAAATCACGGCATTGCCTGCGGCATCCTTCACGATCCGCTCTGCCTTCGCACGCTGCTCTACTTCCTTGCGCCCGCTCTCCGACTTCACCGGCACGAGCTTGAAGTACACGTCTTCCTTCCAATCTTTCAGCGAGTCGCTCGGAATAACAACCCGCGCATTGTTCGTGTGAATTTCCAAGTTTATTTTGCCTTCGGCTAGCTTCGCTGTCGCTTCTTTCGGCAGCGTGACTTTCAGCTCCGAGACTTCGTCCTTCGCATCGGGAAGGATCAGCTTAGCCAAATCGGAACCGGCCGTTTTCAGTTGCTCGATCAATTTGGCCGCTTGTTCGCCCGTCAAAGTAACTTCATCTTTTTTCTTGCCGTCCGTGTCCGTCGTGCGAGTGATTTTTGCCGTAGTGACAACGCCGCCGTTACGGCCATTTTCGACATTGACGGAGATCGTTTCTGTCGGCGAGTAATACCAACCGCCGCCGCTCGATGACGAGCTGCTGGACGACGGGGTCTTCAGGTTAATCGAAGCACTGATCGGTTTCGCCGTTACGTTGCCGGCGAGGTCTTTCAATTCCACGAAAACCGTCTTTTTGCCGTCGCCCGGGGTTAACGTCCATGCTTTCGGATGATAAAAGCTTTCCCACGGACTCCAAGCTTCGCCGTCGTTGGAGAAGCGCATGTGGATGCCTCCCACGTTATCGTTGGCCACGGCCCGCAGCTTAACGGAAGTCGATTCGGTTTCCGCCGCCCCATTGTTAATGAACAGCTCTCCCGTAGGAGCCGTTTTATCGAAATACATCCTGCTATCATCCGTTGTTCTGGATACCGTCCACTTCAGCTTTCCGGTCGAATCGGCCATTTCGATCAGGAAACCGACCACACCTTCTGTTTCACTGTCGCCAAATGTATGAACAGCTTTGTAGACGTTGTCGCCGACACTGGCTACAAGCGCCGGTTGTCCCATGATCGTTACCGACGGAAGAACGTTCAGCGGAACGTTCGACTTGAACGTCAACGTGGCCGTATCTCCCACTTTCACGTACCATGAATCGTTGAACACAGGATGCTCTGTACCTCCCGTTATGCCGACTTTCGTCAACTGCGGAATAACAGCGGCTCCCTCACTCGGGGTGGCGCTGACTTCATTGGAATATGGGCCTGTTGCTCCGGAGCCGATCGCCCGCACGACAAAATAATAGGTTTTGCCGTTCGTCAGTCCGGTGACGTTATAGGTGGCCCCGGTTACGGTGCCATATAGCGAGTCGGCGCCGCCGCTCTCCGATCTCAGGTAGACGTTGTAATACGTCGCGCCGGTTACACTGCTCCAGGTCAAGTCGACCTTTCCATTCCCCGGAACCGCCGTTAACTTAGGCGCTGCAAACGTAACGGCCGTCGCGGTCCGCGAGCTTTCCGCAGCTTTGCCGGTCTTTTTGCCAGTCTGCGCTTTCGGCGTTACTTCAAAGCTGATGAACTTGCCGAGGTCTTCCACTTGCGGAACGTACGTTTTGGCATTCGCTCCGTCAATCACCGTCTTATTGCTTCCTGCCGCATCGTCCGCCCGGTACCATTTGAACGACGATGCTCCTTCCGCATCCCCTTCGGCATCTTGATACGTATAACCGCCTGTCAACGTTCCGCCGACAACCGCCGACCCGCTTACCGTAACATTGGAAGCTGTGGGAGCCTCATCTAAACTTTGCCATTTCAAATAAGGATACCCGTCGTTTTTGCCCGCTTTCAGTGTCCACAAGCCGTTATCCGTAAAATCCCAACCGTTGTAAGTACCCAGCAGTTTCATCTCACTGGTTGACTTCGGGGTGCCTTTGCTGGTATCGGTTTGTCCCGAAACGTCCTTGTCATAATAAGACGCCGTCACATTTATGGGGCCGATGAATTTCGAACCGATCAAGCCTCCTGCCACAGAAACGACAGGCGGGCACGGAATTCCCGGTATGATTGGGCCTCCTGGGAACGTTGGAGTCCCAGATCCTGGCCCACAAGGGAAAGAAACCGGCGGGGGCCCCAAGACTTTAGCAGCGGCGTAAGATCGGCTGACGTTTAATGGAAAAATGCTATCGGCGGAACCGATTAGGCCGCCAACGGCAGCTTGTGTAGCCTCAACCGTGCCTTTGAAATAAGAATCCTCCACCGTCAGCTCGCCTGTTACATTTCCGACCAAGCCTCCCACAAACATAAGAGCTTTAACCGAGCCGGTGGCGTAAGAATTTCGAATGGAGGAATTACTTGCTTGGCCTGCCAAGCTTCCAGTGGAGTTGCCCATGGTCTGGATCGCCACATTGCTTAATCCGACATTGCCAATTTGCGCAAACTCAATGGAGCCGAACAGCCCTTGCTGCATATACCCGTCAACGCGGGAGATTTTCAAATTGGAAATCGTATGATCGTTCCCGTCAAACCGTCCCCTGAACGGACCTTCAAGGGGATTGCCAATCGGCTGCCAGCCGATGGTATTGTACGGAGCTATATCGAGATCGATATCCTGCGCAAGCTTGTAGGAGGCGGACAGGTTCAACCTCACATTATTAAGCTGCTCCGCGGTCTCAATGAGCCACGGATCGGCCTCCGTGCCCGATCCCCCCGCAAAAAGAACCTGCGCAGCCGATACCCGGCCCGTTAAACCGATCAAGCTGAACAGCTGCAGCGCGACCAGCGCTATGGCCAACCATCTGCGGTCCCATAAGGACCTACTTCTATGTGCCTGCATTTGTTACCTTCCCTTCCATTCTTATAGGTCTTCTTACACTCCTATTCTAGTAAACGTTTCTCACAAAATTCTCACAAAACACTAATTAATGCTGAAATATGCAAAAAAAACCGCCGGAGCTCCGACGGTCTTACACACTGCCTCCCCTATCCAGATCATACTCTTCCCTGAACTCCTGCGCGGTTCCTTATCTCGTCCGGGGGCTCCAGCCCAAACTCCCGGCTATAGCTGGCTTCGAACCGTGCATAGTGCGCCGCCAGCTTCTCTGTTTTTCCGCGGTTCGCGTACATGTCCATCAGAAGCAGATTCATCTCTTCCTGCAGCGGATACAGCGCCAAATAGCTGTCCAGCCTCCGCTCCGCTCTCGACCATTCTTGTCCGGCGAGATCGCGTTCGACCAAGCTGCGTAGAAGCGCCGTATACTGTCTGGCGTACCCTTCTTCAAGCGAGGCTTTCCACATGTAATCTTTTTTATCCAGCAGCGGACCTGTATATAAGGAGCATAACCGTTCCGCTTGCTCGGCATCCTGCATAACTCCAAGCAGCACGGGCCCGTACCGTTCATACGCCAGCACATCGTACGTCAAGCCGGCCGTATCCAGCCTGTATCCGTCGTTTATTTTCTGGATATCTATTCCGATCTCGTGCTCTTTCAACAGTTTTTTCAATCGGTAAATCGTATTGTGCAAATTATGCGACGCCCGGTCCTCCTTCATTTCCGGCCACAACAAATCGGCCAGATGCCACTTGCTGAGCTCCCGTCCCGGATGACACAGGAAAAACGCGAACAGTTCCTCCGTCTTGCGTGTCGGAAAACGGACCGGCTCCCCTTCCCGATTGCGGACCTCGAAGCCCCCGAAGCAGCGGATCGCGGCCGTGCGTTCCTGCGGCTCGGCAGGGAGAACAGACCGCTGCCGCTTGGCCAGACGACCCGCAATCCGTTCGATCGCCGCCGGTGTTACAGGCTTCAAAATATAATCGAAGGCATACACTTCAAACGCGTCCAGAGCATACTGCTTATAGGCCGTACTAAAAATAATTTTAGTCTCTTCGGACAGCTCGTTGATTTTCCGCGCCAGTTCGAGTCCGTTCATCTTCGGCATTTCCACGTCGAGAAAGACGACATCCGGCTTCAGCTCCGGCAGACGGGCCAGCGCTTCCAGCGGGTTCGTAAATGTGCCCACAATGGTATAATGCGGATTTTGGCCGATAACATAGTTCATTAAATCCAGAATCGGTTTTTCGTCTTCGACAATAATGGTATGAAACAACCTCTTCCCTCCCAATAAGGCTTTTCGCAGGCAAAATCCGCTTTCCGGCGGTTTCGTTTAACCGTCGCTGCCGGACGACCCGGTAGAGCCCACAGGCAAATACATCGTTACCTTGGTTCCGCTTCCCGGCTCGGAGCTAATGATCAACGTAGCCCCCGGGATCGAATCGAGCCGCTTGCGAATGTTCGCAATGGCGATGCCGCCGTCCGACGCCTCGCCCTTGGACATCCGGTACAGCAGATCGTCCGGAATGCCGATGCCGTCATCCTCGACGACGACTCTTATGTACCCTTCTCCCTCATGAATCTTGAGCGCAACCGTACCGAACCCCTCCTTTTCGAACAGTCCGTGCCGAATCGCGTTCTCCACAAACGGCTGGATGCATAAAGAAGGAATGTGATGATCATGATCGACCTCGTCCACATCGCATTCGAATTGGAACCGTTCGCCGAAGCGCGCCTTTTCGATTTCGACATACGCCTGAATCAGCTCCAATTCCCTATACAGGGGAACGAACAGCGCGGAGCGGTCCATTTCGAGAATATAGCGCAAATATTGGCTGAGCATCGTAAGCAAATAAGCCGCCTTCTCGCCGTTCGTGTAGCAGAACGAAATGACGCTGCTCAAGGCATTGTATAAAAAATGCGGCTTGATCCGGGCTTGATGAAACGCATGCTCGCTCTTGATCGCTTCTTGAATCGACGTCTTCATCGCGATCAGTGTCTGAATTCTTGCGAGCAGCGTCTCCGCCACAAACGGCTTGGTAATATAATCGTTCGCCCCGGCTCCGAAGCCGAGAGCAATGTCCTGCGGGGTATCTTTGGCCGTCGCGAACAAGATAGGCAGATCGAGAATGGAATACTGATTCCGCAGCATTCGGCACAGCTCGATCCCGGACACGCCCGGCATCATGACGTCCAGAATGACCAGATCGACCTGCGGATGCTTGCCCAGCTTGACCAGCGCTTCTCTGGCGGAAAACGCCGTCAGTACGTTATATTTGTGCTGCTTCAGAAGGTTAAGCAAAAGATGAATATTCGAAGCCTCGTCGTCGACGATCATAATCGTGCGGCCCGGCTGATCCCGGACGTCCAGCGGCACGCTGCCGGAAGCGACGCGCTGCGGCTCCGAAGTCGTATACGCCGCTTCGCGATAAGCCGGAATCCGCTCCACGCCCGGCAAAGTAAACATCATCCTCGTGCCTTGACCGACCTCCGACCAATCTACCCGGATTTCCCCTTCCATTCGCTCCACCAGCTTCCGGCTGATGTACAAGCCGACGCCCATCCCGGTGTATCCGTCCTGCGGGAGCGGCTGACCCGGCTGCTCGAAATAATCGAAGACGGCTTCGTGCTTATCCGGGGCTATCCCCGTTCCCGTATCCTCGACGAAGATCGATACCGTGCCGCCGAGCATACTAGACCTTACCCGGACCGTCCCTTGACTTGTATGCTTGATCGCGTTATGCACGAGGTTGTACATGACCTGACGCAGCCGGTTTTCGTCCGCCCGCACCCAAACATCGGTACCGACTTGATTATCAAGCCGTACTTCCTTGCCCAAAAGCTCGAACTGCAGCACATCGAACACGATTTGCACCACGACCCTCACATCCACGACGGTTAGCTGCAGCCGCAGCTCTCCGTGCTTCAACCGGCTGACGTCAATCAGATCGTGAATCAGCATCGACAGTTTGACGGACGTATCCTTGATGAGCCACAAGTTTTGTTTTTGCTTCGCAGATAAATTGCGCTCCTCGTCATCCAGCAAATACGCCGTCATGTTCATGATGCCGTGCAGGGGCGTCTTGATCTCGTGGGACGTCTGCGCCAAAAATTCGTCCTTAAGCTGATTGGAAACCGCCAGCTGATGCGAAAGTGCCTCCGTCTTCTCATAGGCATTGGCGAACCGTACAGCAAGCAGCATGTTGATGAATCCAATGAAGCAGGCAATGCCCACTTTTCCCAGTAAGTCGGTCGGAATCATATTCACCGTGTAAAGAATACTGTCGATCATAAAGACCGTCAGCGAGACGATCCCCCCGATAAACAGGGTCAATTCCTTCCGGTTGGCCGCATCCCGTTCTTTGCGGGTATACAGATAGATCATTCGACCAAGGAGAAACAGGGAGACAACGCCCATATACAATAAAAATAAAGGCTTGATCTCGCTATGCATACGATAGGGCAGAACGACCACGGCCACCATGTAAACAACGATCGGGGCCAGCATTCGGCCGATGGTGCGGGATTTCAGCAAACGAACGTCGATGGAGCAGAAGAACAGGACAATGACAATCCCGCCGAAAAATTCGCTTAAATCGATCAGCTTGTAGGCGATCTCGAAAGGAACCCAAGGCAGCAGCCTCATAAAAATTTTCTCGCCGATCAGCGTCTGCTGCAGCAAAAGAGTCAACAAATACAGGCCGCTGAATAAATACGTTTTATCCCTTCTGCCCAAATAGTAGAAGCTGAGATGGTACGCTCCGAATATGCCCAAAATAAAGATGGACGCAATGTCGGTGCCGATCTGAATGCTGTTGAGCTTCGTCATATCCCCGTGCAATCCGAATTGGATCGAATTGACGATACCGCCGTTGGCGTACACGTGATTGGCCACTTGAACCACAATTTCGATTTCGCGCCCATTCGTGTGAAAAAATGAGGTATAAGGCGTATTGCCCGGTTGATGCACGGCTCCGTCTGCTGCGGGATATCCGCTGCCCCCTTCGGCCTTTCCATTGACGAACAGGCGGTGGGACATCCGGATGCTTCTTATTTTTAGACCGAACACTTCGTCCGCAGCCGGAACGATCACTTTCAGCCGGTACGTCCCGAAGCCCTCCTTGCTGATGCCGTCGGCTTTTTGCTCCCCTTTCCACGTGCCGGGCACGGATACGTAAGAGACCCCGGCGAGCGGCCCCCGCTGAAAATCGGCAGGCTCCAGCAGCCGCCCTTCGTAAAACTCCCACTCCCCGTCCAAGACGGCCAAGCCCTGCCGGTGAAAATCCCAGCCGGACAAATCCTGCACCCCCCGCTTGGCTGGCGGAGTGTTTCCATTCGGGATCGTCTGGGCGTAAATCGCGACGAATAGCGCCATGGAAAGCGAAAAGATCAAGCCGATCATGATGAGCTTGCGGTAATGTGCGCTTGTCATTTCTTATCTCCTTCCCATGGAATGCCGTCCTACGGTCATTCTATCATTTCAGCCTCTCAAAAAACTCACAAAAATATTGATGAAATTAAAACGTGAAACAAAAACAAAAAAGAGCAGCTCGCCGCTTGCTCCATGCCGTGTTTTCGTTCGGTTTTGTAAATGCGTCCGCTTGTCCGTCCGGTCTGTAAATTTCGTTAGACTTCTCCTTTTTTCAGCGCCTCGGAAACCTTCGTCATGGCCTTCTCAACGGCCTTCCGCTCCTCTTCGTCCAGCACGCTTACGAAGTAATTGTAAATCCCCTCCGAATAAACCGGCCACGTTCGGAGAAATTCCCGCTTCCCTTCCCTGGTCAGTACGGCAAAGGCTCCCCGCCGGTCTTCCTCCGTCCGTTCCCTTTCGACGAGCCCTTCCCGTTCCAATCGCTCGATCACCCGGGTCAGTCCGCTTCGGGTTAACACGACTTTATTGGCCAAATCGCTCATCCGCAGCTTTTTGTCCGGCGACTGGTACAGGGCTACCAAAACATCATACGTCGTAAGCGGCTCTCTTCGTTGATCCGATAAATCGGCTTCGATTCGTTTAATCACGGCGGCATGGGCATTGACAAAAGCCCGCCAAGCCGCAAGCTGGTCTTCCTCAAGTCGGTGCATCCCGTTCTTCCTCCTGAACATCGGTTAACTTCATCATACTTGATTCCGCGTTGACGGAGCAACTAAACCGTGTTAATTTAATTGCATGAGAAATAATTGATTATACAACTATATTTTTTCGAAAAGGAGGGAGCTTTCATGAACGGCATGCTTCTCGGGCTTGTGTCGGCTTTATCCTTCGGAACGGCCGATTTCTTCGCGGGAAAATCGAGCAAAAAAATCGGCGTATTTTCCACTCTCTTTTATATGCAGCTCGTCGGCCTCCTCTTCTTGACGGCCGCCGTCTTCTGGAAGGGACAGTGGCATGCTCTGCTGTCGCTCCAGCATGCTGCCGCAGCCAGCCTCTGGATGGTGGTCGATCTGATCGGAATTCTTTTTCTGTATCAAGGCCTGCGTACCGGAAGCTCCGCCGTCGTCGCGCCTGTCGCCTCCAGCTTCTCGGTCGTGACCGTCGTTCTGGCCGTGCTGGCCGGAGAACGATTGGGCGCGGGGACTTGGCTCGGCATCGTCATGACGTTGTCGGGAGTCATACTGGCATCCATGGTATGGTTCGGGAAGTCGAAACAGCGGTCCGGCACTGCGTTGGCAAGCGGAGTGCTTTGGGCCATCCTGGCCTCGCTGTTTCTCGGTGCGGCCTTCTTCGGACTCCGGTTCGCGCAGGAAGCGCTCGGTGGTCTGTTGACCGTCTGGATCGGGCGGCTGCAGGCGACGATCCTGCTTCCGGTCCTTTACCGGCTGCTTAAGATCAGGCTCGCTCCTCCGGGCAAGAGTAGTGCCGGACTGGTCGCCATCGTCGGCATTCTGGATGCGGTCGCTCTTGTCAGCTACAACGCCGGCTTGGGACTGGAGGACACCTCCATCGTCATTACGGCAACTTCGCTGTTTGCCATCGTCACTTTGCTGTGGGGAGTGTTTGCGGGAGGCGAAAAGCCGGCTTGGAATCAATGGGTTGGGGTAGGCTGCACCTTCGCCGGTATCGTGATCGTTTCTTGGCCATAAATAAAAAGATTGCCGCAACCCCGGCTTTTGGGGCCGGATCGTCGGCAATCTTGTTCGTATACATTACCCTTCGGCAGGGGAGCTTCGCTCTCCCCCAGCCTTGACCGGGGCTCCCCGTTTGCGGAGCGTTGCGGCGGCATCGGAATCGCGGATGCCGGACGCAAACCACAGACCGAACAGCAGAAAGCCTGCCGCTCCTAATAGGGCGGACCGGTAAGCCGTCAAATTCGGCTCCATGACTCCGGCAGCGTTCGCCGCTCCCGTGCCTACGGCTGCGAGAATGCCGGACAGCAGCGCAAGACCGATCGCGGAGCCAAGCCGGTTCTGGACCGAGAACCAGGTCGATGCGCGCCCCATCGACGAAGGGGAGATATTGGCAAACGAGGCGATCTGCACCGCGCCGACCGTATGGCCCAAGCAGACGCCCACGCCGAACAGCAGCCCGCGGATCAGCCATGGATCGGTGCCCTCGTGAACGAAGCTCAGCAGCACGAAGATCGCCATCGTGCAGAGCAGCCCCGTCATGATGAGCCGTTTGGGGCCGAGCTTCCGATAAGACCAAGGCACGAGCTGGGACGACACCATCAGCCCCAGCGCTTCCGGAAACGTCGTCAGCCCGGTCTCAAGCGCTGATGCGCCCAGTACATATTGGTACATCAGCGGGAAGATGTAGAGCATGCCCAGCAGGCCGGCGGCCGAGCACATGCCGACGAGCCCCGCCGTGCGGAACAGCCTGTCGCGCAGCAGACGCAAATCGAGCATCGGCTTCGGCGCGCGCAGCTCGACCACGACGAGAGCGGCCAGCAACAGCAAGCCCAAGAGTCCGGTGCCCGCGATCCAAGGCGAGTGCCAGCCGAGGACCGGTCCTTGGCTGAGGGCGTACATCGTCAGCGCCATGCCGGGAGCGGAGAGCAGGAAGCCCGGCAGATCCAGCCGGCCGGCTTCCGGTTCCTTATGCTCCTTGAGATACAGCAGTCCGAACAGCAGAATCGGAATACCGACCGGGAGATTGATGTAGAAAATCCAGCGCCAGGAGAACTGGTCCGTCAACAAGCCGCTGACGATCGGCCCTAGCGCTGGCGCTGCGGCAATGGGCAGCACTAGCGCCCGCGATACCTTGGCCCGCTCCTGCGGCGGGAAGGCCCGGAACAGCATCGCCATGCCGACGGGCGTCAGCAAGCCGCCGCCGATGCCTTGCAGCACCCGGTACGCGGTAAGCTCCGCCAGACCGTCGGCCAACCCGCACAAGGCGGAAGCCCCGGTGAACAAACCGAGCGCCAGCAGCAGTATCCGTTTACTTCCCCAGCGGTCTCCGAGCCAGCCGGCTACCGGCAGGACGAGAGCAAGGCTTGCCAGATAGCCAACGTTGAGCGCCCCGGAAGCCGCCGGCGGTATGTTCAGCTCCCGGCTGATGGTGCCCAGCGCAACGTTCAGAACGGTAGCGTCCATCGCCGCCATAAACATGGCGGCGACGTAGACGACGCACACAACGACTTTGGGACTCGGTCCTCCCTTCATCCCTGCTTCGTGTCGGCGCAGACAGGCTCGGCATCAAGGCTGCGGGGCCGCAGATCCGTCCAGTGTGCGGCGATGTAGTCGAGGCACGCCTCCCGTGCAGCCTGCCCGAACGCTGCAGTCCAGCCCTGCGGAACCGGGATGAAAGCAGGCCAAAGCGAATGCTGCCCCTCGTCATTGATCAACACCAGGTAGTCGCTGTCCGTTCGCTCGAATGGATTGGTCATCGTTTGATTTCCTCCCTGAAGGTTTTGACTGTCCGGCTTTTCAGCGCCTGCAGCTTCACCGAAATCTGCTGTCCGATTTCCGTCAGCGGTCCGGGCTGGCACAGGTCTTTATGCCGGCACGCAATATCGTAGCGCTCCATCTGCCCGCTAATATACGGAAGCCACATCTCCGGATCGATCGGATCGAACCAGTCCGGAATGATCGTGGAATGGAAGAACAAGAGCTCGCCCTCGAACCGCTTCGGCACGTACGCCCCTAACAGACGGACCGAATTCTCGTAGGTCGTGCGCAGATTCCGGATAATCGCTTCGTCCAAGCTTGCCAGCGCGCTGCCGTCGCTGCGCAGAATCTCAATGGCGGCGGCCATGGTCAGCGGAACGTCGCCGAGACTGTCCGGGTCGTAGCCGCCGAGCGCCAGCATCGCGGTCAGCGCTTCTTCCTCGTCTACTTCGCCGCGAATCGGCAAATAATGGCTTGGGAAGGCGTCCAGCATCGCGAGGAACTCGACTTCCTCCCCTTCCTGCTGCAGTTGGACGGCCATGGCTTGCGCCACGTTGCCGCCGAGCGACCAGCCGAGCAGCCGGTACGGGCCGGTTGGCTGCACCGTGCGGATGTGCGCAATGTAATCCGCCGTCATCTCGTCCATCGTCTGTGGCAGCGTCTCGCTCTGCGCAATGCCCCGGGCCTGTAGGCCGTAGATCGGGTATTCCATCCCGAGATGCTTCATCAGGCCGGCGTAGCACCAGCTAAGCCCGCCCGCCGGATGCACGCAGAAGAGCGGCAGCTCGGTTCCGTGGGCCCGCAGCGGCAGAAGCACCTGGAGCGCGGATTGATCCGTCCCCATTTCCAGCCGCTCCGCAAGCCCGGCAACCGTCGGCGTCTCGAAGAGGACGCCGATGCCGAGATCGCGGCCCATCGCTTCGCGAATGCGGCTCATCAGCCGCACCGCCAGCAGCGAATGCCCTCCGAGCTCGAAGAAGCCGTCGTCGATCCCCACGCGCCGCAGCCCCAGCACTTCGGCGAACAAATCGCACAGCACTTCTTCTTGCGGCGTGCGCGGGCCTCTTCCGTCAGGGTCGACGGTCCAATCCGGCGCAGGCAGCGCCTTCCGGTCCAGCTTGCCGTTCGGCGTAAGCGGCAGGGCATCCATGCCGATGACGGCCGACGGCACCATGTAATCCGGCAGGCTGGCGCCCGCATACCGGCGCAGCTCGGCAGGCTCGGCAAGCGAGTCCGGCGCGGGGACGACGTAAGCGACCAGCCGCTTGTCGCCCGGCTGATCCTCGCGCACCACGACGGCGACCTGAGCGACGCCGGGATGCCTTGCCAGAACCGCCTCGATCTCGCCCGGCTCGATGCGGAACCCGCGGATCTTCACCTGATGATCCGCCCGGCCCAAATAATCCAGCGAGCCATCGGCGAGGCGCCGGGCCAAATCGCCGGTGCGGTACATCCGGGAGCCCGGCGCGCCGAACGGATCGGCCACGAAGCGCTCCGCCGTCAGACCCGGACGTCCCCAATAGCCACGAGCCAGCCCGGCGCCGGCGACATACATTTCTCCCGCCACCCCGGGCGGTACGGGTTGCAGCGCCTGATCCAGAACATAGACCCGCAAATCCGGAATCGCTTCGCCGATCAGGCTTCCGCTCCCCGAAGCGGCGCTGCTGCGGTCCAGCTCCTTGTAGCTGACATGCACGGTTGTCTCGGTAATGCCGTACATGTTGATCAATTTCGGGGCATCGTCCGGATGGCGCGCATACCATTCCTCCAGCCGTCCGAGCTCCAGTGCCTCGCCGCCGAAGACGACGTAGCGCAGAGCCAGCTCCCCGCCCAGCGACGGCTGCTCGCGGTCCGCCTGCATCAGCTGATAAAACGCCGACGGCGTCTGATTCAGCACCGTAACCCGCTCCCGAACGAGCAATTGCAGGAACTCCGCGGGCGACCGGCTGACCGTGTGCGGCACCGCCACGAGGCGGCCGCCATGGAGAAGCGGTCCCCAGATTTCCCATACGGAAAAATCGAAAGCATACGAATGGAACAGCGTCCAGACATCCTCCGAACCGAAACCGAACCAATGCTGCGTCGAGGCAAACAACCGTATGACGTTCTGATGCGGAATCACGACGCCCTTCGGCTTACCCGTCGAGCCCGAGGTATAGATCATATACGCAGGGCTGAGCGGCGACAGCGGCCCTCTGCGATCGCGGTCGCCGGGGTTATCCGGCGAATACGCCCTTAGCCGTTCCGCCGTGTCCGGCGCATCCAGCACCAGACGCGGCAGGCTGCCGGTATCCGGCAAGCCCTGAGCCCCGGCTTCGCTTGTGACGACATACACCGGTCTGGCGTCCTCCAGCATATAAGCTAGCCGGTCGGACGGATAATCCGGGTCCAGCGGCAAGTACGCAGCCCCGGCCTTCAGCACGGCCAGTACGCCGACTACCATCTCTATCGAGCGCGGCAGCGCCAACGCCACCATCTGCTCGGGGCCGACGCCTTCGGCGATCAGCAGATGCGCCAGTCGATTGGCGCGGCTGTTCAGCTCCGCATAGTCGAGGCTCTCCTCCTCGTAGACAACGGCCGCCGAATCAGGAGTACGGGCAGCCTGCGCCTCGAACAGTGCAGGCAGATGAGCCCCCGGCGTCGCGGGCAGCGGCTCACGCCACTCTGCCAGCAGGCTGCTGCGTTCGTCAGGAATCAAAATATCCAGCCGTCCGATCGACTGATCCGGCTCGGCCGCCGCTCCCTCCAGCACCTGCACAAACCTCGCTGCCAGCTTTTCCACCGTGCTGCGCTCGAACAGATCGGAGCTGTACTCCAGAAGCCCCTCCAGACCGTCCGGCGTGCCATCCGGCCTGCGTCGCTCGTTCAGCTCCAAGGTCAGATCGAACTTGGACGTGCCGGGGCTATCCAATTGGAGACGTGCTGACACTTCAGGCAGCTCCAGCGCGGCATCCGGCGTATTTTGCAGCACCAGCATCATCTGGAACAGCGGATGACGGGCCCGAGAACGTACGGGATTCAGCACCTCGACCAGACGCTCGAAAGGCACATCCTGATGCTCGTATGCGTCCAGACTCGCCTTGCGGACGCGGGCCAACAGCTCGCGGAAGGACGGATCGCCGGACGTATCAGTGCGAAGCACCAACGTATTGATGAACAAGCCGATTAGGCCGTCCAGCGCATCGTCGCTCCGCCCCGCAATCGGACTGCCGATCGGGATATCCGTCCCGCCGCCGAGCCGGGTAAGCAGCGTCGCCAGCGCAGACTGCAGCACCATGAACAAGCTGGCCTTGCTTTCTCGGGCAAGCTCCGCAAGCCGGAGGTTCAGCTCGCTCCCGATCCGGAAGCGGACAACCCCGCCCCGGTAGCTTGCTGCCGCAGGCCTCGGACGGTCGGTCGGCAGCGTCAGCTCGTCCGGCAAGCCCTGCAGCGTCCGGGTCCAGTAGGCGAGCTGTTTCGCAATCAAGCTGTCGGCATCGCCCTCGCTGCCAAGCAGCCGCTCCTGCCAGATCGCATAGTCGGCATATTGCACCGGCAGCGGAGCCCAAGCGG
Organism: Paenibacillus tyrphae; assembly: GCF_024158745.1. GTDB lineage: Bacteria > Bacillota > Bacilli > Paenibacillales > NBRC-103111 > Paenibacillus_G > Paenibacillus_G tyrfis_A. The sequence goes on along the minus strand of NZ_JAMZAW010000005.1, from coordinate 119,807 downwards.
GCGATTCGCCCCGCAGACGGGCAGCGTAGGCGGCGGACAGCTCGCGGGTGAGCGGCACCAACGACCAGCCGTCGCCCGCGATATGGTGAAGAAGCAGCAGCAGGGCGTATTCGTTCTCGCCGAGCACGAACAATTCGGCGCGAAGCGAAGGCTCCTCGGCGAGCCGGAAGCCGTAGCGCACCGCCTCTGCCAACCGCTCGGACAGCTCGTCTTCGCGGACTTCGGTCACCAGCAGCCGGGGCTTGGCAGCCGCCGCATCCAGAATGAGCTGCTGTGAGGAACCCTGCGTATCCGGGAAAATCGTGCGCAGCGTCTCGTGCCGGCTTACCACATCGCCGAGTGCTTCTTCCAGCGCAGCTACGTTTAACGGACCGGACAGCCGGGCCACCAACGGAATATTGTAGGTTGGACTCGGGCCTTCCAGACGATACAGAAACCACAGCCGGTTCTGGGCAAAAGAAAGCGGGACTGCCTCCGGTCGCTCGGCCGGACGCACGGCCGGTCTGGCAGCCTGCGCCTGATCGAGACGCTTGGCAAGACCGGCCACGGTAGGCGACTCGAAGAGGCCCCCGATGCCGAATTCCACGCCAAACACTTCCCGGATACGGGCCACGATCCGCCCCGCCAGCAGGGAATGGCCGCCGAGCCCGAAGAAGTCGTCGTCGATGCCCGCCTTCGCCAGGCCGAGCACCTCCGCGAACAAGCCGCACAGCAGTTCCTCCTGCGGCGTTCTCGGACTGCGGCTGACGGCTGCGTGGAAATCCGGGGCAGGCAGCGCCTTGCGGTCGATTTTTTTATTGGGCGTCAACGGCATGGCGGCCAACGGTACGAAGACGGAAGGCACCATATAATCGGGCATCTCTTCGGCCACATACTGCCGAAGCTCCGCCGGATCGGGGCCTTCCGGGGCATTCGCCGTGAAATAAGCGACAAGCCGTTTATCCCCGGGCCGGTCCTCCCGCGCGACGACCGTAACTTGATCGATGGCCGGATGCCGCGAGAGCAGCGACTCGATTTCGCCGAGCTCCACCCGAAATCCGCGAATCTTGATCTGATGATCGGCGCGTCCTATGTAATCGAGGGTCCCGTCCTCAAGCCATCTCGCAAGATCGCCCGTACGGTACATCCGGCCGCCGGGCGGTCCGAAAGGATCGGCTACGAATCGCTCGGCCGTCAGGTCCGGCCGGCCCAAATAGCCCCGGGCCAGTCCCGCCCCTGCTAGATACAGATCGCCCGCTACGCCCGGCGGTACCGGAGACAGCCCCGTATCGAGCACATAGGCCCGCGTGTTCGCAATCGGCCCGCCGATCGGCGGCGTTCCCGTTCGCTCATCTCCCAGGCGCCCGGCAGTGGAATAGATCGTCGTTTCCGTCGGTCCGTATTGGTTATGCACCTCGCAGCCGAGCGACTGCATCGCGAGCTTCAGCCCCAGCGGAAACGCCTCGCCGCCCGTGATGATCCGCAGGCCGGGGAACGGCTCGGGCTTGCTCGACGCGAGCGCCTGCCATAAGGTCGGCGTCGCCTGCATGATCGTAGCCCCCGAGTCATGAATCATCCTCGCCAGCGCAGGCGGGTCCATGATCACCGGCTTCGGAGCGATAACGATCCGGGCCCCCGTCGTAAGAGGCAGGAACATTTCAAGCACCGAAATGTCAAAAGCAATCGTCGTCACCGACAGCAGCCGGTCCCGGACGGTCAGCCGGAATTTGTCCTGCATAGCCGTAAGCAGGTTGGTCAAGCTGCCGAAGGTCACAATCACGCCCTTCGGCTTGCCGGTTGAGCCCGACGTGTAAAGAATATAGGCAGGGTGAAGAGGCGACAGACGGCCGGTACGGTCCTCGTCGCCGGGAGAAGTTTCCGGCTGGCGCAGCAGATGCGCTTCGGCAGCAGGCTCGTCAAGCACCAGAAGAGGCCCTGCCGCTTCGGAAGGCAGCCGGGAAGCCGTTTCCCTGTCCGTCAGAACGCACAGAGGGGCGGCGTCTTGAAGCATGTAGGCCAACCGGTCCTGCGGATAGTCGGGGTCCAGCGGCAAATAGGCGGCGCCGGTTTTATGGACGGCCAGAACCGCCACAACCGCTTCCACCGACCGCGGCAGCAGCAGCGCCACGATGCCTTCCGGACCGACGCCCCGCGAGATCAGCGCATGAGCCAGCCGGTTGGCGCGCCGGTTCAATTCGGCGTACGTGAGGACCGTGTCCTCGAAAACGACGGCGACCTCATCCGGCGTACGGGCCGCTTGGACCTCGACCATCGCGGACGTGGAGGCTTCCGGCAATTCGCGGGCCGTTTCATTCCATCCGATGAGCACCTGTTCCCGTTCCTCGGGCAGCAGCATGTCGATCTGCGAGATCGGCTGTCCGGGATCGGCCGAGGCAAGGCGCTCCAGCCAGCCAAGAAACCGCCGTTGATGGGCCGCCAGCTCTTCCGCCCCGTACACCGCCGGATTTCCGTCGAAGTCTACCCGCAGCCCGCTTCCGTCCGACCGGTCATAGACGTGGATCGACAGATCGTCCACAGGCCCGGCAGACAGATTATGCGGAATTCCGGGGCAGCCGGCAAAGCTCAGCCGATAGTCGAACGGCATCACGTTGACCATCGGCCCGAACAAGCGGCGGTTTTCCCCGAGCAGCTTCAGCTCCCGCCGCATATCCTGCTGCCGGTACAGCTGGTGGCGCCGGGCCTCGCGAACCTCCCGCGAAACTTGGCGCAGCAGCTCGGACAGCGGCATCTCGGGCCGTACGGCCAAACGCAGCGGCAGCAGGTTCATGACCATGCCCGGAATGCGCAGCGAAGCCGAGCCCAAACGGCACATCATGGGCAGACCGAGAATTACATCGTCGGCCCCGGTCATCCGGTGCACGTAAGCCGCCGTCGCCGCGATCACGACATCGGGCCAAGTCGTTCCCGTTCGGTCGGCCGCATCCCGCAGCGCGGACGCATCGTCCGGCGACAGCTGCGCGGTCCGGCGCAGGAAGCCCGCCCCGGCTCTGGCCGTCCGGCTGCCCAGACTCACCGCTTCCGGCGCGTCGGCGAAGCGTGCAAGCCAGAAGGCCCGGTCCCGCTCCTGCTGCTCCGAAGCCCGATAAGCCTCATCCTCCTGGAGAATCGATTGCAGCGCGCCGAAGGCTCCCGGCCCGGGCGGCTGCTCCTGGAAGAAGGCGGTATACAGTTGAGCGGCTCTCTGGGCCAGCAACGAAAAGCTGTAGCCGTCGATCACGAGGTGATGGATGCGCTGATACCAGAGAAACCGGTCCGGGGCCAGCTTGAACAACGCTTGCGTAAACAGCGGTCCGCGCGTCAGGTCCATCGGCTCGGCCAAGTCCTGTCTCATCCAAGCCTCCGCCGCTTCCAGCGGATGGTCTGCTCCGCTGAAGTCCATATGATGCAGCATCCAGTCCGACGACGGCTCAAGACGCTGCCAAGGCCCGCCCCCGTCTTCGCCGAAGCGAAGATGCAGCGTTTCCGCCTCCGCCACCGTTTGACGCAGCGCCGCTTCGAAACGCACCGGGTCTACAGCTCCGCGAATATCGATGTATTCCCCCGTATTGAACATCGGGCTCTCGGGGTCAAGCTGCTGGGCGAACCAAATCCCCAGCTGCGCCCCCGTCAACGGCTGGCGAGCCTGCCGAGCTTCGGACATATGCGCACCCTCCTTCATGTCGTAATATAATCTCCGTTCGGCAAAGCCTTGCTCAAGCGAGCGGACAGCAGAGCCCACCAATCGGCCAGCGTCGGACGCTCCGCCAGCTCCACGAAAGTGACTTCCGCCCCGGACCGCCGCCACCGTTCCGCCAGGCTCATGATGCGAATCGAATCCAGGCCCCACTGCGTAATCAAGTTGTCGTTCTCCGCAAGGGACGACGGAGCTTCCTGCAGCAAGTCCGCCACCAGCTCCCGCAAGCCGTCCTTCGTCAACGTCCCGCTTTCCGCCGCAGGAGCCGCTTCCGATGCAGCTTCCGGCTCGGCTGCTGCGATTCCCGCTTCACCGCGAAGCGCCTTGATCAAGCGTTCCGTCGTGATGGCGACCGCGCAGCGTTCGGCCGCGTAGGTGATCGCCAGCCGGTGCTTCTCCAGCGAGAAGTCCGCCACCGCATCGGCGACGAAGAAAGGCTCCACTTCCTGCATGAACGCCTCGCATGAAGTCATGAGGCAGCCGATATGAGCGTAGATGCCGCATACGAGCAACTGGTCGCGGCCAAGCTGGGTCAGTCTGGCGCGGAAATCGGTCTTCTGAAAGGCGCTGTACCGCCATTTGGTCAGCACGATATCGCGCTCGCCCGGCGGCAGCTCCTTCACGATTTGCTTCTGATAGGGTCCGTCATTGATCCCGGGACCCCAGAAATCCTGCAGCAATCCGCGCTGCTCCAGCGTCTGGCCGCCCGGCTGGGCGGAATAGACGACCGGTATGCCCAACTCGTGGCAAACGTTTCGGAGCGCGCTGATGTTCTCCATCAGCTCGATGACAGGGGATGCCCCTGCCGTGAAAGCATCCACGAAATACTGCTGCATGTCATGAATCAACAAAACCGCACGTTTCGGATCGGGTGTCCAATTCACCCGGTTGGCGGGCAGGTCGGACGCCGTCGGCATCGGATAAGGCGTTATGGCAGGAAGAGCCATCGTATCTCCTCTTTTCTCACGTTATTTTATCGGAGGCGCAGCTAAAGCCTGCTGCTTCTGTTCTATTAGTTCGCGCAGCGCCTTCTTGCTAATCTTGCCGACCCCGGTCCGGGGGAACGACTCCATAAATTCTACCCGGTCCGGGATTTTGTAAGCGGCCAGCCCCCGCTCCCTCAGGAACGCTTTGAGCTCGGCCGGGGTAGGCGCCGGTGAATACGGTACGATAAAGGCGCAGCTGCGCTCGCCAAGAAAAGCGTCGGGCATCGAAACGACGGCGGCGTCATGCACGCCCGGATGCGCGAGGAGATGGTTCTCGACCTCCTCCGCCGCCACCTTATCGCCGCCGCGGTTGATCTGGTCTTTGGCCCGGCCCTCGACGACAAGATAGCCTTCAGGCGTCATTCTGGCCATATCCCCCGTGCGGTAGAAGCCGTCGGCCGTAAACGCTCTGGCGTTGTGTTCTTCGGCTTTGTAGTAGCCGCGGATCGTATAGGGCCCCCGCGTCAGCAGATGCCCGACCTGACCGGGAGCGACCTCTTCATCCTCGTCATCCACGATGCGGATCTCATCATAAGGCGACATCGGTCTGCCCTGCGTATTCACCAGAATCTCCTCGGGATCGTCCGGCCGGGTATAGTTGACCAGCCCTTCCGCCATCCCGAACACTTGCTGCAACGTGCAGCCCAAAATCGGCTTCACCTTACGGGCGGCCTCCGCGCTGAACTTGGCCCCGCCGACCTGCAGCAGCCGAAGCGACGAGAGGTCGCTGCGGCGCGACTCGGCAGCGTCCAGCCATACGAGAGCCAGCGGAGGCACGACGGCGGTGATCGTGACGCGTTCCCGCTCGATGAGAGGGAACGCCTCGTCCGGGCTGGAGCCGCGGGACAGCACGACGCGTCCGCCCGCGTAGAGCGTGCCCAGCACGCCCGGGGAGCTCAGCGGATAATTGTGGGCCGTGGGAAGCACGGCAAGATAGATGCTCTGCTCGTCGAGAGCGCACACTTCGGCACTCATCCGCAAGCTGTAGATATAATCGTCGTGCGTGCGCGGAATCAGCTTCGGCAGCCCGGTGCTGCCGCCGGACAGCTGGAGAAACGCCACATCCCCGGAGCTTGGCTCCGGCAAATCGGGCAGCGGATCGGCATACAGGTCGCGCAGCGCCGTAAACTTCCCGGGATCGCCGGCTACAATGACATGACGCAGCGTCGGTACCTGCTCCTGTACTTGCACCGCCAGCTCCCGATAATCGAAGCCTGCCTCGACATCCGGAATAATATAAGCATTCGCATTTGTAAACTCGGAAAAATAAACGATCTCACTTCTGCGATGAAGCGGAAGTGCGAATACCGGCAGCGCGCCCAGCCGAAACAGCGCAAAGCACACCTCGATAAACTCCGCGATATTCGGAAGCTGCAAAATCACCTTGTCGTCCTGCCGAATGCCGAGCTTGTAAAATCCGGCGGCCAACCGGTCGACTCTCGCATCCAGCTCGGCGTAGCTGATCCGGCTCGTTCCGCTGACGACCGCGATGCGATCCCCATAAGCGGCGGCGCGCCCGCGCAGCATCTCGCCGAACGTCTCGCCCTGCCAGCAGCCGGTCTCCTGGTAAAAATCCGCCATCTCTTGCGGCCATGTAGGGTATTGCGAACGCATCATTTATCCCCCCTTACGGCTGCCGGCTGCGGCTGATTGAGACCCATGGCCTGCAGCAGCGTCCGGAATTTGGCAGACGTTTCCGCCAGCTCGGCCTGCGGGCTCGATCCCTCGACGATCCCCGCGCCCGCGAACAGCCGCAGCTCGCGACCTTCCACCTCAGCGCAGCGAATCGTCACGATCCATTCCCCGTCGCCGTTCGCATCGCACCAGCCGACCGCTCCCGTGAAGAAGCCCCGGTCGAACGGCTCGCTATCGCGAATCGTTTCCCGCGCCAAATCGGTCGGCGTCCCGCAAATCGCCGGTGTCGGGTGCAGCGCCAAAGCCAGCTCCAGCGACGATACCCAAGGATCGGACAGCTCTCCGGTAACGACCGTGGACAGATGCCACATCGTGGAGGTCTGTACGAGCGAAGGCTCGCTCGGTACGTCCAAGCGGCTGCAATAGGGGCGCAGCGCGTCGGCGACGGCTTCGATCACGACCGCATGCTCATGCCGGTCCTTGGCCGAAGCGAGCAGCGCCTCCGCCCTCCGCCGATCCTCGACCGGATCGCTGCTGCGGGGTGCGGAGCCTGCGAGCGGATTCGCCTTCAGCCGCCCTCCCGTTCTCGTCACAAGCAGCTCCGGGCTGGCGCCGATCAGCGTTCGCGGCTCCTGACCGTTCGGTTCATCCGGAGTCCAAGCGGCCCGGGTTTCTCCCGGGGCCAAGTTCACCGCAAACGTATAGCCGTGCGGATTATGCCGGGCCAAGTTGCGGAGAAGCCGGCGGACATCGACCTTCACAGGCAGCGTCAGATGCAAGGTTCTCCCAAGAACGACCTTGCGGAGGTCCCCCTTCTGAAAACGCGCCAACGCCCGGCTCACGCTCTGCTCGTAGACTTCCGGCGCCGGCACGGGGCGCAGCTTATAGTCCGAGGCGTCGGGCTGCCTTTCCGCATCCTCGCCGTTAAGCTGCAGTTTGCCGGCCCACCGGGCGGACTGCGGTACAATCAGCTCCGCAGGCTTCGCAGGATCGAAGGGGATCGCTCCCACGACAACGGAAGGCGCCCCTCCGGAAAATTGCGTGCGGGCCAGCAGCTCGGCCACCTGCTGCGGCAAGCTTTTGAGCCGATCCGCGCCTCCCTGCACGGACAGCCTGGCCGCCTCTCCTTTCGCCAGCAGCGTACGCTGCGGCGAGGCCAGGAAAAACGACGAGCCGGCTTCGTACATATCGATAAGTTCGGAAGCCCATGCGGCAGGAACCGTTTCCAGGTTCACCATGTCCATCATTCCTCTCTTTAGAATGAAATTATTTTCCTAAGGTTGCACCGCCATCGATGCACAAATCGCTCATCGTAATATGACCCGCCCGATCGGACACGAGAAAAACGACCGCATCCGCAATATCGGAGGGTCTGGCCAGCTTCCCGAGCGGAATGCCCAGCCGGAACGACTCCGGCGAGCCCGCGATGACCGCCTGCTCCCCGGATTCATCCGTCCACAGCAGACGCTGCATCGCCGTATCGGTCGAGCCCGGCGAGACGATATTGCAGCGGATATTGTGCCGGGCGTGCTCCAGCCCCAGACATTTGGTAAACACCGTCGACGCCGCCTTGGAGGCCGCATAAGCCGCCATATGCATGCGCGGTACCCCGGCCGCATTCGACCCTACGGTCACGATCGCCCCGGATCGGCGGAGAGCCATGCGTCGAACGACGGCGCGGGATACGTAAAACACGCCTTTCGTGTTGATGGCAAATGTCGCCTCCCAGTCCTCGTCGCTGTACGATTCGATAGCGCCCATCCGGAGCACCCCGGCGACATTGACAAGAATGCCGATGGGCCCAAGCTCCCGCTCGATGCGCTCCACTGCGTCCTCTACCGCCGAGCTGTCGCTGACGTCCGCCGGATAAGCCGCAGCCCGATAGCCCTGAGCATTCAGCTCCGCTGCAAGGCTGCCCAGCCCGTCCGCATTGCGGTCTACGACGGCCACGGAAGCCCCGAGCTCAGCCAGCGCACGCGCTACGGCTTCTCCGATGCCTTGGGCCGCTCCGGTGACGAGCGCGACTTTTCCTTTGATTCCAAGCTCCACCTCTTCATCTCCGTCCTTTCCCATAATCTCGTTGTCTTTGCTTCCCCTGTATCCCCTTCCCGAAAACTCAGCCGCCGTCACGGCTTCGGCCGAAGCGCCAGCCGCAAAGCCCGGCTGATCAGCACGGGCAGTACCGATACGTGCCCCTCGCCTTCAAACTCCTTATATTCCACATCCAATCCGCGTCCAGACAATGCTGCCAGCCGCTCCGAGAGCGCCAGCGCACGGCTGCAATTGCGCGAGACGTGCGTCTTCTCCAGCTCGCCTACGCCGAGCAGCAGCTCGATCCGATTGGCCGCAGGCTGCCATCCTCCCGCAAATTCCCGCTCCGCCTCAAGCAGAAACGGCTCGTTCCAGTGAAGCGAAGGGCTGCCTGCGATATAGCTTTGAAACGCATGCGGCTTCGCAAACAGCGCATACAGCACAAATAACCCGCCGAGCGAATGTCCGAAAATCGTCTGTCTGCTGCGGTCCACTGGAAACTCGCCTTCGATTTGCGGCTTTAATTCCTCCTCGATGAATTTCAGGAAATGAGCGGCTCCGCCTTGCTCGGGAAGCGGCGTGCTGTCCGCTCTGTTCAAATATTCCTTCGTAGGCGCCGGCGTCAGATCGTAAAACCGCTCCGGCGCGAACGGTCCGTCCACCGGATACCCGATCCCGACAATAACCGCCGGGACGATCCCGGTTTTGTCCGGCCGCCGGCTTTGCAGCCGCACGGCTTCCACCATCGTGCCGAATACCGAATTCGCATCCAGCAAATAAATGACCGGAAATCCGGCAGGAGGCGGTGCCTCCGGAGGCTTCGCCACGAGGATCTGGTACCTCCGGTGATGATCGCGCGATTTCATGATCCACTGCTCCGCCCACGAAATATCGACTTTGCTGCGCGCGAGGTCTTTCAGCGTTACTTCGCTTTGTTCGTTCGGCTTGAACGCCACTATGCTTCCATCTCCTTCAATGCTTACGCTCTGAACCGCCACGCTTCCGTTCATCGGCGAATTCCGCTTATTTGACCAAATGCTTGACCGTATCGTCTATAATTTTCTCGTAAGCGATCAGGCCGTTCCCGAGCCAGTATTTATCGCTCACCTCGAACACCTGTCCCTGCTTGACGGCAGGCATCGCCTTCCAAATCGGGCTGTCCGTTATTTCTTTGATCCGCTCCGTGCCCTGACCATATTGATTGATGATGAAAATATAGTCCACATCCAGCTGAGGAAGAATTTCCAGGGAAATGGCGGCGCTATTCTCCTTCTCCACCAGCTTGGGCTTGCCCAGACCAAGCTTCTGGTATAGGACCTGCCCGCTCATGTAGTTCCCGCCCATCAGGCTCACACCCCTGGCTGCGAAGCGGATGACCGCCACCTTTTTCCCTTTTGCGGCTTGATCCAGCTTCTCCTTGGCTTCCTGCACTTTCTGGCGATACGCTTTGAGCGCTTGCTCCGCTTCCGCCGTTTTGCCGAGCAGGCTCCCCAGAGTCGCAAGCGATTTCTCCACATCGCCGGAGGCATTCGTAAAAGCGTACGTCGGCGCAACCTTGGCGTACTTCTCATAATTGCCGTTGCCCGAATAGCTGTTATTTTGCAAAATGATCAAATCGGGATTATAAGCCATCAGCACCTCGGGAGACGGAGGGCCGCCCGAGAAATCGAGCCGGGGAACGCCGCTCAGCTCCTGCTGCAAATAATCTTGTCCTTGCGAACCGCTTGACCATTGGGCGATCGGCTTGATCCCCAGCTTCAACAAGGAGTCTTCCAGATACGGGGCAAAAACCCGCTTCGGCGCGGCAGGCACCTTGACCTCATGACCCAGCTCGTCCTTGACGACCTGTTCTTGGGCAGGAGCCTGGCTTTTACCGTCTGCGGCAGCGCTTTTGTCGTTTGTATTGGCCTCCGGCGCAGGGGCTGCTCCCTTGTTCGCCGTGCCGCAGCCGGCCAGCAGTCCACCCGCCACGACGAGACACAGCAAGACGGACATCGGCAACCTGCCGGCCAGTCTTAATCGATGAAGCATGTAACGCATGGTATCTCTCCTTCGTTGATAATAATTCTCATTCACGAGGATTATACATCATGGTCCGAAGCGGGCACCATGGACGCTATCCTGTAATGAATTTGGACAATTCCCTGTAAACAAGAGCTGCGCTTCATCCAGCATCCGCGCAACGGACACGGCGGAATACTCGAACCAGGGGTCCGAGGAAATCAAGTGCACCTGCCCGTTTCGGACGGCTTTGAGCTGACGCCATGCCGCCGAATGCTGGAGCGCGAGCCAATACGCCCGCGAAGCGGCCTCGGGACATACGAGGAGCAGCAGACGGTCGGGGTTCAGCTCCGCAAGCCGTTCCATCGTAAGCGGCAGGTGGCCGGACGGCTCTGCCCGGTAAACCAAGTTCAGCTTTAAATCCCGGCACAGCACATCCTCCATGCCGCGGTTGCAATAAGCATGGAGACCTTGCCCGAAAATACGCAAAACCAGAATAGTGTCGTCACCGAGCGCTTCGCCGATGTGCGTCCGGGCCAGCTCCGCCCGCCGTTCGTACCCGGCGATCCACTGCTCCGCCTTGTCCCCTTGCTCCAGGAACCGGGCGATCAGGCGAAGCTGCTCCCGCCAACCGTCCCGCTCCGCCGAAACGAAGAAAGACGGCGCGATGTCCTCCAGCTTTCGTTTCTCGTCCTCGCCGAGCCGGTCGGTACCGATAATCGCGTCGGGGCGCGCCTGCACAAGCGTCCCCAAATTTTCCTCGAACGACCAGCTTGTATAAGGGTCCGTCAGCTTGAGGGGTCGCTTGATCCGCTCTTTATAGGCGTTATAGTAATAAGGAGTCCACTTGGAATCGAGCGGCGCGGCCGCCGGCATAATATTCAGCGCCAGCAGTTGGCCGGTGACCGAGGAAGAGCATGCGGCGATTTGCTGCCTGGCTTTTTTGACATAGTCGGAGGGAGATACGCCCACCTCCTTCTTGAATTTTCGGCTGAAATAAAACTCGTCCTTGTACCCTACCTTCTGGGCGATTTCTCGCAGCCGCTCCTCCGATTCCATCAAATAACGCTTGGCCCGGGTAATCCGGAGGTCCGTCAAATAATCCATCGCGCTCTGACCGTAGGTTTTCTTGAATAGATCTACAAAATATTTGGGGGTAATATTGGCCATCTGTGCCAACTGTCCGATGGACAAAGGCTCGTTGTAGTGCTCATTCATAAACTCGCGGATTTCAATCAGGCTTTTCTTCGGACTTCGGCTCCTCGCAGACGTGGTTCGTTCCCTCGGCAGCCTTTCTTTTTGAAGCATGATAGCCCTCCTCCCGGTATCCACATGATGACTTCGCGATAATGATAATCATTATCAGTAAGGTATCATATCCCTTTATTTCCAGTCAATCCCGTTCAAGAAAAACTATGCTTCGTATCCTTCTCTCAGCACGTTAATAAAAAAATGACCGAAGAACAAGCAACGTTGTTTCGAACCGTTGCCTTTCTCCAGTCAGGCTTATTCAACTCCAACGACTACTTTGGGGACAGTCAGGATTTTCCGTATTCCGCACATGCCGCCTCGTGAAACGCCGCCCGGACTTCCTCTACGTCAATCTTGTAGCTGCAGCGAATGGAGAAAATGAAGCCATCGGCGTAAGACGCGGCGATGCAGTTAAACAGCGAATAAATCGGCAGCGGATTCGGCTGCTTCACGACGGTATTGTCGTATTGGCTTTCCTGCAAATGCTCTTTGGTGCTGTTGCCCAAATAATTAAACATGAACAGATCGAGGTGCTCATACTGCTCCCCAAACTGTACGAGCTCTTTGGTTCGGTCCCAATTGCCACGGCAAGCGGGATCGGTAAGCAGATGCATAAAATTGATGTTGCGGTCCTTCAGAAGATCTAGCCGGGTTCTTACGGTACGAAGCATCTCGTCTTGATGCAGCCTCGCATCGATCAAGAGAGGCACGAAATCGATAAATTCCCCGACCGTATTATAGTACGAAGCATCTTCGTACCTTCGTCCGTCATATAAGAACAGCAAAGGCAGATGATTCGTCTCCAAATAGGTTTGCAGCCCCTTGGTGTAGACGGAAAGCGCAGCCCCCAAAGAATGCTCCTTCGCCGGAATATTGACGTTAAACAGCAAAGCTTCGTCGCTCGTCCGATGCGCCAGCCGATGCAGGATGTCCCGTTTGCTCCGTTGAAATGTCTCCAGCTCAAAGGCCGAGACCAGCTCTTGCTCTGTAATGCCTTGGGGGCCGCGCTGAATTTGGTGCACATACTGAGCAAACGGCTTCACTTCCTCCGAAGGCGGCGCTTGGCCCTGCAGCAGGCTTCTGTAGCAAGAGACCATCTGCCGCTCGATGACTTCCGTGGTCACCCGGTCGCAAAGGACATGATGCAGGAGCCCGATGACATCATGCTCGCGCAGATTTCGTTTCAGCACAACGATATGATATAAAATCTGCTCCCCGCCATACCGGGTGTTTTCTACGAAATTCTGGAGCATGTCCATAAACGGACCGCTCGGACCGCGGTCCGAAATGTCGATGAAGCTAAGCTTCGGCGGGCGTGTAGAAGGAAGCGCGTATTCCTTCCAGCCAACGCACGGCTCCCCTTGAACGGGAACGCTTCTCAGCTGGCTCTGGCTTTGTATGAGCCATGCGTAAGCCTTGTCCAGCAGCTCGTAATCCACATACTCGTCCAGCTTGAAGAAAACCAGACTAGGGGGCGTGTGGAACTTAATTTGCATCTGTTGTATCGCCCCGAGCGGGTATTCGTGCGTCACTTGCCCCGTTTTGACCCAGCGGTCCGTTTGATTGTAATCGTCTTGAAGCTGCCCGCGAATCGCTTCGGCCTCATCCGCTTCCATCCTTTGTAAACCGAGACGGCGGCAAAAGACCTCTTCGTCGATCGCTTGGTTCGGGTCCGCTTCGATTCTATGATGCAGAGGCACGATATAATGGGGCAGGAGCGTTCTGGCCACATTGCCGTTCATCATCCGGACGAGCCTTTCAACGCGCTCCGCATGTGCAGCATCGCTGTAAAGAACGTAAATCTCTTTCGTTTCGTGAAGAAAATCGCGTACTTGGTACGAGACCAGCTCGTATACGCCCCCCGTTTCCCGGTGCAGCCAGGAGATCAGCTCTTCTTTCGTTTCGATAAGATGTTCCTGCTCCTTGGCCGATTGAAGGTAACCGGCCAGCGCCCGGATCGAATTATAGTGATAAATATCGGTTAAGGTAACGTAATATCCCGCTTTCTCCATTTCCGACATCAAAGCCAACGCTTTCAGCGAATGTCCGCCGAGATCGAAGAAGCCGTCCAAGACGCTGATGTTCGGAACGCCCAGTACCTCCTGCCAAATTTTCGCGAGCTTGGCTTCCAGCTCCGTCGCGGGAGCGGCGTGTTCGGCGCCGGTTTGCAGTCTTTCTTCCGGAGCCGGCAGCGCCTTGCGGTCCACCTTGCCGTTGATGGTGAGCGGGATCCGTTCCAGCTGCACGAAGCAGGACGGGATCATGTAGTCCGGCAGCTCTTGCGCCAGAGCGCTTCGCGCCTCGCTTGCGGTGAACGCGCGGTCCGCCACAAAGTAGGCGCATAACTGCTTCTGCCCGCTCTCGTCCTCTCTGGCGACCACGACGGCTTCCCGGATCGCTTCCACTTTCGCGAGCTGCGACTCGATCTCGCCCGGCTCGATCCGGTATCCGCGAATTTTCACCTGCCCGTCGATCCGGCCTTTGTATTCCAGCGTGCCGTCGGAACGCCACCGGACCAAATCACCCGTGCGGTAACAGCGCTCTCCCGGCCGATACGGGCTATCGACGAACTTCTCCGCCGTCAGCTCGGGAAGGTTCAAATACCCGCGCGCAACGCCGTCCCCGCCGACGAGAAGCTCGCCCCATGCTCCAACGGGCAGCAGCTTCAACGAACGGTCCGTTACATAGGCTGTCGAGTAACTGATCGGACGGCCGATCGGCACCGGTTCCGCCTGCACGCCGACGATCGGATGCGTCGTAGAGAACGTCGTGTTTTCCGTCGGGCCGTAAGCGTTCACAACAACGAGCCCGGGGTTATCGCGCAGCACGAGATTGACGTGCGGTACCGATAGGACATCGCCCCCGACAAGCAGCGTTTGCAGGCCGTCGAAGAGCGTGCTGTCCTGCTGAGACAATTGATTAAAAAGCGGCGAGGTGAGCCACATCGTCGTAATCCCGTAACGCCGGATCGCCTCCTTCAATTTTGCCGCGTTCAAGATGACCTCGTTATTCACGAGATAAAGCCGTCCGCCATTCAGCAGCGCTCCCCAAATCTCGAACGTGGAGGCATCAAAAACGATAGCGCCCGTCTGCAAAATTCGCGTCGTTTCATCCAGTGCGACGTAGTTGCAGTTTTTCACCAGCCGGACGACGCTGCGATGCTCGACCATCACGCCTTTCGGCTTGCCGGTCGAGCCCGATGTATAGATGACATACGCCAAATGATTCGGCCCCGCTGCGGGCTCGATATTCGATCCGTCCCTGTCGTACGCTTGCGGATCATCCAAACTTACCGTTTTCCCGCCAAAGTCCGGATGTGCCGATAACCCGCCCCGGGTGAGCAAAATGTTAGCGCCCGAGTCGTCCAGCATATAGTGGATGCGTTCCGCCGGGTAACCGGGATCGATCGGCACGTACGCGCCGCCGGCTTTCAAGATGCCGAGGATGCCCACGATCAGGTCCAAGGAACGCTCAATCATGATGCAGACCGGTTGATCCGGCCGCACTCCTTCCGCCCGCAAGGTCCAGGCCAACCGGTTAGCCCGCTCGTTCAGTTCGGCATACGTCAGCTGCCGGTCCTCGAATACAAGAGCCGTTTGGTCCGGGGTGCGCTCCGCCTGCTCCTCGAACAGTTGAAAGATCGTCTTTTCCCGCGGGTCATTGGCCTTGCTGCCGTTCCGCCGCAGCAATAGCGCCTTCTCCTGCATCGTTACTACCTCCCGTTCATCTATCTTCCATTTGCGGACGAGTGCCGATAACGAAATGACATTCGTATATCATACAAGATTGTTATTTATTTACTCTTTCATTTCTACTTGTAAGATTAACACTGTTGTTCCTTTTTTGTCCAACGAAGCGCGCACCCCATCATTCTTCCGATAATTGGATCCCGGCCACCGAATACAGCCCGGAACATGTCCGACCATGACCCGATAAAATTCCCGATTCCGATGAATGTGCTCGAACAGGAAAACCTGAGGGGAGCAAGGCTTATGTCACATGTTTTCTTCAAAGGCGGCACCTTGATTGACGGGAATGGCGGCGTTATGGAAGATTCGGGGGTTTTGATCCACGATGACGAAATTGCCCAGATCGGGAAAGCTTCCGAGGCAAATCTGCCTCCAGACACGCTTGTGCAGGAGATTGGCGGGAAAGTGATCATGCCCGGACTGATTGACGCTCATGTGCACCTGGTCGGCGTCAGGACGCCTAACCCGATTTCCGCTTCGTTTACCCCTCCCGAGCTGCTTGTGGGACGGGCGCTGAACGATACGAAAAAATTAATCGAGGCAGGATTTACAAGTGTCAGGGACGTGGGCAGTCATGTCGCTCTGCACGTACGCAATCTCATTGCGGAAGGCGAATATGAAGGACCAAGAATTAAAGCGTCGTATAAGCTGCTTAGCCAAACGGGCGGACACGGAGATCTGCATATGCTGCCTCCGGAGTTTAATTCTTACGGATATATTTGCGACGGGGTGGCGGAATGCCGAAAAGCGGCGCGGACCATGTTCCGTGAAGGCGCCGATTTTATCAAGGTATGCGCTTCGGGAGGCGTATTGTCCGAAAAGGACGATCCTCGTTCGCCCCAGTTTACCCTCGATGTGTTGGAAGCGATTGTTTACGAGGCAGGCGCGGTGGGCTCCTATGTCGCTGCCATGCTCGACCGAGATGTTATCCTTGTTCCTACGATGACCATTACCAGCCTTCTGGTTGCGCACGGTTCGCGCATGGGTTTGCCTGAATCGACCTTGCGGAAAGCCCAACTGCTGAAACAAGTTCATACTCAAAACCTGCAAAAGGCCTACCGGGCCGGCGTCAAAATTGCAACGGGTAAGCGTTAGTGTCCTTGGGGTCTCGGAGCTATGAAGATAAGTCAGTCGGGAAACTGGGCATTCCCGGGAACCATATAGGAGCCAGACCCATGCTCGGGAAGGCCGGGGATCGTATCTATGACGCTTATTCCCCGGATATCCGTGATTCTGATCTTCAACGGTTGAGTACCCAATTGCTGCGTGCTGACAAAGTGATTGTAGGGAGCTTTCGGCAGATCGATCCAAGTACCGTTCTTGTTAACTTCGAACCTCATTACGGGATATTTGTGATTTCTCACTTGAATGGCCGCCCACCATTGGCTGCTGCCTTCTTTGATTCGGTACGTAAAATTCCCGGAGATCGGAGCTTTGACGACCTTCCACTGAATGTTGATTTTACCGGCGCTCATGTCTCCGATTTTAGAAAATGCGTTTGGGCTTATATCGAGCGCTCCCGGCGCCGCTTCCGGGTACAGGTCTGTTACATACACGACGGTTTTCCCTTTGGGACCTGTCACTTCTAAGTAAGCGCCCGCGAGCGCGGCCTGTACGCCGTTGTAATTGTAATCCGTAGGGTTCAATGCCGTAATTTCCATATCGGGCGGAATCGGATCAAGCAGCGCGGCCCCGCCGGAATACCCTGAACCGGTATAGGTGGCATAGGAGCTGCGAACATCATTCCAGCCGGCAAAAGCCGAAACTGTAGATAATACCAAAGCGGATACCAAAGCGATAGTAAGTGACAGCCATGATTTTCTCCTCATCTGCATAGCTAAAAACCTCCCATCAATGATATGTTACGCTAAAAAGAGCGGCCGACGGTTTATCCTCACCTCCTCTTAGGTTCAAAAATACAGTATTACTTCTTGCTTGCGAGGAACGCATCGAGCTGTTTTTGCTTTTCGGCCTGTATTTTGTCTAAACCGGCCGCTTTCAGCTTCTCCGTATATTTCGGAAGCGTTTTTTCAGGATCTACGGAACCCGTATCGAGAGCGGGGTCGTACTCTTTGCCGACATTCACGAGCGCCGCAACTTCCGTTTTAACGGGCTCGGCATTAAAGGTGAAACCAAGGCCGGGGGATTTTTTTGCATCCTTGTTGAATTCTTTGAATTTATCCCATTTTTGCGGATCTTCGGTATCCCAGATATAGTTTAGGAACTGATTGCCAAACATCCACGAAGCCCCGGGGCTGTAATTCTTTGTGGCGTCCGTCGCCTTGATCGTATTGTCGGAAACTTTCCGGTAATGCACGCCTTCGATTCCAAAGTTGAGCAGATTGTTCAACTCTTTGTCCGTATGCAGCAAGTTGATGAACATCATGGCCCGCACCGGATCGTCCGACGTGGTCGAAATTCCCAGCATAGAGCCTGCGGTTTCTCCTGTCGATACGGTTTTGGCCGTCATTTCGATTTGCTTCAGCTTCCCCTGCAGGTTAATCCCGTTGGCCATCTCGGCATCTTTCCCCGGTTTTAAAGGAGAAACGATCATAAACACGTTCCCTGCCTTTAAAGCGTCTCCGGTGCCAAGCGAAGTCGTGGCCGCATCTTTGTTGATGAAGCCTTTTTTCATATAATCACGCGTCATTTTCAAGGTTTCTTTATACCGATCAAGCTCGCTTGTTTTCACTACCTTCGTACTGTCCTGATCCTTCAGTATGACGCAGGGAATGGTAGCGTCGCCAAGAGCGTCGGTTTGGGCAAAGTAATGCGCGTTGAACGTATCTCCTTGTCTCAGAAACAGCGGAATCATATCGGGCCTTTTCTCCTTGACGGCATATAAAATAGGCTCAAGATCCTGAATTGTCTTGACGCGGGTCATATCCAGGCCCATCTCTTTGGCAATATCGGAACGATATATGACTCCGCCCTGAGCAGCTAATTCCTTATTTGTCGGCACGGCGTAATTTTTACCGTTAATTTTCGCTCCTTCCAGGAACATGGGACTTAAGGTGTCGAGAACGCCTTGGCCGTACTTTTTTAGCAAATTTCCATAGTTGTCGAGTCCGTCGTCATTCAGCGGGAGAAACGCGCCCTTGGACACATTGACGGCATGCCCGTTCCACTGGGCGGTAAACAGGATGTCAAACTTTTCGCGGGACGCAATCATCAGATTGGATTTGTTATCCCATTGTCCCCAGTCGATCGGCATCAGTTCGATCGAAGCATTTATTTTGGACTGCAAAATTTTGTTCAAGGCCTCTTCGACTTTGGCTTGATCCGGTTGAGGGCTTCCCGGGTACACCATTTTCAATTTATATGGCTTCTGGCCCATCGCGGATTGACTGTCGCCTTTCGAAGGGCTGCCGGCCTCATTCATACTGCCTTTATCACCGCTGCATCCGGTCAGGGTTAAAGTGAAAAATAAGAAGAACGCGAATAACCCAAGAACGTTTCTTCGCCATGCTTTCATGGAATAAAACCTCCGTTTAGCTAAATTGCTTTAGGCCAGCACCGCTCACCCTTTTACAGCACCTACCGTCAACCCTTTGACAAAATATTTTTGGAAAAAGGGGTACGCGAACACAATGGGGCCGATGCCTAACACCGCCATTGCCATGCGCACGGTCTCCGTTGGAAGCTGAAGAGCTCCCGATTGATTGATCGCGTGCAGGGCTTGCGTGTTAGAGTTTAGGAATTGGATATCGAGCATGGTTTTATACATTAAATACTGCAGATTGACATTTTTACTGCCGGTTATAAAGACCAGGCTCGTAAACCAATCGTTCCAGTAATTTAAAGTCTGAAACAAGGCAACGGTAGCGAGGACGGGTAAAGAAAGCGGCAAAATGATTTGCACAAATACTCGAAACTCGCCGGCTCCGTCAATTTTAGCCGACTCCATCAGCGCCGGCGGTATCGTGTTGGAAAAGAACGTTCGCAGCATCAGCACAAAAAACGCGGATACCAGCAATGGAAAAATCAGAGCGGTCAACGTATTTTTCAGATTCAGCATTTGGGTATAGACCAAATACCAGGGAACAAGTCCGCCATTAAACAGCATCGTGAAAAACATAAAGAAAGAGAATACGTTTTTGTGCGGAAAATCGTTGCGTGAAATCGGGTAAGCGTACATCGCCATGATGATCACGCTGATGATCGTCCCGACTGCCGTAACAAAGATGGAAACTCCAAACGACCGCAAAATTTGTTCCCAGTCCTTGAACAAAAATTGATACGCCGAAAGACTGAATGATTCCGGTATAAAATTATAACCGTTTATTAACACAGCCTTCTCGTCGGAGAATGACACGATGATCACGAGCAGAAGCGGCAAAATGCATACTGCCGTATGAAACCAGAAAAACAGATTAATTATAATGTTAGCGGTGTTTGAAATGTCATTTGGCCTACGCCTGTTCACCCAAAATCACCCTTCTTAAAATAATGCATTCTCTTTGCTGATCCGTCGTACAATCAGGTTAGAACCAAGGACCAGAATAAATCCTATGACCGATTGAAATAACCCCGCTGCAGATGACATCCCGATATCCCCCATGGACAAAAATGTTTGATAGACGTAGGTATCAATGACCTGTGTCGAAGGATAGAGTGCCCCCGCGTTCCGTGTAACTTGAAAGAACAATCCGAAGTCGGCATAAAAAATTTTTCCGATTTGTAATAAGGTCATGACGATCATAGCAGGTGCAATGAGAGGAATCGTAATTTTTTTGATCTGCTGCCACTTAGAGGCGCCGTCAATCAGCGCGGCTTCGTAGTATTCGTTGTCAATTCCCAGCATGGCCGCCATGTAGATTACCGTATAATAGCCGATGTTTTTCCAAACGTTTACAATCGGTAAAATCAAGGGCCAGTATTTCGGCTCAGAATACCACTCGATTGATTCAATTCCCAATTTTGGAAAAATGACCGTGTTCAAGAAACCGTGGTCTTGCCCAAGAAAAGCATAAACCAAATAGCTCACAACGATCATAGACAAGAAAAACGGAAGGAACATCGTGCTCTGATGGAATTTGGACAGAAACCTGCTGCGCATTTCGTTGAACATATTAGCGAATGCTACGGCAATAAGGAGATTCAGAACAATAAATACGGCGTTATAACAGATTGTATTTCGGGTAATGATCCAAGCGGCTTCTGTGGAAAATAAAAACTTGAAATTTTGAAAGCCAATCCATGGGCTTTGAAGAATCCCTTTGGCGTAGTTAATGTTCTTGAAAGCGATGATCACGCCGAACATTGGAATATAGTTGTTCACAATCAGAACAAGACCCGCGGGCAGCATCATGAGATAGAAAACCCAATAGGCGCGGACTGTCTTACAAAACGCGGGAATCGATTCAGGCATTGTCCAAACATGCCCTCCTCTTGGCCGAATTGCTCATATCATTGCTCATGGTTCTGTCCCCCCTAGTCGGTTAGTTGCTACTTATTATCACAGATATGTAATATTCAGGTCTATCCGATATGTAGCTTTTTGAGCATCATTATGACTTGTTGGTTTGGAATTTTTTTCGGTATTCTTGCGGGGAAATGCCGGTGACCCTCTTGAACATTTTGGCAAAATGCGAGAAGTGGCTGTAACCGATAACTTCCGCTACGCTGCTGATTTTACGATCCGATTCGATGAGCAGCTTCTGCGCTTTGTCCATTCTGATCTTGAGCATATATTCAGATAGCGATAGCCCCGTTTCCTTCTTAAAGAGACGGGACAAATAAGCCGGGTTCAAGTGGACGAAATGTGCAATATCGTCCCTGCTCACTTCCTCATGCAGATGATCGTTCATATATTTCTGGACTTTAGCGACGACAGCGGAAATATCCTGATGATGCCTGCTCATATACTCGATGCCGGTCGATATAACCCGAATCGCCCAACTGCGAAGTTGATTGAGCGACCGGGTAGCGGCGGCAATATCCTGCAGTTCGTCATGAGGGAACATATTCTGAACCGACAAGCCCTTCTTATGACCCACATGATATACCATATGAATTAGACCGTAACACAAAGCTTGCAAGGTTTCCGAACGCGCCGCGCCTTGCTGCATCCGATCTGTAAGTTCATCAATGCGCAGAAGCAGCTCGTCCAGTTTGCCAAGCTCATACAGTAAAAACCAGTCGGTGATTGAAGGAGCCGCCGGCAAGAGACTCCCAGGTAATTCGTCGCGAAGCTGATGCAGCACGCAATTGATCTTGACCACATTATCCCGTTCCATTCTAAGCAGAGTGCCCACCACCTGATTGATTTCGGTAACAGGCGTCTTTTCCCCGATATAACACGATAAGCTGCAGTGAAAGAACCGGTTGCAGGCCTGAATGTAGTCGCAACACCTCGCGCCCAATTCCATGGGAACAGGAGTGCTATCTTGCACATAGTGGAGCACCAGATGAAAACCATTTTGATCCAGTATGACGCAACCGGAATGCTCTTGAAGAATCATTTCCGCACCCGCTTTGCGCAAAGCGTAACCCATGATTTC
Organism: Paenibacillus tyrphae; assembly: GCF_024158745.1. Lineage (GTDB taxonomy): Bacteria > Bacillota > Bacilli > Paenibacillales > NBRC-103111 > Paenibacillus_G > Paenibacillus_G tyrfis_A. The sequence continues at coordinate 97,978 of NZ_JAMZAW010000005.1, read as the reverse complement.
CTCGTCTCTTGCGTTCAAATCTTCCTTCCATTGTTCCACGCTGATCAGAACGGGAATCACCAGGCTTTGTGCGTTCAGCGGAATGCCGTACATCTCGAACGCCGCCTGCAGCCGTTCTTGCGTCAAGGGGATTTTGCCGGCCAACACATCTTGCCAAAACCGCTCTACAAGAATAGGCAGTTGATTTAACCAATGCTTGTAATAGGTTTCGTACGTTTTATTGAAATCCAGCAGCTCCCGCTCCGATTGAATTTGATGAATCGCCTTAGCGACGATTTCCTTCAATTGACTATGATCCACAGGCTTTAACAAGTAATTAAAGCTTCCAAGCTGGATCGCTTTCTGCGCATAATCGAAATTGGCGTGGCCTGTCAAAAAAACGGTTTCTGTAAAGGGAGATTGCTCCTTAACCCATTCCTGCAACTTCAAGCCGTTGGCATCAGGCATTTCTATGTCGGAAATTAATACGTCAATAGGGCAGGCCGTCAATATATGCTTGGCTTCTTCCGCACAGTAAGCCTCAAAAATTTGCCCGATGGGCAGATCGGACCAATCGATCCCTTGCGTGATGCCTTTTACAGCGAATTTCTCGTCATCCACGACAAGTAAGTTAAACACCCGAATCATCTCCATGTCCAAAATGTTGAAGAGGAAAGCGAATTTTAATTTCAGCCCCCATGTGCTCCCGGTTTGCAAAATGGATTTTGACCGCCCCGGAGCTCATTCCAAGCCGGCGCATCACGTTCCAAATCCCCAAATGCTCCTCTCCGGATTTCTCCGCATAGCACCCGGAATTCAACTCATGCAGCATCTCTGGCGCAAATCCTTTCCCGTTGTCGGAAACCGTGACAATAAAGTAATGTTCCGGGTCATCCGGGTCGGGGAGCGCTTCGATTTCCACATAAAACCGGTCTTGATCCATTCGGTAGCCGTGAATCACCGCATTTTCCACAAACGGCTGCACGGTCAACGGCGGCAACGGATACTGACGATACGCTTCTTCGACTCGTATGGCAAACGTCAAATTGTCGGGATATCTCATGACCTGGATTTCCAAGTAATTGAAAATGTGCTGAAGTTCGTCTCCTAGCGATATGGACGTGCGGTTGGTGCGTATGAGATTGCGGAAATAGTCGGCCAAATGAAGCGACATTTTTTGCACGGATTTGTGGTCTTTTAAGGCGGCTAGATTGTAGATGATATTCAAGCAATTCATGTAAAAGTGGGGATTGATTTGCACCTGAAGATGTTTGAACTCGGCTTGCTGCACCCTTATTTTTTCTTCGTATACGGAAATTTTCAAATGCTCAATTTGCCTAGCCATATCGTTAAACGTCGACATCAGGTACGCAAATTCGGTGGAGTGGCTTTCATTCAGACGGACATCGAATTGACCACGGCCGATTTTTCTCATCCCCTGAATGAGCTGAGCCATCGGCTTAAAAAAAATTTTTTGCAGGAAAGCAAGATATAACGCAAGTACCAAGGCAACTCCTAAGGGGAGAACATAAATGGCCTTTTGCAAATAAGGCAGATTCTGCAAAATGTTCGTCTCAGCTACTACAACCAGGTAACGAATACTCGCATACTGTGACGATCTTCCGACCACCAAGTATTTCTTGTTATTCGTGTCGTCTCGTACGGTTTGATATACCTGGTGATCGGGGGTAAGCTGGCTTTCAATCACAGCATAAGTTTGAATCGGCAAAGCATGGCTCGTCAACGGTTGTCCGTCGTCCGTAACGATGACCGTTCCGCCGCCTTCCCCCACATCCCACGTGCCAAGCGGCTTCGCCAAGCTGTTCAAATCTATAAGACAGCCTGCATACATATCGGAACCTAAATCTTTCATCTGTGCTACGAAATAAGAATCTTTCGATTCGATTAGTCTCCAGCTGCCCTGATGAGGCGCCGTTCGACTCGAACTTAAGGCTTGCGAAACATATTTCTGCACCGTTTCATAGCGTTCGTGGAAACGCCCGTTCTCCTGCGTAACGATGAGCAGATCATCATTGGACTTGGCGTAAACGAAAAAAGTGTTGATCAAGCTGTAATATCCGATGTCCTGGATAAGTTTGTTGTACACTTTTTGTTTGGCCAAAATGTAGTCGTCCTTAAAGGATTTATAAGCCTGCATCGAAACAATATCCGGGTCGCTCTCCATGCGGTAGAAATAGTACTCGAATTCCTTCAACGCATTATCGGTAACACTTACATAATGAGCGAGCATTTTGCTGTAATTCATGGAAACTTGATCGCGAACTACATTTATCGAATACACGTTATTGTAAAAAAGAAAAAATACAAGCGGAGCCACAACCAAAATGAATCCGCTTACAACTTTGAATTTGACGGAATTTTTGAAGTTCATGGTATGACACCTCAGCATGACGGAACAGTTTTTATACCGATATTATACAATTCGTAAGGTTTTCGCTCTAGCATTTTCAATGTAAGCTTAACACTTTTGTTACTTTTTTGCCCAATTATGCGTGGTCGTTTGGAAACAAGTCATGAAAGTGTCAACGATATCACGCCATGGATAGATGTCCTCTTGCCGAGTCGGTAAAATAAAAACAAATTTAAGGGAGGGAGGTACTTTGACCAGCCGCACGACAACAAGGAGAGAAAAAATGATGAGGAGGTAATGTTAATATGCTGAAAAGAATGGTTTCGTTGCTATGCGCATTTCTTGTCGCTGTCATGCTGTACGTGAATTTCGTTCCGGCAAGCGCGGCAACGGCCGAAGCAAGTACGATCGTCGCCCAAAACGGTCAACTGAGCGTTTCCGGAAGCCAGTTGGTGAACCGGGCGGGACAGGCCGTCCGATTAAAGGGGATGAGTTCCCATGGGCTGCAGTGGTTTGGACAGTTTGTGAACAAAGACAGCATCAAATGGTTGAGAGACAATTGGGGAATCAACGTATTTCGTGCGGCGCTCTATACGGGTGGTCAAGACGGTTATATTAAAAATCCTTCGCTGCAAAAAAACAAGGTGAAAGAGGCCGTTCAAGCCGCGATTGATCTTGGCATCTATGTCATCATCGACTGGCATGTACTGGAAGAAAGAGATCCGAACGTCTATAAACAAGAAGCAAAAGATTTTTTCCGGGAGATGGCCTCATTGTACCATAGTTACCCGAACGTGATTTATGAAATCTGCAACGAGCCGAATGGAAGTAACGTCACGTGGAATGGCAGTATAAAGCCTTATGCGGAGGAAGTCATCCCGGTCATCCGCTCCATTGATCCGGACAGCACCATTATCGTTGGAACCGGAACATGGAGTCAGGATGTGCACCATGCGGCGGACAATCCGCTCTCTTACAATAACGTTATGTATACCGTGCATTTCTATGCCGGTACTCACGGTCAATGGCTGAGAGACCGCATAGACTATGCGAGAAGCAAAGGTATAGCCGTGTTCGTTACAGAGTGGGGAACGAGTGACGCTTCCGGCGATGGCGGCCCTTTCCTTCCGGAGTCGCAGCAATGGATTGACTTTATGGATAGCCGAAACTTAAGCTGGATCAACTGGTCGTTATGCGATAAAGCTGAAGCCTCTGCTGCCCTACTGCCTGGCGCAAGTCCGTACGGAGGATGGTCCGATGCGCAATTATCGCCCTCCGGCAAGTTTGTCAAAAGTAAAATGAACCCAGCACCGCCCGGCGACGGCATCATTTCCGGCAAAACCTACAAACTGATTAATGTTGGGAGCGGGAAAGCTCTGGATGTAGCCGCTGGCAGTAACGATGACGGTGCGAATGTACAGATCTGGGAAGATAACGGCTCTGGCGCTCAGCGATGGGTGATTACCGATGTAGGTGGCGGACTGTATAAAGCGGTTAAAGAATATACCAATAAAGCTTTGGATGCGGCCGGGAGTTGGAATGGTGCGAATGCCCAAATATGGAATTACGGCGGCGGCGCCAATCAGAAGTGGCGCATTGTAGATGTAGGCGGCGCCTACAAATTAATCGACAGCAATAGTGGCAGAGCACTGGATGTAAATGCCGGCGGGACCGCGAATGGCACGAACGTTCAAATTTGGGACGATAATGGTTCGAACGCTCAAAAGTGGAATCTGTATAAATTAAATTAAACTAGGAGAGCACATTCCCTGTAATTGAAAAAGCCTGCATCGTTTATTGATAAGCGATAGCAGGCTTCCTCATTGAAACGACGCCCATGCCGATACCCGTACCTTATCCGGGATCTTGCTCCGAAAGCTCTTGAAGCACCCCTCTTACCCGCTCAACCAGCGGAGCCGGGGCTTTCTTTAACGAACCCGTATCAAACGGAGGCTGAGGATCGTATTCCAAGATTAATTGGACCGCTTTACTCGTATCTTCCCCGAACTCCCATGCCACTAATTGAAGCGCCATATCGATACCGGAGGAGACGCCAGCCGCCGTTACGATTTGACCATGGCGAACCACTCTCTCGTCTGTCGGAATGGCTCCAAGCGAACGGAGCAGGTCGAAGGAACCCCAATGGCAAGTAGCCGTCGCTCCGTTCAACAAGCCTGCAGCGCTCAATATCAGAGAACCGTTACAAACCGACGTAGTCCATTTCGCGGTCCCGTGGATTTGGCGAATCCACTCCAGCGTTTCTTCGTCGTTCATTGGCGTTTTATAGTTAGGCGGACTGCAACCGGGAACGACAAGAATATCGGCTGAAGTCATTTCGTCAAAGCTGTAGTCGGCATGCAAATACCCCATTTTGGAGTCCATTTGGATGATCCCTTTTTTCTTGCCGATAAACTTCACGTTACATTTCATGGTGGCGGAAAATACTTCATACGGACCAATGGCATCCAATGCTGTGATTCCATCGTAAAGCATGATTGCGACTTCCATAATATCTCTCCCTTAACCTTAATTTACTGCAAATGAAATATACCATACATATGTAGGGTATGTCTGTGTCGGCGCTATGAATCCCGTATAGCTCTAAAGAGCTAATAAAACCGAGTGACGCTCTCCAAGCTGGAGGCCACAACTGTGAAAACGAAAAAGACGGCCGCAAAATGCGACCGTCCTTTCGAACGAACATTTAAAAAGAAAAAGATCACTTCATTTCCCAGTCCGTGACTTTAGCAATCTCGGAATCGACGTTCTTCAGATTCATTTTTCCCATGTCCACGAGAGTGTCCCATTGTTTTACGCGGTTTTTACCGTTAGGCGGCTTGTTGTATTTGTTGGTATCCACAACCAAGGTACGTTTGGCATGGAAATTCTTCATGAAGGTTTTCTCGTTCGAGCTGCTGCCGGAACGGGCGAGCAGGCCTTGAAGCGTATTCGAGCCGCCGGTAGCGCCTTGATTCAGCGCCGTATCGACAAACGATCCGATCGTCACCGCACTGGTAAAGCCGCGCTGGCGCGCTTGTTCAACGCTGTACCGGATATACACGTTATAGAATGTTTCCCACATCGCTTTTCTCCAAGCCGGATCGTTTTGAAGCTTTTTAATCTTGCCGCAGAAAACCTTCTCACTATCTTTAATTTCCAGAATCGAGCCTTTCATTTTTCCGTTAATGCCAAGGCGCTTCAATGCGCCTTCGGCCGACGGGTTGCTGGCTCCTTTGGCAGCGTCATAGGCTTTGAAGAGTTCCGGGCCATCGGGATGGGTATCTCTGGAGCCTCCTGTGGTAGCGCCGAAAAGACCGATCGTATACCCGCGCTCATCTTTAATGTTTTCGCAATACCCGTAGTATTCGATCCAGTTCAAATCGTCCTGCTCCGGTTTATTGATAAGCTTCATGATGTTGTTCCACTGCTCGCCATCGAGCCCCGTATTATTGCGAAGAAATTGCAGGGTTTCCGGGGAGAAATTATCGTCAGGAGAGGCTGCGGCTGCTTTGGATGGCTCGAACAAAGCGGTTACGCCAAACAAGGAAGCCAGTAAGGTAAAACAAAGTAAGGTTAACAAAATTTTGTCCCGGCTTTTGGATGGTCTAGCATTGGACATATGCATGTAATCCCTCCTAAAAATGTTGACCGCATGAATAAACAACAGGCTGCTGCTTGCCGATTTACAGGCAATTTAAATCTAATTATCTTCTCCTTTCCCCTCAATATATATAAGCGTTTATACTTTTGTACATCGGTTAACCAGCTGGTCTACAGCTTATCCCCCTCCCTTCTTCGTTTATAATATAACCGTTTATATTTTCAAACATTAGTTCCCTATCGGAAATCTAACCCTGAGTATCCTCGACTTTCGCCGAGTAAAATATAAACGTTTATATTTTTAGGTTAAAAGAGGTGTTGTATTCGAAAAGCAGCTCAGTGTTGCGTACAACACCGAATCACTTTTAACCCCGTATAAAACCGCTTACTTCCAAGATTACCACCAGAATTGGACATTGTGAAGACACTTTTTTAATAAATATGGCTTCCGCCCGATTAAAATATATGCTGCATCACCGCTTTTAAACATACATCAATTCTAAAAAAGACAACGCGCCCATGGAACAGATGCTTCCTGAGCGCGTAATGTACAGCTGCCGATCGATAAGCAAATAGATCCGTAACCATTCCGCTTCGATTTTGCGTATCGCCGGGTCGCTGCGATTGGCGCAGTTCAATAATTACAGTTTGCTCATCGTTGATACCGAGACATCCGCCGCATCAGTTGCATCAGAACATCCGGATAAACACGTCTTGTTCAACGAGCACGCCGCACATTTTCCTTGACGCGTCTTCCGTACGTAACGGACAAGCGACCAAGCCGCATACCCGAAAATAACGACCCCGGCAATGATACTGAATACCATATGGTTCCTCCTTCACAAGCGCATCTAGCGAATTAATGAAACCCAAGTACCCTACCGACATTATAGACAGCTAGCGCGATCACATAAGCTATTGCCAGCGCGTAACCGATGGAAAACCACGTCCATCGGGCCGACCCCGTTTCTTTTCGAATAACCCCGACTGTCGCAAGGCAAGGAACGTAAAGCAAGATGAAAACCATAAAACTAAAAGCCTGAAGCGGAGTAAAAAACTGCGAGATCATTCCCGAAAGACCGGCATCGTCAGGAGCAGCATAAATAATGCCCATCGTCGAGACGACGACTTCCTTCGCCAGAAATCCAGTAAGCAGCGCGGCACCCGCCTGCCAATTGCCAAAACCGAGCGGAGCAAGGACCGGCGCCAAGATGGAACCGATTGCCTGGAGGAAGCTTTCGTTCATCGGCACGTTCCATCCGCCAGGCCCGGTGTATCCGAGCAGCCATATGACGACCGAGCCGCCGAAAATGAACGTTCCCGCTTTTCGGACGAATCCCTTGCCTTTCTCCCATGTGCTTCGCGCCAACGTTCGCCACTGCGGAATACGATACGGCGGTAGTTCGATGACGAACAGGGATCGTTCGCTCTTCGCGATCGTCAAGGAAAACACCTTCGCCAACACGAGCGCCACGACAACCCCTAATACGTATAACGATAAAACGATAAGAGCCTGATTACTTTTGAAAAACGTCCCGACAAACAAGCTGTAGACCGATAATCGCGCGGAACACGACATAAGCGGCGTAAGCAAAATGGTCAGCAAGCGCTCCTTCGGCTGCTCTATCGTCCTTGCGGCCATGATGCCGGGAACGTTGCAGCCAAAGCCGATAATCATCGGGATGAACGCCTTGCCGTTCAGGCCGACACCTTCCATTAGCCGATCCATAACGGCTGCAATGCGAGCCATGTAGCCGGAGTCCTCTATGAAGGATATGATGAGAAAAAGCATGAAAATTTGCGGTACGAACACCAGCACGCCGCCCACGCCGCTTACGATTCCATCCAGAATGACCGACTTGATGAACTCCGCGGCGCCGAACGTGTCGAGCAAGGAGCTGATTCCGTTCTTTACCGGACCGTTCAGCAAAGCATCCAGTTGATCGGATAACGGAGTGCCAACCCAATCGAACGTCAGCTTGAACGTCAAATACATAAACGCAAGAAATATGGGAATGCCGAGAACCTTATTCGTAGTGATATCGTCGATCCGCTCTGACAGCGTTCTTCTGCCCTTCTTCGTTTCCCGAACGGAGCGTTGCAGCCACCCGTCAATCATGACGGCGCGTTGTGACCGGATGCACTGGCGTATATCTCTCATGCCCGTACTCTGTCTGACTTCCCGTTCGATCGCGTCATAGAATGATTGAAGCCAAGCGGGATCGATGAATTTGCGAAGCTCCTGCAGGACAAGTATGTTTCCTTCCAGAAACTGCAGCGCGAGCCAGCGCTTCCGTTCCATCTGAGCCGGCATCCGGGCCTCCAGATCGGAAATGGCTTTTTCCAGAAGCGATCCGTAATCGAATCGCCACGGCAGCGATTCATTATGCCGGGTCTCTGCGGCCATAACCCGCTCCAGCTCTTTGCAGCCTCGGCCCGATCGGGCGATCACAGGTACGACCTTCACGCCTAGCTGCGCCTCCAGTTCGCGTACATCGATGCGAAGCCCGCGCGCTTCGGCCACGTCGACCATGTTTAGCGCGACGACGACCGGTACACCGTACTCGAGCAGTTGCACGGTCAAATGCAGGTTACGCTCCAATTGCGATGCGTCTACGACGTTCAACAACATCGACGGCGACTCTTCCAGCAAGTAGCGCGACGCCACACCCTCATCCTCGGAAAGCGGGCTAAGGGAGTAGATACCCGGCAAATCGATAACTTTTCCTCTTTTACTCGTTAACGTACCGACCTTCTTTTCCACCGTCACGCCCGCCCAGTTGCCCACATATTCATAAGAGCTTGTCATGGTGTTAAAGAGCGACGTTTTCCCCGTATTCGGGTTCCCGGCAAGAGCAATGGTTATCATACCGCTTCCACCTGTATACAAACCGCTTCTTTGCGGCGAATGGCAATCCACTGCCCTTTCGTTTCGATCATGCACGGACCGCCAAACGGCAGTACTTTGCGAAGCGAGATGACGGATCCTTCCATAATGCCGAAATCGTTCAACCTATGCAGGACAAGTTCATTCACGGATGCCAAATCGATTATTTTCACCTTGGTGTCTCGGGCAATATCCGTTAACTTCATTGTTATCATCCTAACCTTTAAGAATTGGATATTGTTGATAATGATTATCAATATCTCCGAGGCTTATTGTAGGCCTGTACACAGCAAATGTCTGTGACATTTTGCAATAATATATATCAAAATTGCAACAAAAGAATAACGTTTTTTACCCCGCTTTGAATATAAAGTAGATAGTCTACTTACCACGATGCTTTCCGGCTTTACCGCACCTCCGGTTGCGGCTTTCTCTCCCGACCGCTCTATGCCGCTATGGGAACAGTCCGCTACAAACATGCACGCCGCCAAAGCCATAAACCATCAATTTAGGCACCGCCATACGAACCCGGTTTGGCAACCGGATTGTCCTGGCTGTTTTATTTTCGAGCATTGCAAAAAGGGCAGGCTAGTATCGTGGTGCCCAGAAAAATCCCTTGACTGCTATTCTGTAAAAAGCCCGGGAACAAAGCGGCATCGCTTTTGCTTCCCGGGTTATTTTTCTGAAAGGCAGCCGTGCTTTAACGGATTAATTTTCGTTCAACTCACTGGAAATTTGAACACCGAATTGCTCAAAACGGGCGATAGCTGCATCAATTGACACTAACGTTTCTGGTAAATATACTCCTCCACATGCAGTTTGTTTGCCATCCAGTCCCAGAATATGCTCAATTGCAACTAATACGCCAAGCGCTGTAAGATGTGCTTGCCCCTTCGGATCCGAAACAATTGTGCGTTGCTTTCCTGAAAGGCCTGATTTTAGAATCCCCTCCATTTCGATATAAAGGTCTTGAGAGGCTTGACCTCCTGTTTTAGTCCCTATAGACTCGCCTTGAATGAAATCGAATCGGACGTTCGGTGCGGGAGTAGCAGCCGCTAAGCTCGGAACGTCGAGTAGCCCCATGGGAAGACCTTCCAAATAACTGCCATCCGATAAGCGGACTTTCCTTGGGTGTTGATTGGCATCCACCCAAATCCAATTGCCGTTTTGGCGTAATAGAGCTCGACCGATAAATCCAGGGAGCACTGTCGGCGAAATCGTCCAGTTGACGAACATAGCAACGCGGCGGATGGATAAATAATGAAAATAAGAAATAGCCTGTTGAGGGTTTCTCAACAGGCTGACCAGCCCCCCGCTAGAGGAACTGGCGTTCTTCGTTATGGCCGGGCCAGGCTTAGAAGTCAAAATTGTCAGGGTCCGGTCCAACCCGCAGGTTCTGGTTCAGCGCATCGATTCGGGCCATCTCTTCACTCGTCAGCTCGAAGTCGAACACCGAGGCGTTCTCGATAATCCGGTGAGCCTTCGTCGACTTGGGAATCGTTACGATGCCGTGCTGCAGATCCCAGCGCAGAATGACTTGGGCGACCGACTTGCCGTGACGGGCGCCGATTTCCTGCAGCACCGGGTTGTCCAGAAACTGGCCCTGCATCAGAGGCGACCATGCCTCGATCTGAATGTCATGCTGGGCGCAGAAGTCGCGCAGCGCTTGCTGGCTAAGCCGCGGATGGAGCTCGACCTGGTTCACCATCGGCTTGATCTCGGCATCTTTCATCAGGTCCTCCAGGTGATGAATCTGGAAGTTGCTGACGCCGATCGCTTTGACGCGTCCGGCCTTGTACAGCGCTTCGAGCGCACGCCAAGCGTCCTTGTACTTGCCGGCCACCGGCCAGTGAATCAGGTACAGATCGAGATAATCCAGCCCCAGCTTCTCCAAGCTGGTCTCATAGGCGGCTAGCGTCGCTTCATAGCCGAGATCGGCGTTCCATACCTTGGAAGTGACGAACAAGTCTTCACGGGAGAGTCCCGTTTCTTGGAGGGCTTCGCGGATAGCCTGGCCTACGCTGCGCTCGTTGTCATAGATGGCCGCCGTGTCGATGCTGCGGTAGCCATGGGCGACAGCCGCTTTGACCGCGTCCACGAGCTCGGAACCGTCCGCGACTTTGAATACGCCGATGCCGAACCAAGGCATAGCCTTTCCGTTATTTAGAGTCGTAGTTGCTTGCAGATGCGTTGTCATAGATAAAACCTCCAGTAGGGTAAATGGTAGATTTGAAAACATGATGCCTTGTTGGAGCTGGTAACGGCCCCAGCCATTTTGCGCGTGGCTGCTTGGATGATGCCCAGATAGCGGAAACAAGAGCTCGACAGTCAAGTCCGGGCCGGCCCCGTCCGTACGGCGCGAACCGGTACGCCCTTGCGTTCCAGTGCCATGCTCCAGCCAGTCAGCAAAACCGCGGCTAGGACCATGACAGCGCCGATCCAGGTGGTATGAATCAATCCCATCGAATCGGTGACCACACCACCCAGATAGGCCCCAATGGCGATGCCCGCATTGAACGCGCCGATGTTGACGGCGGAAGCGACATCCTTACCTCCCGGCGCGAAGCGCTCAGCCAGCATGACGACATAAATCTGCAGCCCGGGAACGTTCATGAAGGCCAGCAGGCCCATGAAGAAGATCGTGATCAACCCGGCTACCTTGAATGGCGCGGTCACCATCAACACCAGCAGCACGATCGCCTGCAGGATGAACATAAGGAACAGAGCCTTGAGCGGCCGGCGGTTGGCCACCTTTCCCCCGATGACATTGCCGATCGCAATCGCAACGCCGTAAATCAGCAGGATAACCGCTACCGTGCTTTCGGCAAATCCGGTTATTTCATGCAGCAATGGGGATAAATAAGTAAATACGACAAAGGTGCCTCCATACCCGAGAGCCGTGATGGCGAACGCAAGCAGCAGCCTGCCATTCGTCACCAGCTTCACCTGCTCACGCACCGGGGTTGGAACGCCCTTACGCAGCGAGGCGGGGATCAAGATCAGATTGGCGATCAGCGCGACCAGGCCGATGACGGCGATGGTGACGAAGGCCGCCCGCCAGCCCATCTGCTGGCCGATCCAGGTACCGAGCGGCACGCCGGTCACGATGGCGACCGTCAGGCCTGAGAACATCATGGAGATCGCACTCGCCCGTTTGTTCTCCGGCACGAGGTCGGCGGCGATGGTCGACGCGATCGACATAAATACGCCGTGCGACAAAGCGGATAGCACGCGGGCCGTCAACAGGACGCCGATGCTTCCGGAAGCCGCCGCCAGACTATTACCGGCGATAAAAACGACCATGATGGCGATCAGCAGCGACTTGCGGGACATTCCCGTGGTGAGTGAGGTCAGCACGGGAGCCCCGAAGGTGACGCCGAGCGCATACAGCGTCACGGTCAGTCCTGCCGTTGTGACCGATATATGAAGGTTTTCGGCGATCAGGGGCAGCAGCCCCACGCTGATAAACTCGGTAGTTCCGATCGCATAGGCGCTGATGGCCAGAGCCAGAAGCGCGAGTATACTCCGTTTTTGATCCAATTGCATGTTTTCCCACCTCTATTCATGGTAATCATCGGCCGATATATGCTATTATGAGAGGATCAAGCATTTTTGGCTAGTACGTACTTCAAAGTACGGTAGGCACTAAAAAGTGCCTATAGCAATTGGAGGGCACCGCATGAGCACAGGAACCAATAAGAAGTATAATATTTCGGTGGAAGCGACCTTGGAAGTCATCGGAGGAAAATGGAAGTGCGTGATTCTCTGTCACTTGACGCGCGGAAAGAAGCGGACGAGTGATCTCAAGCGTATTATGCCCAGCATTACGCAAAAGATGTTAACCCAGCAACTGCGGGAACTGGAGGCGGACGGGATCGTCAACCGGATTACGTATCATCAAGTGCCGCCCAAGGTCGAATACGAGCTGAGCGAATACGGGTGGAGCCTCAAGCCGATTCTGGATGCGCTTTGCTCCTGGGGAGAGGGCCATATTATTAAAGAATACGGCGATAAGTTCACCGTATTGGAGGACAATATTTTAAATCATTGAGACGTGAACATGGATCTTTCCACGATTCCTTTGGACGATAAAAAAAAGGAATACTTGAGCTAAGGCTTCAAGTATTCCCGAGAGAGTACCGCGTTTGAGGTACTCTCTTTCTTTTTCTCTTGACTTAACTTATCTCCTCAATCCCTATCGAGAATGATGGTTTTTTATTATGTAATAATACAGAATGACAAAAGCGGCAGGGTCCAAGTGCAGCCGCGTGACGCTCATGACGAAGCGGAGTTCTGGCAACGGAAGTATTTCATTGATATAATAAAGAGGAATTGTCTGGTTTTTTTGTTGATTGTTTGCAGTTAGTTTGGAGGTATAAAATGGAGCTCAGAAACCTTAAAACCTTCCAAGTCGTCGCTGACCAATTAAATTTGTCCAAAGCAGCCGAAATTTTATCCTATACACAGCCTACGATCTCTGTTCAAATTCAAGCATTGGAAAGAGAATTGGGACATCCCTTATTTAATCGTGTCGGTAAAAAAACGTTCTTAACCCCTACCGGAAAATTGGTGAAACACCATACAGATATCATTTTGAACGCTTTAAGCGATTTGGAGACCGCCTTAAAAACGCTTGACGAACCGTACGGTAAACTTGCCATTGCAGCCCCTGAATATTACTACGGCCGACATCTCTCGTTGTTAATCAGTTCTTTCATTAAAGATCATCCGAAGGTTAAATTAGATTTGGCTTGCTACAATAGTAAAGAAACAATAAAGTTAGTAAGCTCCCATCAAGCCGATATCGGAATCATCGCGGGAAAGTATAACTCACCTGAGATGGAATCGATTAATCTGGATACAGAAGAGGTGATGATGGTTACGACCCAAGAGATCTCCCAGCAATATGACTTGTCCACGGTTTTCTCCCATTACCCGCTGATCACCTATAGAGAAAGCTGTAATTTAGAAGACGTCATTAAAGGATGTCTATCTGAATTACAATATCAACCTACGAACATTATTGAGTCCGGCAGCGATGAAGCGATCAAACATTCGGCAATCAATCAAACAAGCATCGCTTTGCTAAGCTCAGACGGAATCAAGGAGGAGCTGGCTACGGGCAAGCTTGTCCCGATCCATCGTTTTCAACATCGGGTTGAAACATCTCTGATTTACCTCAAATCCAGGTCGGAAGAAGCAAATATTCAAAGTTTTAGCGATCTTCTCAAGCAGGCTTGGAAACCTTTGGAAGATTGAAATTGGGCAGAAAGAATGGCAGGAGGAGCATGCGTTCCCTTTTACCATTTTTTCTGCCCAAATGCATCAACAGTAAGCGGTTTCAATTTTTATTATTTTACAATTTTTTTCTTATACTTCATGTGATAAATAACATAACAAAAAATAACAAATGGCACTGCGCAGTACAGCGCAAGCCGTTGATTCGGATCAAAGGCAAGCCCGATGCAAGCAACTGTACATAGGATGAAGGCCGCTATTGGAATAAAGGGATACAACGGGGTACGGTATTTCAAGTCAGTAAGACGTCCGCCTTGCTTGAGAAATTTTTTTCGGAACATATATTGAGAAGCGGCTATAGCCATCCAAGCCATAATAGCGGTCAATCCGGCAAGCGAAACTAGCCATAGATAAACGGTATCTGCTGCATAAACGCTAGATAACAGCGACAAGCAGGCAATACCGACACTAATGATTAATGCATTTAGCGGTACTCCTCTTGCTGTTAATTTTCCTAGACCGGCAGGAGCCATTTTATTTCTTGAAAGAGCCCAAAGCATGCGGGATGAAGCATATAGTCCCGAATTCGCAACGGACAATAGAGCAGTTAATATAACAAAATTCATAATGTCAGCAGAATAAGGAACACCGATATTGTCAAAAACCATAACAAACGGGCTTTCAATGACTCCCGCTTCTTTCCACGAAATTAATCCCGAGACAACGAAAATGGATAACAGGAAAAATAAAATAATTCGCCAGACTGTATTTCGAATGGCTTTGGGCACGGAAGTCTCCGGATCTTTGCTTTCTCCCGCGGCAATTCCAACAAGCTCACTGCCCTGAAAAGCAAAATTAACCGTAACCATCGACATCAACACGCCGCCTAAGCCATGAGGAAATAAACCGCCTTCTCCCGTAAAATTAGAAAACATAGGCGCAGACGAATAACCTTTCATGTGAATAAACCCAAACATAGCAGCACCGCCTAAAACAATAAATGCTATGATGGTAAATAGTTTAATACTCGCAAACCAGTATTCCGTCTCGGCGTATGCTCTTGTAGAAAGAGCATTCAGTAAAAAGAGCACAATCACAAAGAGGGTACACCAGATCCAAGTCGGTACGTCAGGAAACCAGCGCTTCATGATTAACCCGGAAGCTGTAACCTCAGAGCCTAATGTAATCACCCAACCAAACCAGTATAACCAACCGACCGTAAATCCTGTAGCAGGTCCGATATATTTGGTCGCATACGTTTGAAAAGAGCCTGATTCAGGCATGGCAACGGATAATTCGCCAAGGCACATCATAACGAGATACATAATGAGTCCGACCACCAAATACGCGAGAATAGAACCGCCGGGTCCCGCCTGACTAATCGTATAGCCTGAACTGATAAACAGCCCTGTGCCAATAACTCCGCCGAGTGAAATCATATATACATGCCTGCTCTTCATCGTGCGCTGCAACTCGGTCACACCATGTATCCTCTGTTCTATGATGAATTCGCCTCCTTATTCTGCACCATACACTCATGAGCTTTGGCGATTGAAAGGCATCCTTACTGGGTTGCAGCTTCTACTTCATGAAAAACCGATACAATTCGTTCAAGCGCCCAATTCAAATTTTCTTGCGAAATATTTAACGGTGGAGCAAACCGAATCGTCGTTTCATGCGTTTCTTTGCACAGCAGGCCCAGCTCTTTCAGCTTTTCGCAATAAGGACGCGCCGTTTCGTTCAATTCAAGCCCGATAAATAAGCCGCGGCCGCGAATTTCCTTCAATTTGCTGCTTTTGATCTCTTTTAGCTTATTCATAAAATATTGTCCCGATTGTTCGGAACGACGAACCAAATCCTCTTCTTGCAGAACATCCAATGCTGTAATTGCAACTGCACAGCCTAACGGATTGCCGCCAAAAGTAGAGCCGTGAGAACCCGGGTTAAACACGCCGAGAATGTCCTGGTCAGCAGCGACCGCAGAAATCGGAAACACCCCTCCGCCCAATGCTTTACCCAAAATGTACATATCCGGCTTCACATTCTCCCAGTCGCAAGCGAACAACTTGCCTGTGCGCCCGAAGCCCGTTTGAATTTCATCAGCAACGAACAAGACATTATTTTCCTTGCAAAGCCTTTGCGCTCCTTGGATAAATCCGGTTGGCGGAATATTGATGCCCGCTTCTCCTTGAATCGGCTCGAACAAAAATGCAGCCGTATTCGGCGAAATCGCATTTTTCAAAGCTTCCAGATCGCCGTACGGAATAATTTTGAAGCCGGGTGTGAAAGGCCCGAATCCAGCCTTATATTCTTCCTCTGAGGAAAAAGAAGTAATCGTAATCGTACGTCCATGGAAATTGCCTTCGCAAACAATAATTTCAGCTTGATTGGCAGGCACTTTTTTCACGCCGTACGCCCAGCGCCGAATGGCTTTGATCGCCGTTTCCACGGCCTCTGCACCCGTATTCATCGGAAGGATCATGCTTTTTCCCGTCAGCTGCGACAGTTTTTCGTAAAATGTCCCTAGCTGGTCATTGTGAAACGCGCGGGATGTCAAAGTAACTTTATCCGCTTGATCCTTCAACGCTTGAATGATTTTGGGGTGTCTGTGCCCATGATTTAACGCGGAGTAGGCACTTAGCATATCCATATATTTGTTGCCTTCCGGATCTTCAACCCATACTCCCTCAGCTTTAGATATAACGATAGGCAGCGGACGATAATTTGCAGCTCCGTATTTTTCAGTCTGTTCAATAATTTGTTTTGTCTGTGTCATGGCAGGGCCTCCCGATCAAAATGATTTTATTTATAGAATTCGTTCTCCAAAAAGCGAGCCGGCCAAGTCGACAGCGGATTTGGCCGTCCTGTTGTTCACATCGAGCATCGGATTCACTTCTACAATTTCCGCCGAGACAAGAGCGCCATGTTCATGCAGATATTCCATAGCAAAATGACTCTCTCTATAAGTAATCCCGCCCTCCACAGGCGTTCCAACACCGGGCGCTTCCCGAGGGTCCATCCCGTCCAAATCCAGACTGAGGTGAATACCGTCCGTGCCTGCCGAAACCCGCTCTAACGCCTCATCCATGACCGTTTTCATGCCATATTTGTCGATGTCATACATCGTAAATACGCGAATGCCTTGCTCCTTCAAAAACAGCCTTTCGCCCGGATCGATCGATCTCGCCCCGATAATAACAACGTTGCGCGGATCTAATTTCTTGTGCGCTCCCCTGATAGAAGTAAGACTTGGATGCCCGTGACCTAACAATACAGCCAGCGACATTCCATGAATGTGGCCCGAAGTGGTGGTAAACTCCGTATTCACATCCGTATGCGCGTCGAACCAAATGACACCAAGCTTAGTCACATGCTGCAGGATACCTTTAATTGTACCGATAGCAATACTATGATCTCCGCCGATGACGAGAGGAAACCGGCCTTTTCCCATCTCTTGGGCCACCACTTCGGCCAATTTCGTGTTAACGCGAACGATTTCCGCCAAATACTTTAATTTTTCATCAGGATCACACCTGTCCTGCAAGCGGTTAACCTCGATATCGCCCCAATCACTGACGCGGAAACCCAACGCTTCCAGCCTAGCTTGAATATTTGAACTTCGAATCGCAGTCGGCCCCATGTCTACACCAGAACGATTGGCACCGAGCTGAAGCGGCACTCCGATAAGTGAAATATCGTTGCTGTTTTTTGTAGTAATCATAGAGAATTCCTCGTTTTCATACAGTTTTTTTTACATAATATGATGTTTTCCAATAAAGGTAGCGCTTTCTTTCCAAGTCATCCCTCTCGATGACATCTCGAATGTATCATAGCTTCAGCGGATTCAAAAATTGAAATCGTCTATTGTTACTATTTAAATTATTTATGGTCAACGATGTTGGGGGATGGATAAGCAGAATAGTGTAAATGAAATGTGACCATATAGCGACTGGATCTGTCTAATTAGTATAAAATACAAAATAAAAAAAAGGAGTGTGAAGTGGATGTAACAAACTTGCTGTTCAAGCGACAACAGGTAACCGTGATGCTTTTATCAGCCTTGTTAAGCACTTTGAGGAATCTTTATACCGTATGGCCAAATCCATCTTGGATAAAGACGAGAATGCCGCGGATGCCCTGCAAGAAACCATTTTGAAAGCCTATCAATCGATCCATGCCCTTCGTGAGCCTAAATTTTTTAAAACCTGGATCTTCCGTATTCTGATCAATCAATGCAATACGATTCTCGCAGGCTGCTTCGCTTACCGTAGTTTACTCACTGGATCGCCCTGCCGTTTTCCGTTTACTGTGAAAAATACATTTTGAATTGCACTGCTGAGTTTTACCAACTCTTTTCCGTTATCATATTTTCCGTTTTTCAGATTGGGAGCCGTCACATGAACTAGAAAAGCGGCCCGGCTGCCGTCGAAAATCGTCTCGGTCCATTCCCGATTCTTTCAACGCCGAGGTCACGATCATCTTGGAGGGAATCGACCATGAATTAAACTGGATGTCCCCTTCTGTAAAACCACAGATAACATAATCAATGTTCATCCGAATGTGGTTGTAACCAAGAACGAGTTTACTTTCTCCGTCACCGACTTGCAGGTGACACCCTTGACAACACGTGTTAACTATTCGATTGCATTGAACAACGTGCAGTCATTGGAACAGGAGGACGAATACAAATTACGGCGTTTCGGTATAGCCATTTTTGACGATCAAGGCCGCCAACTGCCTGCCCTACACGGGGACGGGAAGTATGAAGGAAACCGGCTGAACTATGACAGACGATACGCCTCAACGTCCGGGACGACCAAATACTTGATTTTGAAGCCATTCGTCATCAAGGATGATTTCACGGAGAACGTAAAGGAAGATCAGTACATCAAGGGATTGGAAACCAGAATCGAGCTGCCGGCTTCCAAATAAATGAGGAAGACAGGCTGCCAAGGTCATTCTTTGCAGTCTGTCTTTTCAAATTTGATAATAGTTTTTTGGGCAGCCTATTCCGGCTCCCTTACCTTGCCTTCGGTACCGGCTTCTGCTCCTTATACTGAAGCTCGAACAGACGGTAATAGTACCCCCGCTGCGCGAGAAGCTGATAATGGTTTCCGGTCTCGCGGACCTTGCCCTTGTGCATGACGATGATCTGGTCGGCATGCTGGATCGTCGACAAGCGGTGCGCCACGATCAGTGTCGTCCGGCCTTCGGAGATGTTCATCAGCGCGTCCTGCACGATAAGCTCCGTTTCCGTATCGATGTTCGACGTCGCTTCGTCGAGAATGAGAATCTGCGGGCGGAACGCGATGGCGCGGGCGAACGACAGCAGCTGGCGCTGGCCGAGCGACAGATTGATGCCGCGCTCGCCGAGCAGCGTCTTGTAGCCGCCGGGCAGGCTGCGGATAAATTCGTCCATATGAACCATCCGGGCCGCGACGACGACTTGCTCGTCGGTAATCTCCGGGTGGTTCAGCCGAATATTCGAGGCGATGTCTCCGGTGAACAGGAATACGTCCTGCTGCACGATGCCGATGTAATGGCGCAGGTCATCCAGCGGGATGTCGCGGATATCGACGCCGTCGAGCTTGATGCTGCCCTTTTGAATGTCGTAGAACCGGTTGATCAATTGGATGATCGAGCTTTTGCCCGCCCCGGTTGCACCGACGAACGCCACCGTCTGTCCCGGCTGGATCGTGAAGCTGACATCCTTCAGCACCCAATCTTCCCCGTTATACGCGAACCATACGTTCTCGAACGCGATTTCCCCGCGAATTTCCTTCGGCAGCCGCTTCGGCCGCTCCGGGTCGACGATCGCTGGCTTCTCGCCGAGCGTCTCGAAGATGCGCTCCGCGCCGACCATCGCCGTCTGAATCTGGTTGTACTTCTCCGCCAAGCTCTGGAGCGGCTGGAAAAACTGCCGCACGTAATGCGTGAAAGCATACACGATCCCGAAGGTCAGGCCGCCGTCGATGACGCTGGCGCCGCCGTACCAGAGAAGCAGCGCGATAGCCAGATTGCCGAGGAAGCCGATGGCCGGCTGAAAGATCGAGTTGATGACCGTTCCTCGCATCCCCGCCCGGTAATATTCCGTATTGTGATGATCGAACTGCTCCCATTGCCGCTCTTCGCGGATAAACAATTGCGTAATCCGGATGCCGGACAAGTTTTCCGCCAGAAACGAATTGAGCCGCGACAGGATCACCCGCGATTTTCGCTGGGCGTCCCGGATGACCGACCGGTACCAGAACGTCAGCACGGCCAGAAATGGCAGCACCGCAAATGACAGCAGCGCCAGCTTGACGCTGAGCTGCAGCATGACGACGACGATGCCAATCAGCACGATGACGTCTTTGATCAAGTTGACGACGACCTGCGAATACAGTTGGTTGAGCGACTCCGTATCCTGCGTGACGCGGACGACGAGCCTTCCGACGGGATTGCGGTCGAAGTAGGACATCGACATGCGGCTTACATGCTGAAAGAGCTGCTGCCGGATGTTGAAAATGATCGTCTGCCCCGTATACTGCAGCAGATTGCTTTGCAGGTAGCTGAGCAGCGCCGCGACGACGACCGCGCTAAGGAAAGCAACGCCCAGCCAGAGGAAGCCGGTGTAATCCTGCTTGCGGAACGCCTCCAGCGCGGCGGCGTCCAGCGGCTCGGCGGCGAATGTCTGCCCTCCGGCGCGCACTTCCGCTTTGCCGCCCGCTTCCGCTACGGTCGCCTTCTCCGGCTGCTTGGCGATCCAGCCGGCAATGAACCAGTCTTTGCCGTCGATCCGGACAATCTGAGCCTGCTTCGTTCCAAGCTCCGGCTGGCGGGCCGTCCGCTCGGCTGCGTCCGGTTCGAGCCGGACGTAAGCCCTGCCGTCCCACTCCGTCACATCTCCGTAGCTCCGCAGACGCTCGGCCTGGGACGCTTCCGCGGACAGCATCGGCTTGTGCAGTCCGTTGATATGGCCGTCGATCGCCACCTTAATGAGATAAGGCCGCGCCAGATCGGCGACGACGATCAGAAAAGCCAGCGCGATGCACAGCAAGATCATTCGCCAATACGGCTTGGCGTAGGACAGCAGCTTCGTAAGCAGCTGCGTGTCTTTCATCGTCTTGACGTTTTTTTCCGCGTGTATATTCATGCGCCCGTCCCTCCCCGCATCAGCTGCGAAGCAGCGGCTTCTTGCTCCTGTCCGTCTTCCCGCTCGGCTTCCTGATCCAGCAGCTGCTTATGGTACATGTCGGCGTAAATGCCGTTTACGGCCAACAATTGCTCGTGATTGCCGCGCTCGACGATGCGGCCTTCGTCCATGACGACGATTTGGTCGGCGCTCTGCACCGACGAGATCCGGTGCCCGATAATGATCGTCGTGCGCCGGTTCATCACGGATTTGAGCCCTTCGAGGATCAGATCCTCCGTGATCGTATCGACCGCGGACAAACTGTCGTCGAAGATCAGCACCGACGGCTTCTTGATCACAGCCCTCGCGATGCTTACCCGCTGGCGCTGGCCGCCTGAAAGCGAGATGCCGCGCTCGCCGAGCGCCGTATCGAACTGGTTCGGAAATTCGACGATATTTTCGTAGACTTGGGCGATCTTGGCCGCTTCCACGACCTGCTCGTCACTGTAGGGCTTCGGATCGAACCCGATGTTGTCCCGGATCGTGGACGAGAACAGGAACTGGTCCTGCGGCACGATGCCGATCTGGCCGCGCAGCGTCCGCAGCGGAATTTCATGAATGTCGTGCCCGTCGATCAACACCGTCCCTTTCGGCGGGTTGTACAGCCGCACGAGCAGATGCACCAGCGTGCTTTTGCCGCTGCCGACCCGGCCCACGATGGCGAGGCTGGAGCCCTTCGGCACCTTGAGCGAGACGTTCCGGAGGGAGGGCCGCTTCGCTTCAGGGTAAGAGAATGTCAAGTCGCGGATCTCGATCTCGCCGCCGATCGTTTGAATCTCCGGCTTCGCGATGACGTCGTCCACCACGTCCGGCTGCGTATTGAAGATTTCCAGCAGCCGCAGCTCCGAAGCCTTCCCGCGCTGAAGCAAATTGACGACCCGGCCCAAGCTTTCGATCGGTCCCATGAGCAGCGACAAATACGTATTGAAAGCGACGAATTCGCCGAGCGTAATGATGTCTTTCAGTACCATGATGCCGCCGAGCACGACCGAGACGAGAAAGCTGAACCCGACAATCCCGGCGCTGAGCGCTCCGAATAACGAGTTCGAGCGCACGTACCGCCGGTTCATTTCGACGGCCCGCCGGTTATCCCGGGTGAACAGCTCCCGCTCCGCTTTTTCCTGTACGAATGCTTTAACAACCCGGATGCCCGCGGTAAATTCCTGCACGCGGCTCGTCAAATCGGAGATCGCGGACTGCATATCCTTCGATTGCTGCATGATCCGCTTGTTGAACCGGTAGGCGAGCAGGCTGAGCAACGGCAGAGGCAGCATCGTCAGCAGCGTTAGCCAAGGATTGACCGAACTCGTCATGGCCGCAACGGAAACGACGATCAGAAACACCGCTTCCATAACGTTGAAGTATCCCTGCATCGTCACCTCGCGAATGACACCGACATCACTGATCGCATGCGACATCAAATCCCCGATCCGTTGATTGTTGAAATATTGCGCCGACAGCTTCTCCCAGTGGACGAACAGCTCGCCGCGCACCCGCATCTCCAACTGCCGCGACAGCCGGAACAAATAAATGCGGGAAACAGACCGGAAGAAAGCGATACCAAATCCTGCGGCAATCATCCAGACGCCGAAACGGACCGCCTGATCGTAGGTCAGCGCGCCTGTCTGGAGGCTATCCGTAAACCGTCCAAGCAGCCAGGGAATGATCAGCTGCAGGATGGACGATATGGACAATAATGCAAAGCCCATTAGGTAGGGCAGACGGTTCCGCTTGATATGAGACCAGAATATATTGTTATTCTCCATCCGTTTTCCTCCGTCGCAATTGAAGACTATTGTAAGGGTACCGCGATCGGGAGAAAGAAACCATGGATATGTTTACCTTATAAAATGGACTATTTGACTTTTTGGAACTGCCAAATATGGATTTTGACACACCCGCCCGGCACCCATTGTTTGAGAGGCGCCCAACGTTCGGGATCGGTCCCGTCCCACGCTCCCGGTTCCGCGGCGTATTCGTCCTTCCGGGTACGGACGGCCCGCATGAACCGGTATTGGTCGTCGCTAAGTCCGCTCCACAGCTCCACGAACAGCCCCGGCTGATCCGTTCCTTCGTACAGCTCCACCTGGGGGAAGTCGTCGCACAGCCGCTGAGACCATGTCAAGTATTGGGGGCGATATGACTCATCAATTCGGTATTCGACAAAAACGATACACATTTTTTTCACAGCCTTTGCTTTATTTTGGACAAGAAAATGATACACTAATAGTAATGGGCTAGAGTAGACTATTGAAAAATTAGACGTTCAGGAGGTTAGTCCATGGACACCGGAACACACCTAGTGATCGGGCTCGGCCTTGCAGGCCTGGCTTATATCGATCCGGTTGTGGCAGCAGATCCGATGGTTTCGACAGCCGTACTGATCGGAACGGTGGCCGGCTCACAGGCACCCGATGCCGATACGCTGCTGCGGCTGAAAGGAAACGCCGCTTACATTAAAAATCACCGTGGCTTATCCCACTCGCTGCCTGCTTTGGTGCTTTGGACGGCGCTCATCTCCGGCATGCTCTGGCTTGTCTTTCCCGCCTTGCCGATGTGGCATGTAACGATGTGGGTGTTTATTGCGGTTGCGTTTCACGTATTCACCGATTTGTTTAACGCGTATGGAACCCAGGCGCTTCGCCCGATTTCGGAGCGATGGGTCTCGTGGAATATCATTCACATTTTTGACCCGGTCATTTTCTCGTCTCATGTGCTCGCCATTTTCATATGGTCGGTGCATCTGATGCGTCCGGAAATTCTGTTTCCTATATTATACGTCTTCCTCGCCCTCTATTATATATGGCGCTCATGGACCCATTACCGGCTCGAGTCAGGGTTGCACCTTCAGGATTCGACTTACGAGTCCGGCGACCGGTACACGCTGATCCCGACGGTCCATCTGCACCAGTGGCAGATCGTGAAGCGGAAGCAGGACGGCTCGTTCCAGCTCGGGGAGCTCAAAAACCGCAAGATCAATTGGATTGATCGGGTTTCCTGCGCCGTCCACCCTGCCGTGGAGGCGTCCAAGACGCATCCGAACGTCGCCTGCTTCCTGTACTTTACTTCCTATGCTTGCGCCGAGCTGAAGGAGCACGCCTGGGGATACGAGGTGCGCTGGGCTGACGTGCGCTACCGGCACCGCAAGCAGTATCCGTTCGTCGCGGTGCTGCTGCTGGACAAAAAGCTGAATCCGATCGATTCGTACGTAGGCTGGGTCAGCGATTCCCGGCTCGAAAAGAAGCTGCGGATGGGCGGCGCTTAACAGGCGGGCTCATCCTCCTCTTTTTTTGCTGCCATGGAAAAAAGCTCAAGGATTTCTCCTTGAGCTTATATTCATGAAGCTTTGTTCCAAAGCCCTGCGGTTAGCGGGCTGCGCCGCCGGAGATGGCTTGCTCGGCGATTTGGACCAAGCGGCGGGTAATGTGACCACCGATTGCGCCTGTGTCGCGGGAAGCCATGTAACCGTAGTAGCCGTCTTGCGGAATTTGAATGCCCAGTTCTTGAGCAACCTCATACTTCAATTGCTCCAAAGCTTGGTTTGCTTGAGGTACAACTAATTGATTGCTGCTGCGGGATTGTCCTGCACCCATGTTCAGCACTCCTTTCAACGGGATGATGTCTTTGATGTATTTGCAAGCTTGCAAGCTTATTATGTGTCGTATGCTTGAACTTATACTCCCTTTTGAAAAAATCAATCGGAGTTTCAAATTTTATCGGAAAGGCAGGTGCGGACTCGACATGACGAAAGGATTAGGGTTGTTTTTTGCTTTCGGAGGCACGGCGCTCCTCGCGTGCATAAGCTACTTTATGGCCACGGGCAAGCCTTGGCTTGCTGCGCTGTCCGGCTTGTTGTCGGTGCTGTTTATCGGAGCCGGCTTTATCGTGAAAGCCAAATTGAGAAAACGAAACGAATAAAAGAGCTTGCCCGGGACGAAGAAGTTTCGTCCGGACAAGCCCTGGGATGGGCTACAGAACGACGTAGCCCATTTTTTCTTTAACCCGCTTCAGCATTTGCTCCGCTTGCGCTCCCGCGCGTTCTTTGCCTTGACGCAAAATATCGTACAGCTCGCCCGAGCTGCGGATCTCCGCATACCGCTGCTGGATCGGCTCCAAGGCAGCTACGACCGCTTCGGCCAAATCTTTCTTGAACGGCCCGTAGCCTTGCCCTTCGTACTGCGCTTCGATCTCCGCGATCGTTTTGTCCGCGCATTGGGCATAGATGCTGATCAAGTTGCTAACCTCCGGTTTGTTTTGCGGATCGAACTTCACTTCCCGCCCCGAGTCGGTTACGGCCCGGCTTATTTTTTTGCGGATGACGTCCGGGGCATCCAGCATCGCAATGTAGCTGCCGGCGTTCGGGCTGCTCTTGCTCATCTTCTTGGACGCGTCATCCAACGACATAATCCGTGCGCCTACTTCAGGGAAGTAGCCTTTCGGAATCGCAAACGTGTCGCCGTAACGCTGATTGAAGCGGTGCGCCAGATCGCGCGTCAGCTCCAAATGCTGCGTCTGGTCGTCGCCGACCGGGACAAGAGCCGTATCGTACAGCAAAATGTCGGCGGCCATCAGCGACGGATAAGTGAACAGGCCGGCGCCGACGGATTCCTTGCCGGCGGATTTGTCTTTGAACTGCGTCATGCGTTCCAGCTCGCCCATATACGTGAGCGTCGTCATCAGCCAGCCGAGCTCGGCATGCGCGGATACGGTCGATTGCAGGAACACGGTCGCCACGTTCGGATCGATGCCTGCTGCCAGGTAGAGCGCAGCGACGGCTTCCGACTGATCCTTCAGCTTTTCCGGATCCTGCGGCACCGTGACGGCGTGCAGGTCCACCACCATAAAATAGCAATCGTGCGTATGTTGAAGCTTTACGTAATTTTTCAATGCGCCGATATAGTTGCCGAGCGTCAGCTGACCGCTGGGCTGCATGCCGGACAATACTCTCAATTTGGACATTTCGCAGTCCGCCTCCTTTATCTTATCTCGCCTGAAGCTTCCCGAGAAAAACAAAAAGGCCTCCCGCCGCAAGGGACGAGAGACCGTGGTGCCACCCTAATTTACCCGCAACCGTCTGTCCAAGACAGATACCGCGGGCCTTCAGCCTCCTGTAACGGGGAGGAAACCGGACCGGCCTACCGGCGCGCAACGCTGAATCTAAGCTTACCCGGGCCCGGGTCGTCTGCGCACGTTCAACCTTCAGCTCAGGGATCCATTCGATCGGCCGCCGCCCGCCGGTTCGCACCACCCACCGGCTCTCTGCAGAGCTTGCCTGCCACCTACTTATTCCCGTCATCGCTCTTATTAGACGTCATTGTACCTAAACGACATCCCCCTTGTCAACCTCGGAATCGGAACAGGAACGTCCTCCGCCGCAGCCACGCGCTTTTCCAGCCTTCATAAAGCTTTAAAAACTTGTCCTATGTACGAACCGGAAAGCATACTATATAATAATAATTACGAATAATAAGGAGACATGCCCCTTGCAAACAATCGTCCAACGGTGGGTTGCGAACATTCTCGCCGTGCTGTGCATCCTGATGCTCGTTCTCATTTATACGCAAAAGCAGCCGCCGGACTTGTCTTTTTTAAGCAGCGCCGGCGTGCAAAATTTCAAAACGCTGTTCATCAGCATTATCCTCGAAGCGCTGCCGTTCGTCCTGCTTGGCGTGCTCGTGTCCGCCCTGCTGCAGATGTTCGTGTCCGAGCAAACCATCCGCCGGCTGACGCCGAAAAATCCGGTGCTCGGCATCCTGTTCGCCTGCGTCGTCGGGATCATTTTTCCGCTGTGCGAATGCGGCATGGTGCCGGTCATCCGCCGGCTGGTGCTGAAGGGAATGCCGGTCTATGTGGCCGTCGTCTTCATTCTCGCCGGTCCGATTATCAATCCCGTTGTATACGCCGCAACCTTCATGGCGTTCCGCACGCGGCCGGAGATCGCCTATTCCCGAATGGCGCTCGCCTTCGTCGTTGCGGCGGCGATCGGCCTTATTGTGTACCGGTTCGTGAAGCGCAATCCGATCCGCGGGGCGGCGCCGGATCTTAGCGCCAACGGGTACGGCGCCCCCCAAGTCGGGCATGAGCGCCACGATACCCGGCATAGCGCGCACGAGCACGAGCATACACATGAGCATGACCAATCCCCTATGCATCGTCATGACCATGCCCACCATCACGGGCATACGCATACTCACAGCCACACGCACCATGACCATATGCATGCCCATAGCCATGCGGACCATGATCATGCGCACGATCACGGGCATGGCCGCAGCCGCACCGGCCGTTTGCTCGGCGTCCTCGGACACGCCTCGGACGAGTTTTTCGATATGGGGAAATATTTGATTTTCGGCGCATTTCTGACGGCACTCATTCAAACGTTCGTCGCGCGCGAAAGTCTCGTATCCATCGGCCAAGGAGACTTTACGTCCCATCTGTTCATGATGGGCCTCGGGTACGTCTTGTCGCTCTGCTCCACTTCGGATGCTTTCGTCGCTTCGTCGTTTTCCGCAACCTTCTCGACCGGTTCGCTGCTGACGTTTCTCGTCTTCGGTCCGATGCTCGATTTGAAAAGCACGCTGATGCTGCTGTCGGCCTTCCGCGCCCGCTTCGTGCTCCTGCTGTCCGCACTGGTGGTCATTGTCGTGCTTGCCGCATCGCTGCTGTACGAACGGATTTTTTTCATGTAAATTGACATCCAACAAGGCAAAAAGGAGTGTGTGCCGTGAATTCTCGGGTACTGGGCCTGCATCATGCATTGAAAACCGTTATTCTGCTCGGCTTTGCTGTCTACATCGCCTATCTGGTCAAAACCGACGGCATCCTGCTGTACATCGCGCCCCGGATGGTCGACTACGTCAAATGGTCAGCCGTCGCCCTGTACGCCGTCGCCGCCTACCAGCTCTACTTGACGCTTCGCACCTGGCGCGGCCGGGCCGCCGCCGTCTGCGATTGCGATCATGATCACACGCCGTCACGGTCGCTGTTCAAAAACGTCGTCGTGTACGGATTGTTTTTCTTCCCGCTGCTGCTGGGCTTTCTGCTTCCCGACAGCACGATGGGCAGCAGCCTTGCCGCCAAGAAAGGGATGAACCTCAGCAGCGCTAGCTCGGTGAAAAAAGACAGCGAAACCGCCGCAGGAAGCGGCACGGAGACCGGAACCGGAAGCGCCCCGGCAGGGACTCCCGCGGGTACGGATGCCACCCCCGCTGCTCCAAGCGCTCAAACACCCGGGACCCAAGCGGCGGCGCCTGCGGACGGGGAGCTGTTTCCCGCGGATAAATTTACCCAGCAGTACGCCAAATATGCGAAGCAGCTCTACAAGTCCGATTTGATTACGGTGAAAGAAGACTTGTTCATCGAGACGCTGACGTCCGTCGACCTGTATCTCGACCGGTTCGTCGGCAAAAAGCTGCAGCTCACCGGCTTCGTTTACCGGCAGGAGGAAATGAAAAGCAACCAGTTCGTCGTAGCGCGCTTCTCCATCCAATGCTGCTCCGCGGACGCCGCCCCGTTCGGGGTGCTGGTTGAATACGACCGGGCCAATACGCTGGCGGACGATAGCTGGGTCACGGTCACCGGCACGATTCAAAAAACAAAGCTGAACGATGCCGACATCATGGTACTGAAGGTCGAGAAAGTCGCCAAAGCCGAGCCGGCCAAAGCTCCGTACGTATATCCGAACTTCGATTTCGGCGCCTAATCAAAACAATTTTCCGTGGGTGACAGTCTCCGGCTCCTCTGGTACAATGGAAGCGATTTATGATCGGACTATTTTACCGGGCAAAGGAGAACTTCGGAATGATAATTAAGCAGATCGACTGGCAGGGAACCCCCGCCTATACGCTCGAAAACGACCACCTGATCGTCAGCATTTGTCCGTCCGTCGGCAACAACGTCTACAGCATTTGGGATAAAACGCTGGAGCGCGAAATGCTGCGCGTCCCGGCCTCGCCGGCCGAGATGGCCGCCGAGCCGGTGCAATACGGCACGCCGATTCTGATGCCGCCGAACCGCATCCGCGAAGGCCACTTCACGTTCGAGGGCCGCAGCTACCAATTGGAGATCAATAACGTGCAGGGTAATCATATTCATGGCGTGATCAAGAGCCAGCCCTGGACCGTGCTTGCCAGCGGCGAAAAGGACGGGGCCCTCTACATCACGTCCGTTTTTCGTCTTGCCGACGATGCACACGTGCAGCATCAGTTCCCGCACGAGCTGGAACTTGAAGTGACTTACGAGCTGCGGGGCAGCACACTCCGTCATCTGCTGAAAGTGACCAACCGCGGCCAAACATCCGCTCCGTTCGGTTACGGGCTGCATACGTGGTTTTTGCTGGACGGCGAGCCGGAGAACTGGACGCTGCAGCTGCCGGCAAGCGGCATCTGGGAGCTGGACGAAACGAACGTGCCTCTCGGCCATATCGCTCCGCTCAGCGACAGGTACGCGAAGCTGCCCGAAGGCGACGTGTTGAAAGGCCACGACATGGACACCGTGTTCCAGATCGGGGACTACCCTTGTCTCGCCGTGCTGTCCGGCCCGAAGGCGGATATCCGCTACAGCGGTTCCGATCTGTTCAAGCAATGGGTCGTTTATACGAAGGGCGAAGCCCGGGATTTCATCTGCCTGGAGCCGTACACTTGGGTCACCAACGCGCCGAATATCGATCAACCGGCCGAGGTGACGGGCTTCCGGGCCATCGAACCGGGAGGCTCGCTGGAGCTGGAAGTAAAGCTTGAGGTAACTTACAAGTAATTTGCTTATCAAACGTGTTAAAAAGGCTCGCGGAGAGCCCGGAACGAAACCGGGCGAAGCGGGCCTTTCGCCTGGTTTTAAGCCCCCCGCTCCCTTCTTTTCCTTTTTCTACGCAGGTCTATAATTCCAAGTCCGTACGCAAATATTAGCTAATAGCTTGGAATTAAGCGTTCTGGAGGACCCAGCGATGACCAAACGATATTGCCGTTATTCCGTTCTTCTCATCCTGCTGCTCTTGGGCGCATGCTCTCCTGCGACCGACCATGCCGCGCCTCCGGCACCTTCTCCAACCGAAGTCCAGACGGGGACCGGCACGAAAACGACTCCCACCCCTCCCTCACTGCCGTCATCCGAACCGGCTGCCCCAGCGGAACGCCGGGTGACCTTGGCCGCAGCCGGCGACGTGCTCATTCACCGTACGATCTACGAGGACGCACGGACGCGGCTTAGCTACGATTTCCGACCCTTCTTCGAGGCGGTACGGCCGCATTTGGAGGGAGCCGATGTCACGTTCGCGAATCAGGAAAGCATTACCGGCGGAACCGCACTCGGGCTGTCCGATTACCCGGCCTTTAATAGTCCGTTCGAAGTATCCGACGCGCTTCGTGACGCGGGGGTCGATATCGTCTCGATGGCGAACAACCATACGCTTGACCGCGGAGAACAGGCGGTGCGTCACGCGATTCGGCATTGGAAGCGGCTTGGAGTCGAATATGCAGGCGCGAGCGAGGACGAAGCAGACCGCAAGCGTCTCCGGATTGTGGAGCGCAACGGATTGAAGCTTGCTTTCGTTGCTTGGACTTACGGGACGAACGGGATTTCCCGGCCTCCGGGCAAGCCTTATTTGGTGCATTTGCTTGAGCAGGAGCGCGCATTCCGGCAAGAAATCGCCGAAGCGAAAAAACAAGCCGACGCTGTCGTGGCAAGCCTTCATTTCGGAAGCGAATACGCTCGGCTTCCGTCGGAGGAGCAGCGAAAATGGGTCCGTTTGGCCGCATCCGCCGGAGCCAATGTGATCCTCGGCCATCATCCGCACGTGCTCCAGCCGCCGGAATGGATCGATAACGGAAGCGGCGGGAGGACGCTCGTCGCTTACTCCCTCGGCAACTTCCTGGCCGCGCAAAAGAGGCCCAATCCGTATGTGCGGATCGGCGGAATTTTGAAGGCCGAGCTGCGGAAGCCAAGCGGGGCGTCTGTCGGCAAAGCGGCGGTCACGGTCGGCGGAGTTCGGTTTCTGCCGACCTATGTCCGGTTTCAGGCCTGGCGGGGATACCGGGTCATTCCATTGAGCCAAGCCTCGGAGGCAGAGCTTCCCGGCGTGCGCGGCATAAGGGAGGAGATCGCAGCCCATATGCGGCGGTGGATGCCGGAGCTGCTCGTCGATTAGCGGTACAATGAAAAAAAGCTGAGCCGCCGGGCCTCAGCCTTTTTCTCCTTTTCGAGTCCGAAACACACACCTGCCCCGCTCTTCTTCGTACGATATAGAAAAAGAACTCGGAAAGGCAGGCTGGACAGATGAGCATCAGCAAATCCGATTGGTTCAACGCCATTACCAAATTATTAACCGAAGACAAACAGATGAAGACCATGTTTAAGGACATGGAAAAACTGGAAAAAGATATGGCCACTTTAATGAAGAAGATGGAGGCGCTCAAGAAACCGAAAAATAACTAGCCCCGGGCAAGCTGCTGCTTTACCGTTTCGACGGTATCCTTGAAATACGGCCGGTAATCCAAATGTTCGACAAAACGCAAAAACGTCTCCCCGATTTCCCTTACCTGCTTGGCGTAATCTGACCGATCGATAGTATACGTGCCCAATTGGCGGGGGGATCTTCCCTCCCGTTCCTCCACTTCCGTCAACTCTAACCGGCTGTCGGCCTTATGCTTTACGATAAACGAGAACGCCCGGCATTCCGGATCGCCGCAGCCGCAGCAGAAGAAAGGCACGCGCTGCCATTCGTCCGCCGGTGCCCAACGAAACGGCTCCACATCTTCATGAACGCTGAGCAGCAGCGCCGGAAGCCCTACGTCAATGCACAGCGGTTCGTCGATCAGCGTTTCGCCGTCAATTTCCAGTTTAACGTCGGCATGTACGATTTGCAGGTCCGCATCGAAGGACCAATTGCTGCACGTCAACTGAAATCCCAAGTCAATCCCTCCTTGATCCGATGGTCGCATTTACCAAATTTCAGTCCGTGTATATTCTTTCGCGTGGAACATACTACCTAGTGAACGGAGGTGATATCGATGGGCGCAGGACAATCCCGCAGCAGCAACCAATTGGTCGTACCTCAAGCTAACCAAGCTTTGGATCAGCTGAAGTATGAAGTTGCTCAAGAGCTGGGCATTCAGATTCCTCAAGACGGTTACTATGGCTTCATGGCAACCCGTGATACTGGGGCAATCGGGGGGCACATCACTCGTCGTCTGGTTCAAATCGCCGAGCAGCAGCTGGCAGGCAAGTTCACAAGATAATGCACGACCTCAATACTTAACCGGGCGGCTCCTTAGGGACCGCCTTTTTCCGTTGCCATTCATTATAACAAAACTATCATTCGCTTTCTATTTGCTACTTTAGTCATGACTTAAGTATAATGGAGTGCATAGTCCCTCAAAAGGAGGATTGCTTTTGGCTCTCCGGTTCGGGAGAAGCCGTTTGCCTGAATTGCTGGCTCAGACAAACAGGACACAGGCAGATCTAGCAAAGCATTTGGGAGTTACTGAATCTTACATTTCACAAATCATCAAAGGGAAAAGCAAGCTATCCGTTCTCAAAATGAAGATGGCGGCGGATTACCTCAATTGTTATATGGATGATCTTTTTGAATGGGAATGGGAGACAGGTAAACGGTAAAGAGCAAATTAGGTTTGCTCATTCTCCGGCCACAAACTTAAGTTATAGCTTAAGTCGAGCCAAAAATGGTAACGATGTCCGAGATCAATAAGCTGCTTGCAGACATGCTAAAAGAAATAGAACAGCTTAGAATAGGGCTCAATGCCCTATCCCAAAACAAGACATCCTTGGTAGATCCCGAAGTCATCAAGGCCAGTAAAAAATTGGACGATGCTTTGAACGAATACGCCCGTCTATCCAGCAAATGGCAAGAACCCCCCACCGGCCAAGATTAGTGGGGGGACCGTTTTCTATGGCTTCATCCGGCAATTCGCCCGCGCAGCGATCACCGGGCGGCTCCGCGTGTTAGACATTGATCGCATAGAGCCGGAGCTCCTTATCCGAACCCGCATTTGGGATCATGCCTTCAAAATGCAATCCCAGCTTTTCCAACAGTTTGGCCGAAGAATCATTATCTTCGGTGGTAATCGCGACAATGCGTTTTAGCCCCAGTTCGGATTTGGCATAAGCCATCGCGGCGGAAGCCGCCTCGAAGGCGTACCCTTTCCCCCGGAATTCGGGAAGAAAGGCATATCCGACATCTACATCCTCCAAGTAATCTCGTTTTGCAAATCCGCAGATGCCGATCGGCGTGCCCCCATCCTTCAATTCTGTCAAGTAAAATCCGAACCCCTTACGGGCATACGAGTCCAGCGGTCCTTTTATTATAAAGCTCCGCGCGTCATCGAGCGTTCTCATGCCTTTATCGCCGATGTAGCGGATCCAGGAAGGATCGTTCATAAGCTCCAGGATAAACGCCGCATCCTCTACGGTTTGGTGGCGAAGAATCAGCCGGTCGGTTTCGAGTACGATCATAACGGTGCCCCTTTCATTCGCAAAAACACACCCCTGCGATGGTTAATGAGGTGTGTCCTTCGGTGGATTATGCTTGTTATTCTTCTTGTCATGGATGTACAGATCGAGCGCTTCAATCCCTCTGCGCGCAAGCTTAATAAACAAGATTAAACAGTAAATCGAAAGACCGATTAAAATCACATAAATCAACAGTGCAAATGTACTAGCAAAATCGACAACTATGTGAATCACCTCCGAATTGTTTATACGCCCACCAATCCAAAAAGTTCCATACCGTCCCCCCCTTAAGAATCAAAAAAACCTCCCGTTCAAGGGAGGCTGTAAGTTATATCGAACAATTAGAGCATCAGAAGGATTGAATTAGTTGAGAACATAAAAGAATTTAAAAAAATTATAATGGGATAAAAGGTAACCTTGGTATGAGTGCAGTAAGCTTGGTCAATCAAAAATCGCGTTTGTTTTTATTGGACTCGCTAACCAAATTCGCCATGTTGTAATTCGATTCGAAAGTCACGCTGGTGCATAGCAAGTCTTGGCGCATCGCGAATTCAAATTGAATCTCCCCGTGCGTCCAACGTTTCAGCTTCAACGACTCCAGAGCGGTCTGGCGGAACGAAAGCTGATGGCTTTCGGACAAGCCGCGCTCTGCCATCTTGATCTCCGTACCCCTGCTCTCCAGAGGAAAATGCCGGATGCCGAACTTCCCGACCATGTTATTTCGAATCTGGACGAAAACCGTCCCCGAGGTAAGCTGAGCCAGTTCCTCTCTCAATTCCCGAAACACCAAATCCAACTGTCTGGCTAAAGGCAACTGTTCTAAAATCACAGAGATCCTCCTTTCAAGTAGTATAATTGGAATATTATGTATATCTGAGGCTCTAGACCCATTATAGGACAATATAACCACATTGACAACAAATTTTTTCATAAAATACACGATAATTCAACAAAATTTTACATCGTGATACATCGTGAAAATGGGACCGCTTTCATCCAAGTGACTGAACAGCTACTCCCGTTGGAAAACTATGGACCCCGCGTTCTCCAAGGTGGTATAATTACCCATACAGCCAGGGCGATGACGTAAGCATTTTATCCTATCCCTTAAAAGGAGTCGTTAATTTATGAACTGGTTTCTGGGCCTTTCGTTCAAGAGGAAGCTGCAAATCGGCTGCTACACCCTCGTTGTCGTCTATTCCGCCGTCATGCTTCTGCTTATTTTCGAATCCTCCTTAAGTCCCATTCTCGGGTTCGTGTTTCTGGCTGTGATGGCAGGACTCAGCTATCCTTTTATACGCTGGTTGGAGAGAGCGCTTACAGAACCGATTAGCGACATCTCCCGCGCCGCCCTGAGTATCTCCAAAGGGGATTTCTCGCAAAAGATCCACATCCGCTCCGACGACGCCCTTGGCGAGCTGGGGACGGCCTTTAACCGAATGACGGAGAAGCTGCGCGAGCTTCTGCAGGAAACAGGACGGGCCTCGAAGCATGTTTTTGACTCCAGCAGAGATATTTATTTTAAAAATGAGAAGATGAAAACGGTGCTGGAGGAAGCGTCCGTCGCCGCTGGAGAGCTTGCGGCCGGAGCCAATCAGATTTCGGAAGAGATCAGCGGCGTCTCCTCGGCGACGAAGGATATCGAGCAGCGGGTAACCAAATATACGGAATCGACCCGGGAGATGAACTCGCGGGCCAGACAAATGATGGCGCTGGTGAACAAAGGGCTTCAATCGGTGGAAACCCAGAGCGAAGGCATGCGCAAAAATGTCGACGCTACGGCCAACGTATCTCAAACGATCGATTCGCTCGCCCGGCAAACCGGCAGCATCTCGCAAATGACCCGAACTATCTCGGACATTGCCGAACAAACGAATTTGTTGTCATTGAACGCTTCCATCGAAGCGGCACGGGCAGGCGAGCACGGCAAAGGCTTTGCCGTCGTCGCCCAGGAGGTCCGGAAGCTGGCGGAGGAAGCTACCGCCTCGACCAAAGAGGTGTTCGGTCTTGTTCGCAGTATCGAACAAGGGATCCGGCATGCGCTTGCGTCCATGGCCGAGAACGAGCAGATTGTTACGGAGCAGACGAAGCTTATTGGCGAAACGGAACGGGTCTTTGCGGAAATCGTCAGCAGCGTCCGGTTCATTTCCGAGCAAATCGCCGCTTTCGCCGATGGGACGGAGCGAATGCTGGCCGGAGCCAAGCACATTTCGGCTACAATGGAAAATATATCGGCCATTACGCAGCAATCCGCTGCCGGGACCGAGGAGGTGTCTGCGTCGATGATCGACCAGATCTCGGCCGTACAGGCCATCGTGGCCCAGTCGGAGGAGATGACGAAGCTGGTGACGAAGCTTCAGCAGACGTTGAGTATCTTTAAATTGTAGCGTTAGGCGGGGCTTTTGGTGGAGAGGTTGCCATTGGCTTGCGCTGGAAATGAGGGATAAACAAGTCCGCCTCCGGCCGCTCTTGAGAAAGTAACTAAGTGAGGTAATAGAGGTGTACGAGGGGGTGGGGTATCTCTTCCGGTCGCTGTTGTCATCGGGAAATTTTAATTGGAAGCCGCTTATCAGCGGATATTTCCCGAAGACAAAGGCGAACGCTCTCGCTCCTCCAGTAGATACCCCACCTCCGTATGTGTCTCTATTTCAGTCAAAGAATCTCTCTCAACACTCAAAGATCTGGCTCCTGCGGACCCGTTTATCTATTGTTCAGCTCTAGGAACCCTTTTAATAACAAACCCCGCCTAAAATAGGCGGAGCCCAGCTCTTTTGAGGAAACCAGAATGGAGAAAATCTCAGCCAAATAGAGGTGGGGTATATCCCGTAAGAGTTTACGTCCGCCTTTGAGACCCGTGAAAATACCACTAATTCTAATCAAGTTCACGGGTCTCAAGAGCGGCTGGAGGGATATACCCCACCGGCATATGCAGAGAATTTCTATGCGAAGCGGGTTTCTCAACAAGCAGGCCCCGCCTATAATAAGCGGGGCCAAAGGCTAAAGGCTATTCCGTTAAGCGCAGAAACTCGTTGACGTCCTCGATTGTGACGTCCATCGCCTGCTGCCAAAAGTCCGGCTTGCGCAGGTCGACGCCGAGATGCTTGCTTGCCAAGTCTTCGACCGTCATCCGTCCGGTATCACGCAGCAGCGCGATGTACTGGTCTTCGAACGCCGCGCCCCGGCGAAGCGCTTCGGCATACAGACCGGTGCTGAACATATAGCCGAAGGTATACGGGAAATTGTAGAACGGCACGTCCGTCAAGTAAAAATGCATTTTCGATGCCCAGAAGTGCGGATGATACTCGACAAGCGTATTCCGGTATGCCTTCTTCTGAGCGGCTTCCATCAATTCGTTCAACCGCTCGATGCTCACAAGCCCGTGGCGGCGCGCTTCGTAAAAGTCTGTCTCGAACAAGAACCGGGCATGAATGTTCATATAGAAAGCGACCGAACGCTGAATTTTATCCTCAAGCAGCGTTAGGCGTTCTTCGTCGGTGGCCGCCCCTTTCACCGCCGCGTCGGAGACGACCATCTCGGCGAACGTGGACGCCGTCTCGGCGACGTTCATGGCGTACTCCTGAGCCAACGCCGGCAGATCGTTCATCACATGCTGATGATACGCGTGTCCGAGCTCGTGCGCGAGGGTCGATACATTCGATGCGGTGCCCGCATAGGTCATAAAAATACGGGTTTCTTCGGAGATGGGGAACGACGTGCAGAATCCGCCGGGACGTTTGCCTGCGCGGTCCTCCGCTTCGATCCAGGAGTTCTCGAACGCCATCACGGTAAATTCGGCCATCTTCGGGCTGAAGCGGCGGAACTGCTCTACGATAAGCTGCGCGCCCTGATCGTAGCTGAACGTCGTATTGCCTTCTCCGACGGGCGCGTCGACATCGTGCCATGCCAGCTTCTCAACGCCCAGCAGCTTCGCTTTCCGCTCCAGGTAACGAACGAACACGTCTTTGCTTTGCTCGATCACGCCCCACATGGCATCCAGCGTTTCCTTCGACATCCGGTTGATGGTTAGCGGCTCCCGATGAATCTCATCCCAGCCCCGGCGCTCATACAGCTTAAGCCGGAAGCCGCCCAGGTGATTGAGCGCGTCGGCGCAGTAATCGGCATGCTTCGCCCATTCCCGCTCCCACAGCTCGAATACCCGCTGCCGCACGCTACGGTCCGGGCTGTACATTTTGTTGGCGGCCTGTCCCGCCGAGAGCTCCGTTACAGTCCCGTTTTCTTCGAACGAGATGCTGAACTTGCTCACCGTCGTATTGTACAGCTCGCCCCATCCGTGATACCCGTCTACGGCAAGATCGTGAATGAGCGCCTCCTGCTCCGGCGGCAGCTTCTCCGATGCGAGTCGGCGCCGCTCTTCCAGCGGGTAAGCGATTTCACCAAGCTCCGTGTGAGCAAGCAAGCCTTGCCAAGCCGGCTCGGGAATGCGGCGCAGGAAATCGTCGAAACGCGTCAAGGCGGAAGCAAAAGCGGCTTGAATCGACTTCACCTGCCCGGTGAGCTGGACCGCGCGCTTGTCGTTTTGATTTTCCGCCGTCAGGCAGCCGGTGAACGATTCCGCTTCGCGTATTTTCAATAAGGCCGTCTGCGCCAGCACGATCACGGGCAGCAGCGATGCCGATTGCTCGGCCGTTTCCGGTACGGCCAGCCCGCTTAACGTCTCGTCCAGCTCGGAGATGTTCGATTGCAGCTCTTTCAAAAATTGAATAAAAGCATCAGACCCGCTGCCTCCCGGAAAAAAACGTTCCAAATTCCAAGTTTGCGGCAAAGGATTACGCATGAGTAAACACCTTCCTTATTTATACATTATGTATCTCTTTCCATTAAACCACAATTTGGTGCAAAACCAAAATGCTACGGCCCCATTTTTTGGTTGAATTTTGGGTCTCGGATATGATTAAATGGAGACTGTAGATCTATAGACTGGAGGGACTGCGAATGAGACCTTTGCAGATTTCACCTGAGACAGCGCAGAAACTCGCGAAGGAATTGAACGTTCCGATCGAACACCTGATGCATATGCCTCAGCATATTCTTTTGCAGAAGCTGGCCGAGCTGGCCGGACAGACGAAGGACAATTCCACGGCTCCGGCACCGGATAAAGATTCCGGCGATTCCGGCCGGGAGTAAACCTATGATTCCATTTGAAAATACATGGCCCTATGAACGGATCGGACAAGACGTGTATGTGCACAGCTGCCCCTTTTGCCACGCTGCCAATGTTTTGCTGCCGCTCAAACTTAAAGACCTCTCGGAACTTCGCGAAGGCGTCAAAAAACTGCTCGTCTTCCCCTGCTGCCGAAATAAAGAGACTCTGGTCGATGCCGACCAAGATTATTTGCTTGCGGGCCGTCCGCTGCGCCGATACGGCAAAGAGTAAGCGTTCCCGCCTTCCCAGGAGACATCTTCATGGATTTCTTTGCGCTTACGCATGCTTGTACCTTGATAGCGCTCAGCTATATGGCACTTAAGATACGCAATTTGCTGGTTATCGAACGCTTACAAGCAATAGCCGTACCTGTGCTGACGGGAGCCGCCAGCATCGTGATGATGCTCTTGTCCTTGCCGGGGGACTCCCTGTTCAGCGACTTGAAATTCGCGCCGATCGTCATGGCGGGCCTGCGGTTCGGCTGGGTCTCCTCTCTGCTGTCCACCTTGCTTCCTGCAGGGTATATGCTGCTGGAGCATAAGCCGAACTGGGGAATCGAAACCGTTCAGGCGCTTCTGCTGCCCGCCATCATCAGTTCGCTGTTTCATCGTAAAGAATACGATTCCGGTTATTTTTTCATCCGAATAACCGACGGGTGGAGCGTCTGCGCGATTCTCACCGTGGTACGCCTGGTTTCGCATGTCCAGCTGGAGACGGCCCAGACCTCGCTGTTCTGGCTGTCGCAGCTGCTGATGCTCGTCTACTCGGGGCTGGCGGTCATGGCCTTGATCTATATGTTCAACGACGAGAACAAAATCTGGATGATGCAGCGGAAGCTGGAGCTGGAAGCGAAGCAGGACAACCTGACCCGGCTGCCGAATCTGCGCGGCTTTATGGATATCGCCAAGCGGACCGTCCGCAGCCGGCGCATCGCGATCATGATGATCGATATCGACAATTTCAAACGGTACAACGATACGTTCGGACACCTGCACGGAGATCAGCTTCTTCGGGAAGCCGGACAGCTGCTGAAAACGGCCGTCCATGAGCAAGACTACATTGCCAGATACGGCGGAGAAGAATTCATTGTCTTAAGCCATATGACGGATGAAACCCAGCTGTCGCACTATGCGGACTGGCTGCGCCACAACATCGAAGAGTACCGCTTTTACGGGGATTCCGTGGCCGGAACGACGATTTCGATCGGCATTTCCATCTCCCGCATGCCGGGAGACGAGCTCCGCCGGCTTATTGCCGAAGCGGATGAGGCGCTGTACGTCTCCAAGCAATCCGGCAAAAACCGCTATTCGTTCTACCGGGCGGATCAAACGCAGCAAAAAAACGCTTGAAGCGTTCTCGGATCGATGCCGGGAAGCTTGAAGCGTTTTTGAGTTGGAGACGCTAGGTTAATTCCTGGGCCTCGGGTTCGAGTACGACCGAATCCGCAAGCATATCCTCACGGGTCACGGCCCATTGCTCGCGGCATGCCCGAATCATGCCGGCATCCATGATGCGTTTGTCGTTAATGACGCGAGAAAACCATTTGACCGCTTGCTTATACTGCTTCAGCCGACGGCTGAGCTCCCCCATCAGGTACATCAGACGGGCATTGTTCATCTCCGCCGCTTCTGTCTCGAATGCCCGCGTGTATTCGTCCAGCGCATGCTGCAAAAACCGGGCTTCCTGCTCCTTGTCGTTCCGATAGCGGTAAAGCCAGGCGATATGGTGCAGCATCCCGGCGGTAATGCGCCCTTTATCGTTGACCGTCTGGGCCGTAACGAGCGCAAGCTTGTAGGCGTAAAGCGCCTCCTCCCATGTCCGTTCGCCCCCGTAGTCCTTGTACGTCCAATGATCGGCGATTTTTTCGCGGAATGCCGTTTTTTGTGCAGGCGTCAGCCGGTCCTTGGAATTCTCCGTCCCCGCAAACCCGCAGTGGGGGCAGATGCGTACGACATAATAATCGGGGTTGATGTCCTTATAATGAACGCAGAAATCAGTATCGGTGCCGGACGCCTTCTTGAAGCTCGGGCGGACGCGGGACGTTTGAAATACGGCGTCGCAGTGATGACATCTGACGCTGACTTGAAATAAAGGTTCGACCACGGAACACACTTCCTTCGATCAGCTTCGTTTTCTGGTTTCGATAAGCTTCGTTAGCTATTGCTATGGCTGTTGACAAAATGATACGCCGGGCCCTTCAGCCGCTCCAGTACGGCAAGCCGAAGCTCCCGTTCCATTCCCGTTTCTTCCAGCGCCTCCGCCATACAGCCGAGCCAGGCGTCCGCACGCTCCGGCGTGATCGGAAACGGCAAATGCCGCGCACGCATCATCGGGTGCCCGTACTGCCCGGAATACAGCGGCGGTCCGCCGAAAAATTGCGTCAGGAACAAGTACTGCTTTTCCATGACCGGCGTAATGTCTTCCGGGAACAGGGGCCCCAGTAGCGGATGCGCCTGCACCTTCGGATAGAAGGCCTCCACAATGCTGCGGATGGCCGCCTCCCCGCCGATCGCTTCGTAAAACGTCATCTCCCGTTCTCCCCGGGTCATGCGGTTCATCTCCCAACGAAAAAAGATGCTAAGCTGCCTTGCACCTTAGCATCGTTATTTTGTAAAACGCTTTATACATCCTCTTCGCCCGACGTCATCAACGTCTCCCTAATGACATACACAAAAGCGCATACGAGAATTCCAGCAATGATACCCATCATCTGAAATCACTCCCATTCTCATATTGGTACTATTGTACCATACATAGCTCGAAAATTCAGCCTTTTTCTGACGGCCCGGCAACTTTTTCGTCCCTATGCCTGCGCGTCCGGGAGGCATGTCTCCCCGCAGCGGCTCATATATCAGAATGACAGGCCTTTCTCGAAAGGAAGTGGTACCCTTGCTTGCCAAACGAATACCCGTCCATGTCGCCGCATCGCTCGCCGTCCTGCTGGCCTGCTTGATGCTGGCTTTCCCCGCCGAGGCGTTTCGAGCCTCGCTGAAAGGATTGTCCATCTGGTGGGACGTGCTGTTTCCGGCGCTGTTCCCGTTCTTCGTCATCGCCGAAATCATGCTTGGGCTGGGCATCGTGCATTTTTTCGGCATGCTGCTCGATCCGATGATGCGGCCGGTCTTCCGCATTCCCGGCATCGGAGGCTTCGTCATGGCCATGGGCTTCGCCTCCGGCTATCCGATCGGCGCGCGCCTGACGTCGCAGCTGTGGACGCAGCGGCTCGTCAACCGGGAAGAAGGCGAACGGCTGGTCGCTTTTACGACATCGTCCGACCCGATCTTTCTGATCGGCGCCGTAGCCGTCGGCTTCTTCCACGATGCCGCGCTTGCGGGTGTGCTCGCCGCGGCGCATTACGGCTCGGCTCTGCTGATCGGCCTCCTGATGCGGTTTCACGGCAGGCCGGGGAAATACGCCGACGAATATCGCCAGCCGGCGTTCACGTCTCTCCTGGAAGCTTCCCCCGACCAGCCGCTGTGGCGCCGCGCTTTCGAAGCCATGCACCATGCCCGGATGAACGACGGCCGGACGCTGGGCACCATGCTGCAGCAGGCACTCGCCTCGGGGCTGCAGATGATTTTCGTCATCGGCGGGCTCGTCGTCTTTTTCTCCGTCGTCATGGAGGTGATGGCTTCCGCCAAGGTGATGGGCTTGTTCTACGCGGCTATCGAATCGGTGCTGGGCGTCCTCGGACTGCCGCTCCCGCTCGCCGAAGCGGTAGCGAACGGCTTCTTCGAGGTGACGCTTGGGGCCAAAGCCGCGGGTGCCGCAGCCGGCATACCGCTGGTGTATCAGGTGGCGATCGCCGCCTGGGTGCTGTCCTGGGCGGGACTTTCGGTGCATGCGCAGATCATCAGCCTGCTGCACCATACGAACCTGCGCTACGCGCCGTTCGTCGCGGCCCGGTTCGTCCACGGCCTGCTTGCGGCCGGGCTTGTCATGGTTCTGTGGCGGCCGCTCGCCCCTTATCATGCCACGCTGGCCGCTTTTTTTCCCGAGCCGGATATGACCCGCCCGCTGGAGACGCTGGCGCAGCATACGCTTCCGGCGGCCGGGCTTACGTTTGCTGCGGTGCTGGGCGCATCGCTGCTCCTATCGTTCTGCTTTCTTATAGGGAAAAGATGTATGAAGCGGATTCGATCATAAGATACTACTAGGAGCCAACAGAAGCGTAACCGGTTCCCTCTGCTTCCCCAGTCAAGGAACCAAATTCAGGGTCGAGGTGAAACGATGTATACGATGTTCCATCGAAGAGATTTGGCGCTGCCCCCTGCGATCGGGCGATTGACCGAGCTTGCATTCAACCTGTGGTTCAGTTGGAACGACGCGGCCAAGGCGCTGTTCGCGGAGATCGAGCCGAAGCTGTGGGACCAGTTCCGGCACAATCCCGTGCGGTTGTTGACGGAAACGGATGCGGCCGTGCTGAAGGAGCGGTCGGAGGACGAAGCTTTCCTGCAGCGATACCGTGACGTCATGGCCGAGTGGGACGCGTACCGCGAGGCGGAAACGTGGTTTCAGAGAGAGTACCCGCAGCACGCCCATCAGGCGATCGCCTATTTCTCAGCGGAATTCGGCTTTCACGAATCGCTTCCGATTTACTCGGGAGGGCTTGGCGTTCTGGCCGGCGATCACTGCAAATCGGC
Organism: Paenibacillus tyrphae; assembly: GCF_024158745.1. Classification (GTDB taxonomy): domain Bacteria; phylum Bacillota; class Bacilli; order Paenibacillales; family NBRC-103111; genus Paenibacillus_G; species Paenibacillus_G tyrfis_A. The sequence goes on along the minus strand of NZ_JAMZAW010000005.1, from coordinate 54,460 downwards.
CAGTGACTTGGGCGTACCGCTCGTCGGCATAGGATTGCTTTACAAGAAGGGCTACTTCGATCAAAAGCTCGATACGGAGGGTGGGCAATTGGCCGAAAATATCGCCTACGACTTCAACAAGCTGCCGATCGTCCCCGCCTATGTTCCGGTGCTGGAAGACCAAGCGCCGGCTGCAGGTCAAGGGGACGGCGCGCCTCCGCTGCGGGAGTTGACCGTTGACGTGCCGCTGGCCGACCGGACCGTCCGTTTGAAGGTATGGCAGGTGCAGGTCGGCCGCGTGCCGGTTTATTTGCTCGATGCCGACTTGGAGGAAAATAGCCCTTGGGACCGGGAGCTGACGGCTCAATTATACGGCGGGAACCAGGATATCCGGATTGCTCAGGAGGTGCTGCTCGGCGTCGGCGGCGTCAAAGCGCTGCGGGCGCTGGGAATTCCGACCGGCACGTTCCATATCAACGAAGGGCATGCGGCGTTTCTATCGTTCGAGCGAATCCGCGAGCAGCTCGACAAAGGCCTGCCGTTTCACGTCGCGCTGGAAGTCATCCGCGCCAGCACCGTATTTACGACGCATACGCCGGTACCAGCCGGACACGATGCGTTCCCGCTCCCGATGTTCGAATATTATTTCAGCCGCCTGTTCGCCGACTATCCGTCCGCCCGGCGGGAATGGACCCGGCTTGGACTCGACGAACCGAAGCAGTTGTTCAACATGACCCACCTTGCCTTGAACACCTCCGCACTGCGCAACGGAGTCAGTAAGCTGCACGGCCACGTGTCGCGCGAGATGTTCCGGGCGTTCCATGGCGGCATCGACGTTCCGGAGGTGCCGATCGGACACGTGACCAACGGCGTCCACCTGAGCACGTGGCTCGCCCCCGAGCTTAAGGAGCTGTTCGGCCGCTTTTTGCCAGGGACATGGCTGAACAATCAAGCCAATAAAGACGTGTGGAAAACCGTCGATCTGGTGCCAAGCGAATCGCTCTGGTCCGTTCATACGGAGCTGAAGCAGCGGATGATCCGGCTCGCCCGCGCCAACCTGCGCGAGCAGCGGCGCCGCAACAGCCTGCCGGCAGACCGGATCGAGGAGGTCCGGGACTACTTGTCCCCCGACGCGCTGACCATCGGCTTCGCCCGGCGGTTTGCGACGTACAAGCGGGCCAATCTGATCTTCAACGATTTGGAGCGGCTGGACCGCTTGGTGAACGATCCGAACCGGCCGGTGCAATTCGTCTTCGCGGGCAAGGCGCACCCGGCCGACCGCCCCGGACATGAGCTGATCCGCGAGATCTACAGGGTATCCGAGATGGACCGGTTCCGCGGCAAAATCGTGCTGCTCGAAAATTACGACATGAACATGGCGCGCCATCTGGTGCAGGGAGTGGACGTGTGGCTCAATAACCCGCGGCGGCCGTACGAGGCGAGCGGCACCAGCGGCCAAAAAGCCGCAATGAACGGCGTCATCAACTTCAGCGTGCTGGACGGCTGGTGGGAGGAAGGCTACGACGGCGCCAACGGCTGGAGCATCGAATCGAGCGACGGGGCGGATGCCGGTACACAGGAGCGCGAGAACACCGAAGCGATCTACCGGCTGCTCGAAACGGAGATCGTGCCGCTTTATTACAATCAACGCCCGCTCCCGGCCCAATGGATCGCCCGGATGAAGCGTTCGATCCGTACGCTCGCGCCGGTATACAATTCGGACCGGATGGTCATGGAGTACGTGAACGAATTTTACGTCCCCGCCTTGAAGCGGACGCAGCATTTTGTAGCCAACCGCTATGACGAAGCGACCAAAGTCGCCGATTACAAGAGGTTTATCCGGAAAAACTGGCATCACGTCCGCGTCGCCGAACTGAACGATCCCCTGGCTCATGCGAACGCGACCTCCCCTAAGGAGGTCACGGCCACGGTCAAATTCGGACCGGTCTGGTATAAAGATACGGCGGTCGAGGTCGTCTACTACGAGGAAAAAGCGGAGCGTTGGGATCCGGTGATCGTGACGATGGAGCCCGTGCGCGAGCTCGGAGACAGTACAGTATTATACCGGGCGGTCCTTCCGCCCCATCTCCAGCACGGCCCCCATTACAGCGTGCGCGTGTATCCGGTGAGCGCGAACTTCGCCCGCCGCTTCGAGCTGCCGCTGGTTACGACCTTTTAACGGAACGCCGGGTCAAGTCTCGATCCACCCTTTCTTTTGGGCGATCGCCACGGCATCGATCCGGTTTTTGGCTTCGAGCTTCTGCATGATTTCCGAGATGTAGTTGCGCACCGTACCCTGAGATAAAAACAAGGCGCCGGAAATTTCACCCACCGTCAACCCTTGGGCCAAGTGCCGCAAAATATCCTGCTCCCGCTCCGTGAGCGGGTTTTCTTGTTCCCACATCGAGTAGGCCAGCTCGGGACTAATGACCCGGCCGCCCGCATGAATGATGCGCAGAGCGCCGGCCAGCTCGGATACGGGGGCGTCCTTCAACAGATACCCTTGTACCCCCGCCCGGATCGCGCGTTGAAAATAGCCGGTCCGGGCAAAAGTCGTCACGATGACGATCCGGCACCGGCTTCCCTCCGCTTTCAAGCGTTCGGCCACGTCGAGTCCGCTGAGCACCGGCATTTCAATGTCCATGACGCAAAGATCGGGATCCAGGCTCAGAATAAGCCGAAGCGCTTCTTCCCCGTCCCCGGCTTGACCGACGACCTCGATATCTTTTTCCATCGAGAGCAGCGTGCTCATCGCGCCCCGCAGCATGCCCTGGTCTTCCGCAATGACGATGTTCATCGATTTCCCTCCGTTTGCTGCCGTTTAACTACGTTCGGAACCGTAATGGTCAACGTCGTTCCCGTCTCCTCCCGTTTGGAGAACTCCAATGTCCCTTCAATGAGGGACAGCCTTTCCTTCATGCCCAGCAGGCCGCTTCCCGCCTGTCCGAGCTTGCTTCCCGCGCCGTCGATCCCGAGACCGTCGTCGTGCACCTTGAGCACAAAGGAGCCGGATTTCTCAATGAGCTCCACCTTGCAATGCTTCGCCTTGCTGTGCTTGACCACATTGGTCACGGCTTCCCGCAAGCACATGCTTAAGATGTTCATCACGACAGGGGTCGTCCGAATCCGCTCCGCATCCCCTGCTATCTCGAAACCGATCCCGGCCGAGCTCAAAATTTGCCCGGCTTGCCGAAGCTCGTCCGCGAGATGCACCGTCCGCATATCGGAGATCAGCTCCCGAACCTGCTTCAGCACGGTTCTCGACGTCGTCTGGATATCCTTCGCTTCCTGCACCGCCCGTTCGGGATCGTGCGGGATGAGCCGCTCGACCAGCTCGCCCTTCAGCGTAATCAGAGACAACGTGTGACCGAGTGTGTCGTGCAGGTCTCTGGCGATCCGCTGGCGCTCTTCGTTTTTGATCAGCCGCTCAATCTCGTCGTTCGCATGCCGCAGCTGCTGGCGCAGCTCTTCCGCCTTTCGGTGGGACTTCATGGCAAAGGGCAGTACGGCAAGAATGATCAGGCTGGGAATAAAATCGAGATGCACCGCCTCGCCCGCTTTTTCGTAAAACAGATACATCACCAAAACGAAGGCGATCACCATGTACGCAACGGAAAACGCCACTTTGCGGACGGTTGGAAGCATGCCGACCGACATTATGCAGTAGAAGCCGAAATATAAAAAAGAGGGGTTATACAAGTACCCCAGAACGGCAACGGAAGTAATCTGGATCAGCGCATACACGAAGCGCCCCTCCGTATTCCACAGCGCCTGCCGGAAAGCAAGCGCCAGGATGGCAACAGCCACGAATCCGATCCACGCTTCGCGGAAGGGCAGCTGCAGCAAGAAATATACAGGGACCGTCATATTGATGACCCAAATCAAGCCGAAATGTTTAAGATTGTCCGGAAACAACCGGAATGGCAAACGCAGCTTCATTTACACCGCTTCCTGTTTTTTAGCGAGATAAGAAGATAGTATCACAAAAGCGATCAAATACGCAGCCAAGATAGCCAAGTTCATAAAATCGGGCAGGCGGCCGGCAATCAGCGACCAAGTCCCGTTTCCGAAGTTGTAGGACGGCGTCCAAACAGCGATGGCCTTCATGAGCGGCGGCATCGCATCGACAGGCATCCAAAGGCCGCCGATCAGCGACAGGCCGATTTGTAGCAGGCTGGCGATCACTTGGGCCAGTTCCGCCTTTTTGAACATGCCGACCAGCGTGCCGAGCGCAAGGAACGTCAGCGAACCGATCAGGAGCCATAAGCCGCAGCCGACCCATTGCGCCATACTGAGCTGAACCCCTTTGAGCAAGCCGCCCGCCAAAAACATGACGACGATAATCGCCGTATTCACCAACGCCATAGAGACGATTTTGGCGCCGACGTATGCGCCGGAAGGCAGCGGCGTCACATGCAGACAGCGCACCCAGCCTTGCGCCCGCTCCTGGGACATGCGGACTCCGAGTGTATTCACGCTGACGGACAGCAGCCCGAAGGCCGTCATCGACATGAGATAATACGTCTTCCAGGCGGTCCCGCCCATACCGGCGTCGCCCCCGGCGGAATTCGTAAAAATAAGATAAAACAGCATCGGAAATCCGATAGAAAAGATAACGACCTTTTTGTTGCGAAGCGAGCGCAGAAGCTCTGCCTTGCATTGGGCAATGAACATATTCATATTCGTAGTCCTCCTGTACTTTCGAGTGCTTTAGACCGTTGCTTCCGTTTCCGGTAAGCCGACCAGCGATTGAAAAGCGTCTTCCAGCCCGCCCTTGTGCGTTTCGATATCTTGAATGTCCAGATCGCTGCGGATCAAGGCGTAGAGCAAGCCGTCCGTATCTCTGCCGTACAGCTTCACGCGGCGGCCGGTCCATTGCAAGTCGGTGACGCCGGGGAGATCAAGCAGCTCGCTCGTCATAACATTCGCTCCGGCGGTGAAGGACACGTGCCGGTTGCCGGCGCTTTCCTTAATCTCGGCCAGCGTTCCGTCGGCAACGATTTTCCCTTGATTGACCACGACGACCCGGTCGGCGATGCTGTCGGCTTCCTCCAGATAGTGGGTCGTCAAAATAATCGTCCGCCCGCTGCCGGCAAAAGAGCGGATCGTCCGCCAAAATAACTGCCTCGACGTCACGTCCATCCCCAGCGTCGGTTCGTCCAGAAAAATTAATTCCGGGTCGCCGGCCATCGCCAGTGCGAAGCCCAGACGCCGCTTCTGTCCCCCGGACAGCGAAGTGGCGTATTTGCTCCGGTCGTTTTCGAGCCCGGACATTCGCAGCAGCTCTCCGGTCGATAATGGTTTTGTATAATAGCTGCGGAACAGATCGATCGTCTCCTCCACCTTCAGGCTGTCGATCACGCTTACCTCCTGCAGCATGACGCCGATCCGGTTGCGGACGCCCCTATACCGCGGACTGCCGCCCATCAACCGCACTTTGCCCGCCGTGGGAGCCGTCAGCCCCAACATCATGTTGACGGTCGTCGATTTGCCTGCGCCGTTGGGTCCGAGCAGCGCGACGATGCTTCCTTGTTCGATATGCAGCGTCATGTCGTCCACGGCCTTTTTATCCTTGTATTGTTTGGTTACATGTGCGAGCTCGATCACGTGCTTCATGATTTCATCACCTTTTGCTGTTCGGGTTAACTTCCTTGGTTAAATCATATATTGCCGCAGCCTGGCGCTGTAGTTATTCGTATCATTTCTTTCGGGTGATAAATATCATCTCGTGCTCGGAACGGCACAAAACAATAGAGCCTGCTCTCCGACCGGAAGCGTCAGGAGGACAGGCTCGCTCGCGCAAAGCCGGGAAGACGCTGCAACGAACGAACTCCGTGCTTCCGGCATTGTGTTATTTTACATTATTGATTATTATGGATGTAAACGGTAATGAAAGTTTCAGAAAATCATACCGTGTGGTGATAACTGATGAACTGGACCTTGGCCTTGGCAAACGAAACGGTTGTATTCCCCAGAAGCTGCAGTCTCATCGTGGTAGGCGAAACCAAAGAGGGCTCGCCCTTTTGCTACGAGGACAACTTTACGCTTCTCAAAGCTTCCGCGGAGGAACTGACGGTCACGCTCGATGCCGCGTCGATCCATCCGCTGGAGAAGCTGCATCATGTATGCTTTATTGAATTTTCTTTCCGCGAGCAGGGCATTCTGTATTATGCTTTGGTTGATCTGCTGCATTTGGAAACAAAGCGCAATGTATGCACGTTGACCTTAACCGCGCCGCTGGAGCTGAAGCAGTCGCAGAAAAGGCGCTATCCGCGTATTGCCCTGCCCACCCGCACGCCGGTCACTTCCCGGATCGTCGGAGTACGGGAGCAAATATCGCATCAGAACGTGGCGTTTACGGGACAAATCCTGGATTTGTCCAGCGGAGGGATGGCGTTTATGACGTCGACCCGCGTGTTTTGCCCGCTCGAATTGGAATTATCTTTTGTTCTTCCCGGCATTGCCCAGAAGATTACGGTCTATGGGGAAATCGTGCGCGTGGCCCATTTCAGCAGCGATGCTTATCGGGTAGCCGTGCGGTTCCATCGTGTTCCGGACAGCACTGCCGCGCTTATGGAGGAGTATTGCTCCGCTTCGGGAGCCGACAGCTGACGAAAGCGGATAGTTATAGGAGGATAACCGGTTGAAATACAATGTGATACACCGCGGCGATGACATCTCCATCCAATTGATGCACAGGTTTCACGAATTGATCCGTCAGTACGGGCTCATTCACGAGGAAGCGTCCCCCGATATCGTACTATCCATTGGTGGCGACGGGACGCTGCTTCATGCGTTTCATCAATATAAGGACCAGCTCGATCACATTGCATTTACCGGGATTCACACCGGAAGACTCGGTTTTTATGCTGACTGGAAGCCGGATGAAGTCGAGCTGCTTGCCCAGCTGATGGGCGAGAGCGCCAATCAAAACGACCTGCGCGCCGTCAAATATCCTTTGGTCGAGATCCAGATCACGACTCCCCAAGGGATCGAAACGGAGCTTGCGCTGAACGAATTTACGCTGAAAGGCGTCGACGCCACGCTGGTTGCCCAGCTGCATATTAACGACGAGCTGCTCGAGACGTTCCGCGGCGACGGCATCTGCATCTCCACGCCGTCGGGAAGCACTGCTTACAACAAAAGTTTGGGCGGCGCCATCGTGCATCCGTCGCTCGACGCCATTCAGATTGCGGAGATCGCTTCGATCAACAACCGCGTATTCCGTACGCTCGGTTCGCCGATCTTGCTGCCGAAGCATCATCACTGCGACATTTATCCGCGCGCGAACCAAAATATTTTGCTGTCGCTCGATCACTTGTACATGCAGCGCAACGATATCATCTCGATCCGCAGCCTGGTCGCCGCCGGCAAAAAGGTCAAGTTCGCCCGCTTCCGCCCGTTTCCGTTCTGGAGCCGCGTACGCGAAGCGTTCATCGGCTATGACATGGTTTGATGACGCTGCAATTGGCTGGCGTAAAAAGACCCGGTGCCCGTCCTCCCCGCACTTTTGCAGGGAGACCGAGCATCGGGTCTTTATTTGGTCGCTACGCCTCCACGCGAGACGATTCCGGCTTGGGCTTCGGCGGATTCTGGGGAGGCTGTCCACCTTTCGGCTTGGACGCATGCCCCTGCTGCCTGTTCTGGCCTTGATGTCGGCCCCCTGATCTTCCCTCGCCCTGCCGCGCAGAACCGTGCTGCGATTTGGACTGGTTTTGGCCGCCGGACTGCTGGCTTTGCCCATGGCGGGAACCATACGTCTTACCGGACGGGTTGTACCGTTGATGCTGCGGCGACGGCGTGCGGGGGGCCCCCGAAGCGGCCGTGTCCTCATGCCGGTGCACGGAGGCTTCGGCGGTTACAGCGGGCTGCGGGCTCGGCCTGTCGCCTTGTTCTGCCCCTGCGCCTGCCTCGGCTGCCGGACTATCCTCATAGAAGTCCCCCGGCGACCCGGTCGGTTCCACTCCGCTCTTGTTCGGCACCTTCTCAATAATGAAATAGGCGCAGCCGAAATTGCAGTACTCGTTCAAATAATCCTGAAGCGTGGAGATCATGCTGTCCTTCGTCGCTTTCGGATGGTTGTCCTTAAAAAATCCGCGCAGCCGGAGCTGGCTGTAGCCCCAGTCGCCCACAATATAATCGTACCGCTCCAGCACCTCGCTGTACCGGTCGCGGAACGCCTCGAAACGCCAGCCGTTTTTATGATCAACGACCACTTCGTACGTTTTACCGGAAATATGAATCACCGTATCACCTCCCCAAGTTTACGACTGCTTCGCCGATTGGACCTGTTCATGCGCATGATACGAGCTGCGGACGAGCGGACCGGACTCCACGTGGCTGAACCCGCGTTTCAAGCCCTCCTGCTTCAGCTCTGCGAATTGCTCCGGCGTGTAGTACTTGGACACCGGCAAATGCTTGAGCGAAGGCTGCAAGTATTGGCCGATCGTCATAATGGAGCAATCGACGGCGCGCAAGTCGTCCATCGTCTGCAAAATTTCGTCCCATGTCTCGCCAACGCCGAGCATGATGCTCGATTTCGTCGGGATCGAAGGGGCAATTTTCTTGGAGCGCTCAAGCAGCTCCAGCGAACGGCGGTATTTGGCCTTGGCCCGCACCTTGTCGGACAGCCGCTCCACCGTTTCCACGTTGTGGTTCAAAATATTAGGCTTCGCTTCCAGCACAGTGCGAAGCGCTTCCTCGTCCCCTTGAAAATCGGGAATGAGCACTTCGACCCCGGCCAGCGGCAGACGCCCCCGGATCGCCCGGATCGTCGCGGCGAATACGGAAGCCCCGCCGTCCTTCAGGTCGTCCCTTGCGACGGAAGTGACGACGACATGGCGCAGGCCCATCTGCTCCGACGCCTCCGCGACACGCTCCGGCTCCTGCAGATCCAGCTCTGTCGGCATCCCTGTATTGACGGCGCAGAATCGGCATGCCCGCGTACAGATGTCACCCAAAATCATAAAGGTCGCGGTCCGGGCCGCCCAGCACTCATGGATGTTCGGGCATTTCGCTTCCTCGCATACCGTGTGCAGCGTTTTGCCGCGCATCATGTTTTTCAGCTCTTTGTAGTTGTCCCCCGTCGTCAGCTTGATTTTCAGCCATTCGGGCTTGCGTTCTATTTGATGAGTCGCCATGGATGCACTCCTGTTCCGCAGCAAGCTTTTCTTGCGCTTGGATTTGAAGCTATTATATCACGAATAGGCCAACAATCCACTTTCGAAATTACTTTGAGATGGGAAATATGGTACACTGAAGTAAGGTTTTTGGGAGCGGGAGGTTCGAGCATTTACGATGATGAACATCGACAACATACTTAAGCTGGTGCAATCCGGCGATCTCGATATCGCCGAAGCCAAACGTCTGCTAGAGGAAGGACTGTCCGGGGAGCAAACTGCCCCGGGCAGGCGGCAGGAAACGGCCGTACAAGCCGGAAGAACGCCAGAGCAGCCGGCAATCGATAAAAACGTAAAAGACGCCGGGGAGAATTCAACCGTGGAAACGCCGATGCGCCGCAAGGCGTCCTTCCTGTCGCTTTCGGAGGACGCCGTGGACGACAGTCTAGGCTACGCGCAGCTCGATCTGAGCCGTCCGGCGCGGACCGGCTTCCCCGAGGTCATCTACGGGGAAAGCAAATCGGCGGAGCAAATCGCCGCGATCTTCGAGCGGCTGGCCGCCCATACGGACCGCGTGCTGGCGACGCGCGTCGACGCGGATAAAGCCGCCTATGTCGCGGAGCGCATCCCGGGAGTGAAGCATCACCCCGAGGCGCGGGCGCTGACTTGGCTGCGGAGCGGCGAAGCCGTGACGGACGGCGGCAGCTACATCGCCGTCGTCTGCGCAGGCACGTCGGATGTGCCTGTGGCGGAGGAAGCCGCCGTGACGGCCGAGTGCCTGGGCTCCCGCGTGGAGCGCGTCTACGACGTCGGCGTGGCCGGCATACACCGGCTGTTCCGCCGGCTGCCGGTCATCCGCGGAGCGAGCGCGGTCGTGGTTGTCGCCGGGATGGAAGGGGCGCTCGCCAGCGTCTTGGGCGGCCTGGTGGCCGTACCGGTCATTGCGGTGCCGACAAGCGTCGGCTACGGCGCCAGCTTTCAAGGCGTCGCCGCGCTGTTATCCATGCTCAACGCCTGTGCGCCCGGCATTTCCGTCGTGAACATCGACAACGGCTTCGGCGCCGGATATAACGCCGCACTAATCCACCAAAACGGGACAAAGAGGGATGAAAATTGAAAATCTTGTATTTGGACTGCTTCTCCGGAATCAGCGGCGATATGACGCTGGGCGCGCTTGTCGACGCCGGCGCCGACCGTCACTATATCGAAGAAGAGCTTCGTAAAATTCAGATCGAGCCGTTCACGCTGGAATGGAGGCGCGTGAACAAGCGCGGCATATCTGCACTGAAGCTCGACGTCGTGCTTGATCCACATACGCCGCCGGCGCACCATCGCCACTACTCGGAAATCGTCGAGCTGATTCATCGTGCCGGCTTCAACGAGCGCGTCGTCAAGCTGAGCCTCGCGATTTTCGAGAAGATCGGGGTAGCGGAAGCGAAAATACATAACATCCCGATCGACCGCGTTCATTTTCACGAAGTAGGCGCGATCGATTCGATCGTCGATGTGATCGGGGTAGCCTTGGCCATCGATTCGCTGGAGATCGAGAAAATTTTGTCCTCCGCCGTACCTCTCGGCTCCGGCACGGTGCACTGCGATCATGGCATTTATCCGGTGCCGGCTCCGGCCACGCTGGAAATGATGAGAGGGCTGCCGATCGCGCCGACCTCGTATTCGCTGGAGATGACGACGCCGACAGGCGCGGGCATCGTCTCCGGACTCGTCGACGAATTCGCCAAGGGCCTCCCGCCGATGATCGTGGAGTCGATCGGGTACGGGGCCGGAACACGCGATTTGCCGAACCAGCCTAACGTGCTGCGCGTCGTAGTCGGGCAAGCCGATCCCTATTTGAACAAGTGGCAGGTGCACCACGAAGAGTTCACGCACGAGCACGTTCACGGACATCATCAGCCGGAGCACCATCATCACGGACACTCGCACGAGCACGGACACCAGCATCACGAGCATTCGCATGAGCATGGGCACGAGCACCATCATCATGAGCACTCGCATGAGCATGAGCATGAGCACGGGCACCATCATCACGGGCATTCGCACGAGCATGAGCACGGACACGAAAAACATAGCCAGGACGATCACACGCACGATGAGAAGCATCCTCACGTGCACCACAAGCATGACAATGACGGTCCGGACGATACTTGCATACGGCAATAGTTAAAACGAGCGGCTTTTCCTCCGGGAAAAGGCCGCTTTTTCGTTTCGCTGCTTCACTATGGTAGAACGGCCAACGGACGGCTTCCGCCGGCAGATACACAAGGTCTGCTTCGGGAGAGCCGTCCGTTGGGTTGTTTAGGCGCGGCCGCGCTCCATAAACCGCCGCCGCACCTCGTCGTACACTTGCTTGAGCGGCACACCGTGCGTTTTGGCCACCTGCTCGCATTCCTTAAACTCCGGGGCGAACTGGACGAGCTCTCCCTGATGGAACCCCGCTTTTACCTGAATGGGTCCCCAGGGCGTATCGACCCTGTGAAGCTCTCTTCCCAGACGGTGGCATGAAGCCCGCAAATAACGCAAGCCAAGCGTCGTCGTTTCCCGGAAAATAACGTCCTCCATTCGCTTCGCGCCCTCATCGTCGGTCAGTACGTTCAGCATGACGCCGGGACGGCCTTTTTTCATAATAATCGGAATCCAGTATACGTCGTTGGCCCCCTGCTCCAGCAGCAGGTCGGTCACGTACGAACAATATTCCGGATTCATGTCGTCGATATTGGCCTGTAAAATAAGCATGCGGTCATCTATATGCTCTTCCCTGTGATCAAACGGCATCCGGCATCCCCCCCATGCCTTCATCATATCAAACCGGACAAGGGATAAAAAGGCAGCGGCCCGCACATGCTACAGTTAAATGAAACCAGCGTATCGATACCCGAACGAAGGAGGCAGCTATATCGTATGGCAGCATTCCATGCACGAGTGTTAACCGCGGCGGCTCTGTGTGCCGCGCTGCTCGTTGGTCCGGCATGGGGGGGCCTGGAAAACCGGGGGTTCGCCTATGCTCCCGCAGCCAAGACTCCTGCATTACCGAAAGCAAGCAAGGCGGCGAATGGAATGAAAGCCGTGTTCGCCGAGCGCAAGGATCTATTCGACAAAGTCGGTGCGGTTACCGGTATTCCTTGGTATTATTTGGCAGCGGTCGATCAATACGAGCGGACGATCAACCTGGCCAAAAAGCGCCCGGCCCCTGACGGAATGATCGCCATTTATTTTACCGATCTGCAGTGGGGCGGCATTCTCAACCCCGACCACGAGGACAAAAATGTGAAGAGCATTCAATGGTTCGGAGGAATCGGTAAGGACGGCTCGGGGGACGGCTTGGCAGACCGGATGAACGATCTTGACCGGCTGTATTCGATGGCGGCCAACATGCTCCAAAAAGGAAGCGCCGAGGAAGACCTCCGAATCGGGCTCTGGGACTATTACCAAAATACTCGGAGCGTCGAGCGGATTCAGCAATTCGCCCGGATCTACGCCCATTTCGATACGCTCGACTTGTACGAGCATTGCTTCGTGATGCCGCTTAGCGCCGATTATTCCTACCGCAGCACGTGGGGGGCCAGCCGCGGCTGGGGCGGATACCGCATCCACGAAGGAACCGATATCTTCGCCGGCTACGGCGTTCCGGTGCGTAGCGCCACGTACGGCGTCATCGAAGTGATGGGCTGGAATCCGTACGGCGGCTGGCGCATCGGGATCCGCGATCTAAACAACGTGTATCATTATTACGCCCATTTGTCCCGCTTTAACAAAAAAGAAGTGCAGCAGGGCAGCATCGTAAAACCCGGCCAAGTGGTCGGTTGGGTCGGCAGCTCCGGCTATGGGAAGCCCGGCACGTCCGGGAAGTTTCCGCCCCATTTGCATTACGGATTGTACCGGGACAACGGGTTGACGGAATGGTCCTTCGATCCGTACCCCCACTTGCGCAAATGGGAGCGGGAGGAGCGCATGCGGCGCAAGACGACCACACCGTGACGGAGCTGGTCCCTGCATGAGACACTAAAATGATCCGGTGCGTAAACGCGGAAGTTTCCGCGAATCCCGTACCGGATTTATTTTGCTTTCGGCTCGACGGACGACTCTTTGCTTCGCGCTTCCGAAGCATCGGGTTTCGCCGCCGGAACGTTTACATTCGGGAGCGAGATCCCCGGGGGCAGCGGCCCCGACTGGCCGACCGGATTGCCCCGGCCGTCAAAATAATAGGTAGGCACATCCCCGACCACCAGTGAGTAGGATACGGGCAGCTCCGTTTCCACCACTTCGGGCGCGGAATCGAATGGAATAATGACCGTCATTTCGACCGTCACATGAACGTATACCTCCACCAAAATCATATTGATGCCGGCGCTCTGATAGCGCGTATTCAGCTCCACCTTGGCTGTGCCCGCAGGCACGAGCCGGATCGGAATATTCGGTCCGAACGAAGCGAGAAGCGGCGAATGCATCGCCTGACCGAGCGGGATGTGCTCCGGAACGGAGCCTACGGCTTCCAGTTGCTTGGTCACAATATTGACCGTGTCGGCGGTAATCCGGCTGTGCTCCGCATAATTCAACATGAAGCCCGTAATTTTGCCGCTGTTGTCGGTACGCCAATCGATCAGCTTCTGGAAATTGGTGTTCTGCGCCATCCGGTCCGCGATCGCCGAATTGATCGCTTCTGTCGCGATTTGCTTCACGCGCACCCGCGCCAAATGCACCAGCGGTTCCTTTAAATTTCGCTCGACGTATAAATAAGCCTGCATGCAGAGAAGCAGCAGAACGACCAGCACGATCAACAGCGTGCGCTTCAGCTTGCTTTTTCCCGAGGGACTGCTTCTCCATCTGCGCCTCAGCACCGCGGCTCCCCCTTCCCCGGCCTGTACGGCCCGTCTGTTACAGCCTATGCGGACCGGCCGGGAAAAAGACGGAGCAGGTTGGAAACGAACTGCGCGGCGTTCAAGCTGCCGCTGCTATGACAATTGAAAAAACCTGGCCGCCGGCCAGGCTCTTTGCTGCAAATATAGTAAACCATTACACTCCCCAATACTCCCTGGCTACAAACTTGTAATAGTATTGGCCTGCCGGTTGATCGATTCCCAAAGTTCCGTTGAGGTTCTTGTGCCGGTTGCCGGGCGTGACACCAAGATACACCGAAGTCGAGCCTACCAGAACATCGCCGTTCGGCGTTACGCGGTACAGAGAGATATACAGCGTATCCGGTGCGCTTCCCATGTTGACGACCGTTCCGCTGTACACGATATTGCCGACCGCATGGTCAAAGGATCTCGTGTAGTTCGTATTGTTGGTGAAAGCCGACGACGCTAAGGTTAACAGGAGGACCAGCATGACGAGAAAAGAGCCTGTCGTTTTTTTACCAATCGATTCACCTCCTCTACGATAAAAAATAGATGCGAGGTCTTGGAGTGACTTCTGAATTTTCGTTAAACTATTCAAAATGAGCATAAAAAAACCGCCTTTCACAGGGAAAGACGGCCGGCAAAAGAGCCTCGCGACTTTACGGCTTGATGCGGAGCAGCCGCATGCCGTTGGCGATCACGATAAGCGAGCTGCCCGTGTCGGCGAGCACCGCCAACCAGAGCGTCGAAGCTCCAAAGAAAATGAGAGCGAGAAAGACCGCCTTCACAAGCAGGGAAAAGGCGATGTTTTGCTTAATAATCCGCAGCGCACGGCGGCTTAGCCGCACTGTGTACGCCAGTTTGGACAGATCGTCCGCCATCAGGGCGACATCGGCCGTTTCAAGCGCCGTGTCGGTACCGGCTGCCCCCATCGCGATGCCTACGGTGGCGGTGGCCAACGCAGGCGCATCGTTGACGCCGTCCCCCACCATCGCGACATGTCCGTGTTCGTTCATCAGCTCGCGGACGGCGGTTACTTTATCCTGCGGCAGCAGCTCGGCGCGGTAGGCGATCCCGCCCAGCTTGGAGGCGGTCGCCTCTGCCGTTCCCCGGTTGTCGCCGGTCAGCATCACCGCTTGACGAATGCCTGCGGCGCGAAGCTGCTCCAATGCCATGCGGCTGTTCGGACGAAGCTCGTCGGAGGCTGCGAAGACTGCCCACGGCTCCATGGCGGTGCCCAGCACCATGACGGTGTTTCCTTGGCTTTCCAGCCGCTCCAGCTCTCCCCGCAGCGATTCCAGGGACATGCCCAGCTCTTGGACGAACCACCGGGGGCTCCCGATAAAGAACAAGCTGCCGCCGACTTGTGCTTTGGCCCCGCGTCCAGGCACGGCGGCAAAATCCGTGATGTCCGCAAGCGGCACGCCCTCCCGCTTCGCTTTCCTGACGATGGCCTCGCCGACGGGATGCCCTGACCGCGCCTCGATCCCCCCTGCGATCGTCAGCACCTCTTCCGCGGTTCTTCCTCCCAGCGGAATGCATTCCGTCACCTCGGGCACGCCGGCCGTCAACGTGCCGGTCTTGTCGAAGGCGACGGCCTCTACGGCGCCGAGCCGTTCCAAATAGGCGCCGCCTTTGATCAATACGCCGTGTCTCGCCGCATTGCCGATCGCCGATACGATGCTGACGGGCGTAGAAATGACCAAAGCGCACGGGCAAGACACGACGAGCATCATCAGCGCGCGGTAAAACCACGGCTCGAACGGCTGGCCGAACGCCAGCGCGGGAATCACCGCAATGCCAAGCGCAATAAGGAGCACGGCAGGGGTGTAGTACTTGGCAAACGCATCGATGAACCGCTGCGACGGCGCTTTCTGCGCCTGGGCATCCTCGACCATGCGGATGATGCGGGACAGCGTGTTGTCTTCCACGCGCCGGGTTACCCGGATTTCCAGCGCCCCTTCCCCGTTGATCGTGCCGGCGAATGCTTCGCTGCCCGTTTCCTTGAGCACCGGGACGGATTCGCCCGTAATCGGAGCCTGATTCACCGACGAAGTCCCTTGGACGACCATCCCGTCCATGGCGATTTTTTCACCGGGCTTCACGAGCAGAATGTCCCCGACTTCGATCTGCCCCGTCGGCAGCTTCATCTCGCTGCCTTGCCTGCGAACCAGCGCCTCCTTAGGCGACAAATCCATCAATCCGCGGATCGACCTGCGGGTCCGGTCCATCGTGTAAGCTTCGAGTGTCTCGCCGAGCGAGAAAAGCACCACGACGGCGGCACCTTCCTCCCACTGCCCGATGCAGCCGGCGCCGATCGCCGCTACGGTCATCAGCAGATCCATGCCGATCGTCCCCGACTTGAGCCCGTAGATGCCGGTACGCGCGATGCGGAAGCCGCCGATCACCATGGCCGCGGCATAGAGCAGCGTGACGACTGTTTCCGGCGCGACTTTGGTTAAAGCAAGCAGCCAGGCAACCAAAAACACCGCTCCGGACACCGCTGTCGGCACCGCTTTTTTGTTGCGTTTCCAGAACGGCTGCTCGCCGTGGGTTCCGGGCAGCGTGCCGTTGTCGGCGATGGCCGTGTAGCCCGCCTGCCTTACCGTCTGCATGACGGCTTCCCCGGCCATCCCGTCATGAATGACGGTCATTTTGGCGGCCCCGTAATTGACTGAAGCGATCTGGACGGTTGCCAGCGCCCCTACTCGTTTCTCCAGCTTCCGCGCGCAATCCGCGCAGTCCATTCCTTCGATACGGTACACGCTGGATATCGCTCCGGCCGCCGCGGCTTCCGCAGCCGCCGCCGCCAGGGCGGCGTTGGCCGCATCCTCCGCCTCGTGGCTGCTTCCGCAGCCGCAGGCGCCGTGATCGTGGCTATGACCATGGCTGTGGTCATGATCGTGATGATCCCCGCAACCGCAGGCGTCATGGCTGCGGCCGTGATCGTGAGCGTCACTGGGATTGTGGTTGTGATCATGACCATGCTCGTGGCCGTGTTCGTGTCCGCACCCGGCATCATGCACATGCTTAAGCTCTAGGTCGTGCCGGGGATCGCCGTTTCCATGAACGTCGGGCTTGCTGCTGCGCGACCCTTCGGACCCGCAGCAGGATGGTTTGCCGGACATATCTCCATCTCCTCTATACAATACATGATTAATTGTTCATACGTTTATTACCATCTTATGTCATCCATTGCAGATCTGTCAACCGGCGTACGCCCTTCTTTTGAAGCAGCGATGAAAAAGAAATAGAAAAAAGCAGGAGGATCTCCCCCTGCTTTAGTATGCTCACTTACCGCTAGCCGTGCTTGACGTGCTGCAGCATCTGCACGAAAATTTGCTCGATGTGCTCGTCGTCGAGCGAGTAGAACACCGTCTTCCCTACTTTGCGCCGCTTCACGATGCGTAAATTGCGCAAATAGCGAAGCTGATGCGATATCGCCGACTGCCCCATTTCCAGAACCAATGTCAGGTCATGCACACAAAGCTCTTTCTGCAGCAGCGTATATATGATCTTCACCCGCGTCGGGTCGCCCAGCGCTTTGAATACATCCGCCAGTCCGGCCGCCGTCGCTTCCGGGATCAGACTTTCCTTCAAATCTTCAATCTGAGAGGTGCCTTCACAGGTCTCATCGCATTGATCTTGCAGCACTTTTTCCAAGACACAACACCGCCTTCATCCTAATCAAGCTTATCCGTTGCTCCCATTATAACAGAAAACCGAATGGGTTGCCGGATCTCCTACAAGCTTATTTGTAATAATTATAATTTAGTATCTGCAATTTGCAATCAGCCTTGACTCCCTACGTATAACTGTTATATATATAGTATAACAGTTATAACTACAAACTTGGGGGAATACGATATGAGCACACGATGGAATCGCAGCATACAGCAATTAGCCGTCGGTTCTCTGTTAGCGGCGGCGATTGTCCAACCGTTACACGCCCTGGCCGAAAAAGCGCCGGTTGAGCAGACGAGCGTCCAATCCGCCGATGCACCCAAGGAAGCCGATGCCGGCTCTTCAAACGCATTCGCACGGATGGTCCCGCTGCGCGCCGCGGCGAACGTACCGAAAAATTTTGCGCTAGGCGATCCGGTCTGGTGGTTCGACTTCCGGAACTATCGGGGCGGCGAAATCGCCAAGCGTCAATCGACGCCGCTTCTCGTTCTGCAGGGCGATAACGATTTTCAAGTGACCGCAAGCAACCTGGACGGCTGGAAGTCTGCCCTGTCTACGCGCCAAGACGTCGTTTACAAGCTTTATCCGAAGCTGAACCACGGGTTCGTCGAGTTCGATCAGCCTTCCACGGGCAAGGAATACGCCCTTCCCGGCAACGTGCCATCCTACGTGATTGACGATATCGCCGGGTGGCTGACAGGCAAAAACTAATTTTGAGGCGAAACCACGGGGTTCACCCCGGCAGCCCAAAGTACGAGGGGATTCCATGATTATTAAATTGGATTTACAGTCGGAAACTCCAATTTATGCCCAGTTGATGAATCAGATTCTCGAAGGCATTGCGAGCGGCGCCTTGAAGCCCGGCGAGGCGCTTCCATCCGTGCGCAGTCTCGCTTCGGATATCGGCATCAATCTGCATACCGTGAATAAAGCCTACACGCTCCTGAAGCAGGAAGGCTTCATTCAAATTCACCGCCAAAAAGGGGTTGTCGTCCAGCCGGACGGCATGCCCCAGATAACCGAGGCGTATAAAAACAAATTGCGCGAGCAGTTGACGCCGATCGCAGCCGAAGCCATATGCCGCGGCATGCGCGAGGAGGAGCTGCTCGGGTTTATCCAAGGCATTTTCAACGATATCAAAGGGAACTAAGGAGGAGGCTACATGCATATTGGAATCGCTTTGCTGGTCGCGGCCATTTTTGTGCCGGTCATTGTGATGCTGGCCGGTTTGCCGTATTTTACGAGAACGACGAATCATTTCGGCGTATCGATCGATTCGCGGCACTATCACGATCCCGAGCTGCAATCGATGCGCCGCCGCTATGCCTGGTGGAACGGGGCGATCGGAGCCGTGCTTCTCATCGTTTTGATTTTCGTCATACAGGGAACGAACGAGACGCAGCAGGGGCTGTTCATCATCGGTTTTGTCTTGGCGCTTATGGCGGCGTCGACGGTCGGCTATTTCGTCTATTACAACAAAATGAAGCAGTGGAAGGCGACGCGTCCTTTGGAGAACGCCAGCGCCCGGTTCATTGCCGTCGACACCTCGTTTCGGAGCCGGAAAACGACGTATTCCGATTGGTGGTACCTGGTTCACCTGGCCTTCGTTGCCCTGTGCGCCGGCATTGCTTTGTGGAATTATGATAAGCTTCCAGACACTCTCGTGTCGCGGTACGATATGCAGGGCAACCCGACGGCCACCCAGCCGAAAACGTACTGGAACGTTTTTTTCCCGAATGTGATGCAGTTGGTCCTGATCTTCATATTCGCGTCCATTAATACAGTGATCCGCAAAAGCAAACAGCAGATCGACGCGAATGCGCCCGAGCAATCGCGCGAACAGAACATCCGGTTCCGCCGGATCTGGTCTCTCGTGTTGTTGGTCATGGGCTTCTTGATGCTCGTGCTGTTCTCGTTCATCCAGTTCTTCTTGCTATTCCCCTTTGACGGTTCGGTACTCGTCACCGTGGCGATCACGATTCCCGCTCTGATGCTGATCTTGGTTCTCGTAGTCTCGTTCATTACCGGGCAAGGCGGGAGCCGGCTCGGCGGATCGACTGCAACGAACGAGAAGCCAGTGCCCGGGACAGCCGACGACGACAAGTATTGGAAGCTGGGATCGATCTACTATAATCCGGACGATCCTTCGCTGTTTATCGAGAAGCGGGTCGGCATCGGCTGGACGATCAACGCAGCCAGACCGATGGCGTGGGTCGTTATGCTGGCGCCGCTTGTGCTGGTCGGGGCGATCCTTATCATCGCGGCCATCAAAGGCTGAACCCGGACCGCGGGTTTCGGAATGCCGTTCGGACGGTTAATCAGACTTGAGGTTGCGGCAGCAATCCGTCCCCTGAAGGCGGGCTTGCTGCCGTTCGTTTTTCATAGCCCCTGTGCGATATGCGGCTTGACAATTGGAGAGGCTCAACTATAATTTTGAGTAAACACTCAAAATTTGAGCAGGAAGGACGAATGATGGCGATGGCGAGAGGCGAAAAGAACGATCCCGAGCTGAAAAAACAAAAAATCGTCACGGCGGCCCTCCGCCTTTTTTCCGCGAAAGGCTACCATGCGACGACGACCAAGGAAATCGCAGAGGAAAGCGGCGTAACGGAAGGCTTAATCTTCTACTACTTCGGCGGCAAGCGCAAGCTGCTCATGCATATTGTCCACAGCTTCTCCTTCGCGCTGCTGGCGCAGGACGGCGCGGACCGGTGGAAGCGGCTGCCGTTGGACGAAGCGCTGGTACAGTACGGATGCCGGTACCTGCAATTTTTGAAGGAAAACCGGGAGTACCTTCTGCTGATCTGGTCCCCAGAGATGATGCGGGATGAGGCCGTTTCTCAGGAAGTGCTCCGGCTCATCGGAAACATCGGCGCCTCCGGCAGCAGCATTTTGAAGCAGTCGGCCCCCGTTGGACAAATAAGCGAGCAAACCTATCACGTCGCCGCAACGATGCTTAATGCGTCGATCCTGCTTTATTTCGCGCTGCATTCCCGCTTTGGGAGCGAAATGGCCGTGCTGGGCGATGAAGAAGCTTATATTCGCCAACTGGTCGGCCTGCTGCTCCACGGCCTTTACAAAGGTGATGCCTAATGCGTTCCTTGAAAGGCCAAATTTTTTTAAGCAACTTTTGAGTGTTTACTCAATTGTAACTCCATAAGAAACAAACAAGGAGGAACCTAACATGCTCGCTTTTCTGAATGACTGGATTTCCCTGCATCTATTGATCTGGCTTCTGCCCGTCGCCTTCTTCCTTCATGACGGCGAGGAAATCGTCACCGTGGAACGCTGGGTACGGCCGCGCAAACACACCCTGTCCCCGTTGATGCAGCGGGCGCTAAACTGGGACAAAAGCATTACCGTTCAATTCGCGACGGCTGTCGTGCTGATCGGATCGCTTATCTGCCTTGGTACGGGCATGGCCGCAGCAGCGGTGGAGGACGGAGGGAAGCTCGGCCCCGTCTTCCTTGGCATGGTCGCGGTCATGCTGCTGGACGGTATTAAGCATGTAGGCTTATCACTAGGGAAGCGGAGCTACACCGTCGGAGCCGTAACGGCAGCGCTGGTGGAAATTCCGTACGCCTCGTACGCCCTTTACCGCTTTTATCAGGCAGACTTAGTAGAGCCAGCCGCCCTATGGCTCGGCATCGCCATCGTCCTCCCGCTCGTGTTTTTTCTGATCGGTATCGGGTTCACACTCGGCCGGTGGATCGCGCCCTTTCGCAGGCCTGCAGCGGGGTCGGGCCAGACGGATACCGGTTCGCCGCATCTCGGCTCCATTTCTGCGCATCAAGGCGCAGATCTGGCCGAGCGGAAGGGACAGAGAACGGACGGCTACTGACCGGCCGTCAGCTTGACGGTAATATAGGCGTAGTCCGCCATAAAAAGCCCTCCTTCGGAAAAGGAAGATGTGTCCTTCCTTACCCGGGGAGGGCATCGTTTGAACCTGCAGAATCACCCGTTAAGCCACTTGAAGAACCAATACAAGAAGACCATCGATCCAATAATCGCCAGGTAACGAAGCTCTCGGGGCATGCGGATCCACAGCTTCAGCAAACGCATGCTGTACCTCTGTTCCGTTCTTTTGCTCATCCTCACCGAACCATCCCCTTTAATCCAGCTTCGAACAAATCAACTCGCCCGTTCGGGCATCGATCCAACGGATTTCCCGGCCCTTTTCCTTATGCACCAGACGGTACATCAAGCGGTAACGGCGCCTTTTGCCGTTGGCCGAGTAATCCGTCTCCCACCCCAGCTTCAGATCGAGAGCTTCCGCATAAATCCGCCGCGCCTCTGCCTCGTCCATGAGCGGCGTAACCTCGACAGCCCGCAATTGCGCCGGATCGACAGACGGGCCCGTCACATGTCCAATCTGTCCCGACGTCTTGTTGACGGATATCCGGATATGCTCCAATTCCAGCCAGACGCCCTGTTTCCCGATGCGGAAATCGAAGTGCTCCCTGTCGGAATCGGACACTTCCTCCTGCTGCCGCAGCTGCAAAAACGGCGCCAACCCCGGCGACATACGGTCCAAAAATCTCAGTGCGATGTCCAAGCACTCTTCCCGTGACAGCCTCAGCTCCCCTGGAGCCTCCTCTTCAAAACGAATAAACGACACCAGCCTTCCGCCGACCGGATCGATCTTCGCTTTCAGCGTCTCCTCCGACCGCTGCCGGAAAAAGGCGTCCAGCGAACGATCCTCTGACGACATCGGTTGCCAATCGCGCCGTCGCCAGACGATACCGGTCATCCGGTCGTCCATTTCCACTTCCCTCAGCAGCTCGTACCGGTCCGGATCGATTCCGAGCAGCTCCTGAGCGTCCTGCGCCGTCTGGACGGCCGGAGCCTCGACCGCAGGCCGCTCGGGAACAGGCAGCCATATGGCCGGTTCTTCGGATTCCGTATCTTCGTCGGCTGCTTCGCGGGCCTCTTCCGTCCCGTCCGCCCGGAAAAGCATCCAGCGGGTTCTCGGTTCGTAGACCAGCCTCAGCTCATCCTTTTCCGTATCGTCGACGGACTTGTGAAGGAAGTCCAGCCGCAGGTCCAGCTTGGCAGTATCCGAAATCTGGCGCAGAAGCCGCTCCTTCGGAACAATAAACTCCGGGACTTTCGGCTTCGTCTGCCGGCCGAAATACCGGAAGTCGCTGACGATGCCGCTGCGATGAACTTTGACCCGGAACCCCGACAGCGGCAGCGGCAGCCCCATGATCTCCTGTTCATAAAAGAATAGCGTCCCGGAGTCTGCGGACTTGGTGCGCGTCAGGGAAAACGGCTTCAGCGCGCCCGGATAATGGTCGAGCACGAACTTCTCCGCCTTGAGCCGCAATTGTTCCACAGACAGCTCCGGCAAATCGCTGGCCGCCTCCTCCACATCGATCGTATACTCGACTAGATCCCCTTGAGCGTTAAGCTCCACGGACAGGCCGCTATCCTTGCCGGACTTGCTCCATATGGGGTCTTCGCCCGCTTTCGTCCAGACGAACATCGCCCGCCCGCCTTCGCGCTTGTCTTCGTGATAATCCGCAATCGTAAGCTCGTACGCTTCCGGGATGTCGAAGAGCTCCTCCGTCCGCAGCTTCAATTCGGCCAGCTTGTGCTGCAAGGCTTCCTCGCCGGATAATTCGGAAGCACCGGCTGATGGGGACAGGCTTGAGCCTGCCGGTTCGTCCGGGTTATCGTATCGTTTGCGCAATTCCTTCAACCCCCTGTGCAAAATGGTTTTCACCGTGCCTATCGGCTTGCGGAGCAAAACGGCGATCTCCTCGATCGTCATATCGTGCCAATATTTGAATGTGATCACCTGTCTCTGCTTCGGCTCCAACTGCCGGACCGCCGAACGCAAGTCGAGACGGTCGTCGGGATCGGGCACGAGAGCCGGCTGACGTTCGGCTGCACGGCTATCATCCGGCACCAGCCGCTGCCGCTTGTCCAGCGCCGTCAGCGCGCAGTTGATGACGATGCGGGTCAGCCAAGTGGCGAAAAATTGCGGCTGCTTCAGCTTCGGCAGTCCGACAAGCGCCTTGTAGATCGCCTCATGGACCACATCCTCCGCGTCCATGTCCTGCCGCACGTAATAATAGGCAATCCGGCGCAGGCGGTCCTGCTGTTCCTCGATCAGAGCCAGGAAGGCCGCGTGATTTCCCGATTGGGCTTCTCTGACCCGGTCGCTTCGGTTCATGTCCTTCCCCTCCCATGTATACCCTTTAGACCGGCGAGAGCGCATTTAGGTTTCAGAGGTTTCGAAAAAATATTCGTTTAGCTCGGCCTTGATCTTCTCCGGGTGTCCGGATGTGTTGCGGATGCCGCTTGCAACGGCCTTGCTCAATATCGGGCTCTTTCGCCAAAATCATACATTTTATCCCAAAAAATTTATTTTCCCTCTCTCGCTATTAACCTTTTTTCCGAACGCTCCTTGGCACGTCGTTCTTTTGACCTACGCTTTCATCCTCCCGGGCACACGCCATCCGATAATTTTGCATCCGCCCTCCACCCGTTTAACCTATGGTTATTTCATTAACAGCCTTCCCGTCATTTTCTTTTTGAAAACGAATACATTTTATTAAAATTGTATTGAAAACACTGGTATATTGTGGTAGCTTGGTAATATATTTTTACAATCTTAATATTACAAATATCCCAGTAATCTTTTACCACACCTAGAATTTGGGACGAGCATTCACTTCCTACCGGGCCTTCCTCCATGCTCCTGCCGTCCCCGAGCCGCTAGTCCTGCTGCTCTACTCCCTACTTCATAAGAACCTGCATAACCAACGCGGCAGTCGATGCGTCTTGCGTAATTTTTGCAAAGGGATCACAGAACGATTCATCGTCGTTCTTGATTATATAAAATAATGAAAAAGGAGCGAGCTTATGAAGATTCGCAAATGGCTGGCTACAACGGTCATCCTGACTGTTGTCGGCGCAACGGCAGCCGGATGTACTGGCGGCAGCACCGGTACGAACACCGGTACGGGAACGGAAGGCGGCGAGAAGAGCGCTGCCCCCAAGCAGGAGATCACCCTTAACTTCAGGACGGAACCGGGGGCGATGGACGTCTCCAAATCGACGCAGGTGGCAGCGTTTACCGTCATGAACGCCGTTAGCGAAGGGCTGTACCGTCTCAATAAGGACGGCAAAGCCGAGCCGGGGCTAGCGAAAGACATGCCGAAAATTTCGGCAGACGGTAAAACGTACACGATCCAGCTGAAAGACAATTTGGTCTACTCCGACGGCCAGCCGGTCAAAGCCGAAGACTTCGTCTACTCGTACCAGCGTACGCTGGACCCTTCGACCAAGGCGTTGTATGCTTTTATGGTAGCTTGGGTTAAGGGCGGGGCGGACGTGCAGAAAGCCAAGACCCCCCAAGAGCTCGAAGCGGCGAAGAAAGCGCTCGGCGTCAAGGCGCTGGATGAGAAAACGGTGGAAATTACCTTGGAACGCCCGATTCCGTTCTTCACCGAGCAATTATCCTTCCTGCAATTTTTCCCGCAACGCAAAGACATCGTCGAAAAATATGGCGATAAAAACGGCGCAGACGCAGAATCCGCCATCGGCCCGGGTCCGTTCAAGCTGGCCCAATGGGACCATGAGCAGCAGCTCGTCTTAGTCAAAAACGATAAATATTGGGACAAAGATAAAGTCAAGCTGGAAAAAATTACGCTGAACATCGTCAAAGACGAAAACACCGGTCTGAACCTGTTCCAAACCGGAGCGACCCAGCTGCAAAACATTACCCGCGAGAGCATCAATCAGTGGGAAGGTAAGCCGGAATTCGTCCTGCAGCCCGAGCTGTCTTCCTGGTATGTTAAGCTGAGCCAGGAGAACGTCCCGGCCTTCAAGAACAAAAAAGTTCGTCAAGCGCTTGCGCTTGCCATCGACACCAAAGCGTTCATCGAAACGGTTACAGGCAAAGGCCCCGTACCGGCTACTGGCTTCGTACCGAACGGAACGAGCGACGGCAACGGTGGAGAGTTCCGCAAAAAAGCGGGCGATCTGCGACCGAAATTCGATCCGGCCAAAGCGAAGCAATTGCTGCAAGAAGGCTTGAAGGAGCTGGGCGTGGCGCAGCTGCCGAAGTTCAAGCTTCAAGCGGACGACAACGGGGTCGGACCGAAATCCGTCGAGTTCATCCTCGCCCAGTGGAAGCAAAATCTCGGCGTCGACGCCATCGGCGAGCCGGTTCCGCACAAGCTGCGCGTAGATAACGAGAACAACCACAAATATGAAGCGTCTCTCTCCGGCTGGAGCGCCGATTACAACGATCCGATGACGTTCCTCGAAATGTACGTGACCGGCAACGAATTCAACGATGTTGGTTGGTCCAATGCCGAATACGACAAGTTTATTAAAGGCGCGCAGAACGAGATGGATAAAGCGAAGCGTTCGCAGATGATGGTCGACGGCGAAAAAATATTGATGGAGGAAATGCCGATCATCCCGAACTACTTCCGCTCCCTCAGCTGGCTCAAAGACCCGAAACTGCAAGGTGCGGTCTTCCCGCCGTATGCGCTTGAATATGAGCTCAAGTGGGCGTATGTGAAGTAAGCTCAAGCTAAAAAAGCGAAAGCCGTCCTTCCCGTTGATTAGTCAACGGAGGACGGCTTTTTCTATGATAGTACCGCTGGACGGTACCATTGTTAGAACCAGGGCTTCGCCTTATAATCAGGGTATCGCTTAACTGGCAGCGTTAGCTGCCCGAAAGGAGGGTCCCGCATGGCATCGGCTTCATCCCGTCCCCGAGCGGTCATTATCGGCGCCGGTATCGGCGGATTGTCGGCAGCCATCGCGCTGCAAACCACAGGTTGGGAAGTTTCGGTCTACGAGAGGACGCACTTCCTGTCAGGCATCGGCGCCGGCATCGTCCTCGCCGCCAATGCCATGAAAGCGCTGCGGCAGCTTGGAGCGGACGAGCAGGCAAGCCGTCTCGGAGCCCCTGTACGGCAAGCGGATATTTATACATCGGACGGACAGCTGCTGGTGTCGCTTCCGACAGACGAGCAAGCCCGGCGCTACGGGGCACAGAGTTACCTGATCCACCGGACCGATCTGCATTCCGTGTTGCTCGGCCGTCTGGAGCCCGGGACGGTACGCACAGATAAGAAATTGCGCAGCTGGGAGCAAAACGAGCGGAGCGTCAAGGCCGTCTTCGAGGACGGCACGACCGCCGAAGGGGACGTGCTGATTGGCGCCGACGGCCTTCACTCCGCCGTTCGGGCGCAGCTCTTCAGCGAGAGCGCCCCGCTTCGTTATGCCGGATATTCCGCGCTGCGGGGCATCGCGAATTGGCACGACGAACGGTACCCGTTCGAGCAAGGCGGCGGTTTCGAAGCCTGGGGGCCGGGCAAGCGGTTCGGCGTATCGGCGATAGGGCAAGGACGCATCTTCTGGTTCGCCGCCATCAACGCGCCGCAAGGCCAAGAGCTCCTGCCCGCCGAGAGGAAGGCGGCCGCGCTGCGCCAATTTCACGGCTGGATGGAGCCGATCGAGGCGCTGATCTCTGCGACGGATGAGGCCTCCATCCTTTCGCACGATATTTTCGACCGCCGGCCGCTCGCCGGCTGGAGCCGGGGGCGCGTAACCTTGCTCGGCGACGCCGCGCATCCGATGCTGCCCAACCTCGGGCAAGGCGGGGCGCAGGCGATGGAGGACGCCCTTGCGCTGTCTCGCTGCTTGAGGCAGGCGTGCGGCACGCCGGGCACTCCCGATGCCGCCGCCGCTCTGCAGCAATATGAGCGGGAGCGGTTCGGACGGACCGCGCTGGTCGTCCGCAGGTCGCGCGCGATGGGCCGGATGGTGCAGCTCGCGCACCCCGCCGCCATGGCCGTCCGGAACCGGCTGCTTCGCCTGCTCCCTGCCCGGATGCAAATCAGCCGGCTGGACTGGCTGGTCGGGTATGAGCCTTGACCCCGATCAGCGTCCCAGTACGGCCAGCACTTCCTCAACCGGTAGAGCAGCAATCGTTCTTCCTTTGCGCCCCGAAGTCGTCTCCGCCATAAACAAGGAGTTGTAGATCGCTTCCTCAGTTGCCTCCGTTACGGCGCGGAAGCATTCGGACATCAGCCGGCCGTCTTCGCGAACGACGCGGAGCTCGAGCACACCGGAAGCCGGCGTATGCGGAATGCGGTTGCCGTTGCTGAAGGCGATCACGATGTCGCCGCTTCCGTGATGAGCGATCGAGCCGGTACGCGCCAAGCCGAAGCCTGCACGCCTGGCAATCCGCTTCAATTGGCGGGCGTCCATCGGCAAATCGGTGCCGACCACGATGATGATCGAGCCGTCGTTGTCCCGCGCTTCCTCCGGCTTCGCCCGAAGGAATTCGCCCACAGGCTTCCCAAGTATGGTCAAGTCTTCCCCAAGGCCGAAGTTCGTCAGCACCAGCACCCCGAAATGGTAAATTGATCCATCCGCTTCCACCTGTCTGGACGATGTCCCGATTCCTCCCTTATAGCCGAAGCAGACCATCCCGGTTCCGGCTCCGACCGCCCCTTCCGAGACGCGGCGGTCCGTGGCTGCCCATCCCTGACGGATCGCTTCCATCGCATGCTCTGGACGAACGTGCAGCCCTCTCATGTCGTTCAACAACGAGTCGTTGCACTCCCCCGTGACGACGTTCAGCGAGCCGTCGCGGTCTCCGATTCCGTTATCCTGCGCCAGCATGTAACGAAGCGTGCCTTCGGTCACCGCCGGTACGCCGAACGTATTCGTCAACATAATCGGCGATTCGATGACGCCCAACTCGTCCACTTGAACCAGACCGGCCGTTTTGCCGAAGCCGTTGATCACATGTGCCGCAGCGACTGTTTTTTCGCGAAACCAATCGCCCTGATGCGGCAAAATCGCTGTGACCCCCGTCCGGACGCAAGCATCGGGGCGGTCCTCGTGTAACGTCACATGCCCTACGGATACTCCGGGGACATCCGTAATGCTGTTATACTGTCCGGTCGGCAGCTTTCCGACGGTAAATCCGTAATCGCGCAATCGCTTTCTGCTCATAAAATATTCTCCCTCTATTCGTTTACGCGCCTCAGCATGCGGGAGCCGTAGAAGGCGGCCCAAGCCTGCGGCTCATCCTTGAAGAAGAACCGGATCGGATAGCCGCTGTCTGCGATGACGAGCGTACGGTCGTCACTAGCCCGCAGCGCGAAGGCTTTGCCGTCAATTTCAGTGACGGGCGAGTTCCCGTCGAGCACAATGTCGACGCTGCTGCCCTCGGCGGACCGGTAAGCGCCGGTCAGACGCCGCAGCTCCTCCAGAGAGGCCTTGTACGTCGGCTCCACGCTGCTCTTTTGCTCCAAGGGGAAGCCGAGCGTCGTATTAACCGCCGCCAGCCACAGCTCGTTTGCGGGCACGTTCGCCACATTCGTCAAGACAGCGGCTACAAGCCCGCGTTCGGGCACGAAGCCAAAATACGACGATACCCCGGGCTGGCCGCCCCCGTGCTCGACAAGCGTAACGCCGGAGTAATCGGGGGTCACCCGCAGCGCGCAGCCGTAGAACACATTTCTGCCGATCCGGTGAATCGGCTCCCGCATCTGCCTCAAGCTCTCGCTCCGCACCACGGGGCGGCCCTTCGAAGGCTCGGCTTCATTCACGTAAATTTGCCCGTATTTCAGCAGATCGCGCACCGTCGACCGAATACCGCCGCCCGCTTCGTAATTCCCCAGCTTGGGCCACGACACCTCGTCCAGCGTCTGTGTACCGCCGCGCTTCACATACGGTACGGAGACATTATCCCAAGCGGCCAGCTCGTCCAAGCTGAACGTAGACCGCCGCATCTGCAGCGGCTCCAGAATCCGCTCCGTGATCACCGTTCGGAACGGACGACCCGTGAGCCGTTCGATGATCGCCCCGAGCAGCAGAAACGTGTCGTTGCAGTAGCTGAAATATTCCCCCGGCGCTCCTAAAAGCTCGATCTCTTCGCTCGCCAAATAGTCGAGGTGCTCGGCGAACCGCCGAAGGTCCTCCCGGCGGCGCATGGGCGGGACACCCGCCGTATGGGAAAGCAAGTGCCGCACTTGGATACCCTCGACCCGCATCCCGCCGGAAGTGCGCAGCTTAAACTCGGGAAGGTGCTTCGTGACGGGATCGTCCAACGTAAGCTTCCCTTCCTCCGCGAGCTGCATGATGGCTAAGGCCGTGAACGACTTGGTAACCGACGCGATGCCGAACACCGTATCCGGGGTAACCGGCTCACCCGTTTCCATATTTCTAACGCCGAATCCCTGCTGATAGACGGTCTCTCCGTGCAGCGAGACGGCCACGGCCGCCCCGGGGATCGCTTCTTTCTCCATCATCGCCTTCACATAAGCTTCGAATCCAGACCAGTTGCCGGTCATGACAGCACCTCCATAGACTGCACGGTCCGCTTACTTCGGACGGTTGCGCAAAAAGTTCTCTGCTGCAAATCCGCGCACTTCTTCTTCCTTATAATATTTTAGCAGCTCGTTGATCAAGTTCTGACTTTTGCCCGCGTGCTCCAAGCCTTCAACAAACTCGGAAATGCCGTCAAAATCCGAACCGAGCCCGATATGCCGCACGCCGCCGAGCGCGCACAAATGATCGATATGCTTTAACAAATCGGGGATCGTTACATGCCTTACCCGTCTTACAAAGGCAGGGCAATAAATGACGTGAACCGTCCCGCCTTTGGCAAACAGCGCCTTGGCCTGTTCGTCCGTTAAATTGCGCGGGTGATCGCAAACCGCACGCGCGTTGGCGTGGCTCGCCATCGGATAATCTGCCAGCTCAACCACATCCCAGAACGCCCGCTCGCACAGATGAGCGACATCGGTCAGCAGCCGGTGCTCGTTATTGAAGCGCACAATGTCCCGGCCGAACGAGGTAAGCCCGGCACCTCGTGGCTCCAGCACGCCATCGGCAGCGAGGTTGGCGTAGTTCCAGGTCAAGCCGACCGCACGCACGCCGAGCTGGTATAAAATGTTCAGCTGGCGCAGGTCGTTGCCGATAGGATCGACGCCTTCCAGCGTCAGCATGGCTCCGATCTGCCCCGGTTCGAGCGTATCGAAATCGGTCCAGTCTCGAATCTGCTTCATTTCCGGATGCTTCCCCAACACCTCGTCGTAGAAATAATGAATTTGATCCAGCGCCGCTTGAAACTTCTGCTCCGCCTTGAGGTGAGGCGGAACGAAGACCGCAAAGCACTGGGCTTTCACGCCGCCTTGCTGCAGCCTTGCCTTGTTCGTCGCCAGCTCCTCCGAACTGCCGTACGACAGCTTCCCGCCGCTTATCCAGAGCTTATACAGCGCGTCGCAATGAAAGTCGATGATTTCCATGTTTTTCCCCATTTCTTGATCCAGCCTTTCCTAGTCCTGCCCTGTCATTGTACGGAACCGTTCGTACAGCGCCCGCGCGACCGGTCCGGGCTTTCCGTCCCGGATCAGGCTTCCGTCCTCGAAACGAACGACCGGCATCACTTCCGTCGTCGTACTGGTGATGAACGCTTCGTCCGCCTGCCGCAGCTCCTCCGGCGTAAACGATTGTTCGACGAACGGGATGTGCAGCTCGTGCGCGATCCGCTGCACCGCCATTCTCGTAATGCCCGCCAAAATCTGATTGGACAGCGGCGCCGTCCGAATCGCTCCGTCTTTGACCATGTATACGTTGGAGCTTGTTCCTTCCGTCACATACCCGTCCCGTACGAGAACCGCTTCGAGGCATCCGCGTTCGGACGCGGCTTGCTTGGCCAAAATGTTGGGCAGCAGGTTGAGCGACTTGATCCAGCAGTTCAGCCACCGCTCGTCCGGATGCAGCATGACGCTGATACCGGAGGCCCTTGCCTCGGCAGGTATTTCCCGAAACGGCTTCGCCGTCATCGAGACGGACGCCGGGCAAACCGGGAACAAATGATTGCGTGGGGCGATGCCGCGGGTCGCCTGCACATACAGATCAAGATCCGACAGCCCGCTTTTTTGCATCAATTCCCCGATGGTCCGCTTCAACGACTCGCCGTCCTGCCCGATCTCCAGACGGATCGCCGCGGCGCTCTTGAACAAACGGTCCAAATGCTCGTCGAGCATAAAAGGCCGCCCCTTGTAAATCCGAATCACCTCATACACGCCGTCCCCGAATTGATGTCCCCGCTCGTCGATCGGAACGGCCGGTTCGTCCGATTGGATGAAGCTACCGTTAAAATAAGCTAAAGCCATGATGCAGCCCCTCCCTAGTTAAATTCCCATGTTATTAACAAACTAATCGATTTCCGCAGGCCGGTCCAATAGGATAATGACATGAAGGGTATAAGAAAATATAATACGAGCATAGGGGGCGTTTTATGAATACGGATCATGTTGAATGTTTTGTCATGGTGGCTCTGACCGGAAGCTTCAGCAAAGCGGCCAACCTGCTGTATTTGTCCCAGCCTACGG
Source organism: Paenibacillus tyrphae (assembly GCF_024158745.1). GTDB lineage: Bacteria > Bacillota > Bacilli > Paenibacillales > NBRC-103111 > Paenibacillus_G > Paenibacillus_G tyrfis_A. The sequence goes on along the minus strand of NZ_JAMZAW010000005.1, from coordinate 22,441 downwards.
TCAGCCAGAGGATCAAAGCGCTCGAAGCCGACTTGAACTGCAGGCTGTTTCAACGAACGGGCCATGCCATCGCCTTGACGGAGGAAGGCGAAAGCTTCCTTCCCTATGCCAAAAGCATGCTGCAATCACTTCAGGACGGGCAGCAGGCGATCCAGCGGATTCACGGGAAATTGGAAGGCGAGCTGTCCGTCGCTTCCGTTTTCGGGGCGGCCTTTTACCTGCTTCCCCAGCTTGTTGAACAATTCCAGACACTCTACCCGAAGGTGAAGCTAACACTTTTGACAGGACATTCGCATCAGGTGCTCGATATGGTATTGAATCATGAAGTATCCTTCGGAATCGCCCGCGCCGTCAATCACCCGCAGATCCGGCGCATTCCGATCCTGAAGGACGATATGCTGCTGGCGGTCTATCCGGGCCATCCGTTTCACGACCGCAAGCAGGTGACGATCGAGGATGTCGCCAAGGAGCGGCTTATTTTATTCAATCGCGGGTCGCTCGACTGGACGCTGATTAACGGAGCGTTCAGCCACTACCGGCTGGACCGGCACGTGGTTATGGAGGCGGACAACATCGAGGTGGTCAAGCGGATGGTCAAGCAAAGGCTGGGCATCGCGTTTCTGCCCCGCTTCTCGATCCTCCACGATCTGGAGCGGGACGAGCTCCGCGAGGTGGAGGTCGCCGGGCTGCCGCAGTTGAACCGCAATTTCGAGCTGATTTATTTGAAGGACATGTCGTTGAACCAGATCATGGAGCAGTTTATCGGCTTCTTATGCCAGCACCATGCGCAGTCCGGCCATTGGCCGGATCAGGGATAAGAACGAATGTGGCAAGCTTGGCAGAGCTTCCGCACGTTAATCTAAGCCGTCTCCCCGCGGCGTTCTTAAAGGCGTGCGAAAAAACGCCGGAACAATGTCTCCGGCGAGGCCGAGTTCTAATGTATACTTATCAGGAGAAACAATCATTTGTGCGAAGGAAGCAAAAGAATGGATATACGGAAATTGCGCTACTTTATTGCAGTGGCGGAAGAGCTTCATTTCAACCGTGCCGCGGAAAAATTGAACATGACACAGCCTCCCCTCAGCCAGCAAATTCAAGCGCTGGAAAAGGATCTTGGCGTGAAATTGCTGGAACGCAGCAAAAGACAGGTTCGTCTTACGCCGGCGGGAGCCGTTTTTTTAGAAGAGGCCAAAACGATTTTATCTCAATTGGAGCGGTCGATTAAGACGACGCAGCTTGCCGGTCGAGGAATAAGCGGTCATTTGGTTATTGCGTTCGTGGACTCGGCTGCGGGCGGTTTAATGATCGATATTCTAAAAGGTTTTCGGGAACATTTCCCGCAAATACAGCTTACTTTGCGCGAGATGACTTCCGCCCAGCAAGAGCAGGCCTTACTTGACGGAAGCGTTCATGTCGGCTTTCTCCGTGCCATTGAACCGGCGAAGCATCTGGCTTATCGTACATTTGCAATAGAATCACTCTTTGCCGTACTGCCCGAACAGCATCCGTTAGCAAGGCAGCCGCTTCTGTCCGTCAGCTCGTTGGAATGTGAGCCGTTCGTCTTGTTTCCGCGTCATCTGGGAGTCGATTTTCATCGCCTGATCATGGAATTTTGCTCCCAACATGGCGTTTATCCAAATGTCGTACAGGAAGCTATTCAGATGTACACCATTGTAAACTTGGTTGCCGCAAACCTGGGCGTTTCCATCGTGCCTTCTTCCGTTGCCGAATTTCGGCGCAGCGGCGTCGTATTCCGGCCCTTTAAGGAAAGCGCACCGCCGGTTCCTCTCTATGCCGCTTGGAGAACCGATACGGATAAGGCCGTCTTGTCAGCCTTTCTTGAGACCATGGAAGCCGTATGTTCGGCGGCTATGGCTCGCGGATAACCTGCCAATCAACCGGTTTTTCCTGGATCGCGCTCAACCAGTCCTTCTAAGATATGGTCGATTTGGCTCATCGTTTCAGGGTCAAGACGAAGCCCTGCAGCCTTGACGTTCTCATGTACTTGTTCCGGCTTGGATGCGCCGATAATGGCGGCTGACACCTGCGAATTTTGCAGCACCCATGCTATGGCAAGCTGCGGCAGCGTCAACCCGGCTTCGTGCGCAAGGGAAGAGAGCCTAGAGACAGCCTGCAGCACTTCGGTACGCATCCACTGCCCTGCCAATCGCTCGAAAAAGGAAGCCCCAGCCGGCGTCGAAGCACGGGAGCCTTGGGGAATCGGCTTATCCGGCATATATTTCCCGGAAAGAATTCCTTGTGCAAGCGGCGACCAGACTACCTGCCCGATTCCTTCCCGCTCGCAGGCTGGGACGACTTCCGCTTCGATAACGCGCCATAACATCGAATATTGGGGTTGACTCGCGATCAGCGGAACCTTCAATTCCCGTGCCAACGCCGCCCCTTCCGCAATTTGTCCCGCCGTCCACTCGCTTATCCCGATATATAGAACTTTTCCTTGCCGAACCAGATCCGAAAAAGCCAAAAAGGTTTCTTCAAGCGGCGTCCTCTCATCAAAGCGGTGCGCATAATAGACATCGATATAATCCGTCTGCAATCTGTTCAACGAAGCATGGCAGGCTTCCATAATATGCTTGCGGGAAAGCCCTCTGTCGTTCTGTCCGGTTCCTGTCGGATGGAAAACCTTGGTGCACAGCTCAACGCTTTCGCGGCGCACTCCTCTCAAAGCCTGGCTCAGCACCGTTTCCGCCTTCGTATCCGAGTAAACATCCGCTGTGTCAAAGGTAGTAATTCCTGCATCCAACGCGGCTCGGACACAAGCATAGGCCGTGTCGTTGTCCACTTGAGCGCCGTGGGTAATCCAGTTTCCAAAAGCAATCTCACTTATAGACAAGCCGCTCGCACCCAATCTTCGATAGTTCATCTTATCTACCTCCTTTCAGGTTACAATCCGATTATAATTAACCAAAATTAATAGGTGAAATATTCTTTTTTATAGGTATTAATTCAAAATTCATATTTATTGCGAGAAATAAAAAGAACGCCCGACTTCGCTAAGTCGGACGTTCTTTTTATGTACAAGCCCTTGCGTTTGCCCGCCGGAGGAACGGTTGCGGAAACGCCGGCACAATGGAACTCGTTCGTTCCCCTTGCTCGTCCTCCCTGGCCGTCTTCCGCTGCTTATGACGGGGATTACCCGATAGCCCAGTTGCCTTGACGGAACACCGGCTCGCGAGTGCCGTCCTGCAGCTCGCCGTCAATATCCAGCTCCGCCGAGCCTACCATAAAGTCGACGTGCGTCAGGCTGACGTTCGCGCCCTTGGCCAGCAGCTCCTCCTTGGTCATCTTCGTCCCGTTCTCAATCGTAAACGGATAGGCGCTGCCGACCGCGAAGTGGCAGGACGCGTTCTCATCAATACCCGTGTTGTAAAACACGCGGTTCAGGTTTGAAATCGGAGAATCGTGCGGCACGAGCGCCACTTCCCCTAAATATTTCGCCCCTTCGTCCGTCTTCAGCAGGGCGTCCAAATATTCAAGCCCGACCTCGGCCGTATAGCTGACCACTTTGCCGCCTTCGAACGTGAGCGAGAACTTGTCGACAAGCCGGCCGTTCAAGTTTAACGGCTTCGTGCTCGTCACTGTTCCGTTCACGCCGGTCCGCAGCGGCATCGTGTACACTTCCTCCGTCGGCATGTTGGCTACGAAGTATACGCCTTGATCGTCCGTCGTCCCGCCGCCGTGCCAAACATGCCCTTCAGGCAGCACGACCGACAATTCGGTACCCGGAGCCCGGTAATGCAGCTTCTTGTATTTTTTCTCGTTGAGCTTCTCCTTGACCTGCTTCAGCCGGCCGATATGCTCCTTCCAAGCCGCCACAGGATCTTCCGCGTCGACCCGGTTCATTTTGAAGATCGTATCCCACATCACCCGGACACGCTCTTCCTCCGGAAGCTCCGGGAACACCTTGGCCGCCCAGGCGCGCGTCGGCGCTTTCACGAGACACCAGCTGAACTTTTTGTTGCGCACGTAGCTTTGGAATGTCTCCCTCGCCACAGCCGCCGCTTTGGTCGCCCGCGTCACTTTGTCCGAATCGATGCCCTTGTACAATTCCGGGTCAGGCACTTTGATGTTGATCAATGCCCCGCCGTTCTCCGCCAGCTGCTCCATCATCGCCGGCATCCACTGCGGGTAGTAGTCGAACGACTCGTCAGGCGCATATAAGAACCGGTTTCTCGTCACTTCCTCGTCATCCCATTGAACCTGCACGTATTTCGCTCCCGCTTCGTATGCCTTTTGCACGACTTTACGGGTGAACGGCGCAGCTTCCAGCGGCGATTCGATGTGAAGCACTTGTCCGGGCTGAACGTTCGCTCCGACCCGGACGACAAGCTCCGCGTATTTTTCCAGACTTCGGTCAAAAGCTTCCATGTCCCTGTCTCCTGTCCTATCGATTGGTTACCCGTACCATTATACTAGAAGTCGGGAGGCGAACCAAGCGTACTCCCAGGCTCGGATCCGGTCAAACCAAAAGAGCCCCTGACCTGTTCCATGAACCGGCCGGGACTCCTTGAGATCGGGTGTTAGCCTCCTACACCGTTATCGTGGAAGTAATGCATTTTTACCGGCTCGTTTGCCGGCGGTTGATACGATACGGACAGGCCGTTCAAGAAAATGAACCCCAAAGTCAGAAGCACCATCATTTTTTTCATCAAGCGGACACTCCTTCCAAAATTTTCTCGTATTCCTTCTTTTGCTGTTCCGTCGCATGGTCAACATGCTTCCAGAACAATGAGACGCATTTCTCAAACCCCGAATAATAACGCAATTTTTGGGCCAGACCCAACGCGTGAATTAATTCATTTAGCGCTTGGTGCTTCCCTCCTCTTTTGAAGCTGTAAATGACCTTCTCATACCAAAAGTGAAACAGCTGCGTGCCATTGATGTGATCGCAGATCGTCCCGACGGTCGGGATTCTCTTTTCGAATTTGGCAAGTACCGCGTCAACGGAAAAATGGTATCGGTTTGCGGCTCTCATGACGACCGATAAACTGGGAAGGATTTGATTGGGGTATTCCTCCAAATAGGCGGATAATTCGGGCAGCACTTTAAGGTTTCCCGTATTCAATTCGAGGATGAGCCCGTTTCCTTTACCCCATATCCGGAATTTCTCAACCTCCTTTTTACCGACCTCGTCAAGACCTTGGAACCATGAAAGATCGGAATACTCCTGCACGCAGCGCTTGGCCTCTTCATATTGTTCCAGTTTGGTTAGAGCCACCCCTTTCATCAGACAGCCTTGACCGTAGTACACGACTAAATGCCGTTCCGTTTGCAGCGGTTTATACAGTTCGTTATGTATCAGCTTTTCGTAGATCGCAGTTGCCAGCTCTCTGAGTTCATCGGCGTACTGTCCGACTTTGTCCCACCGCTCGAAGGTGTAATAAACATTGGCCATCTGCAAAAGAGCGTCCAGCCGGACATCCTCCGGCAGATGTTTGTAATGGGTTTCAAAACGAAACACGGCTTCTCTGTTTTCTTCCACCCCGGTTCCGATGAGCGATTGAAACAACCGGAACTGACTCATGACATACTGCGGGTCCTCTGTGTTTCCTTTATCGACAATTTGGCGGTAAAGCGGAATAGCCTCTTTTTTCTTTCCTTGCTCAAACAGGCTCTCCGCTAAGGAAAATTGCTTCGAACAGGTTAGCTTATCGTTCAAGAAACATTGGCCCAAATACAATTCGTAAAGCCAACCGGGGCCGTGCCCCAACACGGATGCTACCTTGTCGAGCTGGTCTATGGTGACGGACCGGGGGTAATCCAGCTGCTCAATACGGATTCCTGCAAGTTCGCTGAATTGCGAAGGCGTGTACCCGTGGAGTTGCAACTCATTCTCCACTACCGTTCTCATACTTTGAATGGTCGTTACCATATAAATTCTCCTCCCTGCCTATATCCATAATAGTACATCGGTCAAAGGGAAGTGTAAATATCATACTTTTTATGTATATTACTGGTCTGTAACCGCTATCACACAAAAATTGAAATGTAGCAAAAATTGCTCTTCGGGATGAGCACTTTTCGCATCGACACAGCTTCGTCCTTGTTTTATGATGAGGAAATAGACATTTGCGAACAAAGGAAAGAGGTCAGCCTATGGAACACGTCATTGATATTCAGAATGTATCTTGGAAAAACGGCCAGAACTATTTGCTGCACAATGTCAGCTGGACCGTGCGTCCGAAAGAGCATTGGGCGCTGCTGGGCTTGAACGGGTCGGGAAAAACGACGCTGCTGAACATGATTAACGGCTATCTCTGGCCGACGACAGGATCGGTGTCCGTGCTCGGCCACCGGTTCGGGGAAGTCGATTTGCGCGAGCTGCGCCGTTCCATCGGCTGGGTCAGCTCCTCGCTGCAGGAGAAGCTGTACGCCACCGACAAAACCCAGTATGTGGTCATCAGCGGCAAATACGCGACCATCGGCTTATACGAGCGGCTGTCCGATGAAGATCTGGACCGGGCGCAAGCGCTGATGCGCACGCTGGGCTGCACGCATCTGTGGGACAGGGAATTCCGAACCTGCTCGCAGGGAGAGAAGCAGAAGGTGCTGATCGCCCGGGCGCTGATGGCGGACCCGCACCTGCTTATTCTGGACGAGCCCTGCAACGGGCTGGATCTGTTCTCGCGCGAGAAGCTGCTGGATAGCATCCAGGAGCTAAGCTGCCAAGAGCAGTCGCCGACGCTGATTTACGTCACCCACCATACGGAGGAAATCGTTCCCGCCTTCAGCCATACGCTGCTGCTGCGCAGAGGCGAGGTGGTCACCAGCGGAGCCACCGAACGCATATTGGAGGCGGACATTTTGACGGATTTTTTCGAGGCTCCTGTCGAGGTCGAAAAGCACCGTCAGCGCGTGTACGTACGGGCGGCCCACAGCGGGAACCCGCTTGCGTAGTGATATAAGAGAACAAAAAGCTTAGCCGATTCGCCTTTAAAGGGGAAAACGGCTAAGCTTTTTCGTTTAGTTGATGAAGCGCTCTTTCGATGCCGTTAGTTCGACAAAGGCTCCGCCGATTCGGCGATTGGCGGTTCACCGATCATCATCTTTTGCTCGAACGGTGCCGTGAGCATCATCAAGGTATAGGAGTAGCCGAAGTCTCCGCATCTTTCCGAAAAATCCACCAGCTCCTCTGTCGTTGCGGTAACGACCTTCAGCATGTAGTTGTACTCCCCGCTAATCCGGTACATGTCCGTGACCTCGGGCGACTGCCTGCAAAATTCGACAAAAGCGGCGCATTTCTTCGTCCGGAACATGACAAAGGCCGTCGTGTTCTTGCCCAGCTTCGGCATGGAGATCGCCGCGCGGTATCCCGTAATCACGCCCTGCTCCTCCAGCTTCCTTACCCTCTCCTTTACGGCCGGCTGCGTCATCCCGATGATCCTCCCCAGCTCCGCCATCGGAATGCGGGAATTTTCGTGCAGCAGGCTTAAAATTTTGTAGTCCACTTGATCCATACAACCACCCTTTCAAATCTATAAGTGAACATCGCGAATTAACTTCAATCCTTAAATTTGTGAGGCCCAAATACCTCGATTCATGTATGTAAATTATAAAATCATTTTCGTAAAATGTCATTAGCAATCGCTTGTCGCACCCGCGCGGGAATCGGCAAAACAACAAACCAGTATTTTTCATGAATGGAGTGAAGCATTTGTCTCGCTATTTCGGAATTTATTTGCTTGCCTTAGGGGAATTCATGGTGGGGACGTCGGAGTCGATTGTCACCGGCATCATCGGCATGATCGCCAAGGATACGCAGGTGCCTCTCTCCCTCGCCGGGCAGTTGGTCACAGGCTTCTCTCTTGCGTTTGCCTTCGGCTCGCCGCTGTTGATCGCGTTCACCGCCCGCATGGAGCGAAAGAAGCTGCTCGCGGCTGCTCTTTTCCTCTTTATTGCCGGCAATCTGCTTGCTTTTTTCAGCACAGGCTTTGCCGTATTATTGGCCTCTCGGATCCTGCTCGGGCTAAGCGGAGGCGTCTATACGGTGGTGGCGCTCGCCGCCGCGGCCAATCTGGCTCTGCCCGAGAAAAAGGGAAGCGCGATCGGAACGATTCTCATGGGGTTTAGCGTCTCGCTCGTTCTGGGGGTACCCGCAGGCACTATGGCTGGGGATATGTGGGGATGGCGTTCGGTATTTCTGATCATTGCAGGATTCAGCATTCTTGCGGCTTGGGCTATTATGGCGTACCTTCCGAAGCTGCCGAAGCAAGAAACTGTCCCGCTGCGGACCCAATTGGCCGCTCTCAAGAACAGTCGGGTCGTTACGGCGCTGCTGATCTCGTTCCTGTTCGTGACGGGATACTCAACCGTCTATACGTACATTACGCCTCTCCTGCAATCCGCTGCGGGGATGTCCACGGCGCTTGTCAGCACGACGTTGTTGCTGGCAGGACTCGCCAGTGCCGCAGGATCGCGCATAGGGGGATTCGCTACCGATAAATGGGGAATTCGGCCCACGCTGTACGTGAGCCTGCTTCTGCATGCCGCGATTCTGATCGCTTTTCCCTTCGCAGCCCAGCTTGTTATCGGTGCGATGCTGGCGACCATGGTGTGGATCGGCGCCGTGCAGACGACGGTACCTGCCCAGCAGTATTACTTGATCACCTTGTCGCCGCACTCGTCAGAAATTGCCCTTAGCGTCAATACTTCCGTCTTTCAGCTCGGGCTGGCTGTCGGAGCAGGCGTAGGCGGACTGATCGTGGACCGTTATACGGCCGTCCCTCTCGGTTGGGTCGGCGGAGCGACGGTGCTGCTTGGGCTATTCTTCGCATGGCTGTCGTTTTCGCTGGGCAGAACTGCCTCGTCGAAGGCTGTGCTGTCGAAGTAAAGCGGTCGAACAGGGCAGTATCCTTTCGTGGCAGTTCTCTATTCATGGAGGACTGCCCTTTACGTGTATTCAACGTTAAAAACGATAAAAGCCTACCAATCTCCTACACGAAGATGGCAGACTTTTATGTTATCGCAGCTCGATTTGAGTTAAAGCGTCGTATCGCCGGCAATCACCGTTTCCATGATTTTCTTAACCTCGGTGATATCGGTTGTTTTCCCCAGCGCCCACATGAATTTAGGAACAATCGCTTCCGTATTCATATCTCTGGAATTAATAATCAGGTCTTGATTCACCTTCCGCCCGACTTCATACAGGCCCAGGTCTCCCCCTTCTTCCAGACATTGCGTCGTGAGAGCTACCGCGATCCCCGCCTCAATCAGCTCGTTGATTTTCGGAATCAGATTTCTTTCCTGGAACGGTAATCCTCCGCTCCCGAACGTTTCGATCACGACGCCTTTGTACAATCCCTTCAAGCAATCAAAGAGCTCCGGTTTCGTACCCGGAAGCAGCTTTAATAAAAAGACGTCGGGACAAAGCGAGCAATCCAGGCGCGGCTCCTTGCTCCGCACCGTCCGGACTGGATGATGATACGTAATGTTTTCCTCGATATAAGCGATATAAGGATGATTAATGCTTTCAAACGCGTCGTAGCTTTTTGTCCTCATCTTCACCGCTCTTGTACCGATGATGACGCGGCCGTCAAACACAACATAGACCCCGCCCACAGGCTCGCAGGCAAAACGGATCGAATCGATAATATTTTTTTTCGCATCGGTTCTTTTGTACACGATCGGCACTTGGGAGCCGGTGATGACGACTGGCTTCGCCAGGTTCTGCAGCATGTACGACAGCGCAGCGGAAGTATACGCCATCGTATCGGTCCCATGGGTAATGACAAAACCGTCGTACTGATCGTAATGCTCATAGACGGCCTTGGCAATCGTGATCCAATATTCGGGCTGCATGTTCGTGCTGTCGATCGTCATGATAATTTTGGTCTCCACCTGATAGGACCGATTCTGCTCCGGCAAATAATGCAGAAGCTCATCCGCACTCATTTTGGGAGCCAGCCCGTTTTCGCCCGGGACGGAAGCAATGGTTCCGCCGGTCGATAGCAGCAGTATTTTTTTCATATCTATCCAAGCACCCTTTCATCTGATCGGACTATACCGCCCTGGGTACAATCCATCCGAAAAAGTACGCGTAACGCGACCATATTCTCATTATAGTGAATAGATTTACGAAAAACAACAATATTATTATGCGTTACGCGAACAGAACATGTTATAATGAATGGGTATGAGGAGGTATTTTCCATGCTGACACGAGTATCGCGACTAAGAAAAAGCAAAAAATGGTCGTTACAATATACAGCCGATCGGCTCGGCATTGCAAAAAGCACCTACGCAGGCTACGAATCGGGGTATCGGGAACCGCCGCTTGAAACGTTAAAGAAGCTGGCCGAGCTGCTGGAAACGTCTGTGGACTACTTGCTCGGCCGGATCGATAATCCGTCGTTTTACCCGAAAGCGTGGAAGGTAGAACTGCACGATAAGCTGAAATTGACCGAGGCGCGCACGCGATTCGATGTGGAGTTGATTCTGGACGGAGCACCGCTCAACGAGGAAGAAGTCAAGCAATGCATTGCGTTTATCCGCACGAAGCGCAAGCTGGACACGAACGCTTAACGCGAACGATAAAAAAGCTTAGCCGCTCCCTCCAAGGGAATAAATACGGCTAAGCTTGATGTGTTAAGTCCACAGTTCCATTACATCTTTGCCGATCCGCTTACCATCGCGAACCGGATGTGCTGCCATTTTCGGGAACGCCAGCGCAGCAGCATGCTCGCGCCGCGCAGAAACTCGTCGACAATAAAAGCAAGCCATATCCCCGGGATGCCAAGCTCCCATACGATCCCAAAAAGATAAGCCAACGGAATGCTAAGCCCCCACATCGAAATAAGGCCCATGACCACCGGAAATTTAACATCGCCAGCAGCATTCAGCGCTCCGATGACAATCACATTGCATGCGCGCCCCGCTTCAAGCAGCAGCGACAGCAGCATCAGGGTTTGCCCGAGACGGATCACTTCCGGATCATTCGTAAACAGGCCGAGCAGCGGGCGGGAACAAATGACGAGCAAGCAGCCTATGCCGAAATTAATCGCCCATCCGATTCGCAAATTCCGATAGCACATCCGATAAGCGGTATCATGTTGACCCGCTCCAATCAACCGGCCGATCATCATCGACGTCGCTTGTCCGATCGAGATGGAAACCAAAAAGACGAATGTGGTTATGTTCTGGGTATATATTTTAGTCGTCAGTGCCGAAGTGCCCAGCATCGTAACAAAATACGTAATAAAAATTTGCGAAGCGTTATAAGAAATGTTTTCCCCTGCCGATGGAATGCCAATTCTGGTCATTTCCTTGACTTCGTTGACCGGCAGCCGAAATATGTCCTTCCAGGAAAGAGGATAAGGCAAATAGCGGATCAGCAGAAATAATGCAAGGCCAACCCCGATTACCCGGCTGGCATTGGTCGCAAGAGCGACCCCCTCCACACCCAAAACCGGAATACCGAAAGGACCATATAAGAACAAAAAATTCCCGGCAATATTGATTATAATGACGGTGAAAGACAGCAGAAGCATCGGCTTCAGAAAACCGTGCATCCGCAAAACCGCGTCTGCCGTACTAATGATCGCTACGGTGAAGGAAAGCATCCCCACCGTCGACAAAAACGTATATCCGTCCTCCATCAGCTCCGGTGGCAGCTTCATCAAGCCCAGTAACGGCTTGGCTAGAATAAACAAAGCCAGACTGACGACGAGACCTAGCACAAGGTTCATCCCCATCGCAATCGAAGCCATTCTGCCGGCTTCCCGTTCTTTGCCCGCGCCGAGCAATTGGGAAATCAGCACGCTGAGCCCTACGGTAACAAACCCGAACATCAATTGGGCCACGGTTAACACTTGAGCGGCCACGCCCACGGCGGCTACCGCTTGATCCGAATAGTTGCTGAGCATCAGGGTGTCTATATTCAATATAAGGGTTTGAAGCAACTGCTCTATAAAAATGGGACCCATTAACCGAAATAAGGTGAACTGTTTATCTTGCTGTTTTTCCATAGTATCCGCCTTCTAGCTCTTCAAGAAGCCACCTCGTTCATGAATGTCGCGGCAGCTGGCTTTCTCCACCAGCTCGTGCTCCAGCACGATCATCCTTGCCGGGTGCGAACGCTGTACGTGATCGTTTTGCTCGATAAGCTCCATAAGCAGTTCAACGGTCGCTTGTCCTATTTTGTCCATCGGCTGTTGGATGGTCGTGAGCCTCGGCCGGATCACATCGGACATTTGGTTGCCGTCGAAGCCTATCACGGAAATGTCATCGGGCACGCGCAATTGATGATCTACAATACAGTTGATGGCGCCAACGGCCATATCGTCGCTCGCGGCAAAGACGGACGTAAACGAACCGCCCGCTTCGGCCAGAAGCTCGCTCATTAACCGGTAGCCGCTGGCCAGCTTGTAATCGCCGAATCGGATGATCGATTCGTCTACTGGAATGCCGTAGTCCTTGCAAGCGGCGAGGTAGCCTTCATAACGCTTTCTTCCGGCGCATAAGTCCCGCATGTCCCCTGCAATCATCGCGATACGCCGATGACCCTTGCGGATGAGATACGCTGTGGCGTCGTAAGCGGCCTTGAAATCGTCAATCATCACCGTCGGCAGATTCATCCCCAATTCGGCATGGACCACCAGCGGAATTTGATTTTTTTGCAAAAAAAGCCGGATATGATCGTTCAGCTTTTCATGCATGAGCACAATACCGTCCACACGCATCTCCTGAAACACATTCAAATATTTGACGACCTTATCCGTATCTTCGACAATGTTGGAAACAAGCAGGTTATAGCCTCTGCGCCCCAAGGTCTCCTCGATGTTGCTCAGGATCGTCGCCTGGAAATTGGACGTAATATCGGGGATAATGACTCCGATCAGATTGGTTTTATTCCGTTTCAGACTCTTGGCAATCAAGCTGGGCGAATAATTAAGCTGCTCGATCGCTTGACGCACTTTCTTTTCCAGCTTTTCGCTGACGTGCTCGCCTTTGTTCAAAACTCTGGACACGCTTGTGACCGAAACGCCCGCCACACGTGCCACATCCTTGATTTTCACACCCATACGTTGCTGTCCTCATTTCAGAACAATAATTCAGAGCGCCGCTCGCATCTGCTCCCGCAAAGCCGCAGTCGCCCTTACGTCCAGCGTGGAGACCGCGTCCAGCTTCATCCCGGCATAAGCCGGAAACATCCGGCTATCGGGCAAGGTATACACCCAGACAAGCAGTCCGTGTTCGTGGGCGCACTGCACCAGAACTTCACGGCACGAAGGATAGTCCACGTTGATTCCGGTGAATCCTTTTTGCTTGGCCATGCTGCACAGGTTATGTACAGCGGCTTTATAAGCGACGCCGTCCATCTCTTTTAGCGCTTCCGGCGTATTCCACATTACTCTATCACGATAGGGAAGATTTGTAATCGTTTTTGTTTCGCCCGTAAAGTAAATCTGGTCCCACATCTTCAATGTGTTCAGCAGCTCGATGACCGGAAGCGCTGCGGCATCGGTCTTGATATCCAAATTAAACGAGACCGGCTGCCCCTTGAACGCCTGCAGCACTGTCTCCAATCGTTCCAGTTCCTGTCCTGCCGGAAGCATGAAGGGATTCCTTGCCTTCAATTCGGCATAAGTAAGCTCGGAGATCCAAGGATTATCGTCATGATAAAGCACGCACACGCCATCCTTGGTCGCTCTGACATCAACTTCCAACACCTCCGCGCCTGCGTTCCGTCCGGCGATAGCCGACTCCAAGGTATTGTCCGGCGTACCTTCGCAGCCGGTATGCGCGATAATTAGGGGCATAGCCATGCAATAGACGCCTCCTGCGTTGTTTTGTGTTGTCGCTTTGACACCATTACCGGGCTTCAAAATAGAGCGGATTCGTAAAAGCAACGTCCGCTAACGCCATGCCCAGCAAGCCGTGCAGGCGAACCCGCAGCCAAGTCAACCCTTCGATAGAAATGGTTCGGAAGAACGCCGGTTCGCTCTCCGTTACGGTGCCACGGCAAAGCTCTCCCAAGTTGGATTCGACAATCAACGTATAGCTTGGTCCCTGCAGCAAATTATGTCCGCTTGTCCGAAACGGGGCATGCACTTGAACCGAAAGCTCGGAGGATTCTCCCGGTGCTTGTGGAACGACATCACCAATGCCATACGCCTGTCCGCCTGCCCTTAGTTCCAGCGTAACGAGCGGCCCCATGCTCACGCAAATGCGCCCCGAACGGATCGCCTCCACTACGGCTTCAGTCGTGACAGCGCGATCATCTCCGGCGATGCCCAGATACGTAAAAGCCGGAGGATCGCTATTCTCGGAGGAATTGTGCCAGTCCCTGCCGGCTGTAGCGGCGATGCGTACTCCCTGATTTAACAAACTCGTCCATTGCTCGAAAGCCGGGGCGTTATGGTTGCGCAGCGGAGGCAGCGTTTCGTGCCATACTTCCATATAGTCGATTTGATGCCAGTCCTGGATGTCATACTCCCAATAGCACCCCGTACAAATCGGGCTACCCATACTGAACGGATGCGCGATGCCGACCACGCCCCCTTGCCGGTGAACCCGGTCAATGCCCTTCAAAATATCTTTCGGGCCCAGATCGCGCCATTCGCAATACGGGACGCCGAGCGTCAGCATGTGTCCGTAGAAAGTCGTCCATTCCATTCCCGGAACGATGCATATTCCGGTCTCATCCGTCACCCGGGCCGCGTCGGCCAGCCCCGATGTGGTGTTGTGATCCGTCAAGGCGATGCCGCGGAGACCAAGTTCTGCCGCTTTCCTGCACATGTCGTGCAGCGTATGGATGCCGTCGCTGTGAGGCGTGTGGGTATGCAGTTCAAACGGAAGCCAGTTCATGCGCCGATGCTCCTCCCCGGATACTTAATGTATAACGACACGCTTCGGTCACGACGCAATGAACGCTTATGGTAACCCGCCAGATCCCCTCTCGAATCGGGCCCGCAATAAAGCCCGGAGAGCTTTCCTTCGGTGACAATACATGATGCTGCTCGTTCGGATGGCGGTGCGCCGATCCCCGGAATCCGTCCGGGTCGTCGATCGATAGCGTAAGCAGATTTTGCAGCGGAACGAACTTTTCCCATTGCTCCTTGTAGACGGGTTGTAAAGACGGGTTCACATACCGGTCGATCGCGTCTTCAATCAGCTCGCGGGAGGCGCGTGGGTCGTCCAATTTTTTAGGGCTGTAGCTAAAGTCAATGACCAGACATTCCGCAGGCTCAGGCATATAAAATTGATAGGTAATATGCGTTTTCGAACTGAGCGGAGTCAGCTTCCCTTCGACGATCAGCAGATCCTTCATACAACATCCCCTTACTTTTCTTCGTTCATCATGCTGCGAATATAAAAATAGCCGACGAGGGAGCAGAGAACAAACATAAATACGGCGCACGCGCTGGAAATGCCGGTTTCAAAATAGACCGAAAACTGCGGCTGCATCGCCACTCCGAGCACTTGCGGTGCATTCGGGCCGATCAGAAACGGAGCCGTGAAGCTTCCGACGATGCCCATCACGACGAACGTGGCAGCTACCAGCAGCGATTTGAACGACAAAGGAACGATAATGCGGGTGAAAACTTGGATTTTCCCCGCTCCCACGTCCTTCGCGCTTTCAATCACGGCGTTCGGAATACCCGACAGCGCGGAGCTGAGCAGCATGGTGGCAAACGGAATATGGAACCATAAATTAGCGAGCAGCAGTCCTTTGAAATCGAAAAGCACCTTCATCATCGGCTCATTGGTGAACAGCAGCAGGATACGGGCTAGCCAGCCGTGATTGCCGTACATATTCATAATTCCGTATGTGGCGATTACCGATGGAATGAACATCGGAATATAGTAGAGACGTTCAATCCACTTCGCCAGAACGCCTGTGCTAAACCTTAAAAACACGGCAAGCACATAAGCAATAAGCAGCACCAGCACCGACGAAACCAGCGTCAAATAAAGCGTATATTTGATGTTCGCCAGCATCGCGGGATCGGTAAACAGAAAGCGGTAATGCTCCAACGTAAACCGGCCGTCGCGTCCGCTCACGCTTTCCTGAACGGACGTGAAGATCGGCACCACAATCATCAAGAGCAGCAGCAAAAAGGATGGCAGCACCATGACCAGTCCGAGCGCGGAACGTCCCGCTCCGCGTCCGAACAAGGCTGGTCTTAACGATTTGCCGGTGACCAGCGACTGGGTGCTCATTGACCGGCGACTTCCTTCTGCCAGCGTTTCATCGCGTCGGCTTCCAGATCCCCAAGATTAAAGGAGCGGTAGTTGACGGACACGCCTTCGAACTTTTTCTTCAGATCGGCAGGCATATGCGACCATTCGATACCGGGGAAGCCGTAGATTTTATTGACAACCTCGGCCTGCGCTTCCGGACTCAGCACAAAATTGACGAAGTCGTAGGCCGCTTCTTTATGCTGGGACATGCTCGGTACGGCCAGTCTTCCCGGTCCGCCGGTAAATGCCGGCTCGATCTGTGCGAGCTTCGTCGTTTCGGGCAGCAGCTTTTTGTTGATTTGCTCCAGCGCCATATCGGACCAAGCCGGAATCATGTCCACCTCTCCATTGGCGAGCAAGTCGAGCGTCCCTTGGTTTTTCTTCGGATATACGCCCTGCTGGTACATGTCTTTGGATAACGATTTGAGCAGCTCGAAGCCCGGGCCCCATTCCTGTTCAATGCCTTTATCTTCATTATGAATCGCCTCTTCCGGCAGAGACTTGTACAAGGCGGTAATCACGAACGAAGCGCCAGAACCGCCGGTAGCCGGATCATTGTAGGCGAATCGGCCCGGATGGTTGCGAATCCAGTCGTACAGCTCATCGAGCGTTTTCGGCGGCGTCGGCACTTTCGCGCTGTTATAAGCAAGAAGGACCGAGGAAGACCGGTAAGGCACCACTTTGTAGCCCGCATCCTTCATATTCGCCGGATTCATCAAGTTGAGATTCGGGATTTTTTTCTCGTCGAGCTGCTCGAAGACGTTATCCTTTTTGTCGGCGGCCAAATCAGACCCACCATTGGCTTCGTACAGATCCACGTCGATCGTGTTGTTCCCCGCTTTCTTGGCGGCTACAATCCGGTTCATGGTCGCCTGTTCGCCTTGTCCGGACGGAATATAGACGAGCTTGACCTTCACCTTGTCCTGTTTTTTCTCATACATGTCTTTCAGATGCTTCCATAGTTCCTGCACGTTTTGCGATCCGCTGAAATAGAACGCAATTTCCGTCGTACCGCCGTTTGCCGCTGCAGCCGTTTCATTCTTGGCAGGAGCCGCAGAGTTAGCCCCGCCTCCCGATCCCGCCGAACAACCCGCTAGAAGTGTAAACGCCGAGAGAGAAGCAAGAACGAAACTTTTACCTTTTTGCTTGAAACCGCCGAAATGGATACTCATGGTTGACATCCTCCTTGAAGTTGGGCCGGCAGCTATGCCGAAATTTTAGGATAAGCAGCGTGCTTGGCAAACGTAAGCGAGACCGATTGTCCGCCGGACAGTTCAACGGCTTCTTCCCGGGGCAGGAACATGCGAAGGACGCCCGCTTCGGTAAGCAAAGTGATTTCAGCGTAATGCCCAAGCACCATCACTTGTTTCACGGTGGCCGCCAGACCGGGGAACGACGTATCCTTCCATCGGACGTCCTCCGGCCGAATCGCGACCACGACATCTCCGTGCAGATGCCTGGAATCGGGAAGCTCCAGGTTTTGCAGCGTGATGCTTCCGTTATGCGCCACCCCCTCCAGCATGTTCATGCGTCCGATAAAATTAGCGACGAACAGCGTCTGCGGAGCGTCATAGATGACTTGCGGCGAATCGGACTGCTCGATATGACCGCGGTTCATGACGATGATCCGGTCGGACAGCGACAGCGCCTCTTCCTGATCATGCGTGACGAACATCATCGTCAGCTTCGTCGACGATTGGATTTCCCGGAGCTCCTCCCGGAGCTCTGCGCGCAATTTGGCGTCCAGTGCCGAGAAAGGCTCGTCCAGCAGCAGAACCTCCGGTTCCAGCAGCAGAGCTCTCGCCACGGCCACACGCTGCTGCTGTCCGCCCGACAGCTCGGTCGGTCGTTTTTTCTCCGCGCCAGGCAGCCGAACGAGCTTGAGTGCCCGGTCCACCGCTTCTTGAATTTGGTCCTTTTTCATTTTGCGGATTTTCAGGCCAAAGGCCAGATTCTCGAACACATTCATATGCGGCCATAGATTATAACTTTGAAAAACCATCGCGGTCGGACGCTTCTCCGGGGGCAGATGCAGCACGCTCTTGCCCGCAATCAGGATATCGCCCGAGTCCGGTTCCAGGAATCCGCCAACCGAACGGAGTACCGTCGTTTTGCCGCAGCCGGACGGGCCCAGCAAAGTAACAAGCTCTCCATGATGGATATCGAACGATATCCCGGTCACGCCTTCGCCTGTTTTGTAACGTTTGGATAAATTTAGAATTGATAATTGGACTGGAGCAGTCATGGTCCTGCCTCCTTGCTATTTCATGGTGAAGCCGCTGGACATCACATCCGCGCTGACAAAGCGCCGTGATACCATCAGCAAAATAATGGTAGGCAGCGTCAAGATAATGGAAAATACGGCGCCGGCCGTTGCCGGATAGTCTTGTACCGCTCCGTACATGATCAACGGCATCGTTTTGAAGTCGGGCATCCCTACCATAAACGTTCCTTGCGCTTCGTCCAAAGAGGACAGGAACGTAAAGATCGAAGCCACAATAATGCCCGGCAGCGCCATCGGAAGCGTAATATTCCAGAACACGCGGAACGGCCCCGCTCCGGCGTCTCTTGCGGCTTCTTCCTGTGCCTGATGCACGCTCTTGAAGGAAGCGGCCGGGATCCATGTCATATACATCAAGGTATTAATCACATGAATGAGAACAACGCCCGCAAAGGTATTCATCAAGCCGACCTTGAAAAACAGCACCGCGATAGCGACATATAAGCCCATTTTCGGAAACGCATTGGTCAGCAGGAACGAGAACAGAAACCAACGGCTGAACGGAAATTGAATACGCGCAAAAGCATAAGCCGCGGGGACGCAGATGACAATCGACAGCGCCGTTACGACGGAAGCAATGAGAAAAGACAAGCCGATCGACTTTAAAATTTCAGGCTGGGATAATACGAATTTCCACCAGGTCAGAGACCAGCTTTGCGGCAGCGCCGCCGGATACTGCCACTTCCCCGAAAAGGCAAGCAGCGCCAAATTGATTAGCGGTCCCAGAAAAAAGAAGATGAACAAGGCGAAAATGACAAACTCAACGATCTTTCTTTTTCCCAAGCTTTTGAAGTACCAACTCATGGAATTTTCACCTCCTTATGAAATTGGTATCGATACCAATTTTCAAAAAATAAAAAGCGCCTACCTCCACAGCTGCACTCTGGTATCGATACCAATTTTGACCGAAACAACATATGCTTAAATTTTCAGCCTCCCTGCTTTGCAATTTCTATTTTAAGAATAGAAGACGTTTGTAAAATTCGATCGATAGAATTGTTAACGGGAGCTCATGATCTTTTAAATGATTTGTAAAAGGAGTTCTAAAAGCAGAAAACCCTCCAGGTGGCTGGAGGGTAGGCTTACAAGGGACTACGATAAATATTCGATCAACTGCTCATGGGTTATTTGAAGTTCTTTCGGCAAAGGTCTATTGGTTAAAAGAGAATTGTAATATTTTTCGGGAATGACTGAGGAAAAAGTCTCCTGCATTAATTCTTCGAATACAACATCCGTATAGCCCCAACGTGCCAACAATTTTTTCAAAAATTCTGAGTGATTCATGATATCGCTAGTCCCAAGGTGAAAAATGCCCGTTAGCCCTTGTTCGATCAAATAGGTAAGCTGCCTCGATAATAACTGATCGGTGTTCCTAGTAGAGTACAAATTGGTATAGATCTTTATTGTTTCTCCGTTTCGAAGCTGTTGTCTCAATTCGTTCGTTCGAGGTGTGTCATGACCGAAAAGGGTTGGAATCCTAACGATGATAAGTTTATCTTGAAGCATTTCAGCCAATACCCTTTCGCATTCCGCTTTAAATTTGCCATAATCGCTGGCAGCAAAGGGAGGATCCTTTTCGAAATGCGGCGAATCGGTACTTGCATCAAACACATTCGAGGTGGAACAAAAAATCATTCGGCCACCTGTATTTCTTAAGAATTCAGCAGTTCTAAGATGAAGCTTAAGCTGCTTTGCAAAATCTCCGCGCAAAGCCATCACAACGAAATCCGGATTGACTTGCATTAAAACCTTGTCCAGTCGATCAAGTTCGTCAATCGGAAGCTGAATCGTGCGATCCGAAGCTAAAAAAGACGGTTTATTCAGATGATAAGTTCCATAAACTTCATGATGATTGGCTGTAAGAGTTTTAGTTAATGCTTTTCCGATGGTCCCGCTTACTCCGAAAATGATTATTTTCATTTAGCCTCATCTCCAAACTCTTTCAGTGTCAGACGTCCAATTTGATTACACTCTTCAGCAAACCAAATATCGCCATCGGGACCAATTGCGATACCATGAGGCTCTGCATTTTTTGCAGGTATCTCGTATTCCGTAATAACCCCTTCCATTGTAATTCGGCCGATTTGGTTACCGCCCCATTCCGTGAACCATAGATCCCCGTTCTTCCCGGAAACGATCGCATGAGGCCGGGAATTCGGTGTCGGTATAACAAATTCGCTCACCTCGCCCAGGGACGTCATTCTACCGATTTTATTGCCCATGATTTGCACAAACCATAATGCTTCGTCAGGTCCAGTCGTAATGCCGACGGGCCCGGAGTTAGGGGTTGGAATCGAATATTCCATCATCTCGCCTCTGGTGGTGATTCTCCCGATGGTGTTGTTCTGATTCTGTGTAAACCATAATGCCCCGTCCGGACCCAGAGTAATAAAAGAGGGAAAAGCTTTGGGATGAGGCAATTCATACTCCGTGATTTCCCCTGATTTTGTTATCTTTCCGATTTTGCCGTTATTCATCTCCGTAAACCACATGGCGCCATCAGGACCTTCCGTTATGCCGAAAGGCGCGGAATCCGCGGCAGGAAGTTCATACTCTTCAAAATGACCGTTCAGCGTCATTCTCCCGATCTTGTTTGCACGATATTCTGTAAACCATAAGTCGCCGGCCCGGTCCGAAACGATTGACATCACTCCTGCATTCGCTGTCGGAATGGGAACTGAAAGTATTTCACCTTCGGCATGGATTCGTCCGATTCGATTCCCTTTCTGTTCCGTAAACCACATGGCCCCGTCTTTTCCGGCGGTTATTCCGTATGGCCCTGCATCTTGTCCATTGACTGCATATTCATGTATCATAAACCTCATACAATTGACCTCCCCATAAAGCATCAAGGATGCTGTTTCATTTTTCTCAGCGTGTCCATATCCCCGCTTACGATTGCGTCAATATACTGGCTGATGAGTTCGATATCGGAATCCCACCATTTTATGTCCAATAGTTCTTGAATGACCTCGGGCGAGAAACGCTTTCGTATTTCCCTAGCAGGATTTCCACCGACTATGGTGTAAGGTTCAACATCCTTGACGACTACGGCTTCAGCCGCAATAATGGCCCCGTCGCCGATACGCACGCCCGGCATGATGGTTGCGCGTCTGCCAATCCAGACATCGTTGCCAACGACCGTATCTCCTTTAATCGGCAATTGCTCCAAAGATGGCGTATGTTTTTCCCACCCGTTTCCGAAAATATTGAATGGAAAAGTTGATCCGTCCATTCTGTGGTTACCGCCATCCATCATAAATCTGACCTCGGGAGCAATGGAGCAAAACTTGCCGATGATCAATTTTGTCCCGATGACCTCATAATGGTACAAGACTTGATCCTCGAACGACTCGCCGTTCATGGCATCATAGTAGGAGTAATCTCCGACGATGATGTTAGGCTTGGTAATGGTGTTTCGAATGAACTGGACATTTGTATTTCCAGGTACCGGATACTTTTCCTTTGGATTTGGACCTATCATAGGGCATCATCCTTTTACAAAGTTTATTTTTATCGTCAATTTCGTGCTAAAGAAGGGAAACGCAAAAAACCTCCTATTCCGATGTTCGGATAGGAGGCAGGCATACGGACAAAAAAGACGTACTCATCCTTTACTAAGGAAGAGTCGTTTCTTCTTCTTTGTACACCCAAAAAAGCCCATGCTAATCCTATCCTGAAAGCATCGTGTATAACGAATTTTTCTTAAGAGATAGGATTAGTAGATCATTGGCTTTTGGGTCACCCTTTTCATTATTGATTATTGTAACTTTACCATACGCCTTACTTATAATCAATTCCTTTAATCGAACTAGCCAAAATAACTTTTAGACGCTGCACTCCCCATAAGCAGGGAAACCAATATGACCATTAAAGCAAACCACGTCTTTGTATCGATCTGGTCTCCTAATAAAATCGTACCGAGAATAACTCCAATCACGGGAACAAAATAATTAG
>NZ_JAMZAW010000049.1 GCF_024158745.1 Paenibacillus tyrphae | reverse complement strand
TCTATTTGTATAATTTCAATGGCTTTCAACACTTTTTCCTCCTATAAAAATTCTTTATGCTTTATTGCGATAATTGAAGATATGGCGAACAATATACATCCAACCAATAAATAAACAATCGAAAAGCTTATTGGAAAACCATCTAAAGCTGAGTTATATCCTACATACTTCTCATATTCGGTCCCATTTAAGTGCCAACTAAATATAACCTGACTTGTGGGTAAAAATGTTATAAAATAATTCAAACCTATCTCATAAAAAAATCGAGAAACAAACAACGACAATAAAATTACAGTAAGCCCCGAAGTTAAAGCTAAAATTGTGCTTTTCATAATTGAAATAAAAAAAGTCAACGTAATCATGAAGTAACTAAATAATATATTTAAAATGAAAATAGAGATTATACTTTTAAATTCAGAAAACGCAATGTGAGGATTGAATCCATATACTATTCCTAACCCATATACTACTGCAAATTGAATCAAGTAATATGAAATGGTCCACACAGCAAATACCATCAGCATTCTGGAAACCCATACAGTTCTTCTTCTTGAGCGTGTAAAAATGTAACAAGACATATCATACAATTCATGTGATATTACATTTACTATAATAAATAACAAGAAAACGTGAGGAGAAATCCAAAATAAAACCGGATATATATACTGTATGCTGAACAAATCAAGATGCCCGTAAAGAAAAAAATAATAAATTTCAATCGGGGCCCTAGGATCTACCTTTAAAATATTTTTGTAAATAAAACTCAAAAGAACTGCCCAAATGCAGCCAGCAACAATCTTACCAAGCAGGCTGGGTTGAAAGAAAATTTTATTCATAACTACCTATTAACTCCATAAGATTTCTTTTTATTCAAAATCCATATACCCAAATAATTTAATATAAATAATACTCCTATTATGACGAATACGATAATTAAGTCCTTATAACCAATTGTTGCATATAATGATTTATAAGATAGAAAGAAATAGTGTATATGTGTGTTAGAATTAGAGTGCAACCCCTTTAGAATCAGATCGATCAAACTGTTGAACGCCACAACAATTAAAACACTAACCCAAAATTTTGTTACGCCTGACTGAATAATGTTGCAACATATTCCAAAAAAAATGTAACCAAGAGCATGACTAAAAATCGCGAAAAAACAAAAGAACATGAAATCAATGGTAACAAATTGAATTACCTTTGAAATAACTATGATTATGAACATAAGGAGAAATGTCGTTAGTGAGTAAAAGAAAGATGATAAAATGATCCCTTTTGTTCTTTGTTTCCACCATCGTTCTATACTATGAAATCTAAGAATAACATTATCTTGGTTAAACATACTTGATTGTATGGAAAGAAAGATCAAATATAAAGGAACCATAAAATAGATAATTATTTTATCACTGAAAAATTGAAAATACGCAAAATAAGGAAGCCAATAATAATCGTCTTGTAAATTTAACTTTTTCTGTATCCCAATCCATGTACTTTCTTTGCTCATCGAATAAGCAAAATAAAAACTGATCACAAGGAGAATGCCTATTGTTACATACAGTCTTTTTGAAAAAAACATTTTCTTTATGATGTGTGTATACATTGGTCCTACTAAATTCTCCTCTGCATTATTTCTAAATTTGCGTTACACTTCTTGTAATTCCAGCTCCCTATTTAAACGCATTTTTATTATTCCTAAACTTATAACGAGCATAACCAGCACGATGCTTATAAAGTGCAGTGTAGTCGTTTGTGATAAAGGTATAACAAAATTAAAGAAGGATAAAGATCTAACATTTAAGATTTCTACCATAAAAGAATAGAATAGTTGTAAAAAAAATATGCTTGAGATAACCACTAATCTTCCCTTAGGAAAAAGCATTGATATAGCAAAAGTCCATAATGCAAATAAGACTGAAAATATACTAGCAGTACACATAAACAAAATATTATATAGAAAAGGATGTTGAACACGGGTAAGGTCCAACCAGTAAGAAGAATCATAGTTTTGATACCCAATGTCGTATGCCGGATAAGCAAAGTTATTGTCGAAACCAACACTTGGAAATGCAATAAGGCAAAGTAACTGGTTCAGCATCAATGGAATAAAAGTAAAAAAGAAGGTAACTATAACGATAGTCAAAATTTTTGCTCCAATATAATCACTTTGTTTCGTTCGAGTGATAATCTGCTTATACACCCCACTTTTTAAATCTGTAAAATAGGAATCAGCATAGATAAGGGCAGACAGAAGTGGTAATAGAATAATAAAAGTCTGGTAAAGAAATCTTGAAGGATGCCCTGTTAATATAGAAAGGTCAAAAGCAGATCTTATCGAACTTAAAGGGTTGCCATAATAAGAGTATACTGTTATAAGATATGCGATTATATTCAATATGCACATTGCAGCAAAAATGTATATGGCTTCTCTTCGTAACAAGCAGTTTTTGAGTTCAAATTTTATCATCGATTTCATATAGTCACCCACCAGTAAAAATAAAGAGGGGAAAATCCCCTCTTTTGATTATTTAAAATCAACCTCGCCAGCAACAAATGCGTATTCTTGCCAATACCAACTACCGTTCTGCATTCCCATGGCAACTCCTTGACCTTGATATAAAGGAGTGTTGTTATTAAAAGTAATATTATTATGTGATCCTACTTTAAAATCATAGTCCGCGGAAACCGGAGTCTTCTGATCGTTAGTCGCCCACATTGTTACCGAACCCGTGTTTTGCAGATTCGTAACCTTGTTTTCAATATATTGATTGCCTGTCACTTTAATATGGGTGTTAGTATAATTATTTTTTTTCAGAGGTGGTAAAGAATAACCCACATAAGGTTGAAACCCTGCAGAGACGGCCGGAATTGCGGCAAGAAAAACGAACGAAGCAATTCCTAAAACTTTCAAATTCATTTTGATTTTCAAATTGAATACATATCCTTATTTTGAAATTTATGGATGGCCACCCTTGATGTATTATATAACTTACTCCACAATTTGTAAATTGCTATTTTAATAAAAATTGCTTTTATTTCGTCGCAGTAACAATACTTCCAAAAACCCTCAAGGCATTCTATAAACCGTTGCTTTTATAAGGTTTTTCGTTTGAGCAAAACAGAGTTGTCTTTTTTCTATTAAAAAAAATTCTTAAACACCAAGATCTCATATTTTCGTTTATATAAAAGGCTTGGTTACGGCTGGCAAAGAGTTGAGAAAAAGGCATTTTACTTGCTATTAGAAGCACAAACAGTGGTGGGTATCTATGGAGGGGCGATAGCGGTCGCCTTTGTCTGCGGGAAATACCCGCTACTAAGCGGCTTCTAATAAAAATCCTCTGTAGACAACAGCCACAGGAAGTAGATACCTCACCCCTGAATGTACTTCTATTACCTTAATGGCCCATCTTCTCAAAAAGCCCAGCTGCCATTATGGCAGACTTTTATTCACGCTTTCATCTCAGGCATCTTTAAGAATCGAAGCCAGCAGAAACGACACCGCCAGCAAGCAGAAGGGAACGACACTGATCAAACAGCGGAATGTGCCCTGCGGATCAGGCCCCGGCTGCTCCCCGCTCACATACCCGAACAGCAACCCGACCACCCAGAACGCCAACGCCGAGATCAAGCCGCTCGAACGCGTTATGAACCCCCCGACCGCGGTATAGACTCCCTCTCTCCGGCGTCCGGTCTGCTCGAAGTCCCGGTCGATGATCTGGCTGCTGAGCACGGGCGGCGTCACCAGGAAGCCCGCCAAGCCGAACCCGACCGTAACGCCTGCCGCGATGCCGCCCGCAAGATTGCTGCCGAACCACAGCGGAATGACGGACAGCCCGTACACAGCCAAGGAAAACCGCCAGCTCCGGACCGCCCCCAATCTGCGAACGATCCAATACCACACGGAAACCAGCGGAATGACCGATACGAATACGGAGGCAAGCAGCAGGGAGACTTGCGATTCCGGGATGCGCAGAACGTATTTGGCATAAAACGGAATCATCGACCCGATCAGCCCGTTCACCGTCTGCGCGAACGAGTTGGCCAGATTGAACAACCAGAAGACGCGGTTTTTGAGCGTTTCGCGGAACGCTTCCCGCAGCCGGAGCGGCGGTTCTTGGCGTGCTTCCTCGCTTTCCCTCACGGACGCGGCGCAGAAAAGCATGAATACGGCAAAAGCAGCGGCATACACAAGCGCCATCCGTCCGAAGCCCATCGCGGCAAACAACACCGGCGTCAGCGCCGAGCCGATCAGAATGGCGGCGATCTGAAAGCTCTGCTGAATGGCGGATGCTTTGGCCCGCAGCCGTTCGCCCCGGAACAGCTCCGGAAACAAAGCGCCGTAGTTCACCCACAGAATGGCCGAGACGCTCTCGAACAGCACGAGCGCGATCAGAAACCAGGCGAACAAGCTATAGCCGGACAAGCCGTCCGGGACGGCAAACACCATAACGAACGTCAGCATGAACAGCGGAATGGAGCCTACGAGCCACGGCTTGCGCCGTCCGAAGCGGCTGCGTGTCCGGTCCGATAAATAGCCGAACAAGGGCTGGCCAAGCGCATCCCAGATCAGGTAAATCGTTCTTGCAAGCGTGGCAAGCCCTACGCCAAGACCCAGCTTCTCTACGTAGTAGTAGCTGTAGAACGCGCTGAACGCTTGAGTCGGGATCATCATGGCGAGCATGCCCAAGGCGAAGGCGGTCGGGGAATTCACAAGCTTTTTCATCAAGGAGCAGGTCCCCCTTCGGCACAGTTCTTTGTAAGCGCTACCAATAATGTTTCTGTAAGTCTGTTTCCTATACCGTTATGCGTGCCAGTCGTTGCATTATTCCGATTTATCAGATTTGTAATATAAATGAAATATAATTTTCATCGTCCCTTAATGTTCGCAGGCTATAATAATCCTTGACCCCCTTTTTAATATATAAACCCTTTAGACCCACGGCCCGTTGCTTGTGGGTCTCTTTCTGTCCATTGGTCCAAAGGTTAACACCATTTTTACAAATATTACAATACTAAAGAATCATACCCATGGAAGCCAAATTTCCAAATCCCGGTGTGAATAACCCATTTTGTGAATATGTGAATAATAACAATCCGCTAGACAAGTTTTCCGTTAGATAGGCTGTTTATTATGTGTATAACTCCGTGGATAACTAGGTGACCACATCGAAAATCTACCCAGATACGGGGCTTGTAATTGGTAATTGAGTTGACTTCCAACGCACAAAAAGACTCCATGGCCTCAGGACGCCCATGCGATAACCCAAGGTAATGAAGTCTTTTTCCGAAATCGTATTATTGTTTCTTGTTGTGCATCGACCGCAGCGCCGTACGGAAGTCGTCGTCCTTCATGGGAGCTTCGCCGGCTTTCTCGGACGGCGTCCCGGGCGTTGCCGGTTGGGCAAACCCGCGGAGCGCCTGACGATATTCCGGATCCGCAAGCTTGTCCGAAGTCCGCGCGGCTTCCGCATCGGTTTCGGGAGCAAGCGCCCGGCCCGATTGCGCTATGGGCTTTTGTGCCTCGGCCCCCTTTTCCGCCGCCGAAGTCCCTTGGACCGTTATGGCCTCGGCTCCCTCCTGATTCGCCGCCGCGGGCCGCTGAGGCGCCGAAGGCAGCGGTTCACGCTTCACCGCCGGAGACTCCTGCTCCGCCGGCCGGCGCTTCGTCGCCGCGGCTTCTTGCACAGCCGGACCCGCGGGCGCTTCCGCTTGCGGTCCCTGCTCCGGCGCCTCCTCCGAATGGCCGGGAAACTGCCGCTCGCTCCGGGGGACCGGCGCAGACATCATCGATCGCGTATTATACATGATGAGAACAATAACCAGAATAACGGCTATTGCGATGCAAATGACAGGAACGGTCATCTCGCTTCCTCCTTCCGTCCGCCTGAGTCATCCGCTTAAGAACGCGCAAATCTCCGCGTAACCTCGGCAATCCGCTTCCCGAAAGCCCGACCCAACTCTTCGCCCTGCCCGCCGAGCAGCTCTTCGCTATCGATCGGGCACGTCACGCCTACGCCATAATACGAGCCGTACGTGGCGTTTTCCGGAAGATTTCCCGGCAGACCGACAACGATCATGCCTTGATGCAGCATCGGCGTCATCAGGCTGACCATCGTCGATTCGAGGCCTCCGTGCTCCGTCGCCGTCGTACAGAAGACGCCGCCGATTTTATCGATCAGTTTGCCTTGCGCCCACAAATAGCCGAGCTTGTCGATCCATGCTTTAAGCCCGGCGCTGATCGTTCCGAAATGCCCGGGACAGCCCCAAATAATCGCATCCGCCTCCGGGAGAGCTCTGACGTCCGCTTCCTGCACGCTGCGCACCTGCACATCGGCATTCTCGACGAGGGCGGCTCCTGCCGCGATGGCGTGCGCCAATGCCTCGGTATGTCCGCCTTCGCTATCGTATACCCCCTCCTGGTTCACTTATTGCGCCGTTTGCCCCGGCGACGGGAGCAAAATAACCTCCGTCGTACGCGCATTCGTCTCCTCGGGACTATGCAGGGTCCGTTTTGGCTTATCTTTTCTCACATCGCGCAAGAATACACTCAAACCCAACCCGACCACCGAAATGATCGTCGTCCAGAAAAAGGCATCGTTAATTCCCATCACCGTTGCCTGCAGTTTCGCTTGCCAGCTAACGCCGCTGCCGCTTGCGTTTTCGCTTCGGTCAACGGCAGGTGCGCCGCCGTGGCGATCCGGTTAACGAGCGCATTGAACGAGTCCATGAAGGTCGGGTCCGTCGTATTCATCCGGTCCGTGAACGCGGCATAATGAACGGTCGAACGATTGGTAAAAATCGTCGTAATCAAGCTTGTCCCGATCGAACCGCTGATTTGGCGCAGCGTATTGGACATCGCCGTCCCGTGCTTGCTCAGCTCCCGCGGAAGCTGATTCATCCCGGCCGTCATGATCGGCATCATCAGCAAGGACATCCCGAAATAACGCGCCATATAAATGGCAACAATATAACCGTAAGACGTATCGAGAGTCAGTGTCGTGAATTCGTACGTCGTCACCGTCGTAATGATCATGCCGACGACCGCCAGCGGGCGCGGACCGATCTTGTCGAACAGCGTTCCGGAGATCGGCGACATGATCATCATCACGATCGCCCCCGGCAGCATCAGCAGCCCGGAATCGAGCGGCGTAAAGCCCCGCAGGTTCTGCAAATAAAGCGGCAGAAGAATCATGCCCGCGAACATGCTGGCCGTGACGAACACGTTGATCACGGTCGACAGCGAAAAGACGCCATAGCGGAATACCCGCATATCGAGCATCGGGTTTTCCGAGCGCGCTTGCTGGATGACAAACGCGATAAGCAGAACGAACCCGGCAACGATGCATGACAACACAACGGTGTCCGTCCATCCTCTAGACCCGGCTTCGCTAAGCCCGTACAAGAGAAGCCCTACCCCAGAAATCGATGTGACCGTGCCGAAGGTGTCCAGCTTGATTTTTTTAGGTTCTTCGATATTTTTCAGCTTGAAAAAAGCAATAATGAGCACCAACACGCCGAACGGGAGCATTCCCGTAAACAGCCAGTGCCAGTCGTAATTTTGAACAATCCATCCCGACAAGGTCGGTCCGACCGCTGGCGCGAACATCATCGCGAGCCCGAACAGCCCCATCCCTTTCCCCCGCATCTCCGGCGGAAATATAAACAAGATGACGCTCATCACCAGCGGAGTCAGAACGCCGCCGCCGATCGCTTGAATCAAGCGTCCGGTCAGCATGACCGGGAAGCTTGGAGCGATGCTGCAGATTAGTGCCCCTGCCGTAAAGGCAAGCATCGCGATCAAAAACAACCGGCGGACTCCAAGCCGTTCAATCAAGTACGCAGATAAAGGGATCAGAACCCCGTTCACCAGCATATAGCCGGTGAGCAGCCATTGCACCGTACTCGTGCTGACGCCGAAGTCGGCCGTCAAATGAGGGAGTGCGACGTTCAGCAGCGTCTGGTTCAGAATCGCCAGGAACAAGCCCAACATCAGCACCGTCAATAAACTCCCATAACCTGACAAGCCGCCCCGGTTATCCTTCGTTTCTCGCGGAGAAGCCATCATCGCAGCTCCTTTCTTTATAAGATATTTAGAAGTAAGCCATTATTTTTTCGTCAATTTCACCGTAGCGTTCATTCCCGGCAGGATAGAATCCGAATAGTTCGTCATCGAGATTTTGACCTGTACCTTCTGCGTCACTTTCGTATAATTCCCGCTCGTATTCGCGGTAGGCAGCAAAGAAAATACGGAGTTCGTCACATGTCCGATTTCTTCGACCTTTCCTTTCAGTGTCGTGCCGGCATCGCCGTCCACCGTAATGTCCACTGCCGAGCCGACTTGAATGTCTTTCACGTCGGTTTCGTCCAGGTTGGCCGTCACATACAGGTTCTTCATATCGACAAGCTGCGCCAGCGGCTGGCCGGGCTGCACCATTTGGCCTTCCTTGGCCTGATTTTTGACGATCGTGCCGTCAATCGGGGCAGCGACGTTCACCGTTTTCGAGCCTTCGGCGACTTGACCGACATTGCCGTTTTTGGCAATCATCCCGCCTTCCTTCCCGCTCCAGGACGACAGCGTACCGGCCGCCGGGGCGGATACCGCGATCACATCGCCCGCAACCCGGGCATCTTCGGTCTTGATATATTTGGACGACTGATCGTAATAATAAAATCCACCGAACGCTAACAATACAATAAGAACAACGCCAATAATATTGGCTGCAAACATGCGACCTTTCATTGCGATTTCTCTCCTCCATTATATTTTAATATGTTAATTACTTTGTGATAAAGTAATTTTGCAATAAAACAACTTTAGCATGAAAAAAAACGGAAAACAATTAGTAATAAAATCCGGTATACTTGATCTATCTGCGCGATTTAGAACAAAGTAAGGAGAAGCCCCATGTCCGCAAACCAGCCTCCGGACACGTCCGCTCATGAATTCGACTCGATGAACAGACTGGCGGAAACGTTCCTGAAATACAAAATGAAGCTCATCGAACAAAAGCACAAAGAGCCGCATTGGCGGATGAACAATACGAAATACTACATTCTTAAGACCATCTACCATAACCAAAACTGCATGGTCGCCGATATTGCCAAGCGATTGCAGCTTTCCTCCGGCGCAACGACGATCGCGCTGAATCAGTTGGAGGAAGACGGCTTGATCGTCCGTCTGCGCAGCGACGAGGACCGGCGCACCGTACGGATCGCGCTCACGGAGCAAGGCGCTGCCTTCGTGGAGAGCGCCATGGAAATCCGGCGGCAGCTGCTTACCGATATGCTTGAACCGCTGAGCGACGAGGAGAAGACGCTGTTTTTCGCCATGATCGACAAAATTACGGAACAGCTCGCCTCGAAGCTCTAAAATACAAACGACCCGTAAGCGGGGCACTTTTTGCAAAGCGTCCGTCTACGGGTCATCGAACTTGCCAAATATTGAAAACGGGACTAGAGCCGCAAATCCGTTTTCCCTTCCAGATTGCGCGCCGTTTCGCTTTTTTCCACCTGCTGCTCGTCGCGGAACGTGCCCAGCATGACATCGAACAGCGGGTTGGTTACGCCGTACCAGTAATGTTCGCTTTTGTAATGATGCCAGAGGTGCACTTTCTTCATCCAGCGCCCCCAGGGCGTGATCGGCTTGATAGGCCGGTGGGCGACAAAATGCGTCCATTCGTAGTAAAGCAGGAAGCTGATCACTCCCGTCACAAAAGCGATGGTCAGCACCGTATCCCGCGTCACCCCATAAGCGATAAGCGCCGGTCCGACCATGACTGGGAGGCTGTACCATACGGGAAGGAACAGCAGGTGCAATTCGTTCGGGTAAATATGATGGTCATAGTGCAGACGGCGGAGCATGGCAAGCAGCAGGGGATGCTTCGGCGGCTTCATATGAAACAAAAAGCGATGGATCATATATTCGCTTAATGCATAACCGGCCATCCCAATGACAAGAGCCAGCCATATCGCCCCCTCATTCGCATGCGGCAAAATGACCATCCACCCCGCCACCAGCAATACGCACATTACGCAAATATCAACATGGGTAAAAAACTCTTTGATATATAGTCTCATCGCGCATCCCCTTCCCGCAGCCCGGCTCGCTTATTTGGATTTTCGCATCAGCTCAAGATACGCCCGAATAAAACCAAACAGGCTTCTCCGAGAACCGTACCAGCTTTTAATCAGACGGCCGAAGACCGGATATTTGCCCGCATAAGGAAACCAGTTGACTTCCGCCGGTTTCGTTCCCCGGTCCAGCACGACCGCCTTTTGATGACAAAACAACGTAAGGCCCTCTTCCCCATGGTAGCGTCCTATTCCGCTGTGCTTTATCCCGCCAAAAGGCAGGTACGGATTCGCGATCGTGACCATCACATCGTTAATGCACACCCCGCCGCACTCCAGCAGGTCGGCGACGCGGCGGGCCTTAGTCAGGTCCCGGCTCCAGACGCTTGCGTTCAGTCCGAAAGAGGAATCGTTCGCCAGCTCGACCGCTTCCATCTCATGGTCAAAAGGCATGACATTAATGACGGGACCGAACGTTTCTTCGCGCATCACCTTCATCTGCGGGTTCACCTGCGTCAGTACGATAGGCTGCACCCGCAAGCCCTGCGATAGCCTCCATTGTTCGGGACGAAGTCCGCACTCCAGTTCAGCCCCTTCCTCCAGTGCATGGCGCACATGATCGCTAACGATATCCACCTGCTTCGAAAATGTCATCGAGCCCAAGTCCGTGTCTTCGGTTCCATTTTGGCGCAGCTGGCTTACTTCCTGCTTTAGTCGCGTCACAAAATCGGTATAGACGGACCGCTCGACGTAGATTCGCTCCACCGAAATGCAAGCCTGCCCGCTGTTGGCCAGCGATCCCCATACCGCTCCTCTCACGGCCCGCTCCAGATTCGCATCGGCGAAGACGATCATCGGGTCCTTGCCGCCGAGCTCGAGCGTGGTCGGGATGAGCCGTTTCGCGGCTTCTTGCTGAATCCGCGTGCCGGTTTGCACGGAGCCCGTGAAGAAAATATAGTCCGGCTCCGCCTCAATGAGCCTGGCTCCCAGCGCGCCATCCCCATGAGCGATTTGCACAAGCCCTTCGGGAAATCCCGCCGCCGCGAATATACGCTCCATCAATATCCCTACCAGCGGCGTTACCTCGGAAGGCTTGACAATGACGCTGTTGCCAGCCGTTAATGCGCTTAGCGCTGGTATCATCGCAAGCTGAAACGGAAAATTCCACGGCGCAATGACAAGAACGACACCCCGGGGGTGGTAGGAAATCGCGGATTGCTTCCCGAACAAGGTGAGCGGCGTCTTCGCTTTTCGCGTCTTTAGCGTCTTGACTGCGCAGTCTTCCATATGCTTGATCGCATCCGCCACGATAAACAGCTCGTGCGTTGCCGCTTCCACGAGTGGCTTCCCGGTCGCCTGAACAATCAGCTCCGCGCATTCCTCAAAATGCTCTGCGATGTAGTAACGAATCCGCCGCAAATACGTCAATCGTTCCGCTACCGGCATCTGCCTCCATGGGATCGACGCCGATTTGGCCTTCTGCATCATGCTTTCTACCGCTTCCAGCGGCGTTGCACGAATTTCCTCTCCTTCTTCTCCAGTCGCAGGATTTACTGCTCTCCACACCACCACGATCGCTCCATTTCGCTACAATTTATTTTATTCGCCGAACATCATCCTGCCGCGGCGTAAATAATCGCCATCTGCCCGGCGACCATATTTCTTTATGTTTAATACGGTACCCCCCGACATCCGTCACGCCGATCAGCAGATCGGACAGGACAAAGATCAGGCCGCCGACAGCCGTCAGCCACCAGACTCCCCCTAGCATCATTGCCAGATCAAGAGCAAAACAGGCCATTCCACCAACCCATAGTCCGTATCCAAGCGCTCCATAATTAAGGATGGCTTGCTTGCGGGGATTGCGAATAAAGAACAGCCATCCGATAACAAGCAGCAGACCGTAGCCGGCCACACCGATCCATAAGCCGCGGCCTCCCGCAGCTCCTCCGC
This sequence comes from Paenibacillus tyrphae, assembly GCF_024158745.1. Classification (GTDB taxonomy): domain Bacteria; phylum Bacillota; class Bacilli; order Paenibacillales; family NBRC-103111; genus Paenibacillus_G; species Paenibacillus_G tyrfis_A. The sequence goes on along the minus strand of NZ_JAMZAW010000049.1, from coordinate 3,084 downwards.
TTGTGGCCATCATTTGAATAAAGGCCGTCATATAGAAGCTCTGCGCGACCGCGAAGGTCAGCATGCCGCCAATTAGCCTTTGCGGCCATGGAATGATGCCGGCCATGGACAGATCGCCGAGGAAGGACATCAGCATTCCCCAAAATACCCACTCGCCATAAGGCGAGGCCGGGTCAGATCGCCAAATCACGAACGCAGCCGCAACCAGAGAGAGACTGAGCATCACCCGTACCCACAGCGGAAGTATAAGACCGTCCTCGCCACCTGCCGCTCTCCGCCTTGCCATCCATAAGCCCCAAGTAAAAAGAACAACCTGCACCAAAGCAATCCCCATCGTACCCCTCCAAATCTAAATCCATTCTATATCCTATATATGCCATTTTCCATCATTTCATTGACGGTTCAGTTAAGAAGAACGGCTCAGGCTCAGCAAAAAGATGAAAGCCGCAGACGCGCCTGCGAATAACGCAGAGCACGACGGCGGCTTCTTTTGCGACCTGATAAAAGCTTTAGTACGGGAACGTTAATCTGTTACGCCCATCTTTTGAGCGAAGGGATGAATTGATTCAGCATTTCGCGGGCTTGCTGCTCCGACATGCCTTGACCTTCGACAACATGCGGTACGCATTCCTCGATCATCGACTGCACGGTAGCGTCCGGGGAGGTGAAGGCCCCTCCTTGATAGCAGTAGGTGCAGTACTCTTCATTGCGGCTTCCGTCGGCATTCGTGCCGAAATCTTCGGCAGCGTTCAGGGGCATGCTGCAGCTTTGACAAAATTGTTTGTCCATTTTGACAACCTCCATTTGATTGGGAATAGCTACAGCATACACCCCTAACTATGACAACAGTTTGTCATGTTATTTTTTCATTTCCCGTACATCTTACAGATGCGCTCCGCGCGGTCCCGGATGAGCACGCGCAGCCGCTCGGGTTCGAGGATTTCGACCAAGTCCCCGAAGCTGAGCAGGAAGCCGTACACCCACTCGTCCTCGGGATACGTCTGCACGACCGTCAAGAAGCCGTCTTCTCCCGATTGCCCTTCCTCCATGCCGAAAAACTCTTCCGCCCGGGCTCTCGCCTCAGGCGCGAAGCACAGTACCATCGTCACCGTCCGGGAGCTGCTATTCCACATCTGCTCCAGGTCCTTCTCTTCCAGGCTCGCATGCTCTCTGCGCTCGAACGGGTGATCCGTCACAACCACTTGAGTCATGCGGGACAACCGGAACATGCGAAAATCGCCGCGAAGCGGGCAATACGCATACAAATACCAAGCTGCGCCCTTGAGCAAAAGCGTCATCGGCTCGACCTCACGGTCGGTCGTCATCCTATTATTCGAAGTATAGGCGAAGCGGAGGGTCACCTCCTTCTGGAGTGCCTCCCGAATCAGGGCGACCTTCCGCTTCATCGCACCGTCCGCCCCCCACGGATTCATATCGATGACGAGCCGCTCCTGCCAGAAGCGGGCGGTCTCTTTCTCCTTGTCGGTGAGCAGGCTCGTATATTTCTCCAGCGTCGTTCCGAGACGCGCATCGTCCAGCGTCTTCGTCATCCCTTTCAACGCCGAAATGACCGAAGCGATTTCCTCGAACGTCAGCGCGTTCCGGTCCAGCCGGTAGCCCTCCATGACGGCAAAGCCACCCCCGGCCCCTTGATAGGCGACGATCGGGAATCCGGCTTGGCATAACGTTTCGATATCCCGGTAAACGGTCCGGACCGAAACCTCCATTTTATCCGCGAGCTCCGCGGCCGATATTCTTCTCCTGTTGACAACCAGCATCAAAACAGCAAGTATCCGTTCCAAACGCAAGACCGCTCCAGCCTTTCTTTATTCGTACTCTGCATCATAGCAGCATCATTTCGACTTAAGCAGCACGTCCTCCTTTTTTCCGGCCCATTCGACATGTATGGGGATTTCCTCGCTCTTTGGAAGGGAAGGAAACGTAGAAAATGAGCGGTCCACAATTTTATTATTTTTTATGCTATAGCCTTTTGTCGAGTGGCTTCCCCCGAAAAAGGAATAGGAGAAGTCAATGGGCACCGTAAGCCGCTCATTCGGTTTATATTGAAGCGTTAATCTTTCCTCCGCTTTGTCGCCGATCCGATAAACTTCAAGCTTCCCCGTCCAATGCTCGCTCTCTCCGGAGAATACAAGGTTCTTTTGATCTTCACGGGCACATCCCTGCAAAAGCAGCAGTAAAAAGACTAAAACGAAGGCTTTTCTCATCGTCAGACCTCCCTGTTATTTACAATAATACCATACTAAAAAAGCCAGCTTATGGGAACCGGTAATTTCACATATTCATGTGCTGAATAAGAAAAGCCCATAGGCGGGATTCCTCGTCTATAGGCTGGATATGTTGTGTGGGTAACTATTATTCTTTTAAATGGCAGATCACTTTATATCCATATATTGGATTTTGAGACCAATGACTTCTCCCGTCTTCAGATCAATATCTGCATAACCATGATAAAAATAGCTGCACATCCCCCACACAATACATACTTTCTTTGATACATCCTGGTTATCAATCTGATATGGCTTTTTAAAAACAAACCTATAACTAACACTTGGATTGTCTGGTAAGTGTTTGTCCACCAAAAAAAGTTCCGATTGATGATAAGGCAATTCAGGATAAAATTTCCCCAAAGTTCTTTTTTCATTTTTTAGATTCTGGCCGAGCATTGGCTTGGCCAGATTAACATTATATTGTCCCTCCCCTATGATTTCGAGTGATGCCGAGGATAGATAATTAGTTAAAGCCTCTTGAAGATAGAAATTCATTCGTTGATCCAAGGTTTCTCTGACCACAAAGATCATACTAAGTCCTAATAAAACAATTCCTACATAGGAAATGAGGCTGTTCTTATATCGTTTTATTAATAAAAATAAACTTAATAAACATAATACAGTAACGACTACAGCCATAGAATAAAAAATGATTTTATTATCCATATTTCGACGTAAGTAAATAAAGACCGGTAACAAACAGACAATTGAAAAGTTCAGATATGTTAAAACCGTTCTCTTCTTCATCTTAAGCCCCCATCAAAAAGATATAATGTTAGATTTTAACCTTTTAGCT
>NZ_JAMZAW010000048.1 GCF_024158745.1 Paenibacillus tyrphae | reverse complement strand
ATAAGTCAGGTGCGCCTGAATCCGCTGAACATCTGCTTCGTGGTAAAGCCGTGTGTTGTACTCAAAGCGGACAAGCAGGTTTTCACCCGGCGCGACAATCAGGTTGAAGTCGTAATTCGTTTGTTCGGCAATCTCTACGTTCTCGACCTTAAATGCGGCTTCTCCACTGCCGATCTGGCTCATTTGATCTTCAACCGGGAAATTCTCAAATACCATAATATGGTTGATGAGTTCCTGCTTTTGCTCCGTCGACGCCTGAATTTCAAACAGCGGATACGAATCGTAAGCATTGGATTCCAGGTACCGGCGCTGGACGCCAGTCACAACCTCGGTGAAGGTGTCGCCCCCCTCGCAGCGAATCCGCACAGGAACCGTATTAATGAACAAGCCGATCATTCGTTCAATGCCCGGAATTTCCGCAGGACGCCCCGACACGACGCTGCCGAATACCGCATCGTTTGTGCCGTTGTATCGGTGCAACAAAATGCCCCAAGCGGTTTGCAGCAGCGTATGGACGGTGACCTGATGCTGTCTGGCGTAGCGGTTCACAAGCTCCGTCAACGATTTGCCCAAGTGGCAGAACAGACTGCCGAAGAGCGGACCGGTCCCTTGCTCCCTGGCTTTGCTTGAAGGCAGCAGCGTCTGCTCCCCGTATTCTGACAAATAGTTTCTCCAGTAAGCTGCTGCTTCGTCACGGTCGCGTGCTTCCAGCCACTCGATATACCGGCTGTAAGGCGTTACCGGCTCAAGCTTAGGCTTGCGCTGCTCAAGGGCAGCAAAATACATCTCGAACACTTCTTCCGTAACCAGCGACAAGCACCAGCCGTCCATCAAAATATGATGGGAACTCCAAAGGAAATGGTACGACTCGTCGCCTGTGCGCAGTATGGATACACGGATCAAGGCGTCCTGGGTCAAATCGAATCCGCGCTGCCGGTCTTCGCGAAGAAGGCGTTTAACCCTGAGATGCTGCTCTTCCATAGACAGGCCGCGTATGTCCTCGAAGGCAAAATCCGCTTCTCTGTGACGATACACCACTTGCAGCGGCTGCTTTCTCCAGCCGTTATACACATTCGTACGGAAAATTTCATGTCTCTGCAGCAAGGCCTCGAAGCTTTGCCGGAAGGTCTCTACGTCGAAATAGCCGATAATATCAAAGGAAGTCTGTTCAAAATAAGCACCCGAGTCCGCATCCAGTAAAGCATGGAACAGCATGCCTTGCTGCATCGGCGTAAGTACGTAAATATTTTCGATTTCAGCGATAGCGCTTGATTCTTTCACGATTTGCTCCAGCTCATCTACGGTCATGCCGCGAACCGATACATCGCTAGGCGTCAGTGTCGGTGTTGTTTTCGCCGCGCAATGAGCGACGACTTCCCGCAGCGAGGACTGCAAAAGCCCGGCGAAGCGTTCCATTGTTTCCTTGCGGTATTGCTTGCGGCTGTAGCTGACTGTCAGGGAAAGAACACCCCCGGATACCAATCCGTTAATATCCAGGACAAAGGTTCTTGCAGCCTTTCTGCTGATCTCGTCGCCGCTGGAATAAGGGGAAAACCGTAAAGAACCGTTCTCTAAATCCTGATCGAACTGCCCCAAATAGTTAAAGCTGATTTCCGGCTCCTGCCTGGACTCTTGAGGCCCGAATAGTCCGGATAAATAACGCCAAATGCCGTATCCAATCCCCTTGTTCGGAATGCCGCGCAGCCCTTCCTTGACTGCAACAATGCTTTTTTGCAGGTTCTCGTTCGCGCTCATGTCCATCACAACCGGGTACTGGCTCGTAAACCAGCCGACGGTGCGGGAAATATCGATATCCGGAATAACCGGCTCCCGGCCATGGCCTTCCAGGCTCACGGCAACGCGGTTCATTCCCGTCCAGCGCTGGACGGCAAGCCCCAGTGAGGTGAGCAGCAAATCATTGATTTCGGTGTTGTACGCTTGGTTAGCATGCCTTAGCAGCTGCTCCGTTTCGTGTTCCGTCCAAACGACGGTTATTGTATCGCTATCGCCGACCAGCGAAAGCTCTTCCCCAAGATCCTTAGGCAGCGCTTCGAATCCCCGCTCTGTGACATTCTGCCAATAGGCTTGCTCGCGTTCGATTTCAGGACCTTTGGCATACTGCGAAAGCTTCTCAGCCCAGAGCTGGAACGAATCCGTTTTTTGCGGCAGCCGGATCGGTTCGTCTTTTAGCGCCTGCTCATAGGCATTTGCAAGATCCTCGAATAAAATACGCCATGATACGCCGTCGACCACCAGGTGATGAATGGCGATTAACAGGTGGTCTCCGTCTTGGGTCCGGAACAATCCAACCCGAACGAACGGCCCTTCTGTGAGCGAGATGCCGCTTTGAATTCCGTTAGCTTTCGCTTCTATAGCAGAGGCAAGGTCAACTTCACCGCTCATGTCGTATAAGTCGAAGCTGTACAGGTCGCCTTCGCGGGTACTGCGGTTCCAGGCTAACGGCGGCCCGTTCTCAGAGTCACGGATCACGATGCGGAGGGCATCATGATGCTCCACAAGCCGGCTGATACTGCGGCGGAGCGCGGCTTCCTGGAATCCCTGCTCCCGATAAAGCAGGACAGCCTGGTTGTGATGATGGGGATCCGCGTATTCCTGCTCAAAGAACCACCATTTAACCGGTGTCAGCTTCACGGCTCCAACCGCTTCTCCTTGGTCGGCCATCCGCGTAATCCGCTGCACATAGGGACTCAACCCGCCGATCGTCGGGTTTTGGAATAAATCTTTGATCTCCAGCTTGTATCCACTTTGGTACAACCTGGATGAAACTTGAAGCGACTTGATGGAATCGCCGCCCAGCTCAAAGTAGTTATCCCGAATGCCGACAGCCGGCACGCCAAGCACCGCTTGCCAAATCAAGGCGAGCGTGCATTCCACCTCTGTGCGCGGAGCCTCGTAGTCTGCACCGGTTAGCAGCAGCCCACCTTCCGGCTCAGGCAGCGCTTTGCGGTCCACCTTCCCGTTCGGCGTCAGCGGGAGCTTCTCCAGCACTACGAGCTGTGCCGGCACCATATGTGAAGGCAAGCTTTGCTGCAAGTGCGCCTGCAGCTCCGCGATATCCAGCGACTCGCTTGCCGCCGCATAGCCGCACAAATACTTTTGCCCGCGTTCGTCCGTCCGGTCAACCACAACCGCCTGCTTGACTCCTGCGAACTGCAGAAAGGTGGTTTCGATCTCGCCCAGCTCGATCCGGTAACCGCGAATTTTCACCTGGTGGTCCATTCGCCCGATAAAGTCGACGTTCCCATCCGCCATCCAGCGCGCCAAATCCCCTGTACGGTACAAGCGCTCGCCTTCAATGAAGGGGCTGGCGATAAACTTCTCCTCGTTCAGCTCTGGACGATTCTTATACCCCCGTGCGACCCCTGGACCACCAATGAGCAGTTCCCCGGCTACGCCAATAGGAACCGGCTGCAAGGCCGCGTCCACGATATAAAAGCGGGCATTCAGCCAAGCTTTTCCGATTGGCACATTCCCTGCCTCCGGAAGCTTCTCCAGCGGCTCGTCGTAGTAGCTGGAGTCGATAGCCGCCTCCGTAACGCCGTATGCGTTAATGATCCGCACGTGCGATCCGTAGCGCTCCTGCAGGCGCCGATAGTCCGTCACGCTGCAGCTATCGGAGCTTGTGATTAAGAGCTGCAAGGTCGAGATGTCCAGCAATTGGCTGGCGATATGCTCCATCATCGGCACGATGAGCGCAGGCGTCGATTCAAACACGGTGATGCCGTAATCGTGAATCCATCTATACAACCGCAGCGGATCGATCCGGTCCTCCTTCGGCACGATCACCATCAGACCGCCGTTATACAGCGCCCGCGCAATGTCGCCCACAAACACGTCGAAGGAAAAGCTCGCCAATTGCAAGAGCCGCACCGGAAACTGGTCCAGCCGATAATCACGGCGGTATGCGATAGCCGTATTCATATAACTGCCGTGCTCAATCATGACGCCTTTCGGCCGCCCCGTTGTCCCGGACGTATAGATGACATAAGCCAAGTCTTGCGGCACGTTTTGATTCGGCAGATCCGACGCATCGGCGTCATAGGACGCTTCCTCATCCAGACAGAGCACCGTTTGCAGCTTGGCCCCTCCGGCCAGCCATTCCTGAGCGCGCTCCTTAAGCTGCGTTTGGGTGAGCAGTACTGTGGCCCCGCTGTCCTGGAGCATAAATCCGATGCGCTCCGACGGATAATCCGGGTCAAGCGGCACATAAGCGCCCCCGGCTTTCCATACGCCTAATACGGCTACAAGCAGGTTCACGGAACGATCGGCCAAAATGCCGACAATGGACTCCCGGCCAATACCAGCCGTCTGCAAGGTGCGTGCCAGCCGGTTCGCCCGTTCATTCAGCTCACGGTAGGTCAACTGCGCATCCCCTGCCACAACTGCTACCTGCTCCGGCACGTCTGCCGCCTGCTTCTCAAAGTACACGTGGAACGGTGTCGCCAGCAGATGCTCCTGCCCCTTGCCGCCGTCTCCACTAAATGCTTCAAGCAGCTCAGCCTTCTCGTCACCCGTCACGATTTCAATGTCGGCCAGCTTCGTGTCCGGACTCTGCACGACCTCTTCCAGCACCCGCAGAAAATGACGGGTAAACCGTTCCGCCGTCTCCCGGCTATAGAGAGCTGTCGCATACTCCAGCGTAAATGTAAGCCCTCTCTCATCGAAGTCAGCCTCGAGCGTGAGATCAAACTTGGCAATCGCGCTGTCCACCGGGTACCCGGAGAAATGCACATCATGGAAAGCCGTGCCTTCAGGCTCTGCATTCCTCAGCTCGAACATCGTATCGAACAGCGGGTTGCGGCTCATATCCCTTCTTACATTCAGCTTGTTCACGAGCTCTTCAAACGGATAGTCAGGATGGTCAAATGCACCAAGTGCTTGCTCCTTGACCTCGCCCACATAATCCAGGAAGGTCTTGTTTCCGGACGGATAATTCCGCAAAGCAAGCGTATTGACAAACATACCGATGATCGGCTCCAGATCAGCGTGGTGCCGGCCCGCCAGCGGTGTACCGACGACCACATCCACCTGGCCGGTATATTTATGGAGCAGCGCCGTGTAAGCCGCCAGCAATACCATATATAAGGTGGAACCCGAACGCGAAGCCAACTTCTGCAAACCTTCGCTGACCGAAGAATCCGCAGCAAAGCTGATCTTATCTCCGGCAAAGCTTTGCACGGCAGGTCTTGGGTAATCCGTCTTGAGATCCAGCGTCGGAATTTCGCCTTGGAACGTTTGTAGCCAATACTGCTCCTGCTTGCTCCATTCCTCCGACTGCATTCTTTCCTGCTGCCAAACGGCATAATCTTTATACTGAATCCGTAAAGGAGCCAGCTCCTCCCCGTTGTACAAACGGGCCAGCTCGTCCAAGAACGTGCGCAAGGAAACGCCGTCAGACACAATATGGTGCATATCGACCAATAACAGGTGACGGTCCGCCGACTGGATAAACAATCGGGCCCGCAGCAAAGGCGCTGCGGCAAGATCGAACGGGCGTACAAACTGGTGAAAGAGCGTCTCGACATCTTTTCCATCGGCCTCAAGGCGCTCAAGGGCAAAAGCCGCCTCGCGGTGCACGCGCTGCACCGGCTCGCCGTCTACAAGATGAAAGCTCGTCCGCAGCGACTCGTGGCGTGCAATCAGCTTGCGGAACGCGTCTTCCAAACGGTCCGGCTGCAGCGGTCCCTCCGCGATGACCGCACCCGACATGTTATAGCCAAGCTCTCCGCCTTCCAGGTTGCTCAGCACATAGAGCCGTTTTTGCGCTGAAGATACCGGATAATAGTCGCTCGCCGGAACGTTCGGAATGGCAACGAGCACCTTCGTTTCCTTGCTTTCGATCGTCCGCGCCAATTGCTCTACCGTCATCGCCTCAAAAACTTCGCGCAGTTCAAGCTGCTTATTCATTTCTTTATGAATGCGCGCCGCAAGGTTCGCCGCACGGAGCGAATGCCCGCCGATGTCGAAGAAATTGTCCTTGACGCCGACCTTCTCAAGCCCCAACAACTCCTGCCAAATCTGTACAAGCTGCTCTTCCGTCTGCGTGCGCGGGGCTACATAAGCCTTGCCCGACTGGACGCTTGCTTCGGGTGCAGGGAGTGCTTTGCGGTCGATTTTGCCGCTTGCCGTCAGCGGCATCCGCTCGACCTGCACGAAGTACGTCGGTATCATATAGCTTGGCAGATCTTTCGACAGCGCCTCGCGCAATTCGCCTGCCGTTAGCTCCTTTGTCGCCACATAGTAGGCGCACAGCAGCTTCTGGCCTTGGCCTTCATCGCGGGCCACGACGACTGATTCCAGCACCGAGTCGATGCGGAGCAGCTCGGTTTCCAGCTCGCCCAGCTCAATCCGGTAGCCGCGGATTTTCACCTGATGGTCGATCCGGCCCAGGTACTCGATGTTGCCATCGGGCAGCCATCTGGCCAAGTCGCCGGTCCGGTACATCCGCTCGCCCGGCACATACGGATCAGGGGTAAACTTATCGGCTGTCAATTCCGGCTGGTTCAAGTAGCCCCTTGCCACCTGCACCCCGGCGATACACAGCTCGCCAGCCACACCGACCGGCTGAAGCTGCTCCGAGCCTCCCTTCAGGATATACAGCCGTGTATTGTGAACCGGCTTGCCGATCGGAATCGCCGCATACGCCCGGTCCGGCTCGCAATCGAAGTACGACACCTCGACCGTCGCTTCCGTCGGTCCGTACAGGTTCACCAGCCTCGCTCCGTTTAGCCGCCCAAACGTTTGGTAGAATCGGGCCACATGCTGCGGCGGCAGTGCTTCCCCGCTCGCCGATACCAGCACCAGGCTCGCTGTTTGCTCGGCAAGCTCGTGCTCCGGCTGCTGCTCGGCATAATCCAGAAACGCAGGCAGCATCGCAGGCACGAAATGGGTCCGGGTGACGCCATAACGCCCTATCGTCTCCAGAATGCGCTCCGGGCTTTTCTCCCCGCCTGGGATAAGCAGGCACACACTGGCACCTACCGTTGCCCAGCCGAACAGCTCCCATACGGACACGTCAAACGTAAACGGCGTCTTTTGCAGGATCACATCGCGTTCGCCGACTTGGTAACGCTGCTGCATCCACTGCAGCCTGTTCAGTACGCCGTGATGCTCGATCATAACGCCCTTCGGCTTACCCGTCGAGCCCGACGTATAGATAACATACGACATATCGCGCGGACCTGAACCAAGCGGCAGGTTCGTCGCGTCTTCGGCATAAATTGCTTCTTCGTTCAGGTTAATAACGCGGCTTTCCAGCTCACGAGGCACGCGGCCCAGGATGCGGCTTTGCGTCAACAGCAGCCTCGCTCCCGAATCTTCGGCGATGTAGCGGATGCGCTCGGTTGGAAACTCCGGATCGATTGGCACATAAGCGCCTCCTGCTTTCAGGATCGCGTAAATGCCCACGATCATCTCCAGCGAGCGTTCGACCATGATCGCCACCGGCACATCCGCGCCAACGCCTTCAGCGCGCAGCGTCCGCGCCAGGCGATTCGCCCGTTCGTTCAGTTCGCGGTACGTCAGCCGCTCATCCTCGAACAGCACCGCTGTCCGCTCCGGCGTACGCTGAGCCTGCTTCTCGAACAGCTCATGAATTGTCCGCTCCCGCGGATACTCCGCCGATGTGTTGTTATAGCCTTGCAGGATGAGCGACTTCTCTTCGTCGGACATGATATCGATACTGTCGATAGCAAGCTCGGGCTGGAATAAAGCAAGGGTATAAACCCGAACCAAATGATCGAATAACAATTCCAGCATTTGCTGGTCGTAACGGTCATCGCGGTAATGAATATGCAGCAAAATTCCGTCATCGCTCCGCTCAAAAGCAAGTTCGATATCGGAGACGATCGACCCTGGATGATGCCGGGTATGAAGAGCATCGAATGAAATGACCGTATGGAACAATGGCGAGCCGTCCGGCTCTACTTGCAAATGCATAGCGCCCGCCATCGTTTGCAGCGCAATGTTCTGATTGATAATAGATTCGGTAACGGTAGCGTGGACCTGTCCAATCAGTGATTTAAATGCATCTGCTCCGTTCAATTCCTGTTTGATTAAGATAATCTCATTCATAAGCGGAGCATCCGAAGTACGAACCGCCGGAATGGCTACAATCACCTTTTCTTCGTTCGTATACTTATATAACAGGCTTTTGACGCCCGTCAGCAACAAAATAAACAGCGCCATTGGAGAGTCTTTGGAAATGGCAATGAGCCGTTGCGATACTTGCTCGGGCAGTTGTCCGCTCCATACCCGGAGCGGGGAGCCTTCGTTTGGGTTGTCGGCCTCCCTAATTTTGTGAGCTGAACTGTACGGTATGACAGATATCGTATCTTCTGCATCGAATTTGCCGCTCCAAAAGGCCCGCAGCTTTTTCATCGCATGATCCCCCTGTTCTTCCCATCCGTTTTTCCGTGCTCCCACGGATGAATCGGTACATCCTCGAACCACAAGGCTTCGCAGGAGCGCATGGCTTGCCCCCATGCGCTCTTTGCGAAACACGTTGAAACCTTTTAGAACATGAACTCCACGGACTCGACGGATACTTGGTCCGCAAGCTCAATGTCGCCCAGCCGGATGTTCGGTTGATCCGTCACCGTACGCAACAGCGCAGCGAAATCGGAGGCATACTTCTCAATCGTATGGGCTTTGAACAGCTTGGTGCTGTATTCCAGGCTGCCGTTGATACGATCCCCTTCCTCGATTAAATACAAGGTAAGATCGAATTTGGCGACGTTGTAGTCGCGTTCTTGATGGACGAAAGACACCGAGTCAAACTTCAGCTCCTGCCGCTCATTGTTTTGCAGCACCAGCATCGTATCAAACAGCGGGTTGCGGCTGGCGTCTTGGACGTGAAGCAGCTTCTCCACCAGTTCCTCGAACGCAAACTCCTGGTTTTCAAATGCGCCCAGTGCCTGTTCCTTAACCTCCTGCAAGAGCTCCAGGAACGTCTTGTTCTCGGACGGATAGGCGCGCAGCGCTAGCGTATTGACGAACATCCCAACGACCGGTTCAAGCTCGGCCAACGGTCTGCCGGCAACCGGCGTGCCGACGATGATGTCCTCCTGCCCGCTGTAATGGGCCAGCAGCGCCTGATAAGCCGCCAGCAGCACCATAAACAGCGTGCTTCCTGTTTCCTCGCTGAGCCGCTTGGCCGCCGACGTTAATTCCGCATCAAGCTCGAAGTTGACTCGGGAACCGTCGAAGCTGCGTATCGCAGGTCGCGGATAATCCGCCGGCACCTCCAGAGCCGGAAGCTCGCCGGCCAGCGTCTCCAGCCAGTATTGTTCCTGTTTTTCGTAAGTACGCGCTCTTGCGCCTTGCTGCCAAACCGCATAGTCCTTGTACTGAATCCGCAACGGAGACAGCTCTTCGCCTCCGTACAGCCGGACGAGTTCCTTCACCAGAATGCCCATCGAGGCACCGTCCGTAATGATATGGTGCATGTCGAACTGCATGATGTAACGCTCGGATTCGAGCTTTATCAGTTCTACCCGCATAAGCGGCGGCTTGCGCAAATCGAACGGGCGCAAGAAGTTTTCCATCCATTCTTCCGCCTCCTGCTCGCTGCCCTCCCGTACCTCAATGGAGAAGTCCGCCTTGGCATGCACCCGCTGCACCGGTTCACCATCTACCATCTCAAAGCTGGTACGCAGTGACTCGTGGCGTGCGATCAGGGCGCGGAACGCCTCCTCGATCCGCTTCACATCAAGCAGTCCTTCGACCCGCAGGACGCTTGGCAAGTTGTAGCTGATATCGTTCTTCTGAAGCTGGTTCAAAATATACATTCTCTTCTGAACGGAGGAAAGCGGATAGTAGTCTCTTTCCTCAGCAACCGGCAGACTCGTTTCGCCTGTTTTTTCCCGGCCTGCCATGACGGCAGCGAGCTCTTCCACGGTAGGATGCTCAAACACGCTTCTTAGCGGCACGCTGATCTGCAGCTCCTTCTGGATACGCGCCACGAGCGTAGCAGCGCGGAGCGAATGTCCGCCGATCTCGAAGAAATTATCCTTGACGCCGACCTTCTCAAGACCCAGCACCTCCTGCCAAATGCGCGCAAGCCGCGCTTCTGTCTGTGTGCTCGGAGCGGCATACCCCTGTCCCGATTGCAAGCTTGCTTCCGGTGCCGGCAGCGCCTTGCGGTCGACTTTGCCGTTTGTGGTGAGCGGCATACGCTCGACTTGGACGAAGAACGTCGGCACCATGTAGCTAGGCAGCTCCTGCGAGAGTGTCTCGCGCAGTTCGCCCGCCGTCAGCTCTTTTGACGCTACATAGTACGCGCACAGCTGCTTCTGTCCCTGGCTGTCGTCGAGCGCCAGGACAATCGCTTCCTGCACGGCTTCCAAGTGAAGCAGCTTGGATTCGATCTCGCCCAACTCGATCCGGTGACCGCGGATTTTCACCTGGTGGTCGATCCGGCCCTGGTATTCCATCTCGCCGTTTGGCAGCATCCGCGCAAGGTCTCCGGATCGGTAAAGCCGCTCGCCCGGCTTATGCGGATTATCTATGAATCTCTCGGCTGAAAGCTCTTCGCGGTTCAAGTATCCGCGCGCTACGCCGTCGCCTCCGACGTACAGCTCCCCGACTACACCGACAGGCACAAGCTGCTGCTGCGCATCGAAAATATAGCTGGTCAGCGTCGGAATCGGACGGCCGATATTGCTGCGGTTGGACGTAATCTCTTGGTCCCCGATCTCCTTGTATGTCACGTGTACGGTCGTCTCCGTGATTCCGTACATATTGATCAGCTTCGTCTGCGGATAACGGTCGCGCCATGGTTTTAGCATCATCGGACTGAGCGCCTCGCCGCCGAAGATGACATAGCGCACGCTGCGGCCCTGCCCACGCTCCGGCTGTTCCATCACCTCATTGATCAGCGCATAGAAAGCAGTCGGCGTCTGGTTCAGCACCGTAACCTCTTCCTCGCGCAGCAGCTCTGCGAACGCCTTCGGATTTTGCGCGACTTGCTTCGGCACAATGACGGCCCGTCCTCCGAGCAGCAGCGCTCCGTACATTTCCCATACGGAGAAGTCAAAGCAGAACGAGTGGAAGACCGTCCAGACATCCTGCTCGTTGAAATCGAACTGCAGCTTATCGTGGACGAGCAGCCGCACGACATTGCGATGCTCGATCATAACGCCCTTCGGTTTGCCCGTAGTGCCCGACGTATAGATGATATAGGCCATATCGCCAGGCTTATTTATCGGCTCCAGGTTAAATCCGTTTCCTATATATAGCGACGGGTCGTTCAGGTTAAGCACCGCACCGGCATACGATACCGCGCCGAGCAGATGTGTCTGTGCCAGCAGCACGCGCGAACCGCTATCCTCCAGCATAAACTGCAGCCGGTCCTGCGGATAATCCGGGTCCAGCGGCACGTAAGCGCCGCCCGCTTTGATCGTCGCCAGAATGCCGACGATCATCTCCAGCGAGCGTTCGGCAAGCAAGCCGACGCGGACATCCGGCCCTACGCCATGGGCGCGGAGCTGGCGGGCCAAACGATTGGCCCGCTCGTTCAGCTCGCGGTACGTCATATGCTCATTGCCGAAAGAGACGGCAATCCTCTCCGCCGAGCGGCGAACCTGCTCTTCGAACAAGCCATGAATCGTTTGTTCCCGCGGATACTCCGCCGTGTTGTCGTTGAAGCTGTTCAGCAGAAGCTCTTTCTCTCGCGCTGTCACCAGCTCCAGCTTGTCTACCGACACATCCGGCTTTGCGGTAGCCTGCTCCAGCAGATGAATAAAGTGCTCCTGTATCCGCTCAACATCCTCGCGATCATAGACAGCCGCATTGTAGCCGAAGTCAATCCTGATATCCGCGCCAGGCATGATCGTAACGGTGAAGTCATAATTCGTCTGCTCGTTCATCCGGGCGTCACGGATTTCGAAAGTATCCGGCCCGCGTTCTCCAATCCGTTCGATTTCTTCATCCAGCGGATAATTTTCAAAGATCAGAAGATGGCTGATCAAATCCTGCTTTTGTGCCGTATGCGCCTGAATTTCGTAGAGCGGATACGTATCGTAAGCGTTCGACTCGATAGCCTGCGCCTGGCCCCGTTTCAGCATGTGGGCAAAGCTCTCGCCGGCCTCGCTTTGGACACGCACCGGGATGGTGTTGATGAACAACCCGATGATCCCCTCCACGCCCGGAATGTCTGCCGGACGGCCCGATACAACGCTGCCGAATACGACATCGGTGCTGTTGTTGTAGCGCTGCAGCGCAATGCCCCAGGCCGTTTGCAGCAACGTATTGATGGTAACCTGATGCGCCTTGGCTGTCCGCTGCAGGGCTGCGCTGAGCGGCTTGCCGGTAAAACGCGACACTTTTTCCAGCTCATAGCGCTGCTTGGCATCGGCCGTCTTACGGTTCGGCAAATCCGTATGCTGCTCATACCCGGACAAATACTCCTTCCAATAAGCCGCAGCTTGGCCTGCATCCTGCTTATCCAGCCATTCCATGTAACGGACGTAAGGTGTGACCTGCGGCAGCTTGACCTCGCGCTTTTGGCGGATAGCAAAGTAAGCGCCGAACACTTCCTGGTACAGCAAGGATATGCACCAGCCGTCCATCACGATGTGGTGGAAGCTCCACACGAACGAATATTCCGTATCTCCCGTTTGGAGAATCCCGATCCGCATCAGCGCATCCGCTGCGAGATCAAAGCCTCTGGCCCGGTCCTTGGCGGCAAAGGCGGCGACATAAGCCCTTTGCTCGGCATCGCCAAGATCACGCACATCCTCGAAATAAAACTCGCTTGCTTTCGACCTGTACACGATTTGCAGCGGCTCCTGCCTCGAATCGTTGACAATATTCGTGCGCAGCACCGTATGCCGCTGTACCAGCAGCTCCAGGCTTTGGGCAAAAGCTCCGACATCAAAGCGTCCGACCAGCTCAAAGGTGGCTTGCTGGAAGTAAGCGCCCGATTTCGGCTCAAGCAGGCTGTGGAAGAGCATGCCTTTCTGCATCGGCGTGAGCGCGTACACATTCTCCACTTCGCCCGTATGCTCAGCTTGCCGGATGAGTTCCTCCAGTTCGTCGATGGTCAAGCCTTTCCGCTGCACGTCGCTTGGCGTCAGCTCGGCCTGCTCTTTCGTCTCGCAATGCTCCAGCACTTCGACCAGACGGTCATGCAGCAGTTGAGCTACATGCTCGATGGTTTCCAGACGGAAGGCCTTGGCGTTGTACAGCAGCGTCATCGTCAGCCGGCCGCCCGATACCATGCCGTTGAAGGTGAGCGCATGCTGCAGCGCCGTTTGTTCGCTCACAGACTGTCCGCTCGAATACGGGGAAAACCCGAAAGCGCCGTTTTGCAAATCTTCATCGAATTGGCCCAAGTAGTTGAAGCTGATCTCCGGTTCTTGCCGCAGACGTTCGGCCTCCGGAAGCTCCGATACGTACCGCAGGATGCCGTAGCCGATACCTTTGCGCGGGATGCGGCGAAGATCTTCCTTCACCCGTTTGATCTGTTTGCCAAGCGCCTGGCTGCCTTCAACCGTTAACAGCACCGGATACTGGCTTGTGAACCAGCCGATCGTCCGCGACAGATCCAGCTCCAAGCCGATGGCGTCAGCCTCGCGGCCATGGCCTTCCAAGCTGATCAACAGCCTCTCTTGTCCGGTCCAATCCTGGACGGCAAGGCCGAGAGCGGTAAGCAGCAGATCGTTCACATTCGTGTTATAGGCGCGGTTTGCATACTTCAACAGCTGCTCGGTTGCTTCGGCTGACCATTCTACCGTCACCGTACCGCTGTCGGCGAGCGTGAGTCCGCCGGTCTGTCCGTCTTCCTTCGGCAGTACAGCCGTTTCCGCTTTCTCCAGGTCACGCCAGTGCGCCAGCTCCCGCTGCAATTCGTCGCTAGCTGCCGCCTTCCGCAGCTCTTCGCTCCATGTCTGGAACGAATCGGTCTTATGTGGCAGCCGGATCGTTTCGCCTTGAACCGCCTGGTCGTAAGCCGTCTTCAAATCCTCGAACAAAATGCGCCACGATACACCGTCGATCACGAGGTGATGGATCGCGATCAGGAGATGATCCCCGTCCGCGCAGCGGAACAGACCAAGCTTCAGGAGCGGTCCTTCCCGCAAATCGATACCGGCCTGCAGCTCGCTTGCTTTCGATTCCACCAGTTCGCGGGCATGATCCGCATCCCGGTAATCGAACATGCTCAGCTCAAGCGGCTTGCCTTCATGCACATCCCGATTCCAGCCGGTGAAGCCGTCCGGGGCCGCTTTGTATACCATACGAAGCGCGTCGTGATGCTCGATCAGCTTCGCGAAGGCTTGGCGGAGCGCCGCTTCCTCAAAGCCCTCTGCCCGGTGGAGCAGCAAGGCCTGGTTAAAGTAGTGAGGCTCGGCAAAATTCTGCTCGAAGAACCAGTGCTGAATCGGCGTTAGCCGAGCCTCTCCAGTCACCGCCCCTTGATCGGCCTTGGCTCCTGCTGCCTGGACATAAGGACTGAGCCCTGCGATAGTCGGATACGCGAACAAATCTTTCATTTCCAGCTTATAGCCTTGCTGCAGCAAGCGAGAGGACACTTGGATCGACTTGATCGAGTCGCCTCCCAACTCGAAGAAATTGTCATGGATGCCGACCGTGCTCGCTCCAAGCACGGCCTGCCAGATGGCTGCCATGGAACGCTCCACCGGTGTGCGCGGCGGCGCGTAATCTGCGCCGGTTTGCCCGCTGCCGTCAGGTTCAGGCAGCGCCTTGCGGTCGATCTTGTCGTTCGGCGTCAGCGGCATCGCTTCCAACTGCACGAAGTGCGTCGGCACCATGTAGCTTGGCAGTTTCTCGCTCAGTACATGGCGCAGTTCGCTTGCCGCCAATTCCTCGCTTGCCACGTAGTACGCGCAAAGCTGCTGCTGGCCTTGGCCGTCTTCCCGCGCGATTACGATCACTTCCTGCACCGCTTCCACCTGCTGGAGCTTCGCTTCGATCTCGCCCAGCTCGATCCGGTAACCGCGGATTTTCACTTGGTGGTCGATCCGGCCCAAATATTCAAGCCGCCCGTCCGGCAGCCATCTCGCCAGGTCGCCCGTCCGGTACATCCGCTCTCCGCTGAAGCGGCTGGTCACGAATACCTCCGCCGTCAGCTCCGGACGATCCAGGTAGCCTCTGGCCAGACCCGCACCGGCTACGCACAGCTCGCCTGCTACGCCTACCGGCAATAGATGCCCGTGCGTGTCCACGATGTATACCCGTTGGTTCGGCATCGGCCGCCCGATCGAAATCAGGCTGCCTGCCTCCGGATCTTCCGAAACCGGCCAGATCGACGTCGCTACCGAGTTTTCCGTCGGGCCGTACCCGTTGTAATACGACACCTTGTCCTTCCACTTCTGCACCAGCTCCGGCGATGAGGCGGAACCCGCTGTGAACAGAATGCGCAGACTTGGCATATACTCGGGCTTCAGATACACCGCATACGTTGGCGGCAGGGCTGCGACCGTAATTTGATGCTCCGCCATATACGTTTCAAACAACTGATAGTTCAGAATCGTATCCTTCGTCGGCACGTACAAAGTCGCGCCGCAGAACAACGCCTGGAAGATCTCCCAGCAGGCCGCGTCAAACGACAGGCTGGCGAACAGCAGTGCGCGGTCCTCTACGCCGATACGCAGCACGTGGTCGTAGTAAGCTTTCAGGTTCGTCAGTCCGTGATGCTCCAGCATGACGCCCTTCGGCTTGCCGGTTGTACCCGATGTG
>NZ_JAMZAW010000047.1 GCF_024158745.1 Paenibacillus tyrphae | reverse complement strand
TAATTTACTACTGACAAGAATTTACATTCTCTTTTATGACACTCACTCGATGTTCAGTTTTCAAAGGGCAATTCCTCCAACAAAAGCCGTACTGTCAAGCGTTTCAAGCTTTGTCGGTTGTTGTCACCTCATTTAGCGGCGACTTTTATAATATATCACATTTGCCTATCTTAATGCAAGCATTTTTTTAAAACCATTTTTTTGAAGCAGCTTGATCAAGTTTTTTGAAGGCAGCCGTTTTTAGCGGCGAGAATTAATTTAACACATCTTAAGTTTGAAAGTCAACACTTAAAATAAATAAAATATCCGGCCGCTCGAAAGCAGCCGGACGATACCCGCACTCTACTACTCTATCATGCCTTCGACGGGGCTGCTGGCAGACGCATAGCGCTTCTTCGGAATGCGGCCCGCCAAAAAGCCTTTGCGCCCTGCGATCACAGCCAGCTTGAACGCCTCGGCCATCAGAACGGGGTCCTGCGCACCGGCAACAGCCGTGTTCAACAGCACGCCGTCTGCGCCAAGCTCCATAGCTAAGGCAGCATCCGCAGGACCGCCAATGCCTGCATCGACGATAATCGGAACTTTGGCTTCCTCGATAATAAAACGTAAATTATTCGGGTTAACGATCCCTTGACCGGAACCAATCGGCGATGCTCCGGGCATAACGGCCGCGGCTCCCGCTTCCTGCAGCTTGCGGGCCAAAATCGGGTCATCCGAAGTATAAGGCAATACGATAAAGCCTTCCTCTACTAAAATTTTCGTCGCCTCCAGCGTTCCTACCGGATCGGGAAGCAGCGTTTTTGGGTCTCCGATCACTTCCACTTTGATCATATCGCAAAGCCCGGAAGCTTTGGCCAGGCGCGCAATGCGAACAGCTTCCTCTACGGTATAGGCGCCGGCCGTATTAGGAAGCAGCGTGAACTTTTTCAAATCTACCGTTTCCAAAAAGTTAGGCGCATCCGGGTTGTCGATCGGCAGACGGCGGATGGCAAAAGTCAACACTTCCGCTTCCGAAGCCTGAACGGCCTGATCTTGAATCTTCAAATCCGAAAACTTCCCTGTCCCGAGCAGCAGTCGGGATTGAAATTCGTAAGGTCCGATTTTTAACGTGTCGCTCATGCTGGTAGCTCCTTCAACGATAGTTTTTATTCAGCCGCCGCCGACAAAATGAACGATTTCGATCTGGTCTCCGTCGTTCAGGCGGGCTTCTTCATACCGGGTACGGTCAATAATTTCCCGGTTTAATTCAACAACCAAAATTTTATTGTCCAGTTTAAACGCCGAGAGCAGTTCGGCTACGGTAGCCGCGTTGTCCACTTCCCTTAGTTCCCCGTTCACGGTCAGTCGCATCCTTATCACCTCCAGCCGCTTTGCCGATAAAAGCAAAAAAGCCAACCCGCATGGCGGGCCGGCCGAATGTTGTCTGCATACTTCATATGCAGTTTGCTGGCATTCGTCCACTTCCCTACGCTGGTATAATCCAGTGATGCCTGCTCACGCAGACTTCAAAACAGGTTCCAAGGGTCAAAGAACACGCTTCTTTTTCTCAGCCCCGCAAGTCGGAGCTCCCCTAGTGGCTATTTGATTGTCCAATCCATTATAACACATCGGTCAGCTTTTGACATCCTTATACCGCATCTCCAGCACGGATAGTTCCGGGTCATGGGTAAAGACGATTTCTTTAGCCAACGATTTTTTGACCAGCTTATTCAAAAGCAGCGGGAGATCCGCTTTGATGTCCGCCAGCTCAGGCTGCTGCTGGAGTTCCTGAAGGCTCCATGCTTCCTCGCGGCTGGCAAGCAGTTCGATCAGCGGCCTGCAGCAGCGTTCCATCTTGGACATGACGGAAAATTCGCTGGCCAGCAGCACCAACTGAACGCGCTGTTTTAGCGTCTCTTTACTTAACGTCAGCTCCTCGTACAGCTTGTACACGCCGGGATTGATCGTCTTTACCTGGCGCCAAATCGTTACCTCCGGATGATTGCCGGACTCGATAATGACGATTCGCGCCCAATGGTGCAGGGCCTCCAATATATTGTTGTATGCATCGAGCAAATGCTCGTCTAAGATGTATTCTTTACTTTGCGAATAGCAGCGCAAAAATTTGGAGAACTCGATCAGCAGCTTGTGTTCTCTAAGCGGTAGCGGGAACTCAAGCACTTTATGCCGCAGGGTCTCCAAATACATATCCCGATCCAAAAGTATCTCCCCTTTTAAGATCCAATAAATAACATTGCGATACTCGCCGCGCAAAATCAGTTCATCCAGAGTATCCGGGCTTATCCATCTTTCTTGTATACGGCGGTTGTCTTTTATATAATGAACTTGTTGATGAGCACGTTCGTTATTGCTGCTGACAACCAGAAGCACAATGTCGAATCCGTCCGTGACAGCCGAGAACAAAGAAGGATTGTCGACGGCCGCTACGCTGATAACGGACTCGTCTTGACGGAGCCTTTCCACCCAATATGCTTTTAAGGAATCCATCGCGAAAGCCTCCTGACGATAGCCACATGCGTTCTTCATGAATAGTTATTTCTACATGAAGCCGCCGTTTCCTGCATTTTTTTGTGACGACACTCACAATTCTTACGAGAAAGAAGTGAAAGACATGAAGTTCAAGTCAAGTAAAGTAAATGAATTCCGGCTGTGGGGGCTCCTGCTGACCATGGGCGGAATGCTTCTCATGATCCTCGGACTTGCCGGGATCGTCTTCGAATGGGGAGCCGCCGGCCGTATGATTGCAGCCGTATGTATGGTCATCGGGGCCATTGCCATGCTGGTGAGCATGGGAATTTATTTTGCCGCGGGCATGATGTCGACCAGCGCTACGGTAATCGAATGCCCGGAATGCGGAAAGCCGACCAAGATGCTAGGAAAAACGGACCGCTGCATGTTCTGCAAAACGATTCTGACGCTCGACCCGAAATATGCTCCGGCCGCCGATTCGGGACCCAATCCGACGCAACAAGCCGGGGAAACGACTTCTCCATAAAGGAACAAAATAAACCGGCTTCGCCATTATCGTTCGATGAGGCGAGCCGGTTTATTTTGTTATTGATCGTTATTTTTTCGGCGCTTCCAATGACGCGCGGATCCAGTTCCATGCCTCGGGATTCTCGAAGCCTCTCCGCCACGATGCGACGCCGGCCAAATCGTACTTTTTCACAAGCTCGATGCGTGCTTTTACCGACGTCTCGTCTTCAATCCAAATTTTGTTGAGCTTGCCGTCTTCCGTGTACTCGATGTAATTTTGTCCCGTTTCCGGGGAAAATACAGGAGTAAGCTTTTTCTCCTTGATGATACGCTGCGGCATGTCCATAAACACGGCTCTCGAGCTTACATCGGTTTTGCCGTTCTTTTTCGTTTCTGTCCATACCCGCGTATAGAAAGGAATGCTGAGAATGAGCTTGGACGGCGGAATCTGATCTTCTTTCAGCAGGTCGGAAATCGACTTCTCCACCCATGGCAGCGAAGCGACGGAACCGGCCTTCGGACTGCTCGCCCAATGCTCGTCATAAGCCATCAGCATCATATAGTCGAGCGACTGGATCAGCGTTTTCCGGTCGTAAAACATGGACCACGCCTCGCTGCTCGATTTGGCGGTGACGTCCATGGAAACGACAAGGCCTTGCTCATGCATGAGCGGCGACATTTCCCGGACGAATTGAACCAGGTTTTGCTTATCTTTCAAATTGACGTTCTCAAAATCGATGTTGATTCCTTGCAGTGAATACATCTGCGCAAAGGCAAGCAGCTGCTTGATCATTTTCATCCGTTTGTCATAAGTGGAGAGCGCTTGGGTCGTCCGCTTCTGCTCGAAGCCGTTGCTGAAAAGCCCCCAGACTTGGTAGCCTCTGTCGTGGGCCCATTTGACATAGGCAGGATCGGCCAAGTTTTTCAGATTGCCCTCGCCGTCTTCCAAATGAAACCACGTCGGACTGACCACATCCAGTCCCGGCATGTCGGGAATTTTGCTGGTGTCCGGATTTTTCGTTACGACCTGCTCCCAAGTCATATTGATTTTGCCGCTGATAGGCTTTTTAGCCACGAACGGAGGTTCCGGTTCTTTCCTCGGGATGACTTCGTCCCGGTCGGCAGCAAGCTGATCCTTGCGGACATATCCCATATAGCCGCTCGTCTGCTGCACGCGGTACCATTCGCCTTCCTCGCCCCATACGATCAAGCTCTCTCCCTGTTTCAGATCGGCATAAATCGGAGCTTTGATCGTCGGATCCCGCCGCACGGCAATCGTTTTGTCGGGCTTATCCGGAATGGTGATCGTCTTATACCAGTGAATCGTCTCGCCTTCCTTAAACAGCAAAACGGCTCCCGTATCCGGCGATTCCCGCAGATCGACCTTGTATAAATCTTTCAGCGGATCGATCGGCAGGTACAATATCCCGTTCGACTTTTCGAGCGGAAATTTGAGCGTAAACGGCTTTTCGTTGATCATCCCGGTCAACTGGCTGGTTCGAAGCCGGATCACTTTGTTTTGCGTCGTAATGATTGTCGACTCGCTCGCTTTCTCGTAAACAAGCGTGGGATCGATCCGTTCCTTCACAATCTCGAACGGAAGCTTCAAGCTTTCCTTCTGCCCTACGGCGGGTTGGTCCAGCATTCCGCCTTCGTAGAAAATCGGTTTGGGGTTGCCTTTAAAGTCGGGCTGTTCATGCTGCCAATTCGGGACATACTTGATCCATAAGTAAGCACCTAAAATAAGACCGCATAGGAGGGCAAAAAACAACAGGACAAAGGTCGACTTCTTTCTTTTTTTGCGGCGCGACCCGCCTCCCGCTTCAAACGTCGGTTCCATGGTTTCACTCCCGTCACATGATGAGGCAAAGCTGATGGATAAAGAAAAAAAGGACGCGTCGACCCGCAGCCGCGGGAATCCAGACACGTCCATTATACCTTAATTCTACCAATCTATCATGTCATCTGCTTGGTACAGTCCGAACAAATGCCGTAAACTTCCACCCGGTGGCTTTTCACCTGGAATCCGGTCATTTCGCCGGCTGCCTGCTCCAGGTCGTCCAGTGGCTTGTAAGCGAAGTCCACCAGCTTACCGCATTCCTCGCAAAGCGCATGATAGTGATCGGACAAATCCGCGTCAAAGCGGCTGGAATGGTCGCCATAGGTCATCTCCCGTACCAATCCGCTTTCGATAAACACCTTAAGGTTATTGTATACCGTCGCCACGCTCATGCTGGGAAAAAGCGGGGACAACGCTTTATATATTTCATCCGCCGTCGGATGGGACATTGTATTAATCAAATATGATAAAATGGCATGCCGTTGCGGAGTCATCCGAATGCCCATCGTTTTGAGTTTGTTAAGTGCCTGCTCCAATGAATGGCTCATGGTGTTTCACCGCCTAATCCGGGAAAGGAATGTATCGCTTTATTTTACCCGGATGTTCAACAAATTGTCAATTGGACCCCTGTATGGTAAGCCTGTCGTTGGTATGCAGCTTAATCGTGTATTTGCCGCTTCCGACCGTGCCTTTGACGCTATCTTCTTGAATGGACAAAGGCAGATCGGTTTTGATATGTCCCTCTCCTCCTTCGCCGTCGATCCGGTAGTCGCCTTTTTGCGGAAGCTTGACCTCCACCTTGCCGTGGGTCGTTCGCACGTCCCAGTCGCCGTCGACAACCGTGCTGCTCACTTCGACGGACCCATTGGTCGATTGTAATTTTACGCCTTTAAACGTCCCCTGGGCGACGACGCTGCCGTTGCTCGTTTCCGCCTGCAGTTCCCCTGTCACATTGGCGATGTTCAGCTTCCCATTGGTCGATTTCAGCGTCGTATCCCCTTGATGATCCTTCACCTGCATTTGTCCGTTGGTAGTTTTGAGCGTCATCGGCCCTGCCGTACGTTCGGTTTGAACTTTGCCGTTGGTGGTCTCCAGATCCAATTCGCCCTGCAAATTCTCGAGACGTATTTCGCCGTTCGTTGTATGCCCAGTAAAACGCTGCTTGATCGGCAGTCCAGACGCGTCGATTTCACCGTTACGCATCTGCAGCTCCAGATTGACTTTATGCTGCGCAGGCAGCGTGACGACCAGATCCATCCGCGGCTTGCGGTTTCCGAACAGGGCGCCGACGCCTTCGTATTCTTTGGCGACAGTCTGGATATTGAGCGTATTGCCGCTCACGCTGTGTTCCAGTTTGGATTCGTTCGCGAGCGCTTGCGCATCGTCTTCACTGACACCTTTAACGTACACCTTGACATCGACTTGAAGCTGGTCGACCGACCCGGACTTAAGAACAACGTTGCCATTTTCATTGTCCAGCTTCACGTTGTCGACGGGAGCAGGTAGCTCGATGGCGGTAATGCCTTTATCGAATTTCTTTCCCTCGGCCATCATATCGATCGTCCCGTTAACGGTCCAGCCGCTGAATTTTTTCAGAAGCTCGCCGCTCTGGGTGCTGACAATGACGATGGCGGCGATAAGCACCGCGAAAATAATCCCGCCGATGTCGAGCTTCAATTGACGATCGCTGTTTCCAAACTTGATATTGAACAAAATATATTCAATTCCGAGCAAAACAAACAACAGCGGCCACCAATCCGCCAGCATCGCAGTCAGGTGAGTGCCCGTCGTCTTGTCGGCTATTACGGCGCCGCCGACACATACGAGCAAAATTGCCGCCGTGTAACGGCCTGCCTTATGCATGCGAATTCTCTCCTTATTTTTTCCTGGATTCTTTATAGAACAAGTAAACCCCGATGGCAATCAAAATCACGGCGCCAAACGACGAACCGACAAAGTCAAATACGCGTTCGAGCCACTGCGGCTTGCCTCCGGCCAGAAACAACAGCGCGCCCGCTGCGATAAGCGCGTAGCCGAATATGTTCCCCTGACGCAGTTTGCGCAGAGGCTTCTCGGACGCAAACGGAGAATCTCCTTCCGTCCGGGGCTCGTCAAAATAAGCCGGATGTCCGTACCCGTTAACCCGATCCGTCTGCTGCAGCGCATCGAAGATATTGTAGAAGTAAGTGACGGGCATAAGCAGCGAAAACAGAACGATCAATGGAATATTTTCCTCTCCGTTGGCAGCGAAATACACAATGGCGACAATATTCATTATAAACAGCAGCATGATCCCCAAGCCGCGCTGCATCAACCCCAAATATAATTGGCCGGTGCCCGGAATAAAAAACGACAATAACCCCGCCAGCCATTTGCTCTTATGAGGCTTCGGTCTGAAAAAAGGATCGAACGGCGGTTTTCGGGACTGCCCCCACCGCTCCATGCGCTCCCGTAAAAACTCGTCTTCCCGATCCTCACGATGATAATGCGGGCCTTTCGGTTGGTCCTGCATTCGTAGATTCCCTCCTTATGACAAAAATTGGCGCGATACCGATTCGACGACGTGGAACAATTGAAGGGCGCCGGTACGAACATCGGCCTCCCACCGATTCGGGTCCAGAGACGCCAGCTTCCCGAATACGCCGGAAACGATAAACAGGAACGTAGCGGCCATGGCGACCATCCCGTGAAGCAGCTCGGTACGCCAATAAGGCTTCCATTTGCGCCGGGGCGAGACAGCTTGCGTCTCGAACGCCGGGTGATCTGGCAACGGCCGGTCCGACGTCGCATACTCTTTTCCCGAACGCAAAGCGGACATGACGCGGTCCGTCAACTCCGCAGGCGCCTGTTCGACGGCAAGATGATCCAACATCAATTCGACGTCCAAAAAGTCGGACAGTCTCCCGCGGCATGGAGCGCAACCCTTCATGTGACGTGCAATCCGATGGTATTCCAATTCAGAGCAGCTTTTATTCAGAAAGCGAAGCAGCTCTTGATCGTTTGGATGCATGATGGTCATGTCCCCGCACCTCCAGCCATTTTTCTTTAAGCAGCGATTTTCCGCGATACAGTCTCGTTTCAATCGTCTTCATCGGCAGCCCGGTCACATCCGAAATTTCTTGATACGACAACTGTTTGTAGTGATACAAATACAGAATGAGCCGGTATTTGTCCGGCAGGTCGGCAAGCAGCCGCTGCATCGTTTCCTGCTCTTCCTTTTGCAGCGCGCGGGCCTCGGGCTCTTCCCGGCGGTCTCCGAACCAGCCCTTAATTTTGTCCAGAATCGCTTCGTACGGCTTGCGCCGCTGCGAACGCCTGTAGTCGGTGACCAGATTGACAGTCATCCGGTAAAGCCAGGTTTTAAACTTGGCGTCGCCGCGAAAGTTGGCCAGGGAACGGTACAGCTTGATAAATACTTCCTGAGTCAAATCTTCGGCTGTTTCGCGATGTAAGGTCATGCGATAAATCAGCGTATAGATATAGTCCTGATAACGTGCCATTAATACCCGGTACGCTTCTTCATCACCTTGACGGATTAGGTCGACCAGTTGTTCATCCGCCATGCTCTCCACATTGCTCACCGCCTTGATCTGCGCTCTTGAAATCTTAGACGCCGTTCCTCCCCGAAACCCCTTCAAAACCATTCAAAAAATTTTGTTTTAATCGCAGGAAACGGAACGGACGCCATCCAGCCGCATCAGATCTTCGACCGTTTGGCTGACATTGTCGCCTTTGGCAAGCCTCAGCGTAAGGCTGATGTGAATCAAGTCCTCTTCTTCCGAAGGTATTTCTTCGACGGAAAGCTTCTGGATTACGCTTCCTTTGTTGGCGAGCAAAGCGGAAACTTTGCCGATCAAACTCGGCGTATCCAGCGCCTTGAGCTGAATATGGCGCAGCTTTTTGGCGCGGAGGTATTTTTTCTCCACTAAATTAAGCACAAACAAACTGATCAAGGCAAACACGCAACTTAATGCGGCCGGATAGTAAAAGCCCGCTCCCGTCGCAAGACCGATCGCGGCTACCACCCATAGGGAAGCGGCCGTCGTGAGGCCGGTGATCGATTTGCCTGTATATAGAATGGTTCCCGCGCCGAGAAATCCAATTCCGCTGATGACTTGGGCCGCCAGACGGGCTGGGTCCAATCGCACGTTGTCCAGCTTGGAAAATTCGGAAAACCCGTACATGGATAAGAGCATAATCAGCGTGGAACCGAGGCACACGAGCATGTGCGTGCGCAGTCCGGCGGCATGGCTGCTCTGCTCCCTCTCGATCCCGATCAAGCCGCCGAACAGCAGCGACAATACTAGTCTGAGCGTAATATGAAGCGTATCGATCGTCCATGGATCATGCATAAAAGAAACCGCCTCCTTGCCAACAAGATATTGATGACTATTGTAACACGTCATGCTCTTCTGATGGAGACCCGGTAAAAATATTCCGCAGAAAAGTCATTGACTTCGGGACAGTTGCAGGTAGACTAAAGAAGTGAAACGTTTAAATAAGCATGGGACGAGTACTGGAGGAATGGTGCTTCATGAAAAGGGAAACGAACGAACGGAGACTTCTCGTTCTCCGGCTTGCGGCCGAGCAGGCTCTTGGCCTGCCTCTGTTGGAGAGCGGCTATTGGTTTCATAAAGATGTGCGGGACAACTTTTATTTTGCTTCCCATCTGTTTGCCTATGTAGCGGAAGGCGCTCCCAGCTGGAGCGAGGAGACCCGGAAAGCGGCGGCCGGTCTGTCGGTCCGGATGCTTCGCCAAGTCCTGACGCTGCAGGATCAAAATCCGGACAGCCCGATGTACGGGCATTGGCCGTTAAATCTGGGAGCCGATCCGGCCGCGGCGAAGCCGCACGTACTGCCGGTAGAGCTGATGGGATGCCTGCTGATCCTGTTCCACGAAAGGATGCGGCACGCGCTGCCTCCTGAACTGGACAGCGAGCTTCAAGCGGCTCTGCTGCACATTTACAAAAGCAGCGTGTACCGCCATCCGCTGGTGTCGATGCACCATCACGAAGCGAAGCATACCGCATTAAAGCTGCTGCTCGGGCACATCTTTTCCGACGAGGCGCTGCTTCGGGAAGGGACGGCATGCGCCCGCCGCCTGCTGAACCACGTACATACGTTCGGATTCAAGGAGTACGGCTGCCTCCCTTGGCATTGGCATTGGATTCAAGCTTTCACCTGCGTGTGGGAAATCGTCCGGGATGAACAAGCGCGTAAGGTCGCGGAGAAGCTGCTCGACTATTTGTGGAAACTTCGCGCGGAATCGTATTTGTGCGGCGCTTGGGTCGGGCCGCAGTCCCGGATTTGGCCGCACGATGCGCCGAAGGATACGAATACGCCGCACGACTATATCCAGTTCGGCGATTTTCCGGCACCTACGACGTTTCCGCGTCTGGAAGGAGCGGCGCTCTTCAGCTATGAAGTATCGGACGCTGTCCGGGAGGCGGCCATGAACCGCCAAGAGCCTTGCGAGCTCAAGCGCAAAATCCGTTTTGCCGGAGCCGACGAGAAGGTCGAGTCCGAAGCTCATACGTATGCCTATTTGACGAACGACTATGCCCTCGGGGGCATTTGGGAGCGGCGCGACGAATTCGACAACGAACAGCTGCGCTGGGATGTCTCGCTGCCCCTTGATACGGAAACGGCCGAGCTCGGCGTAAATCAGCTGTACTTCTTCCACCCCGGGGCCTATTACACGCCGGGCGACGACCGCCACGCCAGCTCTTACGGACAGGTGCTGCTGGACAAAGATACGGTCATCGCCGCCTGGGACGTGTCGCCGGACGCCGAGGCCGCCGATACGTTGGTCGGATGCCTGCCCAAAGGCGAATGGCATGTCGAAGAACGAAGCGGTTACGGAAAGCTCGGACAGGTCTTCGTCGCAGTCCATCTGATGCAGCCGTTAAGCGTGAAGGAACAAAATGACCGCCTGTTCGCAGCATCCCTGCTCTCAAACGGGCGGAACGCAGTCGTGGTCGAAGCGATGGGGGCGGCGGAAGCGGAGGCGTCCGGCGTAAAGACGCTGGACGACTGGCGTGCGTTTGCGGGCGCTCCGGACAAGCAGCCCGTCTTCAAAGAAGGAGATGGCGCCTTGTCGGCTGCTTATACGACTCGCCGCGGCCGCAGGTTGCAGCTGACCGTACGCGGTGAAACCATTGTACAGCGTACGGTCGACGGCGTGGCGGTCGCTTTTGACGACTATACGATTTTTTGAAATTGCGTCAGCGTAATGCCGGGCGCGAGCAAATGGACCTGTACCGGCTCGTACCCGTGCTTTTCGTAAAGCCTTACTGCCGGCGTATTGTTCGTACCCGTAGCGACTTTAATCACCGTTCCTGGCGGAGCATGCTGCTCGATATGCTCCAACAGCCGGCTGGCAATCCCGTGACGGAACCAGTCGGGGTGCACCATCATCCGGCAAACGGTCATTTCCTTGGGCGATTGCTTGCAGGCTGCCGCACCGACAAGCCGCTCATCCGAATAGCAACCGAAAAACGCTTCCCCCGACTCCCGGAGCGAAAGCGGCGAATCGATCAGCGGCGGAATCTCTTCGAAGCCGACAAGCTCCGCTTCGATACGGTATGCGACCTGCTGAAGCGACAGCAGCTCCAGCGCGGCATTCAGATCGTTTAAATCAATCGGTCTGATCATGAGGATGCAGCCTCCTTCGAGCCTCATTTGACAGCGGAGGCACTTAGATTGCCCTATATTTTACCAAACGAAACGTTGTCTCACAACAAAAGAGGCCGTCCCAAGGGACAGCCTCTTTTCCAGCTATGGAAAGCCTTAACGGTTCAGGACCTCGATAATCAATTTGTTCACCAATCCGGGGTTGGCTTTCCCCTTCGTCTCTTTCATTACTTGACCGACCAAGAAGCCGACAGCTTTCTCTTTGCCCGCTTTGAAGTCTGCCACCGATTGTGGATTGCCCGCAACGATCTGCTCAACGACAGCCAAAATCGCACCTTCGTCGCTGATCTGCACAAGCCCTTGCTCCTCAACGATCGTCTGCGGGGCTTTGCCCGTTTCCAGCATCGTTTTAAAGACGGTTTTGGCAATTTTGCTGCTGATCGTTCCCTTCTCCATCAGTCCGATCATTTCGCCGAGACCTTTGCCGGTCACTTTGACATCCTGCAGCTCCAGGTTATTCGCGTTCAAGTAGCCGAGCAGATCGCCCATAATCCAGTTGGACACGGCTTTGGCGTCCTTGGTGAAGTTGAGGCTTTCCTCGAAAAAGTCGGCCACTTTGATCGAAGACGTGATGACCTCCGCATCATAGCTCGGCAGGCCGTATTCGCTGACGTACCGCTTCTTGCGGGCGTCCGGCAGCTCGGGAATCGATTCGCGGACGCGCGCTTTCCATGCGTCGTCGATATGCAGCGCCACGAGGTCCGGGTCCGGAAAATAACGATAGTCGTGCGCTTGTTCCTTGCTCCGCATCGTCAGCGTCTTGCCCTGCGCTTCGTCCCAACGGCGCGTTTCCTGTACGACTTTGCCGCCGCTGTCCAGCACGTCCGCCTGACGCCATTCTTCGTATTCCAGTCCGCGCTGTACGCCACGGAACGAGTTCATGTTCTTCAGCTCGGCCTTGGTGCCGAATTCCTGTTGTCCGTAAGGACGCAAGCTGATGTTCGCATCGCAGCGAAGCGAGCCTTCCTCCATTTTCACGTCGGAAACGTCGCAATACTGCATGATCGCTTTCAGCTTCTCCAGATACGCCCGCGCTTCCTCGGGGGAGCGGAGGTCCGGTTCGGATACGATCTCGATCAACGGCGTGCCGACGCGGTTGAAGTCGACGAGCGAGGCATGGCCCCCGTCCACGTGGGTCAGCTTGCCCGCATCTTCCTCCAAATGCACGCGCGTAATGCCGATGCGCTTCGTTTCGCCGTTGACCTCGATTTCGATCCAGCCATGCTCGCCGACCGGCTTGTCATACTGCGAAATTTGGTACGCCTTCGGGGAATCGGGGTAAAAATAGTTTTTGCGGTCGAATTTGCTCTCCGTTGCAATCTGGCAGTTGAGCGCCATCGATGCTTTCATCGCATACTCCACCGCTTGCTTGTTCAGCACGGGAAGCACGCCGGGATGTCCGAGACAGATCGGACACGTATGGGTGTTCGGCGGAGCTCCGAAGGCGGTGGAGCAGCCGCAGAAAATTTTGGAGTTCGTGTGCAGTTCAACGTGCACCTCGAGCCCGATGACCGTCTCGTATTTCTTGTCGGTTGCTGCTGTCACTAAAGGTGGCTCCTTTCTATTACAGCTGCGGACGCTGCTTATGGAAGTCGGTTTGCTGCTCGTAAGCGTGAGCGACGCGCAAAATCGTCGATTCGTCCAGCGCCTTGCCGATAATCTGCAATCCGATCGGAAGACCGTCGGCAAATCCGCAAGGAACGTTGATGGCCGGAATACCGGCGAGGCTGACAGGAATCGTCAAAATATCGTTCAAATACATGGTCAGCGGGTCGTCTGCCTGTGCGCCGATCTTAAAGGCCGGCGTCGGAGCCGTCGGTCCGATAACCACGTCGTATTTTTCGAACACCTGCTCGAAGTCGCGCTTGATCAACGTACGGACCTTTTGCGCCTTCAAGTAGTAGGCGTCGTAATAACCGGAGCTAAGCGCATATGTTCCGAGCATGATGCGGCGTTTCACTTCGTCGCCGAATCCTTGGCTGCGGGATTGGACATACATATCAAGCAAATTTTTCGGATTGTCCGCGCGCACACCGTAACGTACGCCGTCGAAACGCGCCAGGTTCGAGGACGCTTCGGAGGAAGCGAGCAAATAATAAGTAGCGACCGCGTATTCCGTATGCGGCAGCGATACTTCTTCCACTATCGCTCCTTGGCCTTCCAGCACCTTCAAAGCGGTCAAAACGGCATCCTTCACCTTCGGATCGATGCCTTCGCCCAAATATTCCTTCGGGACGGCAATCCGCAGCCCTTGAACGTCGCCCGTCAAGGCGCTGACGTAATCCGGGATTTCCGTGTTAAGCGACGTGGAATCAAGCGGATCGTGCCCGGCAATCGCCTGGAGCAAATAAGCGCTGTCTTCGACGTTTTTGGTGAGCGGACCGATTTGGTCGAGCGAGGACGCGAATGCGACCAAGCCGAAGCGGGAAACGAGTCCGTAAGTCGGCTTAAGGCCGACAATGCCGCAGTATGCCGCAGGTTGGCGGATCGAACCGCCGGTGTCGGAGCCGAGCGAGAAATATACTTCGCCGGCCGCAACCGCCGCCGCAGAGCCGCCGCTGGAGCCGCCTGGAACGTACTCGAGGTTCCACGGATTGTGCGTCGGATGGAAGCTGGAGTTTTCGTTGGAGCCGCCCATCGCGAACTCGTCCATATTCAGCTTGCCGATGCTGACCGCATCCGCTTCCTTAATCTTCCGAACCGCGGTTCCGTCAAAAATCGGGTTGTAGTTGCGCAAAAATTGGCTTGCGCACGTCGTCGTGACGCCTTCGGTAACCATGTTATCCTTGATGCCGATCGGCAGCCCGAACAGCAGCCCGCGCGGTTCGCTGCCGCCTGCCTTGGCGTCCAGCTCCTTCGCCTTAGCCCGGGCGTTCTCCTCGTCCAACGTGAGAAACGCCTTCACTTTGCCGTCGACAGCGGCAATGCGTTTATAAGACTCGTCCACCAGATCGGAGACGGTGATTTCCTTCGCATGAAGCTTGTTATGCAGTTCCTGCAAGCGCAAATTAAACAAAGACAAGCACAAGTCCTCCCTTCAGGTTCGCCTCGGTAGATTCCATAC
Source organism: Paenibacillus tyrphae (assembly GCF_024158745.1). Taxonomy (GTDB): domain Bacteria; phylum Bacillota; class Bacilli; order Paenibacillales; family NBRC-103111; genus Paenibacillus_G; species Paenibacillus_G tyrfis_A. The sequence goes on along the minus strand of NZ_JAMZAW010000047.1, from coordinate 1,182 downwards.
TTATTCCAATACGGCAGGCACTTTGATCTGCCCGTCTTCTTCGTCCGGGGCGTTAAGCAGCACTTTCTCAATCTGCAGCGACGGTCTGACCTCGTCTTCGCGCATGACGTTGACAAGCGGCATCGCGTGGCTGGTCGGTTCGACGTCATCCGTGTTCAATTGCTCCAGCTGCCCGGCATATTTCAATATGGCGTTCAACTGCTCGGTAAACTGCTCTTTCTCGCGGTCGCTCAGCTCCAGTCGGGCGAGAGCGGCTACATGTTCGACATCCTTCACGGTTATGCTCATTCCTGCACCTCACTCTACTGACAATCATTCTTATTATTATAGCGGAGTTAAGGGTTGAACTCAATTGGGAACGGCGTGATTTTACCCAAAAGAAAAAGAACCGGCTGCGCTCCTTTCGAAGTCGCAAACCGATTCTTTCGTTTCAACTCTATCACGTTTCTATTAAATGCACGCTTCAAATCCAAGCCCTCAGATTGACTTGCTTGATGAAGTCTTCCTTGGACTGCACCTCTTTGTTCGTCTCCGCTACGACTTCTTCCGCATCGCCGTTCATTACCCGGCGAAACAGCTCTTCGTTTTTCGTCGCGAGCGCAAAATCGATCAGCGCTTCTCGTTCCAGCCGATCCACTTCCTGCTGAATGAGTACTTCCTCCAGCTCGACATCGGCGCCCGGTACGAAGTAATGCTTGTTCACTTTCGGAATCCGAACCACGTAATCGAACACATTGTCCGCATTGCGGTCGTACGCGATAATATATCCATATTCACCGATCGGCAAATTTTGTTCGAAGCTGTCGCCAATAATAACGATCTTCTGTCCCAGACGCAGCATGGACGTTCCCCCTCTTGGTCAACCGGCCCTTGCCTTGGATTCATGCTCTGTTTGCTGACTTAATTTAATATAGATGCATAGTGTAAGGAATTTGTGTATGACGCAATGAATCTCTCTTGCAACGGTCGCAGAGCGTTTATGATGAATTCTATTAATTTTATCATCTTTTCTAGGGTTAGGCAATGCGATAAAGCCTCGTCCGTGCGAACGAAAAGCATCCAGCTTGTCTAGTGGCAGAAGGACTTCAATGCTGCTCCAACCAATCTATCTGAGAGACAGAGATTTGCTAGGCCAGGTTGGAAGGGATTGGCCTTCAATTTTATCTTTTTTGTGCTAAAGTA
>NZ_JAMZAW010000046.1 GCF_024158745.1 Paenibacillus tyrphae | reverse complement strand
TGTCCGCAAGTAATAATGTTTTAGACTGAATAATAAAGTATTAGACTGTGATAATAAAGTTATAGACTGGAATAATAAAGTTGTAGACTGACTCTTCTCGGGTAATTCATCCAACTAGAGCTTCAAGAACTACATCAATGCAATCGAACCCCGAAATTATGGATTTCATAATTTCGGGGTTCTTTGTATTTAGGAGGGGCTATAGATGCAGTTAGGAGAAAAGATCAAATATATCCGAAAAACCAATCAAATGAATCAAAAGGAGTTTGCAGACCGCATTGGCGTTTCACAGGGAACGCTGAGCGATATTGAACGTGGGAATGGTTTCCCCTCCTATGAGACCATCCTTGCGCTTAAGAAGGCTTTTAAGTGCGATCTTAATTGGCTTATTGATGCAGACATAGATTCTGAACTTGGGAATGAACTATTTGGTGTTAATGTATCTGATCAAGAGATTGCATTAATACAATTACTTCGCAATTTACCTGAATTGGAAAAAAATGAATTTCTTCAGATTGCTAAAATTAAAGCGAAAAAGAATAATATCGAATATCCGAATTAAATAGATTAATAAAAGTATAAAATATCCGAAAAGGATAATAATGGATATCAAATTTATTAAGAGGTGATCCATATGACTGATTCGGAATTCTTCACTAGATTTGCAGTGGTGACTGATCTTGGCATCATGTATCAAGCAGCTTATTATTCTTGTCCTCAAGCTATACAGGAACAGTGGTTTACAAAAGCAATACATAATGGCGGGTGGGCTCTCCAAGTATGCTTTAGAACCAAGGATAAATCTCGCATCTATATATTCCATGAGAATGAATTCATAGTCTGCTTTAAAGTTAACCGTCAGGTAATACCAGACGAGCATAAATATCTTTATTTTATGGAGTTGGAGAGGTTAAAGAAGTTAAAGCGGGGGCAGCGAAAATTACGTGGTGCTAGACGGCGAGGATTAAAGATAAAGGGTCATCATTTCCTGTGATTGAGAGAGGCAGTGTGGCGAACTGTGGCAAAAAGAAATCGCGATGTAACCATGAAGAAGATTCAAAAATGGATTAAAGAAGGCAGAGGTCAAGGCGAGGGATCGCAATATAAACCTTGGCTTACTATTCAAGATGTCCCATCAAACGGTTTGGCAACGCGCCTCAAAGGCTGGACAAGCAATCGCTATCATCACTTAATGTCCAATCTCGAAAGGGACTACTTTTACCTTCTGGACTTTTCTGAATCTGTTGCTGATATTTGTGAGCAGTATCCGCTGCTTCCACTTGATGACACACTAATTATTGCTGAAAAATTAGGCATAAAACATCCCACTGATCCTAAAACAGACGAGCCAATTGTCATGACTACTGACTTTTTAATTTCGATTAACAAATCTAATATAGCAAGGAGTATCAAGCCTTCAAGTGAACTTGAAAATGATAGAGTTATAGAAAAGCTAGAGATTGAACGTCGTTTTTGGAAGGAAAGGAATATTGATTGGGCGATTGTGACCGAGCATGAAATTCCTGGGAATATAGTACGTAATGTCTCATGGTTTCACCGTGAATATGATAATCAGGATATTTTTAAATTTGGAGCCACTCTTGTAGGAAATTTGGAGCAGCTGATGCTGAAACATTTGCGATCTGAGGAACCTATCAATAAAGCAGCAGCTTTATGTGACGACTCTTTAGGTTTAGAACCGGGTACATCACTTGCATTTTTTAGATACATGTTAGCTCGCAAGAACTGGCTTGTTGATTTAGCCGAGCCAATAAGTCCTCATCATCCAATTAATATTTTACAAGTAGTTTCTGATATGAAGCGTTCTTTAGCTTAAGGAAGGAGTTCATCTTGAATGGAATTTCTATCAGAAAATGCAGTACTTCAGTGGTCTACTTTAGATAGTGAGCTGCCAAAGGTTGAACGGATTTTATGGACTAATCCATTAAAAAACGTAGTTATAACAATCTTACTTGAAAACGATAAGGCTTTGCCGGATATTAAGGCCCTCGACGAAGTTGAGTTGGCACTGCGAACTGGTAACTGCAAAGTAATAGATTGGCATGACATTAACATTCCAACAGGCAATGACGATCAATATGATCAAAAAAGTTTGGAGATACGCAATAAAGCCTGGGAAGCTATTCAATTAGCTGTTCGGGATGAGCCTGATTGTTATGATTCCAAATTGCGCGGCGTTATGGTCAAAGAAATAATCAAGGAAACAGGGCTTCATAAAAGTACGATTTATCGTTACCTTCGACGTTATTGGCAAGGCGGTAAAGTGAAAAATACGTTATTTCCTTTTTATCAAAACTGTGGCGCTGCCGGAGAGGAACGAAATTCCGGAGAAGTGAAAAGGGGACGTCCTCGTAAATTTATTGAGGGCGATTTTGGTATAAATGTAAACGAAGAAATACGAGCCCTACTCTTGGCTGGTATTAAATTATTTTATCTTAATCGACAAAAGGTTACTTTAAAAAAGGCTTACCGAGATACTTTGGCTCGTTTTTTTTCAAAAGGCTATGAGGTTAAAGGTAACGTAAAGCTTCCAATACTTCCTCCGGAAGAAGAGTTACCTTCCTTCACACAATTTCGATACTGGTACCAAAAAGACATCGACATAGAACAAAGCATTATTAAGCGATTTGGCAAAACAAAGTTTGAAACAACTTACAGGCCGTTACTAGGGAGTTCGACTTATGAAGCGTTTGGCCCTGGTTCCCGGTTTCAGATTGATGCAACTATTGCTGATGTGTATTTAGTAAGTGAGTATCGACGAGATTGGATCATCGGTCGCCCAGTACTTTATTTTGTTATTGATGTATTTAGCAGGATGATCACAGGAATGTACATAGGGCTCGAAGGACCGAGCTGGATCGGGGCAATGATGGCTTTAGCCAATACGACGATGGATAAGGTCAAGTATTGTGCTGAGTATGGAATTGATATTGAGCCTGACGATTGGTTTTGCAGTCATTTACCGCAGACGATCACAGCTGATCGCGGGGAACTTGAAGGCCAGCAACCGTCAAATTTGATTGACGTGTTAGGTGTTGCCATTGAAAATACAGCACCTTATCGAGCTGACTGGAAAGGCATCGTCGAACAACAGTTCCGTTTGCTTAATGCAAGAACCGTACATTTTATTCCTGGGGCCGTGAAAGAAAGGGAACGGGAACGCGGCCAGCGAGACTACCGACTAGATGCGAAACTGACGTTAAGAGAATTCACTCAAATAATTATCGGTCACGTAATTCACCATAATAATTATCACCACATGAAAGGCTATAAAAGAAGTGAGTTTATGGTTGCGGATGACGTTCCTGCCATTCCAAGGGAGCTTTGGCTATGGGGTGTGCAAAATCGAACAGGAAGACTCAAGCGACAGCCTGAAAACATAGTAAAGCTTAACTTAATGCCACAAGGTAGTGCCACAGTTACTGATTCAGGCATTGTCTTTAAAGGTATGGCTTATAGTTGTGAACTTGCTATTAAAGAACAATGGTTTGTAAAGGCAAGAGCTAAGAAAAGCTGGCGAGTTCAAGTCAGCTATGATCCAAGATGGACAAATCTGATATATCTGTGGTTGGAAGACGAGCGTCGATTTGAGACGTGCACATTGCTTGAACGAGAGGAACGCTATCATTACAAACGATTTGAAGAAGTCGAGGATTTGCTTGAGATTGAAAAGCACGAAGGTCGGCAACGCGGGTTTGATACCATTCTTGGTCAAATTCGTCTAGATGCTCAAGCTAAAGCTGTTATACAAGAAGCGGAGAAAAAAACGAATGAAGCTGTAAAGCAGAGCGGATTGAGCCAACGACAACGAGTAAAAGACACAAAGGCTCATCGACAAGTAGAAAAAGAAGCAAATCGCAAAAATGAAGCATTTCGATTTGATGATCAAAATGCATCTTCTAACGAGATTGCCAACAAGGTGGTTTCGTTACCTTCCCGAAAGATAGAAAATGAGGCAAAAGATATATATATCCCACCAACGAGTAAGCTTGACCGAATCAAGTCAGTATTGTTTGAAGAGGGTGATGATGAATGAAACAGATTCCAATACCTATGTTCAACATAAATACTGGACTTACGATTGAAGCAGACTACCAGGATCCACTGCTTGAAGAGTACAGGAATAACCCTCTTTTGGAGGCACTCCCTCCTATTTGGGACGAATCAACGGTTATTCAAAATCTTGCTTCCAAGCCGCTTTATAAAGTCGCAGAACGGGAGCTTCCAGTACACTTGCGTATGCACTGTGTTCAGAGAGTATCGAGGGATTTTTTCCAGCCTTTATCCAAGCATTTAGAACTGGAGCAAAGTCTGTCTCGTTTGATTAGAGACGGGTATGTCGGAAGAAATCCGTTAACTCCTAACTATGCTTTTCGAGCTCGTAAGGATACTTATGACCTTATGGTAAAAGGATTGACCGATGCTTATCCAATAAACACGCCTACATCATCTGGGTTTGCAATGGTAGGAATCTCAGGGATCGGTAAGTCGAGTACCTTATTGCGAATTCTTAAAATGTATCCGCAAGTGATCGTACACCATGAATATAGAAGAAATAAACTTCCGCTCTACCAGATTGTCTGGTTAAAACTTGATTGTCCTCATGATGGTTCTATAAGGAGTCTATGCTTAAATTTTCTGTTAGCTGTCGATAGTCTGGTAGGAACTAAATACTATCATCATAATTCTTCCAAGTATACGGACGAGTTACTGCCAATTATGGCTCAGGCTGCCGCAGTCCATTGTCTAGGTGTGTTAGTCATTGATGAGATTCAAAATCTTGAAGAAGCAAAAGATGATCGCGCGTCACAAATGTTGAACTTTTTTGTGCAGTTGGTGAACACAATCGGATTACCTGTAGTTGTAGTCGGTACTTATAAAGCTCTTCCGGTATTAAATGGTGAATTTAGAAATGCCCGCCGTGGGAGTGGCCAAGGTGATTCCCTATGGGAGCATATGAAAAAAGATGATGAATGGGTTTGGTTATTAAAAGGATTGTGGAAGTATCAATGGACAGATGAAAAAGCGGAACTTACTGAGGCATTCGTAGACGTTATGTACGAAGAGAGTCAGGGCATTACGGACATTGCCATTAAATTATTTATGCTGGCTCAGTGGCGTGCGTTGGATCAGAAGAGGAGCACGATTAGCCCCGAGCTAGTCAGATCTCTCGCAAAAGATCGTCTCACGTTAGTTAGAGATGCTTTGGCAGCTTTACGTTCGGGAAAGAAGCGAGAAATACAGAAGTATGCAGATCTATATGCCGGTGTTTCGATTGATGATTATCTACATCGAATAGAAGAGCAGCAGCGTCAAGCAAACCGCCTAGATGCCATTCGACAAGAGTTAGGGGATGACGTTAAAGAGCAAGAAACTCGTCAATTAGCTTCATGGCTCATGGAAGTAGGGTATGAAAGAGAAATTGCAATTGAAGCTGCTGAAGAAGTTGTGTCTAACCACTTAAGCTCTTTGGAAGAGGTAGACATTCAGAAAGAAGGCGCTAAAGTTGCCTTACGTATAAAACAAGGGAGAACAAACAATTCGTTAGACACTCCTAACAGGCGTGGAACATTGAAAAAGCTTGAAGCAACAGAGCCTGATGATCTTAGAGTAATCATTTCTCAAGGAAGAAATCGTAAATTGTCAGCTTACGAATCTTTGCAACGATCTCAATACATTAAGGATGCAAAGGAGTTCTTAGGATAACTTATGCTGAGCTTTTTCCCTCCCCCCTATCCTGACGAGTTACTATACAGTGTGATTGGAAGATACCATCTAAGGAGTGGAAATTCGAGCCCTAAGTGGACATTTATCGACCTGTTTGGAACTAACTCAATGATTCTTATTCCAGCTTTACCTAGCCATTTGAAGGCGTTTAGTCATAAGACATTTGGTTCCACTCGTATCAAGGTGGAGGATTGGATTAAAAATCATACCCTTTTCCCTTTTTTTGCACCTTTTATGCCAACAGTACGCGCCAACCAATTAAAAGAAATGATGAAGGGGCCGAATGGCTCCGGCATACATGCCTTTGTTGGTTTATCTGCTGGAGGAGTCGTATCTAAAGAGTTCCTTGTATTCTGTCCTGTTTGCTATGAGGAGGACATTAAACGCTTCGGTGAACCCTACTGGCATCGAAGCCATCAAGCTCCAGGTGTATTCGTATGTAATATACATAACTGCATGCTGCACAAAATTACTGAGCCTGTTGAGGATCGTCATGGGATAGTAACTTTGCCTATAGCCAATGAACTATTTGAATCAGAGAAATACCTTCCTGCAATTACTTCAGAGAGAACTATATCTAAACTCGTGAGTCTTTCTTTAGACATTGCAAACGCATTAAAAGCTAATGAAATTCGAAGCCTTTATTCAAGTAAGGAGCTTCTCCTCCCTCGTCTAGCAGAAAAAGGTTATGTTACTTATACCAATAGAATCAGGCAGGCTCAACTACAGGAGCAATTTAATACATTTTACGGAGAAGAATTTCTAGAACTCTTGGAGAGCGGTATTTCTCAAGACTCCTCCTGGCTTAATTTTGCGACCAGAAAAGAACGACGAGTGATAAACCCAGTTCGATATTTATTACTGATTCGCTTTTTGTATGGTTCGTGGAACGAGTTTATTCAGGTTTATGGTGCTAAGTATTCACCGTTCGGCGATGTCCCATGGCCTTGCTTAAATAGAGCAGCTGAGCATTTTGGAAGAGATGTTGTCCAAACATTACAAATATCTAGATGCAGTGACACCGGCAAGCCAGTTGGTATCTTTTCCTGCGAGTGCGGTCATATATATTCCAGACGAGGGCCAGATCAGTCTATAGAGGATCGAATGAAGATCGGAAAGGTTAGAAGTTACGGTTCCATCTGGATAAATAAGGCCAATCAATGCATCGATAAAGGGTTATCTTTTAGACAAACAGCTAAAATGCTGGGGGTAGATGTTGGTACTGTTATCAAATACACTCAATCTGCAAATGATGCACCCCAAAATCGCTGTTATGAGGATCCAATGGCCAAAGTAGTCAAAGAACGCCCAATAAAACGGAGGCGTCCTCGTAAAGCCGCCAATAGTCGAGTGAACTGGACTCAACGCGATGAAGAATTAAGCAAGCTTGTTGTAACAAAATGTAGGGAAATGCTCGAAATTTCAGAACAAAAACCGACTAGAGTAAGATTCACTACTATAGCTAAGAAAATAGGCAAATTGAGTCTTCTTGGAAACCGAAAGGGAAAGCTACCTAAGACTATGGCTGAAATCAACCGACATATTGAAACTGTCGAGCAGTTCCAAATTCGCCGAATAAAGTGGGCCGCGCTAAAAAACAAAGGGAGATCCCCGCTAAAGAAGTGGGAGTTAATAAAAGCTGCTGGCCTTCGTCCCAACTACTCAGAGGCTCTAGAACATGAAATCGAAAAGAATATTTCACAATCAAATTATCTGTATGTGGACAATGAGGTGGTCTGATGTGTGCGACTAAATTTCGAAGATGGCCCTTTGATAAAGGTGAAACTGTTGAACTATGCTGGACAGGTTCTCTCTTCACGGGTGTCAAGGGAGATTGGAGAATAAATGTGGCCTTTCGACGATCAGATAAGTCTATTGCAATCATAGATCACCCGGTTGGAGTTTGGCCAATTCTACGTTTAGGGCAGATATATACCGACAACGCATTTGAAATGACTAGACCAATGGCAGGCATTGTAGAAACCATTCAGGTTACTGACATCCGACAGGGACAGCTTGTATTTGGGTTCGATGTTCCTAGTAAGCTGTTGTATTTAGATAAGCAAAAAGAACTAGGCAAGCAGTTCGTCTGGAAATATGAGGATAATGGCTTGGAATATTATGTCCCTATGATGGAATGGGCAAGATGTTTGTTCATCAAGAATCGAACCCTTGCCTATCTAGTTTTACAACCTCATGGATTGGAACAAATATTCGAAAACGTAAAGCAACGAGACGAAACCATGTACATTGATTTTAATAGACGTCTCCCTGTTACGATAGCGCAGAATAAAGATAGTGCTCTCCATATAGCTTGGATTCATGGGAATGGAACCATTCGAAATTCCTGGGATTCCATTTATAGTTATCTGTTCCGAGCAGCAACAAAGAAGGACAATATAGATCCCAAAAGCATTTTCCGTAAAGGAATTGCGTTAAAATTTGAATTGCCACAACTTGATCCTTGTGAAATGATGGTTCGTTGTATACGTAAAGGAAATCAGGTTCTAGTTCAAGAGATAATGGGAATATCTAATCTGAAGTTACCGGCTGAAAAATTAGTGTACAGTCATCCTATTATGAAGAAACAGATTGCAAATGATGGACCCAAAAAGACAAGAATAACCGATCAATCAGAACAAGAAGAATTTGAAATTACGGATGATAATGATTTTGCGAAAGAAAACACATATCAGGATGTACTCGATGTGCCTCCTACCTTCTATGGTTTTGTTCAAAAACCAGAAATTATTATAGATCGAAAAGAACGGCAAAAGGTAAATTCTGGAGATGGGGTTATATTACCCATAGGGCGCGGAGGGAAGAATCAAAATGATGGTGTAAAAGAGGTAAGTGTAGAGGATACATCAATAGGTGGAGAAGTCCCTCCTATTGAATTTGAAAGCTTGCAAGCTGTGCTAATGTCTGAGGGTATTGGGCTAGAGGAATTCTTCAAAGTTATCAGTAAGCTAATCGATGATTACGGATTGAATATTAAGATGAGCATATTCCAGCTTCCCTTAGGAAAAAGGTACTCTGTCTGCGACAATGGAGTACGAAGAACTTGTGCCGTTGCTCAAGTTACGACTGCGGTATCGAAGAAGTATATTCTTGAGATGGCGCGGCCGGACGGGTGGTCGATATCGACTTTGATTTTAACAAATGAGAAAAAACTAACCGTTAGGGAGATCGAGAAGAACATAAAGTATCTGCTAGAGGAAGTAGTAAAAAAAGGCGGTCATTGGGATCAGTATATTTTAAATGGCTGCACTCTAGATATTCAAAAACTAAAGCATTATCAAAATGATAGCATTGCGATTTGGGCGGAAAGGATATTTAACAAAATGCATGAGTAATATGTTTTTGTATAAATTTGGAGGATTAAGAGATGTAATGTAGAATCTATTGTAGGTCTATTGAACTAAGGAGGTTAAAATGAAAACAATATACTTGCCAACGTTAAAGTCTATTTCTGTAGAAAACTATTCACTATATAGTCAAGAACCTTCATTTGAATTTAGCTTTTTGGATGGAATCAGCGCAATCATAGGTGGTAATGGAATTGGAAAAACAACATTTGTGGAGTTGATACTGTTTTGTTTAGTAGGCCACAGAAAAATATATCCTGTTTTAGGGAAAAAGAAGACAAAAACAAAAGGGAAAATAATTGATCCGAAGTTCTTTGTTTCAAGAATGAATCCAAAATACGACAAAAATAAAGAGGCTAAGGCATATCTTGGTTTTTCCATAGCTCAAAACAACATAGTAGTTGGAAGAAGTTTATATACCAGTGAAATTATTTACCTGGAGATTAATAACGAGGAACTGGTGCTTTATGATGAAGAGTTCTATTCACAAAAAATTTTAGAATTAGCCGGTCTTAATAGCTTCCAACACTTTGATAAGATTATTAGATCATTCTTGTTTTTTGATGAAAGAAGACAAAATATAGCATGGGAAACTGATGAACAAGACGAAATCTTGAGAATACTTTTTTTTGACGAAGAATTTCTGAATAAGTTTCAAGAGCTAGAGGAAGAAGTGATTTATTTAGATACCACTGGTAGGCATAGAAGTGAAGACAGACGTGTTGAAAAAGACTCTTTAGAGGATCTAAAAAAAGAAAAAGAAAAACTATTTAGAAGATTTCATAATGAAGAGAATAACGATGATGACTTAAACAAGTACTATGAAAGAAAGGGAGAACTTGAAAAAGATATCTTAGTTATAAAAAATGATCTCGACGACAAGCTAGATGTATTTAATTCAAACCAAGATCGATTAAATAGTCTCATTGGTGAACAAACTGGTGTTCTGCTCAATATTGAAAATATCAATAATGAAATCAATAAACTAGAATCAAAACTTTATTCAAGTATTTACAATCAACTTCCGGATTACTATCTAAGTGTGGAAAGAGTTTTAATTAGTGAAGGAAGATGTCTTGCATGTGGGTCTAAAAATAAGCACGCTAAAGAGGCGGCAATTCATCATAAGAATCACGGAGAATGTATAATATGTTCATCCAAAATTGAAACCGTAGAGGAATTCGACCCCGAAGTAATAAAAAAAATCAATCAACTCGTAGAAATGAGAAATGAACAGCAAAATATTATTGCGAATAAAAAAGATGATATTTTGGAGCTTCAAAAAACAACAAGCGATATGAATATCCTAATTAATGATATGAAAAACAAATTAAATGAGAAGCAGAGGGAAATTATTTATATAAACTCATTAATTGCAAAACAAACTAGTGAAAATAGTTCGGATACTTATACACAGATTGTCGAAGTAAAGCAAAATAAAATCGACAAGTTAACTGAGGAAATAAATGAAATTTATAAAGAAAGAGATAGAAAAAAAACTGAATTAAACAAATTGCACACTAGGTTTACCAAAGTGGTTATAAATTTAAATAAACATCTATCGTATTTTTTTAACAAATATGCTAGCACGTTTATTGGCTTGAACTGTGAATTAACAGTGCAAACTCCAACTTATAATAAGATTCCACATGTAATTTATTTACCTAGAATAAATGGGAGTATTCGCGAGGGAGTAAACTCTGTCTCTGAATCACAACGTTTTTTTCTGGACCAGGCATTTCGGATGGCAATTATTGACTATCTACAAAATACAATAGATGGATTTAAGACATTCTTTATAACAGAAACTCCAGAAGGAAGCCTTGACATTGTTTATGAAAAGCAAGTAGCCGAGATGTTCACTCTCTTTTCAAAGTCATCTAATAACATAATATTTACATCTAATTTAAATAGCTCCAATTTCTTATTAACCATGTATAAGGAGATTGATAAGAAAGAAAGAAGAATTCGAACGCTTGATCTGCTTGGAAAGGGAAATCAAACTAGATTACAAAAAGATAATAAAGAATTGCAGGCAATTCGATATCAATTATTAGGAAGTGATGTAGATGAGTGAAACTAGCCTTGTAATTAAAAATGATATTCTTATAATAGCGTATTATTTAAAAGAATATGGATGGCGAGAAGTAAATAAATCAACTTTTCAAAGATTGTTATATTTCTCGGCAGTACTATCCCCTATTTTTATGCCAAAGGAAGAATGGGCATATAATTTTGCTAATACATTATTTGGCCCATATAACAATGAATTAAGTGTTGAGATAAATGATCTAGAGACCAAAGGTTTTCTTGTGTTAGAAGAAAGAAAAATCTATTCCAATAGAGTTGAGGATAGATTTACAATTTCCCAATATGGAATTGATATTTTTGAAAAAAGGCTTCTCTCTATAGATACATTAAAATCAAAAATAAGCTGGTTTAATGTTCTCGTTAGAACTTTGAGTTTATATGGCGAAGAGTTTCTTTCAAAGTTAGTTAAAGAAGATCCTAATATTTATTACCAAAATGAGATGAACAGACGTTCAAGACTTATTACTGATGATAGCTCAGATAATTTATCGAAAGAGTTTTTTGAATTTATTAAAGAAAAAGGTATTGGTGAAGATATCAATCTTGCCAATAATCAGGACTATCTCCTTCTGTTTTTTGATGTTTTGTATCAAAAGTACAAAGGGGGTAAAGAAAATTGAGTTTGTTTGATGACTATTCTTTTGAAGTTAAGAAAGTATATGAAAAAAATCCAATTATTAAACTTCAAGAATTATTTGGTAAAGAGTTAGATGTAGAACCTGCTGAATTAATAAGCCTTATCATTGCTATTAGGAAAAGTTGGGAGTCGTACAAAGAATTTAATGTTCAATGTGGGATTATTGTAGAGACGAATACTGAGGATACTTCGAATATACAAATAAGAGGTTATGATTTTACAGCAGATCTTAGAATGGTCATTCAATCTGCAAGCCATAAATCTATTATATACAAACTAAATACTAAAGGCCAAGTAATAGATGTGCAGTTCACTAAAGAGAAAATAAGTTACGATGATTTAGTTGATATCTCAAGAGGACAACGGAAAATAATTGCTTACCTAGGCATCAAGGGGATTGATATTCTTATTAATGGTGTTGCTTTTGAAAATGAGAACAGACTAGAAAATTATTCAGATGTAATAAATTTCAAAAAATTAGCGGACATTTCTCAGTATCAAGAACTTCTAAAAAAATTCTTTTTAGAAAGAGTTCAGTATGATCCTTTCAAAAGTTTTTTTGTATATAAGGGTGATATTGAAAGAGAGCGATACCCGTTATTGGAAAAGCATCCAAAGCTACTGCAAATTAAACCAGAAGAGCGATTTCAAAGAGAACTGGAATATTTTTTGAAAAACAACTGTTTAGATGAAGTCAAAACAGAAATGCGGAATAGATTTGGAGAAAGATATGATGTATGGATCGCAACAAGTGATGATAAGTTTTATGTTTTTGAAATAAAATGGTTAGGTAAATCAATGACAGCCCAAGGAAATGTATTTGATGAATATAACGATCCGGAAAGAGCTTTAGAAGGTGCATATCAGTTAAAAAAATATATAGATGATGCAGAAGAATATGGACGAATTATTAACGGGGAATTTAGAATTTACTGTGGGGTTTTAGTTATTTATGATGCACGGGAAAGTATGGACAATTTAGTCTATCCAGAAGAATTCAATAGGTATCCACAATTAGATCTAAATCAACAATTTAAAATAGAAAGAGGAAACATCCCGGCGAGTCAATATTATTCGAAAGTCGTGAAGAAAGCAGAGTAATTCAAAAAGCCTTCCTTAATTTAATATTCCGGAATCATGTTTAATTTGATAGAATAGTTTCTAGAGTTAATTGAGGAAGGCGATATTATGTTATCATATAATGCTACTAAAATAATTGATTGGTCAAGTGAATATTTAAACTACGTAAGTGCGGTCAAAAATAAAGGGAAATCAGTTAACAGATGGTTTCCTATATTGGAAGGCTTTTCGAATAGTTTTGTTGAGTCAATAATTCGGGAACAAACTTCTACGGAACTAGTTTGTCTGGATCCATTTTCTGGTGGGGGCACTACTCCATTGGTTGCACAAGAACTTGGAGCAAAATGCTACTCTTTTGAAGTTAGTCCTTTTATGAGTCAAGTATGCAGAGCGAAGTTACGAAAAGATTACAAAGCAGATGAATTTCTCTATGTAGTTGGATTAATTCGATCGCTTTTAGATCGGGACATTAAGCATGATTTTAAAATAGGGTTAAAAACCATCTCAAAGAATCAGCGATTAAAGAAATGGCTTTATCATAAAACAGCTTTAGAATCATTGCTAAATATTAGAAAAGCAATTGATGTTGTAGGATTGGAATTTCCTAAGTATATAGATATTCTATATGTTGCCTTAGGTTCGATCTTGTTGCAATTTAGTAATGTATTTAGGGATGGTAAGGCATTAAGGTATAAAGACAATTGGGCAAAAAAAACTTATAAACAAAAAGATATTTATAATACTTTTTTGGATAAATGTATTAATAGTGTTTTTTCTGATATTAATGCAATAGTTACTAGCAGATATAATAATTTAGACTTTTTCTATAATGGGGATTGCAGACAACTAATAGATATTATAGAGGATGGTTCTTTAGATCTTGTGATTACTTCTCCCCCTTATCTAAACTCTAGAGATTATACTGACTCCCACATGATCGAACTTTGGGTTTTAGGTCATGTGTTAAATTATGAAGATGTTCGATTGCTGCGAAGAAAAACTATGAGATCACATGTCCAAGTTAAATGGGGCGATCTTCCGTTGCCGAATAGTAAAATTCTTGAGAACAGACTATCTCAAGTTTTGAAATATGAAGAAAAATTCTGGAACAAAAATATACCCAGTATGATTACAGGTTATTTTTGCGATTTAGAAGATATTCTTAGAAAATTAAAAACCAAAATAAAGAAAGATGGTAAACTATATATTAATGTTGCTAATTCGTCTTATTTTGGAGTAGTAATTGAGACAGATAGAATAATAGAAGAGATTGCCTCTAATTTGGGATACACGATTAATGAGATCAGGTTAGCAAGGAGAATTAAAACAAGCAGTCAACAATATGAAGAAGTAAAGTGGCTGAGAGAGACAGTAATAGTTTTGCAAAATAAATAGTGAGTTACTCATTGGAGGAAAACATGTTATCAGAGTCAGAAATGTTTAACATTGTAACTGATTTGGTACCCCATTGGGGAGTTAAAAAAGAACGGGAGAACTTTAAATTAACTCTTCCAATTGGAAAAAATGGTTATCCTATTCACTCACTAATTGCATATGCTCCTGGAGATGAGTTAAACAGGTGGATTAATAGCCTACAACAAATATCAAATGAATATTTAGATAAATCAAGTACAGGTTCTTTCTTTTTAGACAGGCAGCTATTTGAAACTCGACTTGTTTCTGAATGGCTTAACATTAATGGGTATAATACTGACTGGGCAAAGCTTTTTGATTTTAATAGAATGTTAGAAAATAGAACCTATGAGAATGCCTCAATTGGTTTCCATTTTATTTATGAAAAAGGTTTAGTAGGAACCTTGTCATTATTTGATGCTGATATTCAAAAATATCTTGATGTGCTGGCTGAAACTAATTATACATATTTTAAGGTAGGTGACAATTGGACGTACCACTCTTATGAATTCATATCTATAGATGATGTTAATGATCCAGGTCAGATACTAGTTCCACAATTTCTAATTCCCTACCAAAATAGATTGGGGAAAAATGAATGCGGAATCACAAGGACTAAAAGAGGAGATTTAATAATTTATGATAAAAGGGGCCTCTTAGCGTCATACAGAAAAGGATCTTGGAAGATTTATAAGGCAACCTCTTTAAAAAATACACTTATTAAGATTTGTAATAATAATCATTGGATGGGGACAAACTTATATCCTATTTTGTTCGATTTAAGTTACAGAAGGCATGGTGCACTGATAATAATTGATCAAAAAGATAATTATAAAGAGTTTATTAATAATGAACAAAGCTTACTTAATAATAGTAAGGGTACACCTTTACATCAAGCATTAAGCCAAAGACTAGGCCAAATCGATTTAAAAAGTAAAGATGCTGTATCTAAGCCTCTTTTATTGGAACTAGCCTCAATTGATGGGGCCATAGTTTTTAATAAGAAGGGAAAACTAGTTGCCTTTGGTGCTATGATAAAATCTCATAGCAATTCGAATTCAGAGCAAGGAGCTAGAAGCTCTGCAGCATTATCTGCTTTTCATTATGGAGCTCTCCCATTCAAAGTTAGTTCGGATGGTGAGATTGTTTGTTTACTTGATAGTACATTGCATCAAAACGCACAAGAGCTTTTAAAAGTTAATTTTTATTAAATATGCAGGTGATTGCAAGTAAGATGACTCTCCAAAAATCATTGATTGTGTGTATTAAAATGTTAGCTGGGAATATGAGTCTAATACATTATTATTCAATAATATCATGTCGTATCAACGGCTGAACATTCAGAGTCTAAAACTTATTTTTTTAAAAGATGGCCATTTCCAACTCCAAAACGTTGCCGCGGCAACATATCTAGTCTAAAACATTATTATTTCCGAACAG
>NZ_JAMZAW010000045.1 GCF_024158745.1 Paenibacillus tyrphae | reverse complement strand
CACGACAATTATAGCACATATGTTCGCATGCATGCACAAGAGATGCTGATTCATCTCCCCTTATCGAAGAGGGAGTCTTCTCAGCCTTAACGATAAATATCTGGGAGGGGTATTTTATGAAACGGCTGGGTAAACTACTTCTCTGCGCAGTCTTCACGTTTTCGTTAGCGTCAGGAGTTGCTTCGGCAGCAGAGTCAAACGTAAAGCAAACTGTACAGAGCCAGGATCAAAGTGTAGATGTTGAATGGATCAACCTCAAGGTGGGAGAAAGATCACTTCTTGGTGTTAGACTAGCAGGAGGCAGTTTGATTAGAATTGAAAGCATATCAGGCACATCGGTTAAAATAAATTCCTTACCTTTTGGCAAGGTGACCTATATTTACGCTGTTGCAGTTTCTGAAGGTGAGACGGTTGTGAGGGTTAAAAACAATTCTACGGGAACCGTGACCGAAAAACATTTTGTTGTATCCCGATAATGTTTAACTCACGGCATTAAGTTTCTGCTACTTGCGTACTTATATTTTTGAGAAGAGCGGCGATGGATGTCGGCGCTCTTTTGTTGTACGCCCAGCATGGGCGTCATCTCTAGGGTGAAAGTCCCGAACAGGGGCTCGCGAGCGCCTACCGTAGCCAAGGGTAAGGGTGTATCTGAAGGAAGTCGGAGGCAAATGCACGGGCCAAGGTACACGAACTGGACACACAACGAAATCCAAAGCCGCCAAGGGCTAATTTTGTAGACTCTAGTGGTCGCGGGCAGAAAGATGACGTTCTTATCTGGGGAGACCTGCGGCATCCGCTCTGAGTGTAGCCGTTTTATAATAAAATAGGTGTTGTTTTCAAGGAGGTAAAACATGGATTACACTTCACTGATTAAAGCGGCGTTAAAGGTGAAATGGTGGCCTAAAGATACCATAGCGGCGGGTCGTCGTCATACCGTTGGACTTAAATCGGACGGCACGGTGACGGCTGTGGGTGATAATAAATATGGCCAATGTGAAGTAAGCGGCTGGCGCGATATTGTCGCGGTTGCGGCTGGTAATGTTCATATGGCGACGAACACGGGTAATGCTCATACAATCGGGCTTAAGTCGGACGGCACCGTGGCGGCTGTGGGTTGGAATAAGCATGACCAATGCGATGTAAGCGGCTGGCGCGATATTATGGCGGTTGCGGCGGGTTGGCGTCGTACCGTCGGGCTTAAATCGGATGGCAGGGTGGTGGCTGTGGGTCGAAATAATGAAGGCCAATGCAATGTAAGCGGCTGGCGTGATATGGTGGCGGTTGCGGCGGGTGACTGGCATACCGTCGGGCTTAAATCGGACGGCACGGTGACGATTGTGGGTAATAATCGGTATGGCCAATGCAATGTAAGCGACTGGCGCGACATAGTGTCGGCAGCGGCGGGTTACCTTCATACCGTCGGGCTTAAATCGGATGGCACGGTGGCGGCTGTGGGTTTGAATAAGCATGGCCAATGCGATGTAAGCAGCTGGCGCGGTATTGTGGCCATAGCAGCGGGTAGTTATCATACCATCGGCCTTAAATCGGACGGTACTGTGGCGGCTGTGGGTTGGAATAAGCATGACCAATGCAATGTAAAGGGCTGGCGCGATATTGTGGCGGTTGCGGCGGGTTGCGCTCATACTCTCGGCCTTAAATTGGACGGCACGTTGGTTGCTGTGGGTGATAATGAATATGGCCAATGCGATGTAAGCGGCTGGTGCGGCATCCAACTGCCCGGCAATTAGTTTTCGGGTATACGTAAACGTGATTTCAACACGGTTTTACGAAGAGCCAATAAATAATTAAACAAAGACCACACTTCAAAAACACTGCCAACTAGACCGTAACATACCCAAGGCTGCCGTAAGCAACAATCAATCGGCAGCCTTGGGTATTTAATCAGTTCTGATAAATATTTGCGGTAATCCGCAACACAAATAAGGGTAAGTTTGTTGCGGCTTCCGCTATTTGTTGATGTTTTTGATAGTCGATTCAATTCGCGGGCGACGAACATGACCCAGACGTTCGTTCCGATTGGAGCGTCCTGTTCTATATTGTGTTATCGTTTGAGTTATATAAAACATATGTTACAATAAACATATGTTTGTGTAGGAGGGATTATGGATGAACATTCAACATGCAATTTTGGGGCTATTACGCTTTAAACCCCTCACAGGGTACGACATGAAGAAGGCTATGCAGAATTGAGTTTGAAGCCGAAGGTTTTGTCAGTGTCGGATATCCTGAAATTACGGAGATACGCAAAACTTTTCTGATGCAGCTTGTATTTGGCGGAAGTCTTACAAAATCGGAGCTTGCTTTGTTACTTGAACAATATAGCAGTGAAGTGAAAGGCTTCATGCTTGCCATGAAAGACGAAGCTCTTTCAGATCGAAGGACACCATACGAATCTGAACTGACATGGATTGAGAAGTTACGTTCAGTCGCGCTTCCGCTTGCTGCAGAAACTCGTGATATTCGTGAAAAAGGACGTGATTTAAAAATGGAGTACACCAAAATTGAGAAAAACGGAAAGAACTACATCAAGGTCGTTTCTGGCTTAATCAAGGAGGAGAATGACGGCCTTAGTTTGGTGGCGGCATGTTCGGAACACGGCACCAATAAAGTTATGCTTTCCTCGTGTTGCGGGTCAGGTAATGCCCGTTAACTACAATATCAAAGCCGTTGCGGTTATAGACACGAAAATATACCGAGGGAAATTCAGTGATTTTATAGCGGAAGCGAATCGCGGAAAATGGTTTCATGCCTTTGAGGATTTGGACCAGGCGGATAGCTGGCTGATTGAGGAGGAAAAATGATGGCTTCGATCTATAGGAGCAAAGCAGGCAAACAGAGAATTTTGAATGAATATAGCAAAATTATTGCCGAGTGGCCTGTCGAAAATAAACAGCATCGAATTCCAACTTCATATGGCGAAACGTTCGTCATTGAATCCGGAAGTCCGGAAAATCCGGCGTTAGTGTTGCTTCACGGGAGTTTGTCGAATTCTTTTAGTTGGTTTGGCGATGTTGCGCTGCTTAGCGAACGATTTCATGTGTTCGCTGTCGACCTAATCGGAGAAGCAGGCTTTTCCGATGAAATTCGGCCACCCTATAAAAGCGGTGCATATGAGCAGTGGTTGGGTGAAGTAGTAGCTCGGCTTGGCGTTGAGCAATGCTCTATTGCAGGCGTATCTCT
The DNA here is from genome assembly GCF_024158745.1 of Paenibacillus tyrphae. Taxonomy (GTDB): domain Bacteria; phylum Bacillota; class Bacilli; order Paenibacillales; family NBRC-103111; genus Paenibacillus_G; species Paenibacillus_G tyrfis_A. The sequence continues at coordinate 25,890 of NZ_JAMZAW010000045.1, read as the reverse complement.
TGGCGGTTGGATAGCATTACGTTACGCGACTGTTCATCCGGACAAGGTCAATAGACTCATTGTTCTGTGTCCCGGTGGACTTGCGATGCAACGACGTGACTTTTTACTCCGCGCGCTGCTCCACAAAATCTCTGCTCGTGGAAACAGGTCGAAGGAAATCGGAGGCGTGCTAGGCATGGACGTCGCAAATCCGGAAGAAGCCGATAACATGCGCAAAGCGCTTGAATTTGTTCTACTGATTACTAAATATGAGAAACCGCGTTTTGCGACGTTCCCAGTGTTCAGTGACGCTGAGCTCACCCGGCTTACGATGCCGATACTCGTAGTATTCGGCGACAAAGATATTTTCTTCAATGCTGAAAAGAGCATCAACCGAATCCGGCAACTCGCTTCGAACGTCACTTCTGTTCTTCTACCCGAGTGGGACATGCAATAGTCGGGCAAACAGCGAGAATAATTGATTTTTTAATTTGCCGCGATTCGTAGCGATCGACGGTGTGAAGGGAGCGGGCAAGGGAGAGGAATACTGGCGTTTGGCCTGGAAAAGGGCCGTGCTGCGCTCGATGAAGGTTTGGCCTGCTTCGGCCGGTCGGTTGACTTTGACCGCGGCGAATACTCCGTGATCGTCGGCTACGATCACGCCGGTTATTACACGCACGGCTGGCACGGACTGTTAAACAAGACCATCCCGTGGAACATGTACGGTCTTGGACAATGTTCATGCCTGCAATGCACGACTCGTCGTACAGACTGGAGGACGGAAGGTCCCGTCAAGTCGGTATGCCTTTGCGATGCATGCCAGAAAACCGCAAATACGGACGGTTGGCGTTTCGTAGTCTCTTGCATGACCTTTGTATTGATCTGTCCGCGCAGCAGCTTCCCCAGTTTCGGAAAATCGCTGGACTTTCCAATGGTATAAAGCTTTGAATCAGAAAGGTCGCGTAGCCGCGGCGCAAAGCGGAAACCAAGAAGGTGTGTCAAACCAAATAACGAAAATATACGCTAAGCCTTCGGATGTGACCAGCCTAGCGTTTTTTTATACTCTAAGGGGGAGAGACATCGCGAAAAACGTACGCTAACAAATTCAACGGTAGCCGCTTGCTCGCGACGTTCAAGTGAAGGCGATCGGGTCGTGCGCCTCCGGTACAGGAGGCAACATTAGGCTGTGGAAATCAGGCGGCGCTGCGACGGGCTGCGCCAGCAGGTTTGGGGGAACATGGCCAGATCCATGCGGTTTTATACAACAACCAAGCCGGGAGATTCTCCTACTTCTAAACCAATAAAAACTACCTCTTAAAGCGGTCTAGCATCTTTGAAAATTTCAGATAAGGAATTTTTCTTACTTTGCTGCCGCGTTAAACCCGGCAAATTTCCTTCGGACAATTTTCGCAGCTGCATACATTTTTCAAATAGTCCAAATCCTTAATAACAACATAACCGTTGTCGATTGCTACGGCGTTCTCCTTGCGCATATCGCTTAACATACGGTTGACGCTTTCTCTTGTTGCACCGATCATTTCCGCCATTTCCGTATTATTGAGCTTCTTCGAAATTTTGATTTGCCGGTCTCCGCAAGGCTTTCCGTAGGAATTGCTGAGCCGGATCAGCAAGGAACACAACGCGCCGGGTTTGCCGAATAACATCAGATCGCGGAATTTCGTTTGCGTCATCCGTTGCGTTGCGGCCATCCATTTCATAAAGTCGATCGCCAGATCCCCGTGCTGCCACAGCAGCACCTCGAGGTCCTTCCGTTGGATGACGCCGAACTCGCTGTCCTCCAGCACTTCCGCATCAAAGCTTTGTACTGCATCATAAAACGGATCGATCTGGCCGAACAAGTCTCCGGTATGATGCATATATAATGTTATTTTGCTTCCGCTATCCGAATTTTTGGTGATTTTTACGCGGCCTTTTTTCACAAAATAAAGCTTATCGGCGGTATCACCTTCCCAATATAAATAAGATCCGGCTTCCGCGCGTTTCGGGTACATGATGCCCTCTAACAACTCGAGATTTTCTTTCGAAAAGAACATTTCCGTCCATCCGGTTGTATTGCCTTCCGCTTGGCATTCCGTTTTGTATTCCAATTTGTTAACAGCCATTTTAGCCAGCCCCTCTCAACCATCTTATGAGAATATTCTACCCCTAACAATGTAATAAAGGGATCGGGGAAATTCCTGAATATTCGTCTCTAAAACCCTGATTATCGAGTGACCTAAATCACAGGATCGGGCGATTTCTCCCTGATGAACAATTCAGGGATTTCCCTGACTTACAAATTGAATAAAAACCGTTACAATGGAGCATAGACGTTACCGATAAACGTTGGCGATAGGAAGGGGGGCTGTAGGATGCCCGAAATCGTTGGAATCGCCGAACAATTACACAGGCTTCGCTTGGATACTCATAGCGATTTTGTTGCAGTGGCTTTGCCAGACTCGGATCAGAGAATTCGCTTTCATTATGCAGACGGCAATGATAATGATCGGTATCGACATATGATAGTGAGATCCGGACGCGGAGTTGCCGGCGTAGCTATCCTTCTGGACCGAATGTCCCGGTTGGAGAAGGGTCATCCGCAGTTCGAAAAGCTTCGATTGGAATGTCCGGTCATGTTAGCCGAGAAGCTTTACGCCGCCGTCGCTATTCCAGTTATTTTACCGTTAAACCGCAGAGGCGTGCTCCTTACGGGAAGCCGTTCGTTTGAAACTTACACCGATCACGAGACAGAGCTGATGTTGATGACGGCGGAAGCCATTTCCGAATGGTTCCGAATCAACGAAATTACCGCAAAAAAATGAATTCCATTGATGGGATTTATTTTTTTTTGTTATGATAAAGATAAGCGTGAAAACGTCATTGTGAGTTCATTGCGGATCGTTTCGATTCGCTTAAAGGTAGGAGGACGGGATGATCAAGCTTCTAATCGTTGATGACCATGCGGTGGTTCGATCCGGGCTGCTGCTACTGCTGGATGGAAAACAAGGCATCGAAGTCGTTGGGGAAGCCGCCGATGGGGACGAAGGAATTTGCAAGGCAGTGGAGCTAAAGCCGAATGTCGTACTGATGGACCTGAGTATGCCGAATGGAAAAGACGGTCTTACCGCGACGACAGAATTAAAGAAAGTATTGCCGGAAACGGCGATTTTGATTCTCACCATGCACGATGACGAAGAATATTTATTCCATTCCATTCATGCGGGAGCTTCCGGATATATCCTGAAAAGTGCTCCTCACGAAGAACTGTTATGGGCAATCAAGTCGGTCGCTTCCGGCAATGCGTATTTATATCCTACTGCAACGAAGAAGCTGATGGGCGAATATTTGGAGCGGATTAAAAATGGTGAAAACGGGGGTACTTACGAAACGCTATCCGAACGTGAAAAAGAGATTTTATCCCTGGTGGCTAAAGGGTATAGCAATAAGGAAATTGCCGAGCAGTTAATCCTCAGCGTCAAAACCGTAGAGACCCACAAAGCCAAAGTCATGGAGAAGCTCGGGCTCAAAACAAGACCGGAGCTGGTCAAGTATGCTATGAAGAAGGGGTTGCTTAACTTTGAATCCTAAGGATGGCAGAAAAACTGCGGAAGTGATCGGTCAGCATGTAAGCATGCTTCTTTCACAACTGGAGGAGCATATCCATGACCCAGAGGTTCTCAACGGGCTGCAGCAATCGCTTAAGCAATTAGCAGATCTTAAATTCGCTTTAGACGAATCGTCGATCGTAGCCGTAACGGATCACAAAGGGGCGATCCAGTATGTGAACGACAAATTTTGTGAAATATCCAAATACGATAGAGACGAATTGATCGGCAAAGACCATCGGATTATTAACTCCGGCTATCACGATAAAGCATTCATGCGCAATCTATGGAATACGATTATGGCCGGAAAGGTATGGCATGGTGAAATCAAAAATAAAGCCAGTGACGGTACTTATTATTGGGTGAATACAACCATTGTACCGCTTGTAAACGAGAATGGAAAACCATATCAATATTTGGCAATCCGCAACGAGGTCACTCGATTGAAAAAAGTCGAGGAAGAGCTGCAGCTCATGATGAAGAAGGTTATGAACATTCAAGAGGAAGAGCGTAAAAGGTTCTCACGCGAATTGCACGACGGCATCGGTCAAAGCTTATTCTCTCTGCTGATACAACTGGACCGATTGATTGGAGAGAATCCAGCCCCGGGCTTAGCAGACGTTCGCAGAAGCGTTGCGGGGATTATTGAGGATGTAAGGGGATTGGCATGGGAAATGCGTCCTTCCGTGTTGGACGATTTAGGCGTTGCACCTGCTATCCGTACGTATATTGAGAACTATACGGAGCATTATGGAATACAGGTTCATCTGCAAAGCAATTTACGCCGACGTCTTCATGCGCAAGTGGAAACGACCATTTATAGGATAATACAAGAGGCATTAACCAATATCGCCAAATATGCGGCTGTTTCTGTGGCAGAGGTAGTAATTAATGATCAGGTCGCAACCATTGAACTACGAGTTGAGGATCGGGGAATGGGCTTCATACGGGATCGCAGCGCCAAAGGTGTTGGTCTGTTCAGTATGGAAGAGCGCGCCAAAGCTGTCGGCGGACAACTGACGGTTCATTCCGAAACAGGTAAAGGAACGACAATTGCATGTATTGTGCCAGTGGATAACATGAACGGCTAAAGGAATAATGAGATTTAAGCGCTGACCGGAAATGCCCCGGCAGCGCTTTTTTTGTTCCGACAAACTGTATTCGCTTTACTTTATAGAAAATGGCTAGCATATCCTGAAAATCATGTTAATGGGTCAACAGAGATCGTATAGTTCCTTCAGCGATCTACGCCGAAATGTGTCGATTTAATAAATTTTTGGTTACATTTATGTGAAGTTTAATGCATGGAAGCGTTATCTTCCAATGATTTGAAATTTGAATCGTAGGAGGGAGAATGGATGAAAAAGTTATGGATCACCTTAAGCGCGGTTATCATCTTATCTTTTGCTGTCCTTATTTACTATGGAGGGGAAATCTATCAAAAGATGCCTCCGATTCCGGATCGGGTGGTGACCAAGGATGGAAAAGTCATCACCACCGGCAACGATATTCGCAATGGGCAGAACGTTTGGCAAGCGATGGGCGGCCAGGAAGTCGGCAGCATCTGGGGGCACGGCGCCTATGTTGCACCTGATTGGTCGGCTGATTGGCTTCACCGGGAATTAACATGGATTTTGGACAGATGGGGAAATGAAAAGTATTCCAAACCATACGATACTCTCACGGAAGAGCAAAAAGCAGAACTAAAGGCGAGATTAAAACAGGAGATCCGCCCGAATACGTATGATCCGAAAAGTGGCGATCTGGTCATTTCAGCGATCCGCGGCGAAGCGTATACGGCGATCAGTCAGCATTATACAGGTTTGTTCGGAAGCGACCCGTCGCTGAAAACTTTGCGAGACCACTACGCCATTCCGGCCAACACCGTTCACGATCCGCAAAAAATCAAAGAAATGAATGCCTTCTTTTTCTGGAGCGCTTGGGCAACAGCGACAAACCGCCCTGGTGACGATATAACATATTCGAATAACTGGCCGAGTGAAAGCTTGATCGACAATGTGCCGACGGGAGAGACCATCGTTTGGTCCGTGATCAGTTTTGTTTTGCTATTGGCCGGCGTGGGGGCGTTGGCTTGGTATTTCGCTGTACAACGCCGCAAGGAATCGCACGAAACCGAACACTACCCGGAAAAAGATCCCTTGCTCGCGCTTACTCCTACTCCTTCGATGAAAGCGACACTCAAGTTTTTTTGGGTGGTCGCAGCGCTGGTCGTCGTTCAGGTTGGACTTGGCGCCATTACCGCGCACTTTGCCGTAGAAGGATCCGGTTTTTATGGAATTCCAATTAGCGAAATTCTTCCTTATTCCGTAGCAAGAACATGGCATACGCAGCTTGCGATTTTCTGGATTGCAACTGCTTGGCTCGCTACCGGTCTTTTTGTCGCTCCTGCCGTATCAGGTTACGAACCTAAATATCAACGGGCGGGTATTAATTTTCTGTTCATTGCCCTGCTCATTATCGTTGTTGGTTCGATGGCCGGTCAGTGGCTGGCCGTCAATCACAAACTGGAGTATGTGACGAACTTCTGGTTTGGACATCAGGGTTACGAGTACGTCGATCTGGGCAGGTTCTGGCAACTATTTTTGACCGTCGGTTTGTTTTTGTGGCTTTTCCTAATGGGTAGATCGATTTGGCCTGCCTTGAGAAAAGCATCCGAAAACAGGAACCTGCTCATTCTGTTTTTTATCTCCTCCGCTGCCATTCCTCTGTTCTACGTCCCGGGATTGATGTGGGACCAGCATACGAATCTGGCCATGGCCGAGTATTGGCGCTGGTGGGTTGTCCATCTTTGGGTGGAGGGATTCTTTGAAGTATTCGCGACGGTCGTAATCGCGTTTCTGTTTACCCGTATGGGACTTTTGCAGGCACGAACCGCAACGGCATCCGTTTTGTTCTCCACGATCATCTTCCTTTCGGGTGGCATCATCGGCACGTTCCACCACCTTTACTTTAGCGGGACGCCCGTTGGGGTCATGGCATTTGGTGCTACATTCAGCGCACTGGAAGTCGTACCCCTTGTCCTGATCGGTTTCGAAGCATACGAAAACCTTACGTTAAGTCGATCGAAACCGTGGGTAAAAGGGTACAAATGGCCGATCTACTACTTTGTCGCCGTCGCCTTTTGGAATCTGGTGGGGGCCGGTCTGTTCGGCTTCCTAATTAATCCACCGATCGCTTTGTATTATATGCAAGGACTGAACACAACTCCTGTTCATGGGCACGCGGCATTGTTCGGGGTCTATGGCATGCTCGGTATCGGTTTGATGCTGTTTTGCCTAAAAGGGTTAACAAATCACAGGATATGGAAAACACGCCTGCTTTCGTTTTCATTCTGGGCGATAAATATCGGATTGGCCCTGATGCTGCTCATCAGTTTGTTGCCTATCGGATTGATTCAAACTTTGGCGAGCGTCGAGCACGGGTATTGGTACGCCAGATCCGCCGAGTTTTTACAGCAAAGGCCGATTCAGACTTTCCACTGGCTTCGGATTGTCGGCGATACGATCTTTGCAGTGGGGATCGTCGCACTCGGGTGGTTTATCCTCGGACTGAAAACAGGTTGGTCGCTGGAAAAAGATTATCACCACTATAAGCATTGAAAAGTTAGTCTCAACAAAGGTTGAAGCGGCGAAGCAACGGAAATACTAGTCTTTATGTCTGTTTAAACAAAATTCCCGATGAACATTATGCCAAGGATTTGTAGGCAATTGGGAATGCTCGGACTGAGAAGGGCGGCGCAGGTGTGCCGCCCTTTACCTTTATCCTCTATGATGCGTTAAGCACATAAGCTTTTGGAATACTCGTCTGGCGGCATCCTCTCCTTGAGCGATACAATCCGGGATGCCTGTCCCGCGGTATGATCTTCCGCATAGTTCGATCCCCGGAAATTGCTTAGTAAGCTCGGCTTCTATAGCTTTAAGTCGATCCAAGTGTCCCGTCAAATATTGTGACATGGATTGGGGGTGTCTATTGGGATGCAGGCAGGAATACCTGGGCCGCTCCACCGAGACGATCAGATTTTTCAATTTAGGAAAGGATACGTTTCTCCCCTTCGATCGCTTGGATGGGTCCGATGTTTTGGGAAAATTCCAGCGTACCCATATAGCGTCCATCTTCATCACGAACGGCAAAGTACCGAATATAAACATATTTATCGCGAACCTTAAGCCAGAAATCTTCCATATCTTTTTTCCCGGATTTGAAATCATCTAGCAAGGCTTCAACAATATGGGCACTCTTTGGGGGATGGCAATTTTGAACGGTACGTCCTATTACAGCCTTGGTGCGTGGAAATATTCTCTCCTTTCCGTGGGAAAAATAACGAACAATATCTTGATGATCAATGAAGGTAATATCTACGGGCAGATGGTTCAGAATGAGCTCCAGCTGCTGTAGAGATAAGATTCCGGTTTCCAGTTTAATGAACCCTTTAGACATCGCTTTCTCGTCCAGCTCTTTTCGATCCGGTTTCCAATTGGCTGCTGGTATCGTTAAACAAAAACCAATTTCATCACTTTCATGAGCAATTTTGATCCATTCGTCCTCCGTTAAAATTTTCAAGGTCATAGGGAAGAGAATGGTCTCTTCTCGATAAATCATGTTCTGGATTTCTTCTTTGAGGAAAAGCAGGCGTTCAGTAACAAGTTTTTTGTTCCCGTAATACGTTGTCAGCATTTGCTTCGCTTCTTTGATAGCAGCCCGTATATAATCATCGATGCGCCACATGTTATTGGAAGGTCCATTAATCCCATATTTCTCTAAATAAGGAAACACCAATTGTTCCTTGCGTCCATAATGTTTATCGAGATCCCACAGCAGGTTGCAGCATTCGATGAGCCTCTGCACTACCTCAAGTGAATCGTCATCTTGGAACAGCTCGAGATTCGGCTCAAGTTTGGATTGAATGAGAGCCTCGACGGCTCGGTTCTCAAGCTTGAATGTATGAATCGGGTGCCCCGGTTCATCCTGAGGATGTTGTACCGCTTCAATACGGCCCTCAAGAATGGACAGATGAGCAGATGCCAAACGCTGGAGCTCTTTATCGGAAAGCTCTCTTTGTTCAAGTACGCTATGTTGGTACTGAGACAGTTGTGCTGCTTCCTCAATGGTGATCTTTCCTAGGCTGTGTATAAACTGACTTTTGATTTGCTCTACAGGCACTCCATTATACAATTCTGAGAATAAATGGAATAATAAGGACAAACGATCCGACAATGGATCAATAGGAATGGATTGCTCGCGGTTATTAATCAGCTCGCTCATGATATATCTCCTAACTTTAAAATGGTTTTAATTAAGAACTTAATTCATATGATTATCCTAGCAAATACAAATGATGAAGAACGTGATTTGTATCACGTTTTGCTATAACCTGATAATGGTATGATGGTTATTGCTCAACGAATTGGCAATGAATATGGAAAAACTAATTGCCGATCTGTGACAAGAATATGTTCCGATTACCGCGGCGAAAAGAAGACTAGATAGGATGCACCGCGGATCACAAAGGATCACTCTTACTCTACATTTTTTATGATTGCATCGCTTATCGGTACAATATGGTCAGCGGCGGTAGTCGGCACGAGCGTTATTCGGACTTACGACAAATATGGAATATCCAAGTGCATCGGCAAACGCATTTATGGCCGCTATGAACGCTGCAAGGTATTTTTTCCCCTTCGTCTCAGTTGTTAAAATCGTATGCGGATTAGCTATCCTCTTTAACCGATATGCCAAAGCAGCTTTGGTTATCTTCATGCCGGTCTCCGTGAATATTGCCATGTTCCATATCTCTTTGGATGTTACTTCCGGTATTCCAGCCTATTTGATTCTTGCGTTAAACACGTACTTGTTATTTAAAAATATTGAAAGCTACCGTTCGATGTTGATAATCAAATAATAGAAGGAGCAACCGGCTAACGATATGGAAATTGGATTCACGACTTTCCTGGTGGCTACTACCAAGCGAGGAAATAAATCCGGTGGCTAAAAAATGGGTACAAGGCCATTGTGCATTACTACTTGCAAAAAAATGCTGGAGTATCCACGTCCAATCCTGCTGCTTTCAGGGAAATTACGTAATCATTGAAGGTGCGTGGGACATCACTGGCATAGCCGGTAAAATTAAATACGAAATCAATAATCCAGAGGGGAGAGATGGGGGAAGTATTTCTCATATATGAAATCGAAAAAAGTACGAAAGAAGCGGGTTGTTGTGTACGATTATGAAAAATCTATCGAGGGGCGACAATCTTTGAAAACGCTAGATAGATTTACACTTTTGAACTCCGGTTTCCTCTTGAGGATTGAACAATCGAAGCAAGTTAGTCGTAAACCCGGCGAAAAAGGAAAATCCTCTGTTGGCTATAACAAGCTGAGGGAGGACTTTCTATTTTTCATTACTACAACTCGTTCAGAGCTTCTCTGGAGGTGTCATTTTATCGGTTAGATTTCGGATAACCAATACTGTCAGTTTTCGGGCATATGATCTAGCGGAAACCGTTTATCTCATCAAATTACTCTTTTCGTCGCAAAAAACTCAGCCACTAAGAAAGCGGATTGAGGGAAATTCAATCCTAACTGCCACGCACCTACGCCTCTAAGACGGTAATCGACGACCAATTGAAACTTTGCGGCACGAGCACGCGCATCTTCAAACCATACGAAGTGTCTATTGCCGTTCGCATCCCAATAGGAAAAATAAGGTTGTTGGTGCTTAACAGAATATTGTATCGGTACTTCATAATTCATGGCAGTTTCGGTGGCCGTAGTGACGGAAACAGCTTTAGCACTGATTACGTTTCCGTTATCCATAGTCCAGTCATATCCATACCTTGGTACCCCAAGAATAATTTTATTCCGGGGCATGCGTTGCACAGCATAATTAAGGGTTTCGCGTATTTCGTCAATCGGGGCGACAGGTCCGGGACCGGAATGCGTCTCATGCCAATCATAGGCCATAATGAACACGAAATCGACTACAGCACCGATTCCGCCATAATCATAGCCTGGATAATCGCTATCTCTTTTTTTTACATGAATGGCAACCGATGTGAAGTATCCCTCCGGCTTTAAACGATCGTTCAATGAGCGTAAGAAACCGGTATACAAATCTCTTTCCCCTGCAAGCACTTGCTCGAAATCAACATTAACTCCAGCATAATTTTTTGTTTTTATCAAAGTATAGATGTTATTAATGAGGCGGTTCCTTATTTCAGGAAAGTTAAGCACCTGTCTTGTCAATTCAGGGCTGAACCCTCCCGGAGTCAAATTTGTAATTGTCGCCAGAGGGGCCACTCTTTGATTCCGCGAAGCTTTTACGGCAACTTCATCGTTTGGGAGAGTGCTCAGGTTCCCTTCCTCCGTAATGTGGTATTCAAAAATGCCAAAGTAGGCATTAAAGGGAGAGAAGGTGCGGGTAGTTGCTTCAATTTGTTCAGGTGTGGTAGGAAGGATATAACTCAAGCCTTCTTCTGGATATTTGTTCCGCGGCGGCAAATATAGCCTCATCCCAATAGATAACATATCGCTTTGAAGCCCATTTGCAGTTCGAATCGTTTCCACGGGAATCAAACTCATCTGGGATATCACGTATAACGAATCTCCGGGCTGAACAATATATACGGACGATGGAACAATCAATGCTTGACCGGGGACCAGCGTCGCATCTGTGAGGCCATTTACATCACGAAGCGTATCGAAGGAAACTTGATATTTTGACGCAATAAAAAAAGAGAATCTCCATATTTCACTGTATAAATAAACATATGAAATCAGGCCTCCGGAGAAAAGATTTTTCCTCCAAAAAGATATTCAAAGTTAGGCATGTTTAAGAACAATTTTTATCGTAAGCTTTTCTTAATGATCATTTTTTTTTTTTGAAATGAAAATGAAAAGAGAAGTGGATTATAAAAATATATGGTGTTGATGAGTTTATGAACAATGTAGTATCTCTAGCTAAGACCGCTAAATTTTTTGATTTACCTGTTATCTTAACTACAAGCTTTGAAAATGGTCCGAATGGTCCAATAATGCAAGAACTTGTTGACATATTTCCAGATGCACCAAAAATTGCTCGTCCAGGCCAAATTAATGCTTGGGATAATGAAGATTTTGTTAAAGCGATTGAAGCAACTGGTAAAAAACAACTTATCATCGCGGGTATAGTTACAGATGTCTGTGTTGCTTTCCCAGCACTTTCCGCTGTAAACGCTGGTTTTGAAGTATTTGTGGTTACTGATGCTTCTGGCACATTTAGCAAATAAGTAGCGAACGCGGCATTAATGCGAATGGACCATGGTGGCGTACAACTTATGAACTGGTTTAGCGTAGCAGCAGAATTACAACGAGATTGGCGCAACGATGTCGAAGGTTTTGGCGCACTACTTGCCGGCCAACTTCCTGGTTATCAAAATGTCATCGGAAGCTACATGGGAGCACAACAAGACGTTACCAAGAAAAACAACTAACTAAATAAAAGCAGTAAACGCAACAACCGCGGATTTCATAATAAATTCGCGGTTATTGCTGCTTCCATTTCAATCCCACGGACTCCTGCTAACCATATGCTTATTCAACCACGGCGTATGCATTGAATTAATCAACTTAGATTTATAAGGGGAACCAATTTCACTATTTCCTAACTTACTAGGGGTTGGCATAATTGTTGCAACTCCCGGTGGCTTAGGCATAGTTTAATCCTCGTAGCTGATAACGGTGAAAAAGGTGTGAGAGAAGGAGTTCCTTGGCAAAGGGATGACATCCCGTTGGAGCATGCCATTATTGGTTTAGGACCTGTAACCCTCACAGTCGCAATTGCAGAACTAACAAAAGGGGATTATCCTGATATATTGGTTTATGCAACTGGTGAAGGCGGTAGCGGTGCAGAAGTTCATATTGAAACAAGAACTGATTGCCAAGGGTCCGCTTAGGTCGTGGAGGTGTTCACCACGTTGCCTTGGCGGACCAGAACCTAATTTCATTTCCGGAATCGCAAAAGTAAAAAATTTAGAAGTCAGTGTAAAGGAATCGAAATTGTTAAGTGCACAGGATCAGCTTACAATTTGTATTAAAGGGATGAAAGCGTTTTAACGAGGAGGCCGGGTCTTGATGTTCAAAGAACGCATATTGCATTCGAATCATAGACGAATCCTTATCATTTTTAGTTTGTTGACCGTCATGGTAACAGCGGCGTTTTCGGGCGGAGCTTGGTGGAAAGGGAACGAGGAGGATGTGATCGCTACGGTCAATGGCAGTCCGATTTACGTGGAAGAATTCCAACGAGCGATTCGTTTGAACAAATCGGCGATCATGAACTATTTTCGCGATCAGCATCATGCGGATCAGTCCGAGACGTTCTGGACAACTTCTTTCGATGGCGAGATTCCTATTGAGATGCTGAAGAAGAAGGCATTGGATGATTGTGTGCGTTTGAAGGTTCGACTGCTGCAGGCAAAGGATCTAGGGATCCTGCAAGACATTAGTTACCCGGGGTTTCTCCGGCAATTGCAGCAAGAGAATCACCGAAGAGCGCAAGCGATCAAGAACCGTCAGGTCGTATACGGACCTGAACGATATGACGAGGATACGTATCTGGAGTATCTGCTGACGAATTCAACCCTTGCTGTGAAGCAGCACTTGCAGCAAAATGCTTTGAAGCAGGGCGAGTCATCGTTGAGATTGTTTTATGAAGAGCATAAAGATCAGCGATACAGGACGCGGGGCTATGTCACGATGCAACGAATTTCACGCACGATCCTGGACTCTAATCATCAAATCGATCCTGCACTCGAACAGAAAGTAAAAAGGCTATTTGAAGAGGCGCATGCCAGGCTGTTATCTGGTGCGTCATTTGAAGACGTTGCCGCAGCCTATGCTGCGCCAGGTACGGAACTGGAATTGACCATTGATCTGGGCGACGAACGACGGAATGCCAGAAGCCCGGTAGCCCAGGCTGCAGCCAAGCTCTCTGTTCAAGAGATTAGTCAGATTATTGAAGATAACGGCAGTCTCCATCTCTTAAAATGCATCGAGAGGGTAGAACCTGACTCGGCTTATCTGGCCTATGAGCAGGTGAAGGATCAAGTGCTTCAGGATTATGTCAACGGTGAATACGAGAAAAAGATTCGTGAAATGACGGCCTCAGCGCAAGTTATGAGGCACGACAAGCTATATCAGTCCTTTCAAATGTAATTTTGAAGCGCTTCAATTTGTTGTAACCGCTTTAATGGCTTGCTGTTGAGGCGTTGCATACATTAATGAAAGGCGAAGGGATGATCATTTATGTACAGAAGAACTGTGCAACGCGCCATTTGTTTGGCGATTGCGGCCGTTATGCTTCTCAGTCTGGCAATAACCGTTCCTCGGGACGCCAAGGCTGCGGGGGGAGCAACCTATTACGTGGATAACGTAAATGGGAATGACGCTTCGAATGGAACAAGCGCCGGGACAGCTTGGAAGACATTAACGAAAGTGAACGCGACGACGTTTGCCCCGGGTGACAAGATTTTATTCAAGGCAGGAGGAGCTTGGCAAGGACAATTATGGCCAAAAGGTTCGGGGGTGAACGGGAGTCCCATTGTTATCGACCAATACGGGACGGGGAATAAACCGCTCATTGCGGGAGTTACGAGCGAGCTGCAGACGGTCTTTTTGAAAAATCAGGAGTACTGGGAAATCAACAACTTGGAGGTTACTAATCCTTCTACACTGCCTTTCTCCAGGGACTGGAAAGGGGCCCGGGGTGAGCGGCGTGGCGTCTATATTTTGAATGAGGAGAGCGGCATCTTAAATCATATTTACATTAAAAATTTGAATATTCATGATGTTGATGGGGTGTATACGACCCGGGCCGGCGGGATCATTTTCGATTCTGTGGGCTCCTATGTGCCAAGTGCGTTTAATGATGTACTGATCGATGGCAATACATTAACGGATGTGGATGCGTATGGGATTTATATCGGTTCGAACTGTACGATTCGGTATGGCATGGGCGATCTTTGGGAGTGGGTTCCTAAGCCTTACGGGTCTTGGACGCCAACGACGAATTTGAAAATCTCGAATAATACGATTGTTCGGCCTGCGACGGGCGGGATTGCATGGAATGTGACGGATGGCGCGATTGTCGAGCGAAATACGGTTCAAGAAGCTACGTTTTTGGCAACAAATGCTTCGATCTGGTGGGCCTATGCGGATAATAACGTGGTTCAATACAATGAATCTTTTGGAAGCCACAACGGGGAAATGGATGGCGAGGGGTTTGATGTGGATGCGGGAAACATAGGCTCCTTGGTTCAGTATAATTACAGTCATGACAATGCAGGCGGCTTTATGTTATTCGTCAATGATACGTATTATACGACGAATACGATCGTTCGCTACAATATCAGTCAGAACGACAAGAATCACTTGTTCCGGTACAGCGGTTCTATTGATACGGTCTATAATTATAACAACACGGTGTACGTCGGAGCGGCATCCGGTAATCCCGTGATGAGCGATTATTTCACGAAATCTTCAGGTGCACCGAAAAATATTAAGAATTACAACAACGTCTACTATAGCGTGGGAGATCGGGGATGGAATCTGACTGGGCAAACTTTTGACTCGAATGCGTATTACGGCGGCAAAACGTTAGTGAACTCGGATGCGCATCGCATAACTGCGGAACCGAAATTCATGAATCCGGGCAGTGGCGGCGTCGGTATGAATACGTTGGACGGCTACAAACTCCAGCCCAACTCACCGCTTATTGGGGCAGGCGTTCCTCTGGCGGACAACGGCGGAAGGGACTATTTCGGTAATGCCTTATATAACGGAGACCCGGATATCGGCGCCTACGAGTATCAAGGTGCGGTACCGCCGGCTACGGGCAAAACGCCAATTGTATTCACACCCGCGCCCATTACCCCAATGCCGGAACAACCGAAGCCGGCACCGGGAAATTTGGCGCCGCTTGCAACTGCGAGTGCATCCATCGCCACTTTGTCCACCAGCTCTATTAAAAGCCTGACGGATAGCTCCTATGACAAAGCTTGGTCGAGTGTGGATAAAGGCGTGACATTCCCGAATTATATTACGCTTGATTTTGGTTCCAGATCGGTAACAGCGAACAAGCTGAAAGTGGTAACCAGGTTTGGAACGGGGCAAGGCGTTACGAAGTTCGATCTTGAAGCTTATAACGGGACGGCTTGGGTGCCGGTGAAGACAGGTATTCAATGGACATGGGCGTATAGCGATACGACGAATGAGACACAGACCCTTAATTTTGACTCTACAACGGCGAAGCAGTTCCGTTTGAAGATTAATGGGGCAAATTTGAAATGGGGCAATTTCGCGATTAACGAGTTGGAGCTGTACAGGTAAAGAAAAAAAGCCGATCATCCTGTGGATGGCCGGCTTTTCCAGTATCTCCCTATTTCTTCCATGAACCGCTTCGCAGTGTGAATAAGATCAATTGAACAAAAGATTCGGGGATGGTAAATTGTTGTAAACGATGAATGCTATTATGGATAAGAAAGCGGGCCGAAAGCATCATGAAACTTCAGGCAACAGGAACGAAGGGTTGGTTTTTATATCAGAAGGTTGTAGTTGTCTTCATTGCATTCATGATTCCACTCGTTGCGATGAACATTTGGGTGAATTACAAAGAGATGTCCTTCACGAAGAAGACGATCACGGATTCGGCTGTAGCCGGAGCTTTTTTTTATGCC
Source organism: Paenibacillus tyrphae (assembly GCF_024158745.1). Taxonomy (GTDB): domain Bacteria; phylum Bacillota; class Bacilli; order Paenibacillales; family NBRC-103111; genus Paenibacillus_G; species Paenibacillus_G tyrfis_A. The sequence continues at coordinate 9,575 of NZ_JAMZAW010000045.1, read as the reverse complement.
AATCAGCTCGATAAGGAATTATATTTTATTCGGAGCCAGCAACTGCAATTTGTCAATAATAAGGATCTTCAGAAGCTTAGCTTTCAAGGGAGCACACTCGATGAGTATGCCTTGTTTGAATTAATTAATCAGACGAAAGACCGGATGTCCGCGATTCAATACTCGAGTGAACTCATCGTCGATGCCGGCGTTTATGTCAAAGAAAATTGGCAAGACCATCTCAAGTATAGGCGGTATCTCGGACACACCGAATTATGAATCAGAATTCATTGTCCTATTAGCCGGGCTGACGCCGAAACCGTCTTTTTATCAAAAAGATGGCCGACTCTTCTTTATTGAGAGCGAGAATAACTCGGGGATCATCTCTTATATCGAGATTTCTACGTCTGGCTTGCGGGAGGCCCTTCGCCAGATTACCACGCTCTATCAAGAATCGGAAGTATTTCTGGGGAGCAAAACACTCGGCCATGTATTATCGACGGCAAAGGATCAGAACGTCATCATTCCCTTGCTTGCACAACTGGAGGAAGGAAATAAAGGGAATGCAAATCCTTCCAGGGTTATCGATATCGCTGGAGCAAGTTATTTTGTAATGACGTGTCCAGTCGGTTCTTTGAATCTGTCGCTGGTCATGTATGTGGATCATAACGAAATTACGCGCCCGCTTAGGCAGTACAGCTTTTGGTTCTACGCATTATTCGTGATTGCAATCGTGGTGCTGCTGCTCTATTCTTACTCGCTTAATTTTATGATCCACAGACCTTTGTCCAAGCTCACCAAGGCGTTCCAGATGATGGAGACCGATAATCTGAATCTCGTCATCGAGTCGAAGACGAGGGATGAGTTTCATTATTTATTTCACAGCTTTAATCGCATGGCGTTCCGTTTGAAGCGTTCGATTGAGGAGAATTATGAGCACAAGATTGCGATTCAGCAATCGGAATTGAAACAACTGCAATCGCAGATCAATCCTCATTTTCTATATAACAGCTTTTTTAACATTTATATGATGTGCAAGGTGGGAGATTCAGACGGAGCTGCGGAGCTATCGCAAAAGCTTGGCAGTTATTATCAATATATAACGAGGAATAGGTCCGACGAGATGCCCTTGTACAAAGAGTATCAGCATGCCTTGGATTATTGTGAAATTCAGTGCATCCGCTTCTCGAATCGAATCCGATACGAACATGAGGAGATACCGGATTATGCGAAGACGGTTTCGGTGCCGCGATTGATCATACAGCCGATTGTTGAAAATGTTTTCGAACATGCCTTCGAAGACGGCATGATGAACGGCATTCTGTCTATGACGGCCGATTATCAGGAAGGGGTCGTACGGATTAAGGTCGAAGATAACGGCCGCCTCCTGACAGACGAGACGTTGCAAAGTTTGCAAGAGCAGTTGCGTGATGAATCCGGACAACAAGAGAAGACGGGGCTCATGAATGTGAATAATCGATTGCAGTTGAAGTATGGGGAGGGCAGCGGGCTTTTCGTCTCTCGCAGCCAACATGGTGGATTGCGTGCCGAACTGATGATCCGAACCCAAAATGAACGAAAGTGAGGGCCTGTTGCCATGTATCGATTGTTAATTGTAGATGACGAGCCGGTGATCGCGAACGGACTGGTTCAGCTTTTACAGGACCGCCAAGAATTTGAATTGGATATCTGCAAGGCGTATTCTGCGGATGAGGCGCTCGAGATTGCGCAGCGAACGAAGTTGGATATTCTCGTGAGCGATATTCGGATGCCGAAGAAGAATGGATTGCAGTTAGTCGATGAGATCGCCTATTACTGGCCTTCGTGCCGGATGATTTTCTTAACCGGATATAGTGAGTTTAACTACGTGTATGAAGCCATTCGCAAGAATGTCGATAATTATATCTTGAAGAGCGAAGGGGTCGAACCGATCTTCGCAGCGGTAAGAGGGGCCATTGTCAAACTGGAGGAAGAGCACCGGAATCGGCTTCAACAGGAAAAGGCGCAATTGCACCTGCGGATCGTTGAATCCTTGTTGAAGAAAGAACTGCTGGAATCGGTGCTGCGAGGTGAAGAATTACCTGCTTTACTGAGAGAAGAGCGCTATGCGGATTTGGATTTCGCCATTGCTTTGGACCGTCCCTCCTTTATTCTCATTGGACATGCCGATCAGCAGGAAGGGATCACGATGAAGCTGCTGGAGGCGGCAGGCTCGATATTTGGCAAGCTGCTGCCCCCTTCGATCGGATGCGAATACACCTTATATGACGGACACCTTATCGTATGGTTCCTGCAACCGAATGCCGAATTAGTAGACCGGCTAAGGGATGAAGCGGATGCTGCAGAGAACGGGCACCGTGTTGTAGCCTATTTGCGAGGGGTGCTGGAACGGGTTCAGAATGAGTGCGAAGAGATACTGGACGTATCGATGTCATTCGGCATTTCGGGGAATATGATGAACCGCTGGGACCAGACCCGCGAGCAAGTAGAAATGATCCGCTCTCTGATCCGTCGAAGAGTTCAGCTTGGTCAGAGAATGGTCATTGTTGATTACGAGCGTACAACGGATAAATCGAGTATACAGATTAAGCTGGCAGGGATTCAGCAGGATGCTTTCAAAAAGGGACTCCTGGATCAGATTCATCGTTATATTGAAGAGCATCTCGCGGGAGACTTGTCGCTGACGGCGATCGCAGAGGAAGTGCATCTTAACCCTTCCTACTTGTCTCGTTACTATAAGCAAATTTCAGGGCACAACTTGATTGAATATATAAAATCCTTTAAGCTCGAATCCGCGATTGCGATGATGTCAGATCCCCATTTGAAGCTAAATGAAATTGCGCTTCGCGTAGGGTTCGACTCTCCGTCTTACTTCGCTACCTTCTTTAAAAAGATGACCGGAAAATCTCCGCAGGAATACCGTAACCTGCAATAGGTCAATAAAGTGAAGGCAATGTAAAGGATTCGAAATTGTAAACGGTTTCTGACCGGGCTTACAATATAAATAGGGAAAGCGACCTGCATGGCCAGTACTTTTTACTAGGGGGAAAGTTTCCAATATGAAGCATTATAAATTTAGAAAAACGAGAATGATTTTGCTGCTTGCTGCTAGCGTATCGATGGTGTCGGCGTGCTCTAGCCAAGGGGGAGACAAGTCAGCGAGTTCTGCGACTCCTGTGGCATCCGGAGGTTCCGCCGGTACTGCGGCGCCAGAACCGCTAGGCAAGTATGCGGAGCCTGTCGTTGTTACGGAAGTGCTTGGATTCAGCACGCCCGAAGACCCTAGAACCACGAAGGGGATTACGCCTGATCAGAACGCTTATCTCAAAGACCTCAAGGATATGTTGAATATCGATGTGAAATATAAATGGACGGTGCCGAAAGATCAATATGAGCAAAAGTTCTCGCTTGCGTTGGCATCGGGAGATTTGCCGGACATTATGGAGCTTAGTCCGAAGGATTATGAGAAGCTTCGGAAGCAAGATATGCTGGCGGATTTAACCGCAGCCTATGATAAATACGCCTCGCCGGATCTGAAGAAATATATGGAGTCCGATGGCGGGTTTGCGATGAAAACGGTAACCAGAGACGGCAAGCTGATGGCCATTCCAAATTTTACGGATCCGGCGCTTGGCACACAGTTGCTGTGGATTCGGAAAGATTGGCTCGATAACTTGAACCTTCAAGTGCCGAAGACGATCGATGAACTGGAAAAGGTTGCGACCGCTTTTGTGAATGACGATCCGGATCGGAACGGGAAGAAGGACACCTACGGCATCGCGCTGGAGAAGAAGCCTTTCTTCTGGGGATTTGATTTGCGCGGGTTCTTCAATGCCTATGGCGCTTATCCTTCGGTAGGAGACAATATTAACGCATGGATTAAAGACAGCAGCGGCAAGCTTGTTCCCGGGTTGATTCAGCCTGAGATGAAGCCTGCGCTGGCGAAGCTCCAATCCTGGTATAAGAACGGTATTCTGGACAAAGAGTTTGCGCTCAAAGACGAGAATAAAGTGGTAGAGGACATCACGGCCGGTAAAGTAGGGATCTCCTATGGGGAATGGTGGTATCCAAACTGGCCGCTCAATCTCAGTGTGGATAAAGACCCGAAAGCGAATTGGATCGCCGTTCAAATCCCTACGCTGGATGGACAGCCAGGGAAATCCATTGTTCCAAAACTACGCAGCGAGAAAGTCTATGCCGTCAATAAAAAATTGAAGAACCCCGAAGCGATCGTGAAAATGTTGAATTTCTATTTGGAAATGGGCAAGCCTCAATATATGGATAAGAATAAACCGGAGAATGGGTACGTCTACAATTGGTTCATGCCAAGAATATCAAATCCGGCTCAAATTGAAACCATTTACACGGAAGTAAACAAAGCGCTGGCGGCCAAACAAACAAAAATTACGGTGAATAGTCCGGATTATAAAACGATACAGGATGTACTGAAAGCGACATTGGATTTGCAGGCGAATGATACCCAAACGGCGTCGCGGGGCGTGAACTGGGGACTGTACTTTAGTCGTGCGGCGGAAGATGGCGGCTGGGGCCTGACGCGCAAGATTCGTGAGAAGGGCCAGTTTGTGGTGAATGAATTCTACGGAACACCGACCCCTACCATGGTTGAGAAAGGCGGTCAGCTTGATAAGCTGATGCTGGAGTCTTTTAACAAAATCATTCTTGGCGCACCTGTTGACGATTTCGATAAATTCGTAGCGAGCTGGAAAACGCTTGGCGGCGATAAAATGACTGAAGAAGTGAATGCATGGTACAACGAGCAAGCTGTGAAATAAATGAACGTATAGTGACGAGGGGAGCGGGAGCCAGCGGCTCCTCTCGTTTTGTCTACTAATGTGTAAGGAGGTCAGTCCAACCATGAGAACTTTTCGCAAAGAGTATCCGCTGCATATCATGCTGATTCCAGGAGTGATTCTGACACTTATTTATTCGTATGGTCCAATGGCCGGACTCGTCATGGCTTTTCAAAATTTTGAGCCGCTGTCAGGCTTTTTTAAATCGGAGTGGGTGGGTTGGGGCAATTTTACGTATGTGTTTCATTTGCCGGATTTCAAACAAGTCTTCTGGAACACGATCCTGATCTCTATCTTCAAAATCGCGCTGTTCCTGCTTGTCCCGCTTATTCTCGCTTTATTGCTCAATGAGGTGACGAAGCGATGGTTCTCGCGGCTTGTGCAATCGACCATTTTCCTGCCATTCTTCTTGTCGTGGACGGTTCTTGGAGGGATTGTGATTGAAATCTTCTCATTGAATGGACCGGTAAATAGCTTATTATCCTTTTTGGGACTTAAGGAAATCATGTTTATGCTGGATAACGGCTGGTTCCGTGGCATCATCATCGGTTCGGATGTCTGGAAAAGCATGGGCTACAATATGATCGTTATGTTGGCCGCAATCACGGGAATTAACGGGACTTTGTATGAAGCTGCGGAAGTGGACGGCGCGGGTCGATGGAAGCAGATGCTGCATATCACTTTGCCCGGTATGCTGCCGATGCTGATTTTGCTGGGCGTCCTGAGTCTGGGGAATATTCTCAACGCAGGCTTTGAGCAAATCCTGATCATGTACAATCCGACGGTGTATGAAGGCGCGGACATTATCGACACGTTCGTCTACCGGCTCGGCTTGTTCAGTCAGCAATTCGGCCCCGCTGCGGCAGTCGGTCTATTTAAGTCCGTCATTTCCCTGGGTCTGGTCTCTATCGCCTACTATGCTGCGTACAAATATAACAATTATCGAATCTTCTAAGGAGGGAGTGACGTGATCCATAAATCATCGGCAAGCAGACAGATGTTTGTGTTGTTTAACACGATCTTTTTGACCTTGATTACAGTACTGGCCATTATTCCATTTGTTCATTTGCTCGCCATCTCGCTTAGCTCCAATACAGCCGCAATGGCCGGCGAAGTGAAGCTGTGGCCTGTTGGCTTCTCCCTGGATGCTTATATTTATCTAGGGGAAAAGGTAGAGTTCCTGCGCTCCTTGCGGGTTTCCCTGGAGCGGGTCGTTCTCGGCACGGCCGTCAATATGTTTCTTGTCTTTATTACAGCATTCCCTTTAGCCAAGTCTAACGACAAGTTCAAGTACAGAACGGTCTATGTTTGGTTTTTTGCGGTTACCATGTTCTTCAGCGGCGGCTTGATTCCAACCTACATGATTGTGAAAAATACCGGATTAATCGATACGATCTGGGCGTTGATCTTGCCTGGCGCATTGAATGTGTGGAACATGGTGCTCATGCTCAACTTTTTTCGGGCCATCCCCAAAGAATTGGACGAGGCGGCCACCATCGATGGGGCGGGTCATTGGCGGGTCCTTTGGCAAGTCTATTTACCCGTATCACTTCCGTCGATCGCGACAATCGGTTTGTTCACGGTCATCGGTCACTGGAATGTCTGGTTCGACGGCATCTTGTATATGAATTCACCCGAACATTATCCGCTGCAGACGTACTTGTCTACGCTCATAACGGCTATCAACTCACAGATGAGTTCAATGTCGCTTGACCAGTTGAAGGCTTTGGAGAATTTAAGCGAGAAAACGCTTCGGACCGCGCAGATATTCATGGGGGCGCTGCCGATTATGCTCGTCTATCCGTTCCTGCAGAAATATTTCGTCAAAGGGATGACCATAGGCAGCGTGAAGGAATGAACGATCAGCATACAGGGAGATGGAAATCATGATGAAGCAAGTAACCGTGGCCTTGGTTGGGGCGGGACTTCGAGGCGTGAATTATTTGGAATATGCGAAGCAGTATCCGGATGAGATGCAAATCGTCGCCGTAGCAGAGCCGAACAGGGAGCGGAGAGAGCATTGCCAAGCGAGACATGGGCTTCCTGACGACAAGTGCTTTACCCATTGGGATGAACTCTTTGCACAGCCGAAGATGGCGGATGCAGTCTTCATCTGCACCCAGGATCAGCAGCATTTTGAACCGACGATGAAAGCGCTGGATGCGGGGTATCATGTGCTGCTGGAGAAGCCGATGTCCCCCGATGCAAAGGAATGCGTGGCGATGGGAGCGCGAGCTGCGCAGCTTGACCGTGTGTTCTCGATATGCCATGTTCTGAGGTTTACGAATTTCTTCGCTACGATCAAGAAATTGCTGGAAGGAGGGGCCATTGGCCAATTGATGTCGATCACGCACAATGAGAACGTCGGATACTGGCATCAAGCCCACAGCTTCGTTCGGGGCAACTGGCGCAGGAAGGACGAATCGAGCCCGATGATCTTGGCGAAGTCCTGCCATGACCTTGATATCCTGCTCTGGCTGGCCGGATCGGATTGCGTAAGCATTTCGTCATTCGGCTCCTTGTCCCACTTTACTTCTGCACAAGCGCCGGAGGGAGCGCCCCTTCGCTGCCTGGACGGCTGCCCCGTCGCAGAAGAATGCCTTTACTACGCGCCGAAACAGTATTTGACCGAAAATACGGACTGGCCAACTTCGGCGATCAGCGATGATTGGAGCTATGAAGGTCGAATCAAGGCGCTGCAGGAAGGACCGTATGGCCGATGCGTCTACCATTGCGACAACGATGTCGTCGACCATCAAGTGGTGAATATGACATTCGCGAACGGGGTTATTGCAGCTTTCCATATGAGTGCCTTTACGAAGGAAATTAGCCGGACGATCAAGCTGATGGGAACGACGGGCGAGATTCGCGGCGCGATGGAGAAGAACGAGATTGAAATTCTCCGTTTCGGCAGCGACAAGGCGGAGCGAATCGATTTGGCCGATGCGGGTGGACATATCGGACACGGCGGCGGCGATTACGGCTTGGTCCGGGATTTCCTCCGGCTCTTGCGCGAAGGCGGCGGCAGCAAAGGGCTGACATCAGCGCATCGCTCCGTGCAAAGCCATATGATGGCGTTCGCGGCGGAACAAGCCCGAGTGGAACAGAGTGTGGTTCGTATGCAGGATTTTGTTGAGCGCTTGTTATAACCGATTTCGATTTGAACGGGAACCGCCTTGCGAAGGTAGGGTGGTTTTCTTTTTTTCTGCCGCTTTATTACTAACAACATAAATAACCGCTCAGATAGCTCCATAATACACAATGTAGGCGACCGGAAAAGATTCGGCCGCCTTCGTTATGTTAACGGGCAGGACTTACTAACTTCAGGCCTTATTTTGTGGAAAGTTCACTTTCTGTTACCCATCCGCTGACTAACGGTGTTCATCGGAAGGCGTTAATTCGTACAGGCTGCGCACCTCACACTGAAGCGTATCGGCGATCGAAATCGCGAGCTTAAGAGACATCACTCTTTTATTGTCGATAAAGTCATCCAGCCGCTCCCGTCTCACCCGCAGTTCAAGCGCCAGCCGTTCCAGCGGTATTCCTGCTTCCTGAAGCCTTTCTTCTAGCAGGCAGCGGCCAAGTTCGTACTTCAATATGCATATGCCCCTCTCAGAAAAAATCGCCCAACGAATCCTATGATTTCCTTTCCGCTTTAGCTTCATCCCCGGCTTGGATCTCGGGAATCGTGAGCGTAAACAGCGTGCCCGCCCCAGGCACTCTTGATGGATACCTCTCCGTCCAGTGCCCGGATCACCTCGTAGGAAAGGCCCATCCGAGCCTGGTGCGTTCGTTTTCGTTGAGAAAAAAATGTATCGAGCCTAGGCTGAAACAGCTGCGGCAGGCTATGAGTAGGCCACACGTAGAGGAGTGTTTTTCAATGTTTATCAAGACCTAAATCCAAAATTACAGCAATTGCATAACAAATACTATTTTAAAAAAAGTAGTAAAGTTAAAAAGCTCCAGTTACTCTATTCCGCAATTGGGCCATATAACGAAATAAATTCTTGTTAAAATTAAAAAAAATTGAAATAATTGTTATTAAGTTAAAGGAGAGCGATTGCAGAAAAAGGTGATACGACTTTCCCTTACTTAAAAATTGTGGAATAGTTAAAAATCCGATTAATTATATTCCGAAAGGGTGTGTGCAATATATTATCAACTAATGTTTTTACTTATAAATCTAAGGATGGAAAAACAGTAATAATTAGAGAAGCTAAAGAACAGGATGCAGAAAGAATGCTAAATTCTGCTTCAAAAGCTTTAATAAACGCTCCATACATGCTAAGTACGGTTGAGGATGTAAAAAATATGAGTGTTGATGCTATTCAAAAAACGTTAAAAGCTTATCATGAAAATCCAAATTATGTACAGTTTATAGCTGAAGTTGATGGTAAGTTAGTCGGTGCAATAGATTTTAAGAACGGAAACAAAGAAAAAATTAGTCATCAAGGGACTTTTGCGATGACCATACTACCTGAATATCGAAATTATGGTATTGGAAGAGCTCTTCTAGAAACGTTAATCAATTGGGCTAAAAATAACAGTAAGATTGAGAAAGTTTGTCTTGAGGTAATGGAAGATAATTTAGGTGCAATCCAGTTATATAAGAATCTAGGCTTTTTTGAAGAGGGTAGAAAAGCAAAGGGTGTAAAATTGGATGACGGCTATCAAGATTTAATATTAATGGCTTTATTCGTTTGAAATTGAATATTATTCAACAATAGGGCGCTTATATGTAGTATGATTTTTTTTCTTACAAACTACAATTATGACAATCGTTTT
>NZ_JAMZAW010000044.1 GCF_024158745.1 Paenibacillus tyrphae | reverse complement strand
AGAAAAAACCGTCCGGACATCTCCAGACGGTTTTACTATGCCAATCGATATCATCTACCCAAGAAGGCCGGACTCCCGCACCTGGGCATAAAAATTCCCGAATTCCTCGATATTGAGCTGCTGGGCGGCATCGGACAATGCCGTGGACGGATCCGGATGCACCTCGACCATGACCCCGTCGGCACCGGCAGCTAAAGCCGCTTTAGCGCATGGGGCAAGAATGTCTTTGCGTCCTGTCGAGTGCGTGACGTCGACAAGCACCGGCAGATGGCTTTCCTGCTTCAGGATCGGCACGGCGGAAATATCGAGCGTATTGCGGGTCGCCTTTTCGTACGTGCGAATGCCGCGTTCGATGAGCATGACCTGCGTGTTGCCGCGGGCCAAAATATACTCGGCCGCATGAAGGAATTCGTCGATCGTCGCCGCCAGCCCGCGCTTCAGCAGAATCGGCTTACGCACCTCGCCTGCCGCTTTCAGCAGCTCGAAGTTTTGCATATTGCGAGCGCCGATCTGAATGACGTCGATATACTCGCATGCGAGCTCCACATGAGCGGGATCTACGATTTCGCTGATCGTTTTCAGACCGAATTCGTCGCCGACTTCCTTCAATATTTTGAGCCCTTCGATGCCCAGCCCCTGAAAATCATAAGGGGAAGTTCTCGGCTTAAAAGCTCCTCCGCGCAGCACGGTAATGCCCGCCTGCTTCAGCGCCGCGGCTACCGTCCGCGTCTGATCGTAGCTCTCTACGGAGCAAGGTCCTGCAATCAGAACGGGGCTTCCTCCGCCGACCTTCACATCGTCGCCCAACGTAACGACGGTATCTTCCTTTTGCTTCTTCCGGCTGACCAGAAGCTGCTTCTTATGATCGGTTACCTGAAGATTCAGCGAAGCCTGGAAAATTTGCTTGAACAGGTGCCGGATCGTATCGTCGGTAAAAGGCCCTTTGTTGCTGGCTACCAGCTCCGTCAGCATTTCCTTCTCCCGTACGGGGTCGAATTTCGGAATGCCTTGCTTCTCCTTGATGTTCCCGATTTCCTGGGCAATCTGGGCGCGTTCCGACAACAGCTCCAGAAGCTGGCGGTTCGTTTCGTCCAATTTTTGGCGTAAAGGCTCTAAACTTGGTTGGTTCATTTCTCATCCGCTCCTTGAATTGTTTTTTGTTGGAACATAAAAAAGGCCCCCCGTCGCAAGGGACGAGGAGCCGTGGTACCACCCTTATTAGAAGTGCGCTCCCTTCGCCAAACGAACCGGAGTGCTCTTCTCACTTTCTATCCTTTAACGCAGGACCCTCGGGTAACCCTACAAGAAGCCTTGTCGATTCAGGCCGCTCATCAGGCACCAGCTCCGGAGTGAACTTCAGCGCAGTGCTTCGTCGGGTGCTCTCAGTCGCCGGCACACCGTCCCTGGCAAGAAGCGTTCTTCGCTTACTCTCTCCTTCATTGCTTGTCAGAACATTCAGTTGATTTAATTAAGATGCATTTTATAACGAAACAAGCATGAAATACAAGCACATGATTTAAAGCATTTTTGCTTTATAGCAGCAAAGTGTTTTCGGGGTTGGACAATACGGAATTTCCGCTAACTCCACGGGTTTGCTTGAAAATCCGCTTAAAAATCGCAGGAAAGTCATTGACATTCCAATTAAATATAAGTAGTATTATAAAATACTACTAATAACAAAGGAGGCTTAATCATGCACATGCTGTTGTTTTAAATTTTTATTAAGAAGACGTTTGATAGCATTTTTTTGTCTTATTATTAGTAGTATCTATGAATACTACTTAAATCATTTCAAAGGAGATTCATCTATGATTCAGGCAAATGTTAATGCTTCCCAACCGCTGGAAGCGAAAAGATGGTGGGCCTTATCCGTTTTGCTGCTGGGCACGTTTATGGTTATTCTCGACTCGTTTATTGTCAATGTCGCCATCCCGTCGATCCAAAGCCAGCTTCAAGCCTCGTCTACCCAAATCCAGTTTATCGTTGCCGCGTACGTTCTCAGCTATGCGGTGCTGCTCATCCCGGGGGCGCGGATCGGCGATTGGATCGGCAGGAAAAAAAGCTTCATTCTCGGCATGATCCTGTTTGTCGCGGCGTCGGCTTTGTGCGGTATCGCGACGGGAGCGCCGTTCCTGATATTCTCGCGCGTAATTCAAGGGATCGGCGCAGCGGTCCTGATCCCGCAAGTGCTGTCCATCATCCATGTCATCTTCCCTCCGGAGGAAAAGGGCAAAGCGATCGGTCTCTACGGTGCGGTTAGCGGTCTGGGATTAATCGCCGGACAGATCGTCGGCGGCATGCTGCTCTACTTCGATGCGCTCGGATTGGGATGGCGCAGCGTCTTTTTGATCAATATTCCAATCGGTCTACTGGCCGTTCTGCTGATCATCCCCTTAGTCCGGGAAAACCGTTCCAGCGACAAAAAGAATATCGACGTATGGGGGATCGTCCTCCTGACATGCAGCTTACTGCTGTGCATTTATCCTATGGTTGTCGGAAGGGAAGCCGGTTGGCCCCTTTGGGTATATGTCAGCTTTCTGGGAGGCATTGCGTTTCTTCTCGTGTTCATTTGGCATGAGAAAAAGCTGCTTCGCAGCGGGAAATCCCCGCTCATCCCGGTCGCCATCTTCCAGGAAAGATCGTTTACCGTCGGCGTATTGGCGCTTATCGCTTTCCAGTTAGGGAATTCGGGCTTTTTTCTCACCGTCTCGATCACGCTGCAGGATGGGCTGATGCTGTCTCCCATGCAATCCGCCGCGGCCTTTATGCCGATCGGCATCGCCTTCTTCGCCGCTTCCTTGCTGGCTCCGAAATGGATGAATCGCGCAGGGACGGCCGTTCTCAAGTGGGGCACATGGCTCATGGCCGCCGGTTATGCCGCCGTGATTTGGTTCATAAACGCAGGCGGCGCGGTGCTTGATTGGCTGCCGCTGCTGATTCCGTTTCTGTTGATCGGATTGGGTCAAGGGCTCGTCGCGTCTCCTCTGATGAAGACGATCTTGTCGGGCATTCCCAGCCAGTATGCAGGCTCCGCCTCCGGCGTGCTCACGACCTGCATGCAGACCGCCAACGTTCTCGGGGTCGCGGTCATCGGCACGATTTTCTTCTCCTTCCTGACCGGACACGGAACAGAGCCGTACCTGCACGCCTTCGTCATCGCTCTCGCGTGCAGCATTGCCTTAAGCATCGTAACGTTCTTGTACATTCTGGGTTTGCAAAACCGGCAAAAGGCGGCCGCCTGATGATCAGGCGCGCTCCTCGACCCTCGCCTCATGGTGGAGATCATATTTGATGAACAGAGCCGTCACAGCTTCAACTGTGCGGCTCCGTTGTCATGGATGCAGCTTTCGAGAGCGGCCTTCATCTTCTCATGGACGAGTGCGATAATTTGCGCAATATCCTGCTTCGTCGCGTGATCGATGTGGATTCCCATAATCACGACAGCACGATGGCGCAGCTTCGATGCTGCGATTTCGGCCAATTCCTTGACCAGCTCGCCTTCCCTGTGCCCGGGCACGGATATCGTCTCCGACCGGACCTCCCCTTCGTGCCGGTAAGCGCAGGCGACCGCGCCCACATGCGCTTCTCCCCCGGTGATCAGAAACACATAATCGTTTCCCGCCCGATACGAATCGATTCGAATCCCGTAGTCATTACCGTTATTTTCCACTTTCCTGTACCCCCTCGGATACATGAATCCTACTCCGTATCGTTTCGGAAAGCTATGAGCCGGATCACGAAGAAAGGAACAACCTTCCCAGAAACAGGACAATCTATGAAAACAAAGCCCGGATCATGTCCATTAACGGTCGTCCGTTCACAAACGGAGCGTGGAGCAGCAAGCTGACGATGGCTGTGGTCATCGCGGCGGCGGCAAGATTCTCCAACACCTTCATCATCCGGTCACCCTCCTCACGGCAGATCGCTTTCTCCCTAAGCCGCTGCGGAGGAGCAGAACGATCTTGATCGCTCCCAGCCCCAGCAACACGATGGGGATGAACAAGAGCGCGTGTCCCGCGCCGGGAAAAAACAGCGTGACGACCGGCCAGGGAGCCGGGTCCAGCTTAGGAAAATAAATCAATACCGCCAAAGGAAGCAGCACGTTCAGGAACAGGATAGACACGGCATGCACGGTTACCCGCAGCGGCGTCGCCCTGAATTTCGTTTTCCAGGTCCACAAGCCGTAGACGGACCTGAGGATCAAAGCGAGAATGACCGCCATGATCAGATCCAGGATCACGTAGGATTTCGTATAATCGGGCAATTCGGCTACCGAGCGTTCCTGGCCGTGAACAATTCCGTTAAGTCCCGAAACGATGCCGTCGTAGGATGAGAGAAAATCGTAGGCGTTGATCAGCAGGACGATGCCGTAATCCCCATCCATCGCCATAAACGAATACGTATTTTCCGTAATGCCGTTATGAAAAATGACGCTATTGTTGACACTCCACCCCATGCCGTAAAATAAGCCGTCTGCAATCGATGCCCCAGGCTCGTGCATTTGCCGAACGCCTTGCTCGGACAGGACGGTCCGGGCTTGGAAACGGCCCCCGTTCAGCTGAGCGATTAAGTAATTCGACATGTCTTCGGCGCTGGAGATCAAGTAGCCTGACGCGACGGTCGCCTCGTGATTCAATTGCTTGGTCGGGACCATGTAGCCGAAAACGGGCTGATATCCGGCTGCCAGACCGTCGTTCCGGGCTTGCTCCGGATCGGCGTAGCTGTGGTTCATCGCCAGCGGCTTGAAAATATGGTCGCTCACATATTGGGTGTACGGCTTTCCGGAGACCGCTTGGACGATCCCGCCAAGAATATTGTAGTTTATATTCGAATATTCATAACCCGAGCCTGCGGGCTTGGCAAGCGGCGTATCTTTCAGTTCCCGGACATGCTGCTCGATCGGCTTGTCCCCTTCTACCATTCCTTTACGGCCGGCATAGATGGAAAATCCGCTGGTTTGATTCAATAAGTGGCGTACGGTTATTTTGGATGAAGCTGCCTCATCGGCGGTTCGAAAGTATGGCAAATACCGCTGCACCGGCGCATCAAGCTCAATTTTCCCTGCCTCTACCTGTTGCATAACCGCCAAGGCGGTAAACGACTTGCTGGTGGAACCGAGGACAAAAGGCGTCTGCGGCGTGACAGGCGCTTGGTCAGGGCCCGAGATGCCGTAGCCCTTCAGGTAGACGGTCCGGTCTCCCTTGACGATCCCCAAGGCCGCGCCCGGAATGTGAAGCCTGCCCATGGCCGCTTCGACGTAGGCATCGATTTTGGCAGGATCGATCTGAAACGTTTTCGCTTCGGCCCTGGCCGACAGCGGGGACAAGATCAATCCAGCAATAATTATATTTAAAAGAAAAATATGGAAATATTTTGTGTAAAAAGTTTTCATCTCGTCTTGTCTCCTTCGTTCAGTCCTTCAGTTTGTCTATGTTCCCTTACGAAGCTGCGCCGCGCAGCACGCTTTTCATATAACCTCTGCACGCGACGACAAAGTAAACCGTCTGCATGGCCATATATACGCCGATGACGACGAACGAATAAAGCCAATTGGATAAATGAAGCAGATTATCCAGTGCTTTCATCGCAACCAGTGCGTGGGCAATGCCGATCAGACAGGGCGCGAAGAACATGACGCCAACCTGCGGAACGACGATTGCGCGAATCTCGTCCAAGGTGATGCCGATTCGGGTCAAAGCCTTGAATTGCGCCCGGTCTTCCTGCAGCTCCGTAAACAGCTTGAAATACATCATGCTGCCGGACGCGATAAAGAACAGCAGGCTGATGAAGAGACCGATGAACATCGTCAGGGCGATCACTTCTTTAACATTGTCGTATTGCGTCTTCAGGTCCTGGTATTGCCCCGCGACCGCAAGCATATACACCGCGCTGGAAGCCGTTAAAATAACCGCGCTCAAAATCGATACGATGAACAACACGCGGGCGTTGTCTTTCATTTTGTAGCCAAGCTGGGCATAGACGAGCATATTCGTTCTGTTGTAGTAGATGCCGGTGCGCTTCCGGATCAG
This sequence comes from Paenibacillus tyrphae, assembly GCF_024158745.1. Classification (GTDB taxonomy): domain Bacteria; phylum Bacillota; class Bacilli; order Paenibacillales; family NBRC-103111; genus Paenibacillus_G; species Paenibacillus_G tyrfis_A. The sequence continues at coordinate 24,730 of NZ_JAMZAW010000044.1, read as the reverse complement.
CCGCAGAAACAGAAAGCTGAACTGTGTAAACAAAAGATACGTGCCGAGGACCACCGTAAGCAGAATCAGCAGCACTTTCAGATCAAAATAAGCCTCGTTCAACGTCAGCGCCAAGCTGTAGCCCGTCCCCAGACAAACCACCGCAAGCAGCGCAAGCCAGCGCGAATAGACGAGCTGCCCTTTCGGCCTGCGCGAAGCTTTAAGCCGATCGGCGATTTCCGTACGGCTCATTCGCAGCGTCGTCCATAGCGAAATCAGCGTGAACAGCAGGAAGAAGCCCCCTGCGGTAACCCACACCGCTTGCTGCGGGATGGCAAACGGGATCGTATCGCTCATCCCGAGCAGCACGCCAAGCCCCATAAAGAACAGCTTGCTGAACAGGATGCCAAGCCCGATCCCCGCTCCGATGGATAGCGCCGCAATCGCCGCGTTCTCGTACAATACAAGCTTGCGGAGCTGCGCGCGGGTCATCCCGAACAGCGAGAACAGGCCGAACTCCTGCTGGCGCGTCTTCAGAAACGCGGAGTTGGAATACAGCACGAACAGGAACGAGAAGATGACAATGACATATTCGCAGAACACCATGCCCTGTCGGACTTTTGCCGCAGCCACGAGCCGGCCGCTTGCCACCTCGGGATGAGCAAGAAACGCGGCATAGATGTAGAAAATCATGACGGAAAACACGCTGCTCATAAAAAACGCGCCGTATGACCGCCAATTGCCGCGGATGTTGCTAAGCGCGAGCGAGCGAAACGTCATCGAAATTCCCTCCCAGCACGCTGAGCGCGTCCAAGATTTGTTGGAAAAACACTTGCCGGCTCGTACCTCGCCGCAATTCCGAGAACAGCTTGCCGTCTTTAATAAACACGATGCGCCGGCAGTAGCTGGCCGAGAAAGGATCGTGCGTGACCATCAGAACAGTCGCCTGGAAGTGCTCGTTCATCTCCTGAAGCGCATCCATGACATCCTTGGCCGCCTTCGAATCGAGGTTACCAGTCAGCTCGTCGGCCAGCAGCAGAGACGGTTTGTGAATGAGTGCCCGCGCAATCGCCGCACGCTGCTTCTGCCCACCGGACACCTCATACGGGCGCTTGCCGAGCAGCACGGCGATTTGCAGTCTCTCGACAAGCGGCTCCAGCCGCTGCTCGATCAGGTTCGGAGCCATCCCTTCCAGAACGAGGGGCAAAATTATATTTTCCTTGATCGACAAAGTATCGAGCAGATTGAAATCTTGAAACACGAAGCCAAGCTCGCGCCGCCGGAATAACGCCAGCTTCTTGTCGCTCAGCGCTGCCGGGTCGGCCCCGTTGATCTCGATGCGCCCCGACGTCGGGCGGTCAATCGTCGCCAGCAGATTCAGCAGCGTCGTCTTCCCGCTTCCCGACGGCCCCATGACGCCGACAAACTCACCCGCTTCGATCGTCAAATCAATATCCTCCAACGCTTGATAAAAGATATTTCCAGGGGAGCTGTACGTTTTGCCGAGTCCCTGTGCTCTTAGTACATTCATCGTTTGTTCGGTTCCTCCTTCGTTGCTGTCTTTGATGTCTATAGCGCTAGTATAGCTCGAAGGAGACGCCGGTCCCATCGATTTGCATGACATTGTACCTTACAAACTTGTCACCTGGAGCGCCTGTTATGTTCTCCCTTGTCACCTAGCGCATGAATGCTCCGCGGTTGAAAGAAAACGGTAAACGTCGTTCCCTCGCCCAGCTTCGACTCCACGGTCAACCGGTGTCCGAGTCCGCTGCATACCTGCTTTGCCAAATAAAGTCCCATGCCGGTCGACTCTCCGGCCTCCCGTCCGTTCTCTCCGGTGAAGAACGGGTCGAAGACTCGCAGCAGATCGTGGGGCACAATACCGATCCCCTCGTCCGTCACGCTCAGCTTGCTGCCCCCGTCCGCACCCGGCTCCAATCGGAAAACAAGCTTCTTGGCTCCCGGCTTCCCCTTGCTGTATTTGATCGCATTGCTCACAAACTGATTCAGGACGACCGTCATCCATTTTCCGTCCGTTTCCACCCACGCTTCCCCTTCGATCTGCGGAAAGATCGAGTGCCGGATACAGAGCCGCTTATGCGCATTCATGGTGGTGCGAACCAGCTCGTGAAGCGCTGTTTGCCGGAAATGGAGATCCATTCGAAACTTATCGAGACGCGCCGTATTCAGCATCAGATCAAGCCCTCTCGTCATGCGTTCGGCTTCCTCCTGCAGGCTGAGCGCAAGCTGCTTTTGCTCCTCTTCGGTAACAGGCAGCTGGGTTAAGGTATCCTGCACCAGCAGATCGATAACGGATACGGGGGTTTTCATGTGATGCACCCATTGCAGCACAAAATGGTTGTGCTGCTCCTGTTGGCGGCGGTATTGCCCAAGCTCGTTCAAATAAGCGCTGTGCTGCTCCTGCAGCAAACGCATGACAAGCCGCTGCTCGCTCGTAACCGCGGACTGGATGACCGCGGAGGCCTGCAGGTCGCCGGACCTCTCCACCGCATGCTTCAACTGCTTGTAATACGCTCTTTGGCGAATGTAATCAACGGCAAGCCACACGCCGGCAACAAATAATCCGAGGATGACAAAATAAGAGATTGTGCCCGTCCCAATCCCCTCCGGATGGCGTGCCCGCTCCAGCAGCATCAGCCCGGCGCCGAGTCCGATCAGAAGTAGGCATACAAGCGCATAAACGAGCCGATCGCGCAAAAACATAGCGGCCGACGCCCCTCTCATGCGTCCAATCCCTCCTGCTGGTCGCCCAAGAGAAGCATATAGCCTTGGCCGCGCACCGTTTCGATGGCCTTCGGCAGTCCCAGCTCCTCCAGCTTTTTCCGAAGCCTGGTCACATTGACCGTCAGCGTATTGTCATCGACAAACTGCACATCGTCCCACAGCGCCTCCAGCAGCTGCTCCCGGGAGACGATCCGCCCCGGCTGCCGCATGAAGCATTCCGCCAGTAGCCGCTCGTTCTTCGTCAGCATCGCTTTCCGCATCTGCCATACCAGCTCGCCCCGTCCGAGGTGCAGCCGCAAGCCCTGTGCGTTCAGCTCCGCTTCCGGAGCTCCCGTAGCCGTGCCGTCATGTCCGGCAGCAGCATATTCCCCGTAGACTCTTCGGAGCACCCCCTTAATCTTCGCCATGAGAAGATCCAACGGGATCGGTTTCGTAATATAGTCATCGCCGCCGTTCTCAATCGCCATGACTTGATCCATCTCCCCGGCCCGCGCGGAGATGAAGATGATCGGCACGCTGGAGCGCGTGCGAATTTGTCTGCACCAGTAATAGCCGTCAAAATACGGCAGGTTAATATCCAGCAGCACCAGATGCGGCGCGTAGGCTTCCAGCTCCGGCATCAGCTCGCGGAATTGCGTCGCGCATGCCGCTTCAAAGCCGTATTTCTCCATATTTTTTTTCAGGACGGCCCCGATTTTGTCGTCGTCTTCTATGATGTAAATGCGATACATAGTGATTCCTCCCAAGTTTTCAACAGACACTACCAAGATAGCAGGATCGCCGCCGCCAAGCAATTTTTAATTTGGCACGAGTTCGATGTAAAATATTTGTATATTGCTCGTTAAAAAGGCATTTCTGTTTCCAGAAGGGGGTGATGAACATGAAAAAAGCAATGGCCATTAGCTTAGCCATAGGTTTTGGCATTTTTGTATCCTGGCTATCCATGCCCGATCGCCCCGATACTTACGTGGTTTTCGCGCATGTGACAAACTTAAATCAAGAATTATCAACTGCTCTTATGAACCGCTTAGAACAAAACCATATATCTTATCAGCTTGATAAATCGGGGAACATCTTTGTCCTGGAATCCCAACTGGAAAAAGCCGTAATCTGCTGTTCATAGCATATTTACACAAAAAAAAGCCTAACCCCATTTGTGACGGGGTAGGCCAGGTGTTGAGAATTTGATTTTCAACAAGAATAGAGATACATACGTGGGTGGGGTATCTACTGGAGAAGCGATAGCGTCCGCCTTTGTCATCGGGAAATGTCCGCTAACAAGCGGCTTCAATCAAATTTCCCGATGACAAGAGCGGTCGGAAGTAGATACCCCACCCCCTCGTAACCTCTATTACTTCTATCCCCCACTTTCTCAACAGCTCAGTCTCGCTTACAAAAATACAAAGTAAATAACAGCCGCAAGCACCAAACGATAGATCGCAAACGGCGCGAGCTTGATACGGTTGATCAGCTTCAGGAAGAAGCGGATCGACAGAAGCGCGAAGATGAAGGCGCTGATAAATCCGATGACAAAAAACGGAATGGTGCCCGCCGTGATCGAGTCCCAGCTCTTCAAAAGCGACAGGAAGCTCGCCCCGGCCATAATCGGCACCGCCATAATGAAGGTGAAATCCGCAGCCGCGCGATGGCTCATCCCAAGCAAAACCCCGCCGGAGATTGTCGATCCGGAGCGGGAAAAGCCCGGCCACAGCGCCAAGCATTGAAACAATCCCATAAAAAACGCCTGCTTGTATGTAATCTGGTCGGCCGTCTCCGTCTTCGCACGGCGGGGCCGGAACCAATCGGCCGCGAGCATAAGAACGGCTCCGAGCACCAGACCTATGATGACAGTCTCGGTAGAGAACAAATATTCATCGATTTTTTTATTGAACAGTACTCCGAGAATGCCGGCGGGAACTAAACCGACGAAAACCTGCAGCAGATTCAAACGCGGTCCGGAAGGCGTTTGGCCCGGCATTTTTTTAAGTCCGAGCAAATTCATGAACCGGTCCCACATCAGGACGACGACAGCCAGAATCGAACCCAATTGGATCACGACCTTGAACGTATTCGCTACGCTCGGGGAAAAGATGTTTTTGGATTGGAACAAGAAATCGTCAACGATAATCATGTGGCCGGTCGAAGAAACCGGCGCGAACTCGGTAAGGCCCTCCACGAGTCCAAGAATGAATCCAACAAACAATTCCCACAAATTCAACAGCTCCACACTCCTATTTTCTCGTCTGTGTATCTATATCAATGAATATCTACCTTCTTGAAGTAGATAATCGTTGCCGCAAGTCCGATGATTGAAGCTGCTATAATCGTGACGTAAGAAAAAACCGGCGGATACTCGGGAACGAAGCCTCCGTTCGCGATCACGTACGAGGCGGACCAGGGAAATAAAGCCTTGTATTCCGATTCGGAAAGCACCACGTTAGCCATCGTGATCATCGCCGTAAAGATGATGGTGGGAACGTAATTTTTGAACAAAAAGGTGATCAACATCGTCGGTGTGCACAGAAGAAACAAAAGTGCACCCCCGACTACAAATTGCTTCAAAGATTGGAGCAGTAACGCCACAGTCAAGCCTTCAAACTGTCCGATCAGCCCCAGGATCAGCGTCAGCGACCAAATGATAAGCGTCAGAACCATAATCCACAGGAACAGCAAAATCAGCTTGCTTAGGATCAGACTGACTCGGGATACCGGGATGGTCAGCAGGTTTTTCAAGGTGTCTTCCGCATATTCCCGATGAAACAGATACGCCGTAATAACTCCATAGAGAAGGGTTCCCACGAGCAGAATCACGTACATATTCGTGTTCATAAAAGCGACTTCGAACTCAATCGGAGTCTCGGGCTTCTTGCTTTTCATATTCAGCAAAGCGAGAAACATCATGATAGGGGCCGACACGGCTCCAAGCATGCTGACCATAAACATCTTGGCCCGCTTCAGTTTGATCAGTTCCGTATAGAGCAAATTAACCAATCGTCCCGCCCCCTATCAATTTTATAAAGTAATCTTCCAATCTGTCTACACTCATTGTCATTTTTGTGACTTCTATCCCATGCTCCACCAGCATCCGGTTGAGCTTGCCCTGCTCGCCGATATGGCTGTATACCCGGATCAACCGTTCGTCGTGAACCTCATAATCCGTAATGCCGAAGTGCTTCTCCAGCAGCATCGCCGCTTTATTGTCGTCGGACACTTGAAACTCAAGATATTTGCGGTTCCGCTTGCGAAGCTCTTCGAAGGAAATCTCCTCCAGCAGCTTCCCTTGATGAACGACCCCGATCTGGTCTGCCAACTGCTCGACTTCGGACAAAATATGGCTGGAAACGAGAATCGTTATTTTCCGTTCCTCGGCGAGAGACTTGATCAGTCTGCGGATTTCCTTAATGCCTACCGGGTCCAGGCCATTGGTAGGCTCGTCCAAAATTAACAGCTCGGGATGATGGAGAATGGCTCTGGCGATTCCAAGCCGCTGCTTCATCCCCAAGGAATAGCTGCCGACCAGCTTTTTCGTTTCCTGATGCAGACCGACGATTTCCAAAGCTTCGTCCATGGCGTTTTTCTTATGCACGCCCATCAGCTTGGCGTTGATCGACAGATTCTCGCGGGCCGTTAAATTCTCGTAAAATCCGGAGAATTCAACAATCGACCCGATTCTTCTTAAAATCTCTTTCTGGTTCTTGTGTAAACTTTCACCGAAGAGCTCAATTTCTCCGTGCGTCGGCTTGATTAAACCCAGCAGCATGCGGATGGTCGTCGTTTTGCCCGCGCCGTTCTGGCCGAGAAAACCGTAAATCTGCCCTTGACGCACATTCATGTCAAGGTTGTCCACCGCTTTTTGGGTCCCGTAAATCTTCGTTAATTGCGTCGTTTTGATAACCGCACTCAAATCGTGATCCCTCCTGCTTTCATCAGATCGTAATTTCATGATAAGCAGGCGATTTTAAATGCCTCTTAACCAGTTCTTAATTGTTTCTTAATCCCGGTTCGCAGCGCCCCGCTTCGGGATTGCGAAGCCGAAGGTCGTTTTCACGCCGGGCTCGCTTTCGGCCCACAGGCTGCCCGAATGCTTCTCGGCGAGCGCCTTCGCGATGGCCAGACCTAACCCGCTGCCTTGAGCGGCAGGATTCCTTGCCCGGTCCGTGCGGTACATTCGTTCGAACACGCGGGGCAAATCGTCCGGCGAAATTCCGCTCCCCCGGTCCCACACCAACAGCCGGTACTTGTCCGCGGCTTCCGCCAGCTCGATGCCCAGCACTTTACCGTCTTTTCCGTGCTCGACGGCATTTTTGATCAGATTGCTGACGATCCGCAGCACGCTTACCCGATCGGCCACGATGGAGCAGACTTCTTCCGGAATGTTGGCTTTTAACTCGATGCCATACTTTTTCAGTTCGGGCAAAAATCCGATCACCGCTTCCCGGACAATTTCCGCAAAATCCAGCGTTTCCGGCTTCAACGGCATTTCGTCCGCATCCAGCTTGGCCAGCTCGAAGATTTCGTCGATCAGCTCCTTCAAGGCGACCGCCTTCGCGGACAAAATGTCCAGATACCGCTCCTTCTCTTCGCTGGAAGCCGCGATGTCATCCTTCAACGCATCCGCATAGCCGATGATCGACGTAAGAGGAGTCCGGATATCGTGGGAGATGTTGGACAGCAGACTTTTTCTCGCCGCCTCGGAGCGGATCGTACGGACGTGAATCTTGGCCAGCTGCTCGATCAATTCGTTGATCGAAAAGATCACCTCGTCCAAGTGACGGTCGTCGTTGGCAAGCAGGCGGGTATTCATATTCCCTTGCATGGCGCGCCTCAGCGCAGTCGCCATCGCTTTCAGCCTCGCCGTGAACCGATATCGGACGTACAGATGGATGACCGTCAAGGCAAACAGCGCAGCAAATAAAGCCCCGCGGACGAGGCCTTGGGGCTGGTAAATCCAATCCAGGATAAAAAGCGCGGACAAGACGATGAACTGCACAATCAGGAGAAGGGCGCCTTTGTCATGCTTCATCTTTGTCACCTGCAAATTTGTACCCGATGCCCCATACGGTCTGAATCCATTTCGGATCGGACGGGTCCTCCTCGATTTTCATCCGGAGCTTGCGGATATGGACCATCACGGTATTGTCGTCTTCCAAATAGTCGCTATCCCATACTTGCCGGAACAGCTGCGTCTTCGTAAACACCTGCTCGGGATGCGAAGCCATAAACTTCAGCAGTTCGAACTCTTTGCCCGTCAGCGAGATCTCTTCCCCGGCTCTCGTGACCGTATACTTTTGCAAATGAATCGTCATGTTCTTGAAGCTCAGCACCGTTTCCTGCTGCGGGCCGCCTTCGCTGCCCAAGACCAGAAACCGCCGCAAATGGGCTTTAATCCGGGCGACCAGCTCATGAATGCTGAAAGGCTTCGTTATATAGTCGTCCGCCCCGATGCTCAGTCCCAATACTTTATCGATTTCCTGATCCTTGGCCGTGAGCATGAGAATCGGGACATTCGTCTTCATGCGAAGTCTCCGGCATACCTCAATGCCGTCGACTTTAGGCATCATCAAATCGAGCAGGATCATATTATAGCGGTGCGCTTCGAACAGACGGAGAGCTTCTTCCCCGTCTGCCGCCGCATCGATCCGATACGTTTCTCTTTCCAAATACGTCTTGACCAGGTCGCGAATTTCCCGATCGTCATCGGCAATAAGAATTCGAATATCCTGCTGCATCGTTCCACCTGCTTTTTTTCTGGGCATTCCCCGATTAAGGGCCGGTTACCATCCGCATTAAGATGTCGCTGCTTGGAAGCCGGTAATTTTCTACGTCTTGGGCATTCAGCATCATGAGGCTGGAAAGAACCGATAAATAAGCGGAAATAAGCTCCGCGGGATCGCCTGCCGCAATCTCGCCCGTTTGTTGGCCTTCCTTGAAGACAGGAAGCAGTTCGTCCACAAAGCTTTTCATGGAATATTGGGCAATAAGTTCTTTCACCTTCTCCGGGACGCCTTCCGACGTGCGCGCTTGATGAATCAGCATGAAGTAAGGCCTGCCGCTTTCATCGAGAATCTCTTTCGTTAAATATTTTATTTTGTCGAGCGGCGAGCCCTGCAGGTCGTAGATGCTCTTCATCGCGTCCTGCGCTCCCAGCATCGCCATTCGGACAAGCGTAGTGAAAAGCTCGTCTTTCGATTTGAAATAATGATACAGCAAGCCGTGGCTGATGCCGGCCTCGGCCGCAATCATGCTCATTTTCGTTCCCACGATTCCCCGCCGGGAAAATACCTTAAGCGCAGCCTCCATAATCTGTTCCTTGCGCTCGTCGCGGATTTGATGCAATTGTTCATCGTTTAAAGGCGCCAATGATTATTCATTCCTTTGCCTGAAAATCTTACGGCCATTCATGGATAGATAGACGTCGCCTATGAGTATACCATTTCTCATGATCCGATGGCTATTGTACCGGGTCGCCGGAGTGCAACGGCCCTTAACGGCTCACGGACGGATAAGGCGCCTCGGAGAAGGAGGGCACGATGTCATCCCATACGTGTTCCAGCGGCTGACCGTACTGCTGCATGAGCTCGGCAAGCCACCGCCTGCCTTCCTCCGACGCCGCGAGCACGCTTGTGATCAGGTCCGGATTCAGCATTTCCCGCGGCGAGATCGACAGCGTATTCACGGCCCAATACAGGCCGAACAGCTTAAAATCAGGCCCGGCCGTCGCACGCTCCAGATGCAGATCGAGATATTTCCGGCCGAACGAAATTCCCTTTAGCGGCTCCGCGCCTGCATATTCGACCCCCTCCCACTGCAGATCGTTCGCACAGTTCAACCACCAGGCCGGCTCGATCGCAGCCTGAATGTTTCGGAGCGCCCGTTGTTCGAAATGCGGTCGTGGGGCCTCCCATTGCTCACGCAAGCAAGCTTCCAGCACCTCCGCTTCAATCGCGGCGACGGTCATGCCTTGACCGAAGATCGGATCGTAGATGCAGAAGGCGTCTCCCAACACGAGCAGTCCGGACGGCCAGCGGTCCATTTGTTCAAAATGATGGCGGTGCAAGGCGGGCACGCGAAATCCGCGCGGGGCTGTGATCGGCTCCAGCCCTTGCAGCAGTTCGGCAATGAGGGGGCTCGGAAGCTGGGCGACCGCCTGCTCGAATTGCTCCGCATCCGTTGGCGGATAATATCCGCCCGGGCGATAGAGCAGCACCTCTGCGATCTGATTCTCGATGATCGAAAATACGCCCGAGAACGTGCCGTTTGCCGGCTGCCCCCCAATAATAACGGTATCCCAAGTTTCGGTCAGATGGGCTTGGCTGGAAGGAATCCGGTACCGCCGGGTGCTGTAGCCCAGATTGACCTTCAGCAGGTCCGGCTTCGGCACGTCGTATCCCAAATTCTCAAGCCATGCGGTCAGCTTGGAGGAACGCCCGCTGGTATCTACGACGAGATCGGCCATCAGAAACTTTTCTTGTCCGTCCGATCCCCGCTCCCGGACCTCAACCCCCGTGACGGCGGCATGACGCGGCGTCGTCAATAAGCGCAGCACGTCATGTTTCGGAAGAAAACGGACGCAGGGAATTTCCCGGACGCGATTGCGAACGACCCACTCCAGCAAAGCCCGGCTGAACTTGTAATCGTTGCGCGGATACTGGACGACCACAGTTCCGTGTTGATTCATGTTGTGCACGGTCTTGTTCAGCACCGACCGGGCTCCCTGCTCCGCCAAATCCTGTTCAAAGTCCGGAAAGAAGCGGGTCATAATCTCTTTGCCCCGCTGGGTGAAGCGATGCGGGTGAAACGATTGAGGCGTGCCTGCACGGTCTTCCGGACTGGCGGAAAAATCGTCCTTCTCCACGATCACGACCTCTTCGTAATAATCCGAAAGCACCCGTGCAGACAGTAATCCGGCAATGCCTCCTCCAATAACGAGGGCTGTTCCTTTTTTCGGCATGTGGTTCATAAATATCGCTCCTTTTGGTTTAGATTGACTTAGTCAGTTAATAATTGAGCGCAGCTAGTCCGTCGTTCTGAACATGAACCGAACTGGAGGCAAGAGGCTCCGACATGTCCGGTCACCTCAAAGCTGGGCACAAATTGCTCAGACGTTTTCTTTGGATTTTTTTAGATTGACTCGATCAGTCAATTTCAAAATACACTACTTTTCATTTTTTTGTCAACGACAATTTTTTTGCGTTCCGCTGCATAGCGCCGGAACAAAAGAACGCTTTCTTCTTCAAAACAAAAAACCTGCTGGCACGAGGCGAGTAGGTTCATTTTTTACACAAATTGTGTTATTCGTCGTATCAATCCGTTATTTTAATCTCAGTGTAAACTAACCGTCGAAAGACGTCTCGTTGCATTCCATACATTGCTTTTATCCGATCAACGCACTCCTTAAAAAGGCTGCGGTATAAGACCCGTCCGTTTGCGCGACTTGCTCCGGCCGGCCCTGCGCGACAAGATAGCCGCCCGCTTCTCCCCCGTCCGGTCCAAGATCGACAATCCAATCCGCCTCGCGGATCAGGTCAAGATGATGCTCGATTACGACGACCGTATTGCCTGCATCCACCAGCTTATTCAGCAGGAGGAGAAGCTGACGCACATCGGAAGGATGAAGTCCCGTCGTCGGCTCGTCCAGCAGATACAAGGTATGCCCTTTTGTTTTTTTGCTTAACTCCTTGGCCAGCTTGAGACGCTGAGCTTCTCCTCCGGACAGCGTAGTCGCTGGTTGGCCCAGCTGCAAATAACCGAGCCCCACCTCGCACAGCAGCCCCAGCTTTTCCGCCAGCCCGCTGTGCCCGCCGAAGAAATGCAAGCTTTCCTTGACTGTCATGTCCAGAAGCTCGGAGATGTTTTTGCCCTCATACGTAACGCTCAAGATGTCGTCCTTAAACCGCCTTCCGCCGCAATCCGGGCACACGGCCTCCACGTCCGGCAAAAAATGCATATCCAGCAGCAGCACGCCCAGCCCCTGGCATTTCTCGCATCTTCCCCCGGGCACATTGAACGAAAAATGCTTCGACGTCAGCTTTCGCCGTTTGGCTTCCGGCAGCCCGGAGAACAGATTGCGGATCAGCGTAAATACGTCGGTATAGGTGGCGATGTTGGAGCGCAGGATACGTCCGATGGGCGTTTGATCGACTGTAATCCATTTGTCGATATGCCCGAGCCCGTCGATGCTTCCGCATTCCAAGCCTTCCGCGCGCCCCTGAACATGCTGTCGGCCGGCCGGATCGATCAGGTCGAACAATAACGTCGATTTACCGGACCCGGAAACGCCGGTAATCGCAATGAGCGTGCCTAAAGGGAGCTCGACCGTAATGTTTTTCAAGTTTCGTGCATACGCGTCCCGGACGGTCAAGAAGGCGCCGTTGCCGGATCTTCGACCCGAGGATAGCAGCCGTTTATGATCGCTGCTCAGAAATTGTCCCGTGACCGAGCCTGAATTCGTCTTCAGCTCCTCCAACGTTCCGGTGCCGACAATCGTCCCTCCTTGCCGGCCTGCGCCCGGCCCCATATCGATCATATAATCGGCTACTTCCATCACTTCGACGTCATGCTCGATCACAAGCACGGTATTTCCCAGGTCGCGCAGCTGCTGCAGCACGCCGATGAGCGAAGCGGTATCCTTCGGATGCAGCCCTGCCGTCGGCTCGTCCAGGACGTACAAGACGCCGGTCAGACCCGAGCCTAACAGCGAGGCCAGCCGAAGACGCTGCGCTTCCCCGCCGGATAGCGTATTGGCCTGCCGGTCGAGCGACAAATACCCCAAACCGACCTTGGCAACCCGCCTCATGCGCTCCGCGATGTCGTGGATGATCGGGTCCAGTACGTGTTGTCCCGCTTCGGAGAGGGCGGGACGCACCTCTTCCAGCCACACCATCAAGCGGTGAAGCGGCCATGACGAAATTTCGTCAATCGATTGTCCGCTTATCGTGACCTGGCGGCTCTCGCTTCTCAGGCGCGTGCCTTCGCAAGCGGGACAAGGGCGGCGGGTGAAATAGCCCGCCAGCTTCCTCGACTGTGCCGTATCTCCGGTCTGCTCCCGATGCCGCCGGTTCAAATAAGTCAGCACGCCCTCGAACCGGCCTTTTCCGACCGATTTGGGCGCCTTGATGCCGGGAAAACGTCCGGCAAACCGCTCGCTCTCCACGCCGTGAAGCAGCAAATCCCGCTGAACCGGACTGTAGTCTTTCATAGGAGCGTCCGGATCAAACGCGAACCCGTAATGCTTCGCCGCAGCCTGAAGCACGTCCGAATAATAGTCGATGAACATGCCGTCCCAAAAGGTGACGCAGCCGCCGCGAAAACTCCGTTCTTCATCGAAAACCAAGCCTGCTTCCAAGCTTGTAACGATTCCCAGCCCGGCGCACGCTTCACAGGCGCCTTCCGGCTTGTTGAAGGAGAAGTGGGCCATCTTCAGCTTGGGGACCGCGCACCGGCATTGGGGACAGCGATCCGTTCCCGAGCTATGGCTCTCTTCCAGAAGCATTGCCCCAGGAACCGCTCCTTCCCCGGCCGGCTCGAACGAAGGCCTTATCGTGGCGCCGCACGACGGACACGGCCGCTCCCCGAGCCGGGCGTACAAAACCCGTAAGTACGTATAAATCTCCGTCACCGTCCCCAGCGTGGACCTTGGGTTCCGGTTAGCGATCTGCTGACTAACCCCAATCGATGGGGAAAGACCGGTGATCGATTCCACCTTCGGCTTGTTGATTGCATCCGTGACCATGCCCATCGATTCCATGTACTGCCTCTGGCATTCCTTCTGCAAAATGTCCATCGCCAGCGTCGATTTTCCGGAACCGGACAATCCGGTTAAGACGACGAGCTTGTTCTTCGGAATGCTCAGCGAGACGTGCTTCAGATTATTTTCATAGGCGCCTTGAATGACAATGGCTCCTTCCATCCTATATCCTCCCTCGTTTCAATCTGCCTTGGGTACCACACCTTTCTACATCAAGTATACGTGCCGTACATGACATCTATTGTCATATTGGATCAAACCTGTACCCGAGGGCTTACCGTGAAAATCATGAAATGGAGGATACCACAATCGAAATGGGAGGAACGTGGAATGAGGTCAAAGCGAAGCAGGCATGAGACGCCGCTTGAAGAAATTGGGGATGGCCCGGATAGGAGCCCAGGCGTGCAGCCTGCGCCGAAACGCGGACTGCACGCCTGGGCTCCGCTCCGCCGCCGAAGCCGGGCTATTCCTGTTCCAGGACGCCGGCCGTTTCCTGCGATGCCATTTGCTTCTGCGCGGAGGCAACCGGATTCCGGTTGTGCTCGAATTCGTTTATTTCGCTAAATGACTCCGTGCTGCTTTCTTGCGTCTGCTTTTCTTCCTTGGGGGCATTGTATTCTGCCATCGGATTCCCTCGCTTGTCGGTCGTTTTGTTTTCGACATGTATAGAATATCCAGTCCGGACGGAATACTATGCACGGCCTCCCGCGGTTCACGCCCCAAGCTCCAGCTTGACACCGTATTCCTTGAGCCAGCAGTTCACCTGCACCAGATAATCCAGAATCGCGCGGGCATCGGTTCCGCTCTCTACGGTGCTCTTGCCTTCCGCAATAAGCCTCACTTTCCCGGTATCGATCAGCGCATGAATCGGAGCGTTCGGGTCGTCCAGAATGTCGAGCATCCACCGGCTGATCAGGTCGAGGTAAGCTTTGTCCTTCGTGCTTGGGTAAGCGCTCTTGCGGCGGTTTCGGACATCATCCGGAAGAACGCCTTCGAAGGCACGGCGCAAAATTCCTTTTTCGATATGACCGATGCTTTTCAGCTCGAACGGCACGTTCCACAAATATTCCACGAGCCGATAATCGCAGAACGGCACACGCACTTCGAAACCCGTCATCATACTGGCCCGGTCTTTCCGGTCCAGCATATAAGGCAGGAACCGCATGATGAACAGGTACGACATCTGCCGCTGCTTCCGCTCAAGCTCCGCTTCCCCTTCGAGAAACGGAATCTCGCCGACAGCTTCTTGAAAACGCCGCTTGCGATACGCTTCGAGCTGAAGCCTATCCCGAACCTCCGCTTTCAGGACGCCGGAGGTATAGCCGAAATTGAGCAGCCACGGGAAGATTTCGGCATTCAAATACGTCTCTTCATAAAACCACGGGTACCCGGAAAACACTTCGTCGGCGGACTCGCCGGACAGCGCTACTGTCGCATCCTTCTTCATTTCCGTAAACAGCAAATAAAGCGACGTTTCGATTTCGCCGACACTCGGAAGGTCGCGGGCCCGCATCGGTTCGAGCAAATGCTCGATCAGCTTGTCCGGCCCGAAGACGACGGAATGATGCTCCGTGCCGACATGCTCGGATACCCGCCGGACCCAAGGCTCGTCTTTGTCACGCCGCATAAAATCCTGCTCAAAGTCGCGGTCGTTGTTTACAAAATCGATGGAATACGTGTGGAGTTTCTTCCCTTGTTCACGGAAATTTTGGCCCGCCAGAGCCGTCAATCCGCTGGAGTCGAGCCCGCCGGACAGCATGCAGACGACCGGCTTGTCCGCGATGAGCTGCCGCTCCACCGTATCTTCGAGAAACGAGCGGATCGTCCGGACCGTAGTCTCGGTATCGTCCTTATGCTTGCGGCTTACCAGGTTCCAATAGCGGATATTGCGACTGCCTTCGGCCGTAAACGTCACGTAATGGCCTCCTTTGACTTCCTCGACGTCCTTGAATACTCCTTGCCCGGGAGTTCGCATCGCCCCCATGCCGAAAAGTTCCGCCAGTCCTTCACGGTCGACGACGGCTTCCACCAGCGGATGGGCCAGCAGCACCTTGATTTCCGACCCGAAAATAACGGCGCTTCCTCTTCTGGCAAAAAACAGCGGCTTTACCCCAAGGTGGTCCCGGCCAAGCATCAGCTGTCCGCGCTGCTCATCCCAGATGCCAAACGCATAGATGCCGTTAAAATGCTTTACGCAATCCTCCTTCCACTCGACATATGAATGCAAAAGAACCTCAGTATCGGAATACGTTTCAAACCGGTGGCCCATTCCTTCCAGTTCCCTTCTCAGCTCCCGGTAATTGTAGAGCTCGCCGTTGTAAGTCAAGGCTATGGTCTGCCCGCCGTCCCGATAAAGCATCGGCTGCTTCCCGCCTTCGGGATCGATGACGATCAAGCGGCGGTGCCCGAAAGCAGCCCGTTGCGAAAACCAGAAGCCTTCGGCATCCGGCCCGCGATGCGCAATGGACCTCGTCATCTCCGTTAATACCAGCCGTTCCTCGGAAAGGTCCTGGGACCAATCCACCCATCCTGCAATTCCGCACATGATTCTTTACCTTCTTTCCTCATCATTTGATTTGCTGCGCCTTTCGGCTTTATCGTTGACATCACACCGCCTTAAATTCGACCAAATGTATAAAACGGTCGAAAATTGAGTGAAAAAATCGACCAAATTTATCCATTGGTCATAAATTCATAATAGGACATTTGAACAATTTTGGCAATAATTGACTATTTAACCTGGTTAATGAATAATAGATAGCAGATTCATATACTATGGGGGCATAGGCAGGCCAATGAAACAACCGGACAAAAAACTAAAAATTATCGAAGCGGCAACCGAGCTGTTCCTCCATTCGGGGGTCCGGCGGACAACGCTGAGCAAGATCGCGGAGAAGGCGGGGATCGGCAAAGGAACGATCTATTACTATTACGAGGATAAGACCCAAATTCTAATGGATTGCTACATGAGGCATGTCAACCAGATGCGGTCGAAGGCTTTCGCCGAGCTTCAACAAGAAACCGATATTTTGGTGCGTCTGCGGAGCATTCTTCGCTATTTAAGCGCGGAGGTGCATCAGGACCCGTTCGTATCCACCTTGTTCGAGGAGTACAAAGAATTCCGGCTCGCGGAAATTGAAAAGTGCTTCGCCCAATCCGAAGAAGCCGCCGTTCAATTGATCGGCAGCTTGATCCGGGAAGGACAGCAGCAAGGGCATTATGCCCAGGTACCGCTGCCGCTTACCGCGTTTATGTTGGTCAAAATGATTTTTTCCTACGAGCTCGATTATCCGAAGACGGAACAAAGCGACCACGAATTGAAGCAGTTGCTTCGGCATATGCTGCGCAAACGCTCCGACGATTGAGCCGAAGCGGCAGCCTCATGACGTTGAAGCTGCCGCTCGGCCGGAACCGCCGGCTTCTCGAATTCTAGTCCAGCACGGTGCTTTCCCCCGCGGGAGCATCGGCTGGCTTTACACGGGCCAAGTAGTAAACAACGGCTACCGCAAAAATGACAACAACGACACCCCAGAGCGGAACATTCATGCCGAACAGCGGAAGCGAGGTCGTCATGAGGCTGTAGCGGATCACGCAATAGAGGAACACCAGCCCCAGAAGCAGCGCAATGGCCGGAATGACGGGATAGGACACTTTAAAAGGCCGTTCCATATTCGGTTCTTTCACCCGCAGAATAAATAGGGAAAGCATGCTGAGAACGTACATGACGACGGCCCCGAATACCGCAAGCAGGATCAAGGCGTTGGCAAAAGCGGCCGAGCCGGCGCAGACTACGCCGATCACTCCCGGTACGATGAGTCCCCATACCGGTACGCTTTTGGAATTAAGCTTAGCCAGAAACTGCGGGAAATAACCGGCGCGAGCCAGCGCGTACGTCTGCCGGGAATAGCCGATAATAATGCCATGCAGGCTGGCAATCAGGCCGAACAATCCGATAATCGCCACACTCATGGCCAGCAGGCTACCTTCGCCGTAAACGCTTCCAAGCGCCTGAGGAAGCGGATAATCTGCCGGTTTTCCGATACCTCCTCCAAGACCGGCTGTCACGAACAGCGTCAACAGCGTTGCTACGGTCAGCGTTAAAATGCCGGAGATAAAGCCGCGCGGAATGTCCCGCTTCGGATTCTTGACTTCTTCAGCCGCCATCGCGCCGCCTTCAATTGCGAGGAAGAACCAGATCGCAAACGGGATGGCCGCCATGACGCCGCCGCTTCCCCCGATGAACGCATTCTCGTTCACCAAATTCTCAATCTTCACATGCGGCAGCCCCGCTGCGTAAAAAATCGCAAGCCCGATCAACGCGGCGATCGTCGCGCCAAGCTCGATCAACGCGGCACCTTTCATGCCGACCAGGTTGATCAGAATAAAAAATACGAACACGCCGATGGTCACGTAGACCGGCTCAACCGCCGGAATCAAGAAATGAACGTACGCCCCCGTCGAAACCGCAATGGCTGGCGGCGCAAACACAAACTCCAACAGACACGCGATCCCGGCAATAAAGCCGCCGAACGGCCCCATCGCCCTTGCCGCGTAAGCCGAAGGCCCGCCGGCATTAGGAATGGATGTGGATAGCTCGGAGTAGCTGAATATAAAACAGGTAAAAAATACGATGACGAGCAGCGAAGCGATCGCAAGGCCCATAATTCCGCCCTGCTCAAACCCGTAGTTCCAACCGAAATATTGACCGGAGATAACCATCCCGACCGCAATTGCCCAAAGATGAATCGGCTTTAACGTCTTCTTCAATTCATGATTTTCCATACGTCAGTTCTCTCCTTCATGTGGGCTATGAGGGCTATTTCAGCAATTTCTCTTCGGACGATCCTAAACTAACGCTTTTTTCGGTATTTCGGAAGGCTCCTGTATTATCGTCCCTTCCCTGCAGCAAATATTTGGCGTTTCCTGTGCCTATGCCGTTAGCCGCCGTTTTTGACAATTCTCCGAGTTCCCCTCCCTTCAAGCGGTTGACGATCAATCCCAGCTTCATGTCTTTAAAATCCGACAGCATCGCCGTATCTCCGTCGCTGTCTCCGGCCACGAAGATCGGCCCGTGCCCGTATTTGGATACCAGAAAACGCTCGATCGTCTTCGTCTTTCCTTTGCCCTGCGTCTGGTCGTAGCCTTTGCGATATTCCGGCTGGATAACCCCTGCGGCATCCCGTTCCAGCTCCATTGCTAGGACGTGATCCTCCGGGAGGGAATACCCGTATTTCGGGTTCGACGCAAATTCTTTGACCACATCGATAAAGGAAGCGGAGCATACATAGACATCGATTCCGTTATCCATGAACGTTTTATACAGATTTTGCTGCTCCGCAAACGCCCGCAAGCCGGTTTTAATCTTCACTTCAACAACGCCCGCTTTACCCGGCAGGTCGCTCGGACTGGTCAGCGTTTTTTCGCCGATGGCGTCCTGCAGATTGTAATCGATGGAGGCTTGTGCTAATTGACGCACTTCCTTCTCCGTCATGCCGGCGAACAAATACGTCACCCAAGGATAGCTTACATCGGGGCTGAAGGTTCCCCCGATCGCTTCGTAAAGATACCTGGCCTTGGCGACAAAATCTTGATATTGCGGGGTTGCTTTAATTTCCTCCAAAGATTTGGTTCCCTTGAACCCCTTGTAGTTTTCATAAAGATACTTGTAATCCGCACCCAGATCTTCGCTGATGAGATCGATCTGGACAGGCTTCCCAGCCTTATTATTGAATTCTTTCTTGAAATTATCCTTCGGAATATTCATTTTGATTGCGCTTACAAATTGTTCCGGCGTCATTTTAAATTGCAAGTTCGTAAGCTGGTACGTCAACAAGGTTTCTTCGACATCGTTGAATGCGGAGGTGTTGTCCCAATCGAAGACGGCATAAGGCCTTTTGTCCTTGTTATAGCTTTTGCTGCGGATGCCGAAGTCGTCGATTAAGGCTTGAATCGCTTTGTGATTGGCCGGGGCCCAATGCATAAGGGCCAGTTGTTGCGAAGGGGATGGCGCAGGTTGTTCCGCCTGGGTCTTGACTTCCTGCTGCGTTGTGGCCGATGGGCTGCAGCCTGCCGACAAGCTTACGAATGCGGCGGCTAAAATCAAAACGACCGTTTTGGTGGATTTCAAGCTTCCTGGTGGTCTTGCCGTTCTCTTTGGTTTGGCCAGCCTCATGCTTTATCTCCCGCCCTTTCTAGTTTTGATCCCAATCCTTCTGGAAACAAAAAAATGCCTTGGAGCAGAAGCGTAATCATACACTTCTGCAGCCATGGCACCGTTGCCCTGTTTTATCCACTTGTATAAAAAGATATTAAAACCAACCGCCTGAATTTGCAACACTTAATTTTTAGAAAATTTCGCCGTTTACATTTTTTACTGTGTCGCGGGTGACGATTTGATGCGGAAGATACGTTCTGAGCGTGGGTGGACCCGCTCCGTCCAGCACTTCCTGAAGCGTTCGCACAGCCTTGTAGCCGATCTCGTAAATCGGCTGGGCGACGGTCGTCAACCGCGGCAGCGACATGCTGGCGATTCTCGTGTTGTCCAGCCCGAGGACGGACACCTCATCGGGCACCCGGATACCGCTTCGATAGAGGAAATAAATCGCCCCCAGCGCCATCTCGTCACTAGCCGCGAACACGGCGGTCAGCTCCGGATTTTTGTTCCACAGTCTCTCCATCGCCGCATAGCCGTCGTCATAGCGGTAGTTCCCGAACTCCACACACCGGGCGGAATCGAAGTCAAGCTCGTTTGTCCTCATCGCTCGCATGAAGCCCTGCAGACGGGACATTCCAGCGATCGGGTCCAGATGCGGCCCGCTAATCATGGCAATCCGCCGGTGCCCGCAATCGATCAAATATTGCGCCGCATCGAAGCCGGCCTGCTCGTCGTCGATTTTGACCGAAGGAATGGCGTACTCCAGGCTTTGCGTGGAAGCCAGTACGACCGGCATGCCGAGCTGATTGAAGATGTCGTAATAATCGGGATAGACCGGCTCGCTGGTGAACACGAAGCCATCAATCTGCTTCTCCTTCATGCTCCGGAGCGCCGAGATCATCCGCTGCTTGTCCTTATCGGTGTTGCAGATGATAATGTTATGCCCGAATTCCTGCGCCGCATCCTCCATGCCGCGGAACATTTCAGCATAATAATAATTGGAAATATCGGGAATTAAAATGCCCAATGTTTTCGTCTTTTTATGGATCAGACCTCTTGCCAAAGCATTGGGGTGATATTTCAATTGTTCGATCGCGCGGAGAACCCGTTCCCTTTTTTCCTTCGTGACTTTGTCCGGCGCATTCAACACTCGCGAAATGGTGCTTATGGACACGCCCGCCAATTTTGCAACATCTTTTATCGTAGCCATAATATGCTGTACTCTCCCGATTCAGGGAATGAGTATGAAAAGGTTTTCATACCTGTTTCATTGTAAATGATTTGCCATCCTTCGTCAAATCGATCGACTAAAGCCTGTTTATCGAACCCGTGGCAATATGGCTTCCAAGGAAAGCTCGGCCGAACTTTCATACACCAGATCGGCATGGGCGAACAGCTCTTTCTCCCCGATCGCTACCGCGAACATGCCCGCTCCTTTAATGGCCTCTACTCCCGCCGCCGCGTCTTCGACGCCAATGCAAGCGCCGGGCTCCACTTCCAGCAGAAGAGCGGCTTTCAAAAAGATTTCGGGGTCCGGCTTGCCGCGCTGCACCGTCTTGGCATCTACAATCGCGTGAAACTTGTCCTTGAGACCGAGCGATTCCAGAACTGCAAACGCGTTTTTGCTGGCGGACGCCAGTCCGATCTTAAGCCCTTGGGCCTCAATCTCGGCAATGAATTCGTTGACGCCCGGCAATACGTCCGCAGGACTAATATTTTGAATCAGGGTCAAATAATGCTCGTTCTTTTTGTCCGCTAGCGCGTTTTTTTGTTCCTCGGTAAAATCGTGCGCTTTGCCGCCGAGTACGAGAATTTTTTCCAGCGATTCCATGCGGGAGATCCCTTTCAGCTCCTCGTTGAATTCGCGAGTAAACGGAATGGACAGCTCCTCGGCCAGCGCCTTCCACGCCTCGTAATGGTATTCGGCCGTATCCGTAATAACGCCGTCCAGATCGAAAATGACCGCTTGCACCGGTGTGTTCATGTTCTGCTTCCCCTTTCCATATGCTAAGCTTAGGCCGCTCGATTAGTTTGCTTTCAAAGCTTGCTCCAACGGCCGATTGTGCTCCAGCGTCACTTCGTCCCCGTACAGCTTGAGCGTCAGCGCTTCGCCTTCTTCCAGCGTAAGCCGGATGCTCTGACGGTCGATTTCCACGGCGAGCTTGCGTCCGCGGTATTGAAGCCGGAACGAATACCGTTCCCACTGCCCCGGAATCGCCGGCGCCAGCGATAGCCCGCTCTCTTTCAAGCGGAGGCCGGCAAAGCCATAGACGATCGACATCCAGGTGCCGCCCATGTTCGCCATGTGCAGGCCGTCCTTGGTATTGCCGTGCGTGTTGTCGAGATCCAGACGGGCCGTCTCGATAAAATAATCGTAAGCTTTGGCATCGTATCCCAGCTTGGAGGCCATAATACTGAAGATGCAGGAAGACAGCGACGAATCATGGGTCGTGATCTTTTCGTAATAGGTATACGAATTGCGGATCGTATCGAGCTCCTGCTCGTCCTCCAACAGGAAGTGAGCGAGCACCGTATCCGCTTGCTTGCACACCTGGTAACGGTAGAGCGTCAACGGATGGTAATGCAGCAGCAGCGGGTATTTCTCTTCCGGCGTGTTTTCAAAATCCCAAACCGCTTTTTGCAGGAACGTGTCGTCTTGAGGGTTAATATTCAGGGTCGGATCGTACGGCAGATACATGCATTCCGCCGCTTTGTGCCATGCTTCCGCCTCCTGCTTCGTCACGTTCAGCCGCACGCACAACCGGTCTAAAACCTCTGGAGCAATTTCGGCCAGCAGCCCGTATGCCTTGGCCGCCCACTTCAGATTATGCTTGGCCATCGCGTTGGTATAGTAATTGTTATTGACAACGCACGTATATTCGTCGGGTCCGGTCACGTTGTCGATCCGGAATTCGCCGTTCAGGAAATGGCCCATATCCAGCCAGAGACGCGCCGTTTCAAACAGCAATTCGGCGCCATACGTTTTCATGAATTCATCGTCTTGCGTGCCAAGGTAATACTGAATGTAGCTGTAGGCGATATCTCCGCTAATATGATACTGGGCCGTGCCCGACGGGAAAAACGACGAGCATTCCGTGCCGGAAATCGTGCGCCATGGGAACAAGGCCCCTTGCTTATGCCCCATTTCTTTCGCCCGGGCCCGGGCCTGATCCAAGGTTGAATAACGGTAAATCAGCAGCTGACGGGCAATCTCCGGCTTCGTCATCAGAAAGACAGGGAACATATAAATTTCCGTATCCCAGAAATAATGCCCTTCGTAGCCTTCTCCGGACAAGCCCTTGGCCGAAATATTGCTGTGTTCGTCCCGGCCGACCGATTGGAGCAAATGATAGAGGTTGAAGCGGATGCCTTCCTGCAGGCTGCTGTCGCCTTCGATACGGATGTCGGCGTTTGCCCAAAAGTTTTCAAGATACGTTTTTTGTGCATCCAGCACGTCTTCAAACGTCAGCCCGCCGAGCTGTTCATGAATGCCTATGGCCTGTTCGACGAGATTCCCCTGGTGGCGCAAAGTATCCGTATACACGTTCCATTTCGTCACCCGAACCGGTTCAGTCAAATTAAACGTCAGAACGGTTTCGCCGTTCTCGCTCTTGACTTCAGCCGCGCCGGATGCCGTATGGCGGCTGACGCAAGCCGTTTTTAACCCGGACGCCAGAGTGCGGTCTACCGCGTAGACGTAGCCTTGCTTTTCCCCGGCTTCCTCCACTTGCAGACGTTTGGAATGGCCGGAGGCGACCCGGGGATCGTTCGGATCGGCGAAGTTGGACACGTCCCCGTTGACGGTCGACACCACTTTGACCCGCCCGGTGAAATTGACCGGCTCGATCCGCAGGTCGATCGCAAACAATTCTCTGACGGTCATGGAAACGACGCGCCGGAAATGGAGCTTCACTTCTTTGCCGCCCGGAGAACGCCAGTGCACCGTTCTTTCGGTGTAGCCACGGTCAAGATGAAGCCGCCGCTCGTAAGCAATCGCTTCCCCGGCAAATAAAGAGAACTCTTCGTCGTCGTCGCCCAAATAGATCTTGATCGTTTGCGCGTCGATGATATTGAGCAGCTTCTGCTGGGTCCCCGGGAACGCATAAAGCTTTTCTCCGTAAGGGATTTCGATCACATCATGAAACGCGTTCTGGTACGTGCCCCGGATCGAGACCATCTCCGGGCGGTAGCCTTCTTCAAAGTTGCCGCGAACGCCAAGATACCCGTTACCTAAGGAAAATAAGCTTTCCAGATTCAGCAAAGCTTTCGGGGTCAATTCATTGTTCGTCAATGTCCATGTCACCGCTTATCACTCCCGGACGTAAAATTAGCATTTGAAAAGCTTTTCAAATTCAATCAAAGCATAGCTTCTAGCTTAGCGAACCATTCCACTCTATTATTAGTGAGACCAAGGGTAATTGTAAAGTGGTTTTTTTCGCTGTTTTCGCTTTGTTTTTGGACGTTTTTTGCCGTTGGATCGTGTTAGTTTAACCACTATCTAGAGAAGCCGCTGTTTTCCCGCTTTTCGAGGTAAAATGAATGAAAAGCTTTTCAAATCTGAGCCTACATTTTCCAACTGATCGGCAACGGTTTTTATTTCTTTCAAATAGGGAGACCCGCCAATTGGTATTGACGGGTTGCGTTTTTTCTGACCGCGCAAAGTCGAAACATTAAAAAATCCGTACTTTCTTATTTACCTGATATACTACCCGCGTATTGTCATCATGGTACAAATCGAATGGATGCACCTGTTCGATAACCAAGTAAAGCTCCTTCGGCTTGGCGAAATAGCTGCTCTCGAACTCCTTTACCAACACATCATGTCCGTTCGCGTCCGTAACTATAGAACTCCGTATATATTCAAAACGATAGCCTTTCTCGTCCTCCAAATGCATATTGTAGCTGGACGGATAAAGCGGTTCTCGCCAATCGTATCCAGCCGCAGCGTAGTTAAGGTCGGATAAATCTTGACATCCTGCAGACGAAGCTTAACTTCCTCCCGCTCGGTCTTTAATTCAAAATCCTTCGCTTCAGGATACTCCAGCGGCTGGCTTACAACAGGATTGTTGTTTAATACGAGGTAAAAAGATACAACAATACGAGTT
>NZ_JAMZAW010000043.1 GCF_024158745.1 Paenibacillus tyrphae | reverse complement strand
AATCTCCCCACGTTGTTCTTTTTCTTCAACAATTTCGATCAAATTAACTTTATTAATTTCATCCTGTTGCCAATCAAAATCATCTTTACAGGCAAATAGGAACCTCTGACATCTTCCAGCCCGTAAACAACAGATAATCCTTTTTTTGTATGCTTCTTTACTTCTCTCTCAAGCAAAGGGAAGGCAGAAGGCTTATTGTCAAACTTAATTTCGCCTAGCTTCTGGTTCCAGCAGTCGATAAAAACCGCTGTACGATGCTGCTTGTGCAAGTGATGCCCACATAAATGAGTTTGTCTTGTTGTACGATATTGCTTCACTCCTCTGTTATTTTGTTGTTGAATCCTTACTCATGAGTTAGACCTGCATCCTGACTGCAAGTGGACAAGCCACAACGATACGTAAGCATATTCCCAACCCATGAGTAATCACTCAACGAATGGACAACACGGATGAGTAGGCTTGCATCCTTAGTTCGAGCGGACAAACCGCAAAGATACGCCAGCAATAACCTACTCTCCGTTTATGTCCCAGTTTAGTGTTTCAATGGTTGGCATAGCGCCTTTTTTAACCTCAAATGAAGCAATTCCGTTTGCAGTTCAACCGTCATTCGGTGAAGGCTCGAAACAATGTCTTCCACCGCGAATTTATGTAATGGCCTTATTTGATCGCTCGCCATGTTTAAGACGGCCATCGTGCAAGCTTCGTACGTTTGAATTTGCTGCATCAGTTCCCGTTCCTCGGCATCCAATCTGTCCATAAGGGTAACTTTCATATTCATGTTGCCTCCCCTCATATGATCGCCTGATGCTTGCCGATAGCTTCCACGTTAGCATATTGATACATGCCGCTGTAAAAGCTGCCACGATCAAGGATTCGTTTCACCTGTACTTTGGTAAAGGCCTTGCCTTGCTGCGTTTTGTAGTTTTCAAGGTTCAATTGGTATGCAATTTCAGATAGTGTCCAGTGAGGGATTAACTCTTTTAACTCGAATACACGCCCCACAATGACCGCTTGTTTTTCATCGATGACAAGGACTTTGGAACCTTTCTTAGCCTTGTAGCCGAATGTAGCACGTCCTCCTGCGTAACCGCCTTCCTTAACCTTCTTATTGCGTCCTTTACCTAGTTTCATGGCGATTTCTAGCCGTTGGTAAGCATCCAATAGTTCCATCAAACCATTGATCAAGAAGTCGGAAGGGTCTTTCTTGTAGATGCTGTATGTCGATTGTTCAATGGATTTTACGTCAATATTGTATTTCTTAAATTCACGATGAACCAAAACTTTAACGATATCGCTTCTCCATAGTCGGTTTGTATTCAGGACGACAACATGATCGGCAGAACGGGTAGAAAGGAGAGAAAGCATATTCTGAAATCCTTCTCGGTCTACTTCTAAGGCGTCCTCGTCAACCTTTGCTCCGCTGATTCCTTCATCCACGAACACATGAAGCAGGTTCCATCCTTGCTGTTGACAATACGCTTCCATTTCTTCCCGTTGATATGACAAGCTGTAACCATCTCTCGCTTGTCCTGCTGTTGAGACTCGAACATAGCCGATGACGTTCATTGACAGTTCCCTCCGTTACAGAAATCGTGATTATTGTAACCCTTATGAGATATATTCATTATATATCTTTTAAGAGATATGATCAATGATTTATTTTCAACAACATGGTATATTAATGTTATTGAAATCGTAACGGAGGATGTTTGATTAATGAAAATTAAAATTCGGCTTAGAGAAATTTTGGCTGAAAGAAACATGTCCCAAAGACAACTTGCATTAATGATGAATTTAAGACCAAATACTATTAACCATCTTTGTTCAGATAAAGTTGATAGAGTCTATATTCGAACCCTTGAAAATATCTGTGAAGCCTTGAACATCAGTATTCATGACTTAATCGATGATGACCATGAATCGTCCGATTCCTAACCTCTCCACGTGACCAAAACAGCTATGCACTATACAGCCAAAACGAAGCCTTCAAAATAATGTAAACCAGCCCAATCATGAGTTCTATGAAAATTCAAATTTGAGAGGTTATAGTCCCCCGATTCATTCGGCACCGGGCAGGGGTATAAGAAAAAACCTTGAGGGATTCAATCCCCCAAGGTCTAATCACTAGGTTATATTTAATTCTGTTTTCATGACCTCAAGTGACACAATAATGTTTTTTATTTGCTCAGACGATAGTTCAAAAACATTAGCATGATAATGTTCAAGAAATTCGCTAAAGGATATGACTTGCTCATCTTCAGCAGGTTCTATATAGTGCCATTTGTAGCTTGGACTAATTTCAATATATAATTTTTCATTTTTTTGATATATCCATGTTTGGTATTCTCTTGTTGACCACATCCAATAGTTCCTGAATATATCTTCCTCATCATCTTCGGCCATATCCGATAAGTTATTTGTCCAAATATTCCATGCCTGCCCTAGATTACCCACCTCCAATTCAGAAGTTAGTTCAACTGGATTTTTTATTCCGTTATACAAAGTAATTATCGCTTCTTGAATTACATCTTCAAAAACATATTTTTTATCCTGATTATCCTGAAAAATCACAGTTACATTATCAAACTTATTGGTTATTGGCTTTTTTGATAGGAATTGAAAACTGGAATTGTTAGTAAAATGAACGGAAAAATAATTACTCATTTTATCTTCCCTTTCTTATTGACCAATCCTGCTTTTCTAAGAATAGCTTGCATTGTAGGAGTAAGCTCGCCCCATGACCTGACATGACCGTGATAAAGCCCCTCACTTGTCTTGTCTAGCACAACAAACTCCCCATCACTTATTCCTATTCTTCGGTCGGTATTTGGCCCAATAGATAGTGAATTGTCCAAAGCTGTTTGTCCATCATTTGGTGCTTTATTCTTCACTCCGTTATTGGTTTCTCCATGGTAATCGGCATTTTCAAATTTTCCAAATGGACAATTTGAGTTATGCACCCAAATCCCAAGGTCACTGACAAAGTAGGTATGGAACTCATCAACCGTCATGTTGTAAACCGTAACGTTTTTGTGCTCCAGTTCGATGCTCTCTACCTTAAGAGTATTCCCATCGCTCTGAACAAGCAAGTCACCGACTTTGAGGTCTTTTACATACGTCCATCCCTTATCTTTTACCCAAAACGGATGATTGAAGGTTGCTTCAATGGTTTGGCCGCCCACGTGAATCTTATAAATCTCATCTGTTTCGTGATTGAACGTAGCCGTAACCTCTTTGTATGCCACCTCTCCAGTCTTTTCATCCTTGGCGAGAACCCTATCTCCGACTTCAATGTCTTCGATATTCTTCTCCCCTTCGTCTGTGAGGACTTTAGTTCCTGCTGTGAAACAATTACAGCCAATGGTCTTATTAGCGCCTTTACTCCAAGAACCTCCCATATTTGAGGCAGCATCAATCAATCCCATTCCTAATGCAATTTCTTCTGTATGTTCTGCATTCCATCTCATTACAACATCAGCCATAGCCATTCTAAAAGCTTGATTTCCCTTAGCTGTTATTTTGAGGAAATTTTGTGGCGTTTTTGTATACCAATTCTTATAAAAGTCATAATCAATTTCATTTGTACCCGCAATTCTTCTTACATTGTTACTATCGAAGTAGTAGGTCGCTGTACAAATCTCATCACCTGCAACACAATGACCACTCGGATCCGTATACCTCAACGGATTATTATACACATACGTATAAAGATTCAAACTCAGCGGATTATTTATATCCCCTTCATACGTATCCTCATTTATAAACCTGCCGACACTTGGGTCATACCATCTGGCGCGCAGATACTGCAAATTCGTACTGCTATCCCAGAACTCCCCGCTGTATCGGAATGGCTGAGGTACTTGCTCCGATGTGCTAAGCGGATTGCCCCAGATGTCATAAGTATACCGGTTAATAACATTGCCATTGCCGTCCGCTAATCCCACAACATCTCCGTGGCCGTTGTGAAGGTAATACGTTTTGGTGCCGCTAGCATCTTGACGGGCTACCAAGCCGGTGCCACCGCGGATATATCTTGCTTTCATGGTCACAGTGCCATTGCTGACCGTTCCCTCTGCAATCATATTCGCTCCGTCATAGTAATAGCGCGTCGTCTGTCCATTCTCCGTCCGCTCGTAGAGCATTCCATCCCCATTATAACGATAGGAAACGTTTTTGCCATCATCGGTCGTCGCTTGAACGAGTCGGTTGCGATCATCATATCGGTAACCGGCCCCGCCCATATCGATGCTCTTGCTGCTCTGCATCGTTTGACGGTTGTCGCGGGTATCGTACGTATAAGCTTCATTAAATTGACTGGATTTTTCAATCCGGTCGAGTGGATCGTAGGAGAACGTATTTCCTTGGCCATTCTCGTTTTTGCTTGTCTGGTTTCCGTTATTATCGTACGTATACCCGTACGAATTCACAGGCGCACCATACCTTGTTTGCGTAAGATTCATCAAATTAGTGCCATCGAGTGTATAGCTCCATGCGATTCCGTTACGTTGAGTTACGTTAGATAACAAATTATTTTTCTTATAATCATAACTTGTATCCCAGTCGGCCATAGCCGGACCTACGCCTTTCAGACGGTTTCGGTTGTCATACCCGTATGCTGTAACATAACCGAATGGATCGGTCATTTGCGTGCGATTCCCTTGCGGGTCGTATGCGTATAGAACCTTCTTTCCATCCGGATACGTGACTGCATCCAGTTGCCCAACGTTATTATAACCATACTGTGTTCTGCCTGTACCATCCTGCATGGCTGTGCGTCGTCCAGCGGTATCGTACTCATAAGAAACCGTTTCACTTCCGGTCACACTGCTGGTTAATTGATCACGGGCGTTGTAGCCGTAGCTCGTTATCTGACCTTTTCGATCGATATATGTTTTTACATTTCCGTTTACATCATAATAGTATCTTTCATTTTGCCCTAACGCATCGATTTTTCTTATTAGACGGCCTAGTTCATCGTATTGCTTCTGAATTTTGTTTCCATCGGCATATTCCGTCTGAACTAATTTACCCGCCATATTATAACTGTATTTCGTCGTTTCCGACTTGGCGTTAGTCACAGAAACCAGCCGATTGAATAAGTCGTAGGCGTACGATGTCGTATTGTTGTTACCATCGACATTAGACGTTACGTTTCCAGCAAAATCATATGCACTACTTGACAGAAGAACCGTTCCTGTTTGTTTCAACCATTCCTTCTTAGTAACACGGCCTAATATATCGTAAGTTTCTTTCGTCTTGTTCGATTCAGCATCTGCCATTGTTACGGTGCGATTGACATCGTCATATTCAACACCTGAAGCAGATCCATCAGGGTAAGTTGTTCGAATACTCCTGTCCCACGCATCATATCCATAGGTCGTTGTGTTGGACAACGCATCCCGACTCCAAGACAGACGACCGTAAGGATCGTATCCATAAGAAGTTGTTCCGCTTCCCACGGTCCCTTCCGATGTTTTCATCCCAAGGGTATTCCATTGAATAAAGGATGTTACGCCGGTTGGATCTATCGTGGTTACCTTATTATTAGCATCGTCATATATCAATCTCACTTGGCTTGAATCCAAGTATGTAACTAATACTAATCGTCCAAGCTTATCATATTGATACCTGATAGGGTATTCATTGCCACCTGTATATTCGGTTACGTTACCTGTGGACTTATCGTACTTCTGCCATTGGAAGACCCCCGAACTATTCCCGTCCACATCGGTTACTTGAGACCATTGTTTGGTAACAAATGCATAATTATAATCCGAACTATATTCCTTGTTAATAACCGTATTTCGATTATCATCTTTTAGCGTTATTTTTGTCGCGTTACCGTAATTATCGTAATCAAAGTTAATTTGTGCTTTTAGCGCTCCGCCTTCATTGTGTTCTCTATCGGAGACCTCTAAGATGCTGCCTTGTGAATTTCGTACATATTTTGTGAAACGGGATAGACCAGCATTAATCGGCTTCGTGATCGTCTCCAGCCAATGAGTTGTTGGGTTATACGTATAGGTTGTTGTAATATTACTCGGATCCGTTTCCGTCAATACATTGCCGTAATCATCGTAGTTTCTTGCTACGATCTTATCCGCCGCGGCCGCTCCTGCTCTAGTCATCTTCGAAATTACTTTAATCGGAGACGGCCATTGCTTCGTTCGGTTGTACTCCATGATATCCGTATTTACCGTCGTTCCATCTTCTTTACTAATCTGGGTATTATAAATTACTTCCGGGGTGTTCTCGTCAATATACACTTTGTCAAAGCTGTACACTGTCTTTACTCGCCCATTGTTCACGATCGTGGCGAAAGAGCTATCATACTTCTTTACCTCTGCCCCGTCTCCCGCGTAACTATAATTCACATGATTATACTTTTCTTCCGTTCCGTTGACGTACGTTATAATATCTTCCCGGGATTTGATGCGATTCACGTATTCGTTCCCATAATCGCCCACTTTACGATTAACCGATTCGTAGGTATAGCTTGTGCGGGCTTGGGTTGGGTGCTGTACTTGCTTTAACAGGGCAGCATAATTTTCCCCGCGTTTGGAATTTACCAAATCAAACGATGCCGACGCAATTTCGTAGGTATAATGCGTCTTACGATTCATCGCATCCGTAACCGAAGTTAACAATTCCTTGTTGCCTTTAGGGTCTTTCTGCTTTTCATATCTAACTGTACGATCTCCTTGAGTAAGGGTCACTTCTGTTTCGGAGTAAGAAATGTTGATCTCATTGTTGATCGCGTCTCTTATTTTCGTTAACACCAACCCATAAGGAGAAACATTCTGGTATTCAAATTGAATGGTATTGTTATAAGCATCTGATATTTGGATTAATCTTCCATCCCCGGAAAAGTACTGCTTCTGGCCATTTAAATAATTCAGAGTGAACCATACATATTGATCGTTAATCTTACGCGATTCCTGTGTGACCGTAATGTCTTTCCACGGATATCCCTTCAAACTGGTCCCGTTCAGCTCATAGGTACCTCCTCCGGATAAATGAACGTAACTTCCCTTATCTGTATATTCAACATAAGGAATGTCCCATTTCCACCCTTTCCCAATAGGGAAATAGTTCTCATTCCTGAGAGGCTTAGTTTTGTTGGCATACGCATTCGTTATAAAACGTGATGAATAGAAGGGTGGTACAACAACGTGTCCTGTTGTATATGCTCTGGCTACAAAAGATGTTCCGTTAAGCGTAATACTTTCGTTTGAAATAAATGGCATAGTGTTAGGGTCATCAGGGTTCCTATAAGACCAATTAGCCTCTAAATCCTTCCTCACTTGATTATCGAATTCATAAACTTCCGGATAGTCGGTAGGAAAATACCAATACGTATAACTTCCGCCATATTGTACGAACGACGCATAGTAGGAGGGAGTAAAATAAAAGCTTGATGCCGAACCGAATTTTTCCGGCATATTCGAATATTTCTGGAACAATCTCGCATTCAAAGCCGGATAATATTGCATGGTATAGACGGCCCCACTGTAGATATCCTTATCATAATATAGCGAATCTGCACTATCATACCGGCGAGTGAGTGCAAAAGAAAGCCCGTTCCTGCCTGGGAGGGTCATATCTGTGCTCTGTAATTGAAGGGCGCCATTGATCATATTGACATTCTCATTAACCGATGAAACGGAAAATGGAGCGCTGCTTGCTTTCATATTCACCCTATCCAAAGCAAATTTATCGTAATCTGTAGGATAGGAATTATAAGAATAGTTATATAACGATCTTTTTATACGATTTAAGCCTTCGGAATACGTGCTTGAAAACACACTTGGATAAAACTGCTCTTTATTATTTACGATTGTTGTATTTTTGGGTGTTTCGACATAGTTTCCATATGTAAGTGCTGTAACCGACATATACGTATTTTGGGTAACTGTATTATCTTTTTTGTTGTTATCCTCTGTGAACCGCTCGGCGGAAAAGTCCATTTTCTGCAATCGTTCTGACACGCTTGGATTGATCCGTTTAAGGATCTCTTCAAGAGATTGGTTCGGTTCTGTCCTTGTCTGCAAAGCGGAATGGATATCATACATTGAATATCCTTTATTCAACTCGTTTAGCAAACTGCTCTCCGGCACATTGTATTTTCGGCTTAACCATTCGATGGTTAGAACTTCTTTGGTTGCAGTTTGATCCGTAGTTGGAACCGCTGCTGCTTCCTCATTAGCGTAAGTTAATGCTGCAGGGGATAGCGTTTGAGCAATTAAAGTGAATAACAAGACATGTCTTAACATTTTTTTCATAGTTTGGCTCCTAGATTGAATTTTAAGGAAACATAACTTTTGATATTAAATTACCATTACTATCATATATGTAGTCAAATACTCTTCTTCCATCAATGTCACTTATATAATCCAATTTCCCTGTATTATCGTGAACATATGTCAGATTACCTCCGCTGTAGATTACTGTTCTCTTCTCACTAACTGTACTATTGCCGGATAGATCAGTTACTTTCACATAAACTATGTATTTAACTCCTGGGATAAGGTTATTAATGGTATAACCTGAATTAGCTGGATAAGAATAAATTTCTTTATCATTCAAATAATATTTATAGTTCAAACCAAAATTATCGTCTTTTCCATTTACTTCAACCTTTACGGATGAAGGTGATAAATAAGAGACATCAATGGATAAACTTGGAGGAGTTCTGTCAACTGTTACTGAATTGGAAAACATGGAAGTTTTTCCGTCTTTGAGCAAGGATCTTACCTTAAAAGTATCCGTTGAATGTATCAACAAATCCTTAATCTCTACATTGTTGGAGGCTACGCTTTGTTTGTATATATCATTCATATAGACTTGATATTCGGCTATAAGCTCGGACATTGGAGCCGGATCCCATATTAGATTTACACTATTTTCCGAAGCTACACTAGCCTTTAAATTACTCGGAGTGATAGGATCATAAAGTTTCACTTCTGCTAAATTGGTATATGGAGAATAAAAACCACTGATAAGCAATGATTTTACCTTAAAAGAATACAATGTATTTGGTAATAAGTCAGTTATTTCTATATTGCTTGATCTTGTATTTAATAGAATTCGTTTGTCATTTCCATACCCTTCTATCTCATACTGTATGACCATACTAGGCTCTTCAGCTTGCCTCCACGTTAGATTTATACTGTTTTTAGAAGTTGGAATCGCTTGTAAATTACCGGGTGCTGCAGCATCAAAGATATTTATTGTTGTAGTATCAAATGGAGAAAATGTTCCATCTTTGAGCAACGATCGTACACGAAAGTTATGCAGCGTATTTGGCAAGACATCGTGAATTTTCATACTATTTGACACTGTACTATTTATATATTTATCGTTCATAAATACTTGATACTCTTTTATAAGGTTAGGCTGAGTAGCCGGGTCCCACGTTAAAGTAACCTCAATATTAGAAGTTGAATTTGAGGTATTAGTCGCCTTTAAATTACTTGGGGCAATTGGAAGTATATTATAGGTAATTTCAACTGATACAGTCACGTACCGGAAAAGAAAATTTTCATTATAAAAGACGACACCATAAAATTTCTCACTATCACCTAAAAATTTTGCAATATCAGCCTTCTTTATAACAGAGTAATTTTTCTTATTATCAAATGCGGTTGTTTCAGAAATCCAAGTCACATTTCTTCCTTCATTAGTAGGTGAGTATGGTGCAATTACATCTCCATATTCTTGACGTGTTAAAAATATTTGTGCTGGGTTGTTTTCTACGTAAGATTCTGTAGGACGATTGGTTACTTTTATTTCAACTAATGAACTTACACTTATATCATCGGTATCCACATAAAATGCCGTTCCGCTGTCATATTCATAATATCTTTCATAATTAGTTGTTGGATCAATCAGAATAGGATATTGTAACCCCTCATCATCAAGTGTA
Organism: Paenibacillus tyrphae; assembly: GCF_024158745.1. Lineage (GTDB taxonomy): Bacteria > Bacillota > Bacilli > Paenibacillales > NBRC-103111 > Paenibacillus_G > Paenibacillus_G tyrfis_A. Next base: position 23,335 of record NZ_JAMZAW010000043.1, on the reverse strand, counting down.
AACTCTAGAAGATAATGGATCCCATTGTTGATAATATCGGTAGTTAAATTTTCATACCGAATCTCATTACTTGAAGAATCCTGCACCCACATTCTCGGAATAGTATAAATTATTTCGTCCCGATTGTTTTTTAAGATAATTGAGCCATCATTTTTCTTGAATGGTGTTAATCCATTGGTTTCCAATTTGAAACTAAACTTTTTTGGGGCTTCATTTGTCTTTAGCATCAATTCCATCTTTACAGAATCATTCTGAATCTGATATTTTTAACGTAGTATCAGTCCAGGCATTCGCGTATGACACCATATTGCCATATGCACTTCCAGTTACAAGCCGATTCGTAAGAGGTTCATATTTAATAAAGTATTGTTTATTAGAAATTACAGTAGTAGGGGAATCTTTTTTAAAATTAACGGAAAAATTATCATCCCGGTTAACTCCAAAATAATTTTCTGATATATCTACTACTTCGTTGTTAATATCAATCCACTTGCCATTTGATTCGTAGTGCAAAGCGTATGTTGCTTTAACCACAGATACAGTTTTATCGTCATTTAAATAGGTTTTGCTATACTTTGTCCTCATATTGTTTAGCTCTCTTACTTTCTTCCTACTAACACCTTCGCCATCATCGTATACTACATCATTCATTCCTTTTTGCATTAAACTAGAGATATTGGTTGAAGACTTACTATCTGAAGCATTTGTGATATCTAGAGAAAAAACTATCGATGAAATAAAAATCACCAGTACTGTAAATGATCTCACTAGAAGCTTAGCCACGGTTCTTACCCCCACTTTTTCATTATAAATATAAACTAACTCCGATTAATTATACTGTTCGCCATAATTAGACATCAATGTATTATTTTGTCGAATTATTATAATAATTAGTAAATATTTGTCCAACTCGTACCAAAAGTTAGTGTACGAAATAAAAAAGAAGGCAAGATATGATATGGTTAAATGAAAAAATAGCTACGTGTGCAAAAATTCCTCAGACGCGGCCATATATGCATGATAGGTTTGAAGAACACCTTCGACATTACCAAATAAGTCTGAAGTTACTCGGAATCAATCGCGAATTCAGAGACCGTCACAATCGCCTATCTTCTATGCCTGTTTGTCACCGCTCAAGCCTACGTGCTGATGACCGGTCTTCCCATCGACCGTCAGCGACATATTTCAGGCGCGATTATTGGATTCAGCGTACTCATCCTCCCCTACATCGCAGCAGGGCTGTATGCAAGAAAGCAGTTTGCACGGCCCCGTCAAGGAGCTTTCTGGATCAGTATCGTACCCATGGTGGGAGAACGGGTTTTGTTGTTTCTTATCGGCGCGGCTTTTGTAGCCTCAGGCGGGGATGGCGGCGGCGACGGAATCGTGAATTGGACAAGCGTGCTGCAGTTTGTTGGGGCGGAGGCGCTTCCGTATTATACGAACACGTACATCGCATCCGGAGTAGTCAGTATCGCCGCTTGGCATAGCAGCAGCTTCCATTCGTAAATCCGAAAAAGGACAACTATAAAAGGAGCGATATCCTATGGCTTCCAAGACCGCATCGTTCTCCAAATCGATCCAATCTTATTTAACCTATACCGAGATGCCTTGGGGACAGTTATTCTACGCGACAGCCTGGCATCAAATCGACCGTTTTCTTGAAGGAGCCGGACAATCGATTCTGGACATCGGCTGCGGCTTCGGCATCACCAGCTCGGAGTACGCCAGGAGAGGGAATCGGGTGACGGGCATCGACCCTACGCCGGAAATGATCGAAATCGCGAAGCAATCCGCGTCGGACCATCGCACAAACATCGATTACAGGGTGTCCACGCTCCAAGAGGAGCTTGCTTTGCCGGGGCGGTATGACTGGATATTTTGCCATAACGTTCTGGAATATGTGGAGGAGCCCGGAGACTTGCTCAAGCGAATCGGCTCCAAGCAGAACGAACGCGGTTATCTGTCGCTCATTGCTCATAATCCTGTGGGGAAAGTGATGAAGAAAGCGATCATCCTTAAAGACCCCGAGGAAGCCTTTCACAGCCTCGAAAGCGATCAGGAATACAGCAGCGTGATTCAAACGGAGATCACCACGTATCCCCATGAACGGCTGCAGCAATGGCTTCAGGAAGCAGGCTACGAAGTTCTGGACCGGTGCGGCATCCACAACATCTACGGATACATTGCCGATAACGAAATCAAGCAGCAGGAAGAATGGCACCGCCGGGCCGCGAAACTGGAGCACGAATTAGGACGTCTTAGTCCTTATAGAGATATTGCGGTGTTCACCCACCTCATCGCCCGAAAAAGTCATAGCTTCCACTACGAATAGCAAAGGATGATACCCCATGAAAACAAATCAGGAACTCGAAGTTGTCAATCTATCGCAATTAAGCGGCAGCGTCGAAGAGCAGTACCGCAACGTGGTCATCAGTACCGTCAATGAAAGCTGCCTTCGGCTGGCTGTGTTCACCGGCGAATATCAATGGCATTATCATCCGACCTCCGACGAGCTGTTTATCGTGCTGGAAGGCGAGCTGCTCATCGATTTCCAAGACCGCGACACCGTAGCATTGAAAGCCAACGATTCCATTACCATCCCTGCCGGAGTCGTTCATCGGACCAGATCGAACGTGCGGACGGTTAATCTGTGCTTCGAGCATACGGACGCCGATACGGTATTTATTTAAGGCTCTTACAACGAAAATGAAGTCGTTCTCATCTATGGTCGGAATGAAAACAAATTAAGAGAAATCAATGAGACGTTGAACATTGGAACGACGACAGATATATACGAAATCATTGAACATGAGGAAATCGACTTAGTAGATATTTGCTTGCCTACCTCTCTTCATTCTAAATGGGCCATTGAAGCATTAAAGCATCGAAAGCATGTTTTTTGCGAAACCCCGTTATGCTATCAAATAGATGAGGCCGAAAATATTTTACATATCTCCGAACAGTATCAAAGACACGTCTTTGTGGATTTGTTTTTTAAATTTTCGACGCCCCACCATATAACGATAAACAAAATCCAAAACCTTGAATTCGGTGAAGTAATCTCATTTCGTTCGTATAATAAAACCGCTCCGGTTTGGGGAAACCTGGGATTGCAAAAAAACGTTTCCGATTTCCATATTCATAATTTTGATTTCTTGATCGAGATTCTGGGGATGCCTGAACATGTCGTCTCCAATGGGATAGACTTGGGGGAGCAATCGATCGCAATCACAACATTAAACTATGAAAATAAATTCGCCGTTGTTGAGAGTTACACCAATTTACCGAAGAATGCCCCGTTTTGTGTAGGATTTGAGGTTATTTGCGAGAAAGGTTCGATCAAGTTTGATGCTGAATATGGTACAAACACAAGAGAAGAATTTGCCGCTTATTATAGTGATGGAAGCAAAGAAGTGTTAACTCCCCAAATGAAGGATGATTATGAGCAAGTCATACATCATATTAAGGATTGTTTGGAATGTAACAAAAAAAGCGAGCTTCTCGATATTGCATCCGCCATTCAGGCGATCAAGATACGGGACGCCGTATTCAAGTCTTTAGAGGCCAAAATCTATTTCAATAAACTTTTTTAGTAAATCGTTTTAAAAATTAATGAGATTAGACGATATAGTAAAATAAGGATTTCTTTTACAATAAAATCACGGAGGAGGATATTTTCATGCGCGTTTCTTTAGACTCACGGCCCTCGTTTGTCAGCGCACATGGTAATCAGACTTACACCCGGCGATCCAATGCGAACGAACAACAGGAGCACAAGCAGCAGCAGGACAGGGTTACCATCCGCAAGCCTTTCCTTAACGGTCCCGGTCAAAAAACGGCGGCCACGGCACTGGAGCGGTTAATGGAACAAAAGCAAGGGCTGATGGAACGACGAGACAATTATTTAAGCGAGGCTTTGAAAAAAGGCACGAGTGCGGAATCGATGAAAGCGGAGCTCGAAAACATCGACAAGCAAATCCGGGAGCTGGAAGAGCAGATGAGAACAATCCAGCTCGAAGAGCAGCGGAAGGCAGCGGGATTAGACGAAGAGAGCAAGAAAAAGGGCGAGAAGTCGAACGCCTCCAGTCCTGGCGGCAGCTACCCGAATGAGCGGTCCCAAGAGGACTCTGTTTTATCTTCAAACACAATGCAAGCGGTTGTATCCGCGAGCCAGGAGAAACAGAACTTCGGCCGCATCAAGATGGCGCAAAATACGCTGCGAACAGAGGCTAAAGGCTGGGAGCATAGCGATCCTGCGCGCTCAAGCGAATTGAAGGAAAAAGCCGAGAACTTAAACGGCAAGCTTATGGAACTGTCCGGTAATATCACAAGCGACATCGCTAAAGCGGTCCGGGAGGACGACAAGATCGCTTCCGCCAAGCCCGCCAAACAAACGAAAGAAGATGAAAGCTTGGATAAACCGCAGCAATCCGGGAGGAGACAGCTAACGGCGCAAGAAATCGAGACGTACTCGGAGAAGCGTAAAGGAAATAAATCACCCGCCGGAACGATCGTGAACTTGACGCTGTAAGCTTCATCGTACAAGAGCGGGATTCCGACACAACTAACTTTCAAATTAAGCACGTTTCTAAAGAGGACGGGGCGGCATACAGTAGTTGGCCTCGTCCTTCACGAAAGGTGCTTTTTTTGCGTTCGCCTTGGGTCGAAATCCAAAAACAGCGAAACCATGGAAACCCCTCGTCGTAAGCATATAAAAATAGATGAGGAGTGGTACACCATGTGGAAACCTGTCGATACCCGATTTTACGCAAAACGATTGCCTGTTGCGATCGCTGCGATCGACGACGGCGGCGAGGCCAATTTTATTCGTAAGGTTTTGGAACAATTCAATACGGTTACGCTGTTTCATGCCATCGGCACGCCCGGGGATTTTCTGCAAGTGATCGGGCAAGGAGAAGAAAACGCTCCGCCTTACCTTATTATTAGCGCTCATGGGGACAAGGGCGGGATTATTTTCGGCGAATATATCGAAGAAATCGACGTTTCGAGCTTGCACGATGAGGTTATGCTTCCGGAGACGATAGGCCAAGCGATCAACCTGCCGGGAACGGTTGTCATCAATACGGCTTGCTCTGCGGGTGTCGAAGAAGCGGGGAAAGCTTTTATGCAAGGAAACCTTAAAGCGTATATTGCCGCCGATATCGATGTTTCGGGAGAAGCGGCCGCGCTGTTCATCATGCACTTTTTCCATCGGTTGATCAAGACGGAATCGCTGGAAGAAGCGTGGCAGCACGCAGCCGCTTACGACGAGGAAAGCCGCGCCTACCGGCTGTACGTACAGGACGGCTTCTATCAGTTAACGCCGGAGGGACAATGCAGTAAGACGGCATATTGAGCTTGGTCTTTCGACCAGATATTATGGAAGTAATCTGAAAAAGTCTGAGGAGGAAAACGAATGCTGCGGTTATTTCGCTACAATTGGATGGTACGGGACGAATGGTTTGAAACCTTCGGGGCAATAAGCGAGGAAGAGCTGCTGCGCGAACGCACCGGCGGAGTCGGGTCCATCCTGAAGACGCTGTTTCATATCGTCGATGTGGAGTGCAGCTGGATTCGGGCCATCAAGGGCGAGCCGGACCCGGAGCCTGCCTTCAACGACTTCGCGAGCTTGGACAAGGTCCGGCAGCTGTCCGCGCAGTATCGGATCGAAGTCGAGGACTTTCTCGTACATTGGACCAATGAGTCCGACGGTGAACCTGTTACGCCTTCCGGGATGGAAGAAACGTTCACCCAAGGCGAAATCTTAAGACATGTAATCGCCCATGAAATCCACCATGTCGGACAATTGTCCGTCTGGGCCAAGGAATTGGGTTTGCGGGCGGTTTCGGCAAACTTCATCCGAAGAGGCTTATAGCAGGCAACCGCCGGCGCCTCCCGGCTTCCCATGGGGCTGGCGGTTGCCTGGACTGGGACAAAACCCCGCTATCTCCTCTCGACACGCACGCGCAGACCGACCTCGAACATCCGGCTCCACGGCATGCGGCAGTCGTCAATCACGACGCGGTGCCCTTCGTCGTCGATCTGCTCCCGGGCAAACCGCTGCAGCTCCCGCTTCACAAGGTCCGCCACCGCCCCCCGCTCCCCGTCGATCGAGAAGTACGTGTGCCCCATAGACGGCAGGCACGACTGGGTAACCTGCTGACGGACGGATGCGCAGTAGCCCGCGTCCTCCACAAGCCGCAAGGCCAGAAAATCGCGATGGCCCGGCATATCGCCGTATAGGTAATAGATGAGCCCCTGCGCGAGGCACGTGCCGAGCGTATTGCCGTTGGTGTTCCAGCCGGCGTAGGCGGCCAAGCGGAACAGCAGCCCCTTCTGCCGCAGCAGCGCGAGCAGCTCCAGATCGGAGCCGTTGGCATAGGCGACGTCGGCGACCAGACACGGCTTCTTCCAGCGGTGAACGACCTCATGCGCCATTTCGGTCAATTCGACGAGGTTCCGCAGCACGGTATATCCGCGGTTCGGATTCGGTAAAGCCTGCTCGCCGGCTTCGATCATCTGCTCTCCCGGCGAATTCACGCACAGAACCAGATCTGCTTCGCTGACGGAGGAAGCCATCATCGCGCCTGCGGCCACGATGTGGCATTTTAGCGTCTCGTACAGCATCCGGTCTTCGTACAACGGCGTCACGAACGGACCCTGCACACTCGAAAAATGCGGGTAAATGAGCGGCCGGACGCCCATAAACCCGTTGATCATACGGGCGAGCAGCGTACAGCCGACCTCGTCGGCTCCCGGATACATATAGACCTGAAGCTGCAGGCTCAGGCTCCGGATATGCTCGCGCACGCACTGCTGGTCAACAGCCGTCAGCCCGAAGGGCGCCGAGTCGTCCTGCGGCACGATCATGAAGTCGACAACCTGCTCCTTCACCAGCTCGACGGCCCACTGGTTGACCTGCAAATTGACGGCCCGCCGCTCCGTATAATCCTGCCAGACGCCGGCAGGGATGGACGTATCCAGCCGCTTCAGCTCCGCAAGCTCCTTCTCATCCGCCAGCCCAAGCTCTGCCCGGTGCCGGAGAACCCCCCGCCTGAAAATGTCCTTTCCCCACGTTTCGTAATAGTCCGGTTCCTCGTCGCTGCTCGAATAGCTCGGACAGCGCATGATCAGGTTGAAGGCATACAGCCGCAGCTTCGGATTGATTTGCTTCAGCTTGCGCAGCCTATCCAGCCGCTCCCGGCACTGCTCCGGAGACAGCCGGTGCAGTCTCGACGGCACGATGCCTCCGTACATCAGTGTATCCAGCGAAACGATCGCACCGTCGGCTTCGGCTGCCCGCTCGAACAGCCAGGCCCATAGCCGGTCCACGTCCGCAGGCGATTTTTTGCGCCCCATCGCCTCCAGCTCCGGCCTCACGAGCCGAAAATCCGTACCGACGGCCAGATCGGCCGGAAAATCGAAGTTGCACGGACGTTCGTCCAGCGGAACATACAGTATGGTTCGCATGGCTTCCCCCTCCCCCGGCCGCTTCATCTCTAGCCGCTCTCCCGAATGGCATGTACGAACCGCTCGGTAATGTGCTGCGGACGCGTAATCGCCCCGCCGATGACAACGAATTGCGCTCCCGCGTCCAACGCCCGCTTGACATCCTCCGGCTTGCCGTATCTTCCTTCCGCGACAACCGGGACTTGCACGGCTGCGGCGAGGCGGGCCACTAGCGCAATGTCCGGCTCGGCGGATTGCGTGCTGTACGGCGTATAGCCCGACAACGTCGTCGATATCCAGTCGACGCCGAGCTGCGCGGCGTACCGCCCTTCCTCCTCGGTCGAAATATCCGCCATAATCAGGATGTCCCGCCGCTTCAGCTCCTTCACCGTATCCGCCAGCGTCCGTCCGTCGGGCCGCGGCCGGTCCGTGCCGTCCAGCGCAATAATATCCGCTCCGGCGGCATGGACGGCGAGCGCATCCTCCAGCGTCGGCGTAATATACACGTCGCTGCCTGCGCTGCTTCGTTTGTTCAAGCCGATCACCGGCACGGCAACGGCTTGCTTCACGGCAAAAATATCCGCGAGCCCGTTCGCGCGAATGCCGACCGCCCCGCCAAGCACGGCCGCTTTGGCCATCTCGGCCATATGGTGGGGGCCGAACAGTGGCTCCCCTTCATACGCTTGGCAGGAGACGACCAGGCCTCTCTCCGTAATTCTTTGTCTCATCATATGATCTCCCAACCGCAAATAGGATGCTAAAACCGGATTTCCTCGCCCGACTGGGCCGATTCGTAGATGCCGCACAGCATTTTCATCATTTCCACGCCGTCCTGCACCGGGCTGATCGTCTGCTCCCGGCCTTGGCAGCAATTGATAAAATGATCGATCTCGTTCTGGAAGCCGCGTTCGAAATCGAACGACAAGTGATCGATCTGCGGCGTGACGTTCAAGATCGTGTCGTGCCGCTCCGTGATAATCGTCAGCTCCGGCTCGACCTCGACCCCGCCTTTGTCCCCGTACAATTTGACGGCGAATTCGTCTTTCTTAGTCTGAAGCGTAAAGCTGACGTCAACGAGCAAGGAAGCGCCGTTCTCGAAACGGATCAGCGCGTTCGCGAGGTCCTCCACCGTATTGTGCTCGTTATAGTCGGCTGCCTTATAGTAATCCAAATGTTGAATATGGCTCCGGTTGCCCAGCTTCCGGTAAGCATTGCCGCTGATGGATTTGACCTTCGGCTTGCCCATCAGGTACCAGCACAGATCGATGATATGAACGCCGAGATCGATGAGCGGACCGCCGCCCGAGCGCTCGATGTCGGAGAACCAGCCGCCCGGATTGCCGAGACGGCGCAAGCAGGTCGCTTTGGCGTAATAGATTTCGCCCAGTTCGCCCGCATCAATGAACTTCTTCAGCACGCGCACGTTGGTGCCATACCGGCGGACATAGCCGATCTGCAGCGTCTTGCCGCTCCGGCCGACCGCCGCCTCCACCTGAAGCGCTTCCTCCACCGTCTTGCACAGCGGCTTCTCGCACAGCACGTGCTTGCCCGCCTCCAAGGCGGCGATGCTGATGGCGGCGTGGCTGTTGTTCCACGTGCACACGCTCACCGCGTCGATGTCCGGATCGGCAAGCAGCTGCTTGTAATCCGTAAATACTTTTCCCGCCCCGTAGGCCTCCGCCTTGGTTCTTGCCCGCTCCCCGTTCAAATCGCAGATCGCCGCAAGCTCCACCTCCGGGTTGTTGGCATAAGCCTTCAAATGCATTTCCGAGATACTTCCCGCTCCGATAACGCCGATTCTCACTTTACTCATGACGAATCCTCCCGATCCGAATATATATGCTTAGGTTTACAGTTCCTTCCACATGGCGCGGACGTAATCCATGCCGATCCTGGCTCCCTGCTTACAATCTTCCATGCCTTCGAACTCGATGGACACGTACCCGTCGTAGCCCGACGCCTTGATGATGCGCAGCACCTCCGGCATATCGATGTCGCCTTGACCGACAATCGCCCCGCGCAAATAGCTGCCGCCCGCCGACCGGAACCATCCCTCACCGGGATTCCGGTACGAAGGCCGGACGTAAAAATCTTTCACGTGCACCATCGAGGCGATGGAAATATTTTTGTTCACGGCCGGAACGGACAGCTCGTCGACGCACAGGAAATTGCCCACATCCAGCGTCGTCCGGAAATTGTCCCGGCCGACCCGTTCCACCAACCGCTGCACCCGGTCGCTGTGCTGGATGTAGTACCCGTGATTTTCCACGCTGGTGACGATGCCGTACGAAGCGGCATGGTCGGCTACCTGACGGCAAGCCTCCGCCACCCGCTCCAGATCCGCTTCGAACCGGGAGATCGTCGTTTCCGGCAGCGGCCGGGACGCCGCATCGTGCCGCATGAGCCGGATGCCCATGCGATGCGCCAGCTCGACGTGCTTTTTGACCCGTTCGATTTCCACCAAGTACGCCTCGTCCGACTCCGTCACAAAGTTCGCGCCGATCGCGTAATTGGACAGCTCGATTCTGCACTGCGCCGCTTTTTCCCGGATCCGGTCCGCCAGCTCCGGCTGCTCCAGCAGGTCGTACTCCAGCGGCACGATTTCCGCATGCTCGCCTCCGTTCTCCGCAATCCATTCGATAATGTCCAGGATGGTCCAGCCTTCGCGCTGCACCGCCTGATACAAGCTGTAGGAGCTGATGCCCAGCTTCATTGTCATTTCCTCCCCGGATGCTGCTTTTGGTTATTTCATCCCCGTGATGGAGATGCCCTCGATAAACTTTTTCTGCACGAAAAAGTACAGAATGACGATCGGAACGGTGAACAAGGTCGAAGCGGCCATCAACTGCCCCCAAGCCACTTGATTCTCGCGGATGAACTGCTTCAGCCCGATGGATAGCGTCCACTTCTCCGGATCGTTCAAATAAATGAGCGGGCCCTGAAAATCGCCCCACGCCGCCAGAAACGTGAACAGCCCCACGGTCAAGATCGCCGGCTTCGCCAATGGAAGGATGATTTGCGCATAAATGCGGAACTCCGAAGCGCCGTCGATCTTCGCCGACTCCGTCAGCTCATGCGGGATGCCCATAAAAAACTGCCGCACCATGAAAATGTAGTACGCCATGCCGGTGCCGAACCACGAGGAAAGCACGATCGGCCAGTACGAATTAATCAGATCCAGCTTGTTGAACAGCACATAAAGCGGAATCATCGTCACTTGAAAAGGAAGCATCAGCGTGCTCATCATGACGAGGAACAGCGCATTCCTGCCCTTAAAATGAATCCTTGCGAACCCGTAAGCGACAAGCGGCGCGATCACGACAACGCCGAGCACGCAAAGGGCGGAAATCAACACCGTATTCATCGTGTATTGGAAGAACGGAATCGCCTTCATCGCATTGACGTAGTTGCTCCACTGTACCGTCTCGGGCCACCACCGGACCGGCACGACGAAGATTTCTTCGTCGGTTTTGAGCGACGTGATGACCAGCCAGACGAACGGCAGCAAAAACAGCAGGCCGACGATCACGAGCGGCAGATGCGTCACCCAGCTTGGGCGCGCCCCGAGAGCTCGCTTTCGCTTATTCCGGCTAACGGATAAGGAAGACGTTGCGGCAGTTGCCTTGGACATTAGCGCTCACCTCCGTAATACACCCAGCGGGCCGATGTTTTGAAGACCAGAAAGGTCAGCAGGAAGACGATAACGAACAGCACCCAGGCCATCGCCGACGCGTAGCCCATCCGCAGGAACGAGAACGCCGTCTGGTACAAGTAAACCGCGTAGAACAAAAGCGAATTTTCCGGTCCGCCGATCGCCTGCCCGTTGCCGTCCGCGAACACGTAGCCTTGCGTGAACATTTGCAGCGCCCCGATGACGCCCATGATGACCTGAAACAGCGTCATCGGCGAGATCGCCGGCAGCGTGATGTGGCGGAACTTTTGCCAGGCGTTGGCTCCGTCGATCTCCGCCGCTTCGTAATACATGCGCGGCACATCCTGCAGGGCGGCCAAATACATGATGCTCGCCGTCCCCGTTCCCCAGAAGCCCATCAGAATCAGCGCGGGCTTCGTCCATTGCGGCTCCAGCAGCCAGACGGGCTGCGGCAGTCCCAGCATGCCCAGCAGCTCGTTGATCAGCCCGTACTGCGCGTTCAGCAGCCACATCCACAGCAGCGTCGCGGCAACCGTCGGCACGAGCGTAGGCAGAAAATAAATCGTACGGTAGAGCGATTTTCCTTTAACGTCTTTGTTGAGCAGCATGGCAATGCCGAGCGCGAACGCCAGATGCGGGAACAGCCCGAACACCGCCATAAAAAGCGTATTGTACAGCGATTGCCATACTTTGCCGTCCACGACCAGCTCCGCGTAATTCGCGGCGCCCGCCCACTGTGGGGCTTCGAACAGGTTGTACTCCGTCAGGCTGTAATAGAACGAAGATATGATCGGCAGCAGTTGAAACAGCAAAAATCCGATCAGCCACGGACTGATAAAGCACAACCCGACGAGGAGACGCTGGCGCTCTCTTCGCTTGATTCCGATTCGATTGACTGTATCCATCTCCGGTCCTCCTCCTCTTTGATGTTCGGGGCGCGCGAGCAGCGCGATAACAGCATGCGCGCGCCCCGGTGTTCTTATTTCTTGTTCGCTTTATCCGCTTTCGGTTGAATTTTGGCCACGACGTTGTCCATCGCTTGCTGCGGCGTGATCTGGCTCTTGAGCGCTTTTTCCGTTTCTTCGTTCAGCGCCTGCAAATATTCGTTGATATAGACGCTGTTCGGAAAGCCGTTCAGGTTCGAGCTCTTCGCGCTCTCGAAAAATTCCGTCAGCGACTTCGTCGCTTCGTTCTTGGTCAGCTTCGGATTGTCCAGCGCGCTCAGGAGCACCGGAATCGTCTTCGCTTTGGTCGCGTACTCGATCTGCACATCCTCCGACAAGAAATACTGCATCACTTTCCAGGCCGCTTCCTTGTTCTTCGCTTTCGCCGGGATGAACATCGCAATCGGGCTGACCATGCCCGCGTTCTTCAGCTCGGGCCGGTCTTTTGGATAAGGGAACGGCGCAACGCCGATCGCTCCGCCTTCGCCGCGCTTGTCGTTGTACATGTTCTCCCAACCGATCATCATGCCGAGCTTGCCGGTGACGAGCGGGTCTTGCGGCGTGTCAGCCTTGCCCATGCCGGATTTGAACTTGGAGATGCCCTCGCTGCCGAACTCTTTGTAATATGATGTCTGGTAAGCGATCGCATCAACGTTCGCCTTCTGGGCGGCCGTCAGCTTGCCCTTGCCGTCATCCCAGGAGCCGCCGAAGATGATCGGCCAGAAGACATTGTCGATCCACGGATAGTCGGGGATGAAGCCGACCTGCTCGTAGCCGTTTTTGCTGTCCTTCTTGGTCAGTTTTTTCGAGACCTCAAACATCTCTTCGAGCGTTTCCGGCGGCTTGGAAATTCCCGCGTCCTGAAACATCTTCTTGTTGTAGTACAGCCGGCTTGCCATGCTCATCGAGATCGGGAAGCCGTATACCTTGCCGTCCACCTTCATGCGCTCCAAGGCAGCGGGAATGATTTTCTTCGTATCGAAGTTCGCCTGCTTGACGAAATCGTCAAGATTCAGCACCGCGCCCGCTTCGGACCACGGGCCGATGTTGTTCCAGAACGTGAACATCAGATCGGGCGCGCTGCCGCCGGAGATCGCGGTGAGCTGCTTTTGCGGGTCCTGATTGCTCAGCGCTTTGATCGTAATTTCGTTCTGGCTGGCGTTGAAAGCCGACACCATCTGATCGAGTACAGCCGCTTTATCGCCGGTGTAATGGTTCCAGAGTTGAACCGTCACTTTCCCTTCCGTCTTCCCGTCGCCGGAAGCAGCTCCGGACCCCGTACCGCCCGCGTCCTTGCCCCCGGCACATCCGCTAAGTCCTGCCGCCACCAGCATGGTCGCCAGCAGTGCCGTCATCGTTTTATACGTTGTATTCCGTTTCATGTCAGCCACCCTTTCGATAGTGTGTTTACGATGTTGCCGCCTCTCTCCCCTCACGGTGAGCCGGAACATCCGGGCTTTCCGCTTCAGGCGGGTGCGAATCGTCACTTAATCCTTCCTTGGGCAAAGTCTCCTGCCCTGTCTCCTTCCGCTCATCGGACAAGACTAAATGAAAACCACCTCCTATAATTAATGTAAAAACGGAATAATCCTCCACAAAAGGACATACTTCGGGACAATACTCCTCCGTCTGCACGTATGCACGGATTTGCCGCACAGGGTGCCGGACGGCCGCGGCTCCCCCCTCTATGTTGAAGTATCGAACATAGAGAGGGTGCTTCGCGTCGCGAAGTAGTTTCCGCCGCAACACAGACGCTCCGTGCCCCGCCAGACGGCTTAGGCAACCCGCATCGGCTTGGTCAGTGCCGCTTGTTCCGCAGGAAAGCGTCGATCTGGCGCTGCAGCTCCGACCCGATCGCTTCCAACAGCGCACCGGCTTCGGCTTCAAAACGCGGCCACGCTTCCTCCGGGTCGAGCACTCCGTTAAACATCGGCGTGTAGTACTCCGCCTCGATTCTTGCGTACGCGTTCAGCTCGTTCTGTACCGGAGTTCCGTCGAACTGGAACCCCGTCAGTACATCCGGCGTAAAATGCTCCGCCCGCCGAATAAACCAGTCCAACGCCTCCGTACGGTCATCGGTCACCGGAATGCGGTCGTCGTCCGGGTTCCACAACCAGACGTACGGGAACTGCTGATAGCCGCTTTTCAGCGTCCGATATCGGTCCGTCCCTACGGGCTCCCAATGGACGCCCGGAAGTCCGTACGCCAGCAGGTCGTAGTTGTCCTTCTCGTTGGCCCAATTGAGGAACTGGATCGCTTCCTCTTTGTGCTTGCTGGTCACCGGAACCGCGATAAAATTCCATTGGGCGAAATTCGACAAATTCGCCTTCGGAATGTCCTGATAAAAGATCACGCTCTCCAGCTCTCCGCCCGCTGCATGCCGCTTCAGCTTTTCCTGATTCCCCTCGTCAACCGAGAACGAGCCTGCCGGGAAGACCGCTACCTCGCCCGAGAAGCCCGGGTCTTGAAAATCTTTGATGCCGAGCACGTTCTGATGCATGACGCCATCCACATACAACCGGCGCGCTTCGCGAATCCAGTCGCGGACCGGCGAATCCTTTTCGTGAAACAGATTGTGCACCTTGCCGTCATTGCGCTGGTAATACAGCATCAGGCTGCTGCCCAGCGCCTGCGTCGGCCGGATCTGTTCCTGCGCATCGTCGTAATACCGGAACGCCGCCTGACTGTAGAGCTGCTGCGACGTGTTCCCCGCTGCGATCAGCGGCACGATGCCCGGCTCCTTCTGCTTCAGAAGGTAGGCGAACCGGATCAGCTCTTCGTAGCTTTGGATCGGCGGCACGCCAAGCTTCTCGCGAAGGTCCTTGCGGACGAAATACGAGTGGCCCATCGCATAGGAGACGCCGAGCGGGATCGCCATAATTTTGCCGCCGTACCGGTTGGCCTCCCACATCGGCCGGGGCCGCTTGGCAAGGATCGTCTCGCCGTACTTCTCCAGCAGCACGTCGAGCGGCTCGTAGTACCCGCTGGAGATCATCTCGCTCAAATGCAACCACGGCGCGTCGAAGACGAGATCGATCTCCTCGCCCGAAGCCAGCGCCACCTGGGATACCCGGCCAAAGTCGTTCCATGGCACGAACTTGATGTCGAGGCTCACGTTGAGCGTTCCCACCAGACGCCGCTGCGCTTCCTTCAGCACAAGGTCGTAATCGGCGGCCCGATCGCCCGGGAGCATGATGCGGAGCGTCACCGGAGAAGGCGTGGCGGCCGGGGCCGTCCGGCCCGCATCGGAAGCGGAGGACCCTCCGCACCCCGCAGGCAAGAGAAGCGCAGCAAGCAAGCATCCCCATCGCAGTGTCCGGTTCATTTCGCTTCCCCTCCTTCCCCTTCGGTATGGTGCAGCCGGTATTGGTTAGGGGTCAGCCCCGTCGCTTTTTTGAACGCCGTAAAATAATGGCTTCGCGTCAAAAATCCCGAACGCTCCCCGATATCCGCCACCGACATGCTTGTCGTGACGAGCAGCTCCTTTACCTTCTCGATCCTTGTGTTCAGAATGTAGTTCGAGAGCGACACGCCGCGCACTTCCTGAAAAATGCTGCGGGCGTACTTGGCCGACAGCGAAACATGCTCCGCGATCGCTTCGACGGACAGCATCGGATCGTGAATATGGTACAGTACGTAGTTGATCATCTCCTCCGCAAGCTTCTCCTTCCGGTCACCGCCTTTGCGGGAGCTCAGCTGGTCCATGACAGCGAATAGCTCCGCCTCTAGCCAGTGTCGCGCTTCCTGCAGCGTCGAGAATCGGTCGAGCTGTTTGTCGATGCCGTCCACGCCCTGCAGCGCCCGAAGCTTGTCGAATTCCTTCATGATCGTAAATAAAATGACGGTCAGCCTTACCTTGCATTCGGTGTATTTGACCGCCGCCATCTGCCCGAACAGCTCCTCCAGCAGCAGGACGACCTGGTCCTTTTTCCCGGACTTGACCGCGACAAGCAGCTTGTCGAGGCTCTTCGGATCGGATAACGGCTGCAGCAGCCGAACGTAGCTTTCGTAATCGCCCTCCGTGTACACCTTGTCTTCGCCGCTGATGAACTTGAGCAGAGTAAGCTCCAGAACGAAGTCGTAAACGGAGCGCAGATCGTCCTCCAAGTGCTTCAGATCGCTCACCGCGACGGTCACCTGAAGCCGGACATACGTTGCAATATGCCCCTTGATCGTCTCCAGCAGCTTGCAGACTACGGCATCGTCCCGATCCAGCCCGATCAGGAAGACGATGTGATCGCCGGCCAGATCGATCGTCTCCAGCGCCCCGCCCTCGCCCGAGATGATCTCTCCGGCAATGTTGCCCATCGCGTATTTGAGCAGTTGGCGGGAAGCAAAATCGTACGTTTCGGCAACGTCCCGGTATGCGTCGATTTTGACGACCACAAGCCGGATAAGGTCCGACGCCAGGAGCTCCGATTCCCGGGCAATCCCTTCCCGCAGCGTCCGGTTCATTCTTCCCTGCAGTAGCCACTGGCGCAAATATTCCGCCTTGATCAAGCCGGAATGGCCGCGAAGCGATTGGTGCATTTCGTCGACCCGGCTGGACAGCAGCTCGATCCCGTTTTTCAAGATGCTGTACTCGTCTCCCGCAGCGGGGAGAGCCAGCGCGGAATGGCGCGACTCCTGCACGATGCGGCGCTGCAATTGGTCCGCCAGCCTGCGGAACGGCTTCACCATCCGGCGGGAATTCCAGAATGCCGCCAGCAGCAGCAGGACGAGCAGCAGCAGCGAGTAACCGACGATTTTCGTCTGGAACGCTAGCGCTTGACGCTTAAACGCTTTCAACTCGGTTAATGAATACACCGTCCATTTCTGCGAGGCCAGCGGTGCGGAATTGACGAACAATTGCATTCCGCACACGGTCATGACCTGTGTCTCCGAACCCGCCGGCTTCAGGCGGCGCAGCTCGTTCAGGATGGCCGCGTCGTGCTCCGCGGTCCCCAGCACATTCCGGCCTTGGCCGTCCACAATCATCAGATCCATGCCGAGTTCCTTGTTCAGACCGAGCAGATTTTCCTGCAGCGCCCTGTTATCCAACAGGAGCACGAGATAGCCGCGGTGGTCTTTCCTGGCCGGCGTGGACGGAACGATGAGCGCGAGATAAGGCTCGCCGCCGGTTTCATGATAAAAAAACTGCAAAAAGAGCGGCCGGTCCTCCCGGATCTTCTTCAGCATCGCCGCATCCCCGAATTTCTCGAACGAAACGAGCCCCTTGAGCGAATCGATCACCTGCTCTTTGTGGACGTTCACCAGATAGGCGCGCTTGATAAACGGCTCAGTCGACATATAGTTCGTCAGCGCATGGAGCGCATCCATGTCGTCCAGCGGACTGCGGCCGGCCGATTGCAGCCATTCCTGCACCGTACGGTCCTGGTACATATGAAGCCCGTACGCTTTGAGCTTGTTCAGCAGAAACTCGGTGCGGCTTGCCGTTTGCAGCATCGTATCGCGGTTGAACAGATCCATTTGCGAGTAGGCGTATTTCGAGAACTGGTTCGCCAAAAACATGGAGAACGGAATGATGATCATCGTAAAGATCATTCCGATCCACAAATAAATCCGAACGTAGTTCTTGGAAAATAAATGTCGCATCGTCCAACCTTCCTTGCGCGTCTGTCGTAGTAGTCACCGTCCTCATTATACTATACATCCGATTTCGGACATCCGTATTGGACTGATCGAAGCATGGTAAGTTGGCGTATCGGAAATTCCTGCCCCCATCGTAGCATTCGCCCCCGGATTCGCCCAGTTCTCATTTGCCCAAAACAGTTCTCAAATGGCGGAAACCCGCTATTTTCAAGGCTTCCATTCAAGTTCGGCACGGGGTTTTCCGGACGAATTCCGTCTTCGATAGCTGCCAAAATGAAAACAGGCGGACGGCCGAAGAGGTGCTCTTCCAGCCGTTCGCCTGTCCGAAATGCAGTTTTAATTTGCAGGGGCCCCTGCCCGTGCAGTCCTTAACGCGTCTCCGGCCGATGCTCCGGCTGCTCCGTCACGACCGTTCCGTCCGCTAGACGCAGCCAGTTCTCGAAGCCGCGCTCGCCTTCGCGCAGCCGAATGATGCGCGCCCCGCGCGGGAAATCGTCCCGGCCGTACGTATTGTAGCCCGTCGCCCGGCCATAGCACAGGCGGACGCCGTGAAGCGTGCCGCAGTAATCGTTGACGTGGTCGTGCCCGGCGAACGTCCCCATGACGTCGCCCATTTCGACGAGCGCCGCGAACAGTCCCGTGTTAATCTTCGGGCAGCACACGTTCTCGTACTTATGCCCGTGGCATACTTCGCGCTCCCATACCTCCGCATACTCCGGCAGCGGAATATGGAAGAACGCCAGGGCCGGCAGCGGCGTGCCGCCGTTGTCCGACGTATAGGCGGCGGACTGCCGGACGTACCAATCGATCTGATCGCGGCAAATCCAGCCGTAGCCCTGTACGTGCGGCAGCGTGGACATGCAGCCGGAGTCGAAGCCGTACAGCAAGGCGGCCGGACGGCCGGACGCATCCCGGACTTCGAGCACATAGTTGCCTTCTCCGGCAATGTCCGACGGACCGCCCGACGCTAACGCGTATTCGTAGCCCGACACTTTGTCCATCAGCTGCTGCCGGGTGATTTTCATCTCGGTATCGTGATTGCCGAAGACGACCGCCCACGGGATGCGCCGCTTCTCGACGACGGAAACCGCCCGGTCGAAACGGCCAAGCGGATCGTCGCATTCCTTGTCTTCGATGACGTCTCCGGTGAAGTAGACCAGATCCGGCCGCTCCGCTTCGAGAATGTGCTCCATCAGCTCCAAGGTGCGCCGGTCCGCGTCGCCTCCGGATTTCATATGCACATCGGTGAACTGCACAATCGTAAACGTCCGGTCATCCCGAAAAGTTAAAGCTTGCATTTGAATCGCTCCTCTTCGCTAGTTGTATATCTCGTTACCGTCTGCCGGAAGCAGCGCCTGCTTCATGGTTGAAGCAGATCGATTCCGCCGACGCCGGACCCGCAGGACCGAATCAGGCCGTCTTCCCCGCCGCTTTCGTTTTATTTTCGTGCTCGAACGGCTTCCATCCCGGCGTTTCTACCTTCACCATACCCGGAAGCACGACCAGCTCCTGCACGACGTTCTCGTATTGCCCGGCCGTCGTCTTGAGCGCCATGCGTACGCTTAAGGCATGGCGACAGCCTTCCTCCGTTTCCTTCACCCGGCTCTCCACATGCAGTACGGTGACGGAAGCGCCCGCAGCCTTGATCCGGTTCAGCATCGCGCCGAGATTCCCGTCCCCGTCCCAGAGCTCGACCTCCACCTCGCGCTTGCGCTTCGTCTTCGCCAACGCCGCCTTCTCCACCTTGTTCAAGAGGAACAAGCTGACGATGACCGCGGCCGTCGAGACGACGGCCCCATAGTAAAAACCGGCGCCGACCGCAAGGCCGATGGCCGCTACGACCCATAGCGAAGCCGCGGTCGTCAGCCCTGACACGGTTGGCCCCGTGCGTATAATCGTTCCGGCCCCCAGGAAGCCGATGCCGCTGATTACTTGGGCGGCCAGACGTGCCGGGTCCAGCCTCACGTTCGCTTCGACCGCAAAATCGGAAAAACCGTAGCTCGACAGCAGCACAATCAGAGCCGAGCCCATGCAGACCAGAATATGCGTGCGAAATCCGGCCGAATGCCCGCCGATTTCCCGCTCCAAGCCGATCAGACCGCCCAGCACCAGCGCCGTTATAATGCGGAGCGTCAGCTCCGCATAACCGATATGCCACACATCCGGGGTCAACGACAGTTCCATGGGGACCTCCCCTTACCGCCCGAGCGGAACGGCGATCCGTTTCTTCTCGTGCACGTAGATGATTTCTTTGTACCCGATCCGGGCCAGCAAATCCATCGCCTCGTCCAGCTGCGTTCCGATGTCGTCCGGAAAATGGGAATCGGAGCTTAACGTAATCGGGACGCCGTGTTTATACAAAATGTCCAGAAAAGCCGGACTCGGGCAAGCTTCTTTCACCGGGTACCGGTAAGCAAGTCCGGTATTGATCTCGGTCGCCACATCCGCCTGCTTGAGCGCACGGGCCACGTCTTCGTACATCGGCAGCAGCAGCTTCTCTTCCGGCCGGTAATTGAACACCTTCAAATTATCCAGATGCGCAATAATGTCGAACAAGCCGCTGGAAGCCGCCATTTTCACGTAGTCGAACAATTGCCGATACAGCTCAGGCAAGTCTTTTTCCTTAAACAGCTCCTGGGTCTCCGGGTTATCGAAGCCCCAACCTTCCAGAAAATGGACGGACCCGATCACGTAATCCAGCTCGTACCGCGACAGCAGCTCGCCGAGCTCCGCCTCGCCTCCCGGGAAAAAGTCCGCCTCGACCCCGAGCGATACGGGCACGCCCGCGGCCTTCGCCCGGCGCACCGCCTGAAGATACGGCTCGATGGAGCTTACGCAGACACGGTCCAGCCAGTACTGCTGCAGCCGGCCAAGCGGCGTATCGTCCACGATCATGTGCCGTTCGTAATACGGCCGGAACTCGGTAAACCGGTACAGGTGATCCACCATCCCGAACCGCTCGATCCCGCGTTGCCGCCCCTGCTCGAAATAGAACGCGAGCCATTCGTCGCTGAAGCAGCCCGCCGCAAGCCGCTGCTGAAGCAGCTCTCCCAGCTTGTTCATCCATTCGAGCGAATGCGGCCGCTCACCCAGCCGCCCGCTCTCCCGATGCACGTTCTCCAACGCCCGCGCCGTCCGCTGCAGCCAGCCGGTCGAGTACGGCCCCTCCTCCAGGTGAAAATGAAAATCCAGCTTCATCCCGCTTCCTCCTCACTCATACATGAAGGTTTTTCTTACAAACGCTTCCACTTCACGGGTTACTTTTTTGAACAACTTCGATAAATAAAACACCTTACGCATTTGATGATTGGCAATCATCAATCGTGGATTGTTGCATACATCACTTTGTTGTTGTGGTTTCTTGTTGATTATTGTAGTCCTTTCTCCATCATCCGTCAATCTGAAAATAAATCGGGCGTTAACTCCCACAGCCCGGAACATACGCTCTAGAGAAAATGCGAAAAAGAACCCGGCGGCATGCTCGGCACCGGGCTCTTGCTTAGTATGAACCTTCGTATGGAGTCGCCTAGCGGATCAGGCGTAAAAGCACCGTGACCGCTTCGGCGCGCGTGGTCCCCTCTAGCGGATGCAGAAGGTTCCGGTCGTCTCCTTCGAGAAGTCTCGCGGACAATGCGGTGCGGTAAACGTCCTGCGCCCATGCGGGGACTTCCGCGCCGTCGGCAAAGGCCGTGACCGGCTTGTTTGCCGTCTCCGGCAGGCTGCGGTTCGCATAAGCGGCCGCCATAGCCCGTCCCCCGATCGCTTCGCCTGCCCAATCGGGCCATACTTCGCCGGTCGCCGTTGCAAGTGACGGTCAAAGCCTGCTATTGGGATGATCATGCCGAAGATATTACGGCTTATAGCATCTGGTCGGTGCGCGACCCATCCATTGCAAGCGTTAGTGCGGCGGGCTGTCCGGGCTTTCCCCCGGCGAGACGGTGCTGACCGCCACGTACGGGACTTACAGCGCGACGTCGGCCGCGAAAGTCCACTATGCAAGAGATTAGGAGCCTAAACCGGAACCGAAGCCCGATCCGATGGATGAAGATTCGGGATCGGACGATAGCGGTTCCGGAAGCGGCAGCCTGGCACCTAGTCCGGTTCAACTGGGCAACGGAAGAGGAACGGAACCTTCTCCGTTAAGGACAAGGCTCCCGGCCGCCAGCCTGATCAGCCCGCTCCGGTTACACCGGGGAACGGAGCTGCGGTAAGCGGGCATTGGGCAGCGGCGGACATCTACAGGGCGTCAGAGGCACGGATCGTCGACGGCTTCACCGACGGGTCGTTCCGGCCGATGCGAAGGTTACCAGCGCGGAATTCACGGTGACGCTGGCCCGCGCGTTCTCATGGGCCGGACCGCAGAACAAGTAGGAACCGGACTCGCCATCAATTGCCCATAAGCGGCGGCGCCTACTGTCGCCGTGCCCGGCGTGCTTGAGGTCAGCTTCGTTTCATAGACTCCGTATACCGTTTCTACAACGTTGTCCAGTCTTCCCAAGTCTTCACTTTTGTTACCAATTCACAAATACACTCAAAGTACATTCTTGATGCACGAATTAACTTATCTAAAAATTCCCGCCCTCACAAGACACCAAATTGGATTGTTTCAAAAGCTAAAAGTTGCTGAAAAACGAAATCTATTTGAATTTATCAAGAAACTTATATCATTACATACAGCATTGAATGATTCGATACGATATTAAATACAACAAAAAAAACAGATACCACTTTGATATCTGTTTCCGTGTTTCAATGAAACGACTTCTATTTATTTCAGTTTTAACAACTTGTCACCTTCAACAACGGTTTGTTTAATAAAACCAGATAAAGTTTTGGGGTATTTGCCCAATCCAGTTGTTAATATAATTTGGTAATCCATTGATTGAAGTTCAGAAATTCTATCCATACATTTATCTAAATTATCTTTATCAATCCCCAAGTTTTCAGGTGTATCCACAAGTAAAAATTGAGGGAATGGAATACGATTCTTGGTGTCCAAAGACATGGCTAAAAGAGTTAAGAAATATAAAAATCGTTTAGGTACATCTGAGCTGGCTTCTCTGTAATATCCATCGTTTATGACAGGCATATAATCCTCATTAATCTCTGCACTGGATACTTCTTTCAAAGTTTTTGTCATGAAGCCATTGTATATCTCATTAAAGCGTTTAATCTGGGCTTGTATCAATTGTTCTATTGCATCCTGTGTACTTCTCACCTTTGTTTGTAGCGCAGTAAAATCATCTTTCGCTTTTTTAAATGCCCGTTCAATTCCTTCATACTTTTCAATCATTTTAATCCTATTTTCACTGTCTTGAATATCATTCCTTAATTGATAAACACGTTCATTCAACTGTAGTAATTCTTGATTATTGGAATTCGTGTGCTGTTCAGCTTCTTTCAATTGGCTGCGTGTGCTCTCCAGACTTAAATGAATTTGTTTAATCCCGTCTTGTAAGGATGTAATTTCTCTGCCACACGAATTGATAGCTACTTCAATGGTTTCAACTGACTTTTGTTTGGAACGCAAAATTTCAATGTATTCCTGTGAATTATAAAAGAAACGCTCACTCTGACCTTCTTGAATTTCTGCACCACATAAGCAAACTCCACTAATACGTTCCACTTTATTAAAACAACAAGGGCAGTGGTCTGGAGAAAAAAGATGCAGTGTATTATGAGAAAATATAATTTTATT
>NZ_JAMZAW010000042.1 GCF_024158745.1 Paenibacillus tyrphae | reverse complement strand
CAAAATGGCCATGTGTTTTTTCATTCGGAGAATAAAAAATTATCTAAGTGTTAGCACACTTATGAATCTATCTGCTTCCTAAGCAACTGACTGATCCATCCTTGTGAAATTCCCAACATCTTGGCTAACTCCTTTTGCGAAGCTTTCGGGTTTTCCTTCATTGCTTGATGCAGACGATCCATTGTTTCTTTTCTTCTTGCCGTCATTTTTTTCTTTTTGGAAAGAGCTTTTTGTGCCGCATCTGCCCGTTCTCGTTCCACTCGTTCCAGGAA
This sequence comes from Paenibacillus tyrphae, assembly GCF_024158745.1. Classification (GTDB taxonomy): domain Bacteria; phylum Bacillota; class Bacilli; order Paenibacillales; family NBRC-103111; genus Paenibacillus_G; species Paenibacillus_G tyrfis_A. The sequence goes on along the minus strand of NZ_JAMZAW010000042.1, from coordinate 38,373 downwards.
AACTTGAAGCGGCGGAAGGCTCTGAATGCATGGCATACAAATATAAAACCTTTTGAAATATATGATTTGCTGTTTGCCTGAACAAAACAAACATTCTTTGGCGCGATATTTATAAACCATAATCGCCTTTCTCTCGTCATCACAGAAATACTCCGTCCTGACATTGGGTTCTAGATTCAAAACACGCCTAACCTCCGTGGGGATCACAATTCTCCCAAAATCGTCTACCACTCTAACAATCCCGATCATTCTACCCTCTTGCATCAACACACCTCAAAATGAACAGTATTGAATTGAACTGATATTTAAAAAATGGCTTTAGCTTATACACCTCATCTTCCTAGTTTGGACAATTAAAATGTATGCATCTAATTGTTGGCTCAATTGGACTACATATTCGCTCGTTAAGCTTTCGCCTTGCTGTACTGCTTCTTCCATTTGGCTCAGGATGTTTTCCATTACGTTCTGCAATGCTTCGTCACTGAAATGACTAATATCGTATTGGGCATAATCCTCCTTTCTGGATGCCAATACATCCATGGAAAAATTCTCCTTTCAGATTAGGCTGTAATAGCAATAGCGTATCAGCTATTCCTTTTATTCATGATTTGTTTACATTTGTGGAATAAAAAAACAGGCACCAATTTGCACCTGTTTGCATAACACATTTATTTCGTTTTACAAACCGGGTTCAACATCACTATATTGGATAATGTGACCCGGATTTTTAGTTACATCTGGTGGGAAATTGCTCAATGTTACAACAAAAGCTAAAGACAATATTGCCATTAGCACTTTCTTTTTCATGGTATTCGCCTCCGAATAAGATTAATTCAAAGACCCTATTTGCGACTATATACCTCCTTCATGAGAAGGAGATGTTTTAATTTTATTGTATTTCTACTTTTTATGCAATAATTAACAATTTTGTTCATACATTCTTCCCTTTCCTTGAATGCGCTGACTTTCCCATATGAATCCATACTTTTCATGATGCTTTGAATTCCCTCGTCAATGAATCCAAGGCTAAACTTATATTCCCCTTTATGCAAGTAGTATTTCCCAACTGCTTTGCATATTTGAGGGCCATTCATATCTTCTGGCAAGAAGTCCTTTTCTCTTTCTAAAAGTTCCCCACAAGCGTTCAAATCGCCCATCTCAAAGTAAATTTCAAAAAGTTCGTCCGCTATATGTATCTTGTAGCTCTTACTAAGTTCATCCAAGTATTTTTGAAGTAATGGTAAGGCTACTTCATATTCTTTTTTTCTCGCTTTTGTTATAGCCCGTGTAATTTTTGCTGATTCTGAAACAAAATCATAATTAAATTGTTCAAATATATCTAAATTTTTTTCCACTTCATCATAGTTTTTTAATTGCGAATATGAGTTGATCATCGCAAGGTATGCTCTTGCTTTTAATTCGGTATCTTTCTTTTCCATAAGAATTCCGGTCTGACATAAGTGGATACAGTCCTCGTATTTTTTTACTGCATAAGCCAGCAATCCCATTCTCAAATATAAAGTGATTTGTTCCTCAAAAGATAAAAAGTTGGTGTAATGTAAAATTTCCTGACCATCTTGATATGATTGTTCCAATCGCATTAAATCGAGTCGCTCTATTAAGTGCTTTTGTAACAATCCTTTAGCTAAATATTTCATAACTCCATGCTCTCTGGAATATTTAATAATCGCCTTATAAAGTATCACTTTCAAAGCAGAATCGCTTATCTTGCCAGTAAAATCATATAAACGCTGTAAGTTATCCTCCGTCTCACCTTGAGGGGATTGCAGTATCTTCAAAGCAACCATTGGCACTAAAGAAGAGTGATCCTCTATACTAACTATTTCACTAAGTATCTCAAACAAAACATCTATTCGTTCCTCGTCTTGAATGTAGTACCCCATAATTTCTTTATAATGAGTGGGAAATACTGTGGCGATGGCTTTTACAGTTCTAAACCCAGGATGTTTCGTTTCCCCACGATCAATTCGATACAGTACACTTCTGCTGACACCTGTTAGTTCTTCAAGCTCTGAATATGTCAAGTTTTTCTCTTTTCTAAGTTGGAAGATGATATCTGAGATGGTTTTATTCTGGAACTTAGCATAAATATCCATCGTAATACAAACCTTCCTTTTTATTCAATATTATACGATGGTTAATTATAACAAAGTATGTTTCATCTTACAATTAACTGTTTATCATGATATCCCCTAATATATAACGATTCGATAAATTTCTACAAAGTATAAGTGGTTTTTGGCAATCACTGTAATTACTTGCGAGTTTTGAAGTAATAAACGAAAAAAAATGGACGTAAATTCCTATCCCAAATTTTGTTATTTTATGATATTTTTGTTGTGAACAGTCCGGTCGGCCGACGAGATGTTCATTTCGAACTTGCCATTCAAAATCAAGGGAGGTAAAAAATGAAAACTTTCAAGAAAGTCATGCTGTATTCCTTTTTGTTCAGTTTACTTGTTTCTGGTTTTGTAACCCCAGATGCTTTAGCACAAACTCCTGATTCATCAGTCAACATAAAGACAGTTCACGATGTTGCAATGGAGGTTAAAAGCGATCCGTCACTTTTCAACCCAAACAATCCAAATGAAGTTAAAGCACAACTCGAAAGAGCATACTTTGACGACACCGCGAGCGACTCTGGCAACATTAATAAAATGGACCAAGGCGGTGTTGTTTTTAGCAATATCCTGATTCCGATAGATGGAACGGGTACGGTGCGTCTAGCTTCAAAGATAGTAAGTTTTATAGGTGATAAGCCACACAGAATCGATTTTGACTTGAATTTATATCGCGGCGTCACTCGGGGATCAGGAACGTATGTAAAAACTTGCACTAGCTCCTTATCTGGAATCTTAGGAGTACAAGTTGGCAAGGAAATTACGTGCGATCTCAACATTGACTCTACTGGATATTATTTCCTGGAGGCAAAACATACAATAAAGAACATCTTCGGAATGACTCTAGGAACTTCTACTAGTCAAACAAGTCAATACCTTTTAAATACAAAAGCAACGCTCTACCCCTTTGTATCCGACCCATATTCTGGTAAGGCGATGACTGAACCAAGAGCTGATTGGGCCTACACTGGTTCGATTCCTTGGACTTCAACTGATAGAGGAAACTTTATTGCGGAATACAGCAGACGACATCCTAATAATGGGTGGAATTGGAGTGGTGAATTTACAGAAATACACCATATCAGACCTCGGCAGTATGGCGGAACTAATGACTATGATAACCTCATACCACTTGAAAAGTGGTTTCATCAAGGCCCAGTGGAGGGTTGGTGGCGATACTATAAATAATAGAATATTAAGCAGTTGAAGAGAGTGTTTAATGGATTTACAATAAAAGGGACAACTTCTAAATGTTGTCCCTTTAAAACTAGGTAGGAGTTGAGCACTAAGATGAACAATAGCATTAAAGCGTTAAAGAAAATTTTAAGTATCAACGAACAAATATTGCTCCCAAGTCCGGATGGAGAAATTGTTCCACATGTATGCAGTTTTAAACCGCCTGCAACAGCCGAAGAAATCAATCTATTGGAAACAACAACAGGTTTCAAACTGCCTGACGACTATCGAAACTTCCTTGAAACCTGTAATGGATGTAGTTTGTTTGACCACCATCTGTATGGTGGTGAAGCTCAACTTCACGGTATCCAAGAAATTATTAAGCGATACCATAATGTTGATATAAAAAATGTAATCCAAGTTGCTTGGATCTATCAGGACATAATCGTAATTGACATTGACAAAGTAAAATCTGGCGAAAAAGAGTACATGTTCGTAAAACAAAGCACAATATTTTATCAACCCGGAAGAAACTTATTTTGTAACTTTGAAACTTGGTTAGAAAGATTCATCTCAACGAATGGGGCCAAATACTGGGACTGGAAAACGGAACCAAATAGGATGGATTATTCTTAATGATAGGTAGTTCATTTTTTTAAGGTGGCTTTTTTTGATCGCTAAGGGCAATTTTGGAGTTTTCTGTTAGTATTATGAATGGTGTAGATAAGTATCGGGGTTCTGCTGGTGTAGCGAAAACATTTAGCAGGTATCATTTAAAAAAATCCCCTTGTTGTTGATTGTTAAATTTAACACTTCAAGGAGGATCTATATCAGGATTCAGCGGAAAGCTTTTTTATCAATACTGTCCATAATCATGCTTTTTTGTAGCTTTTACAGTGTGTATGCGGAAGAAATTAAATTTCAGGACGTTAGCGCAGATCATTGGGCTATAGATACCATACCGTGGGCCGTTAAGGAAAAAATAGTGGATGGATACCCTGATCATACTTTCAAACCAGAGAATGGTGTTGGACAAAAGGAATTCATAGCAATGTTAATAAGGGCATTTAATCCAGAGGACTATAATGATAAAAAGGCTGAGAATGAAGAATGGTACTCCCCTTATATCGACTATGCCTTTAGTTACGGATGGTATGTCATTATTCCATTCCCTACATCTGGGTCTTTGAACGCGTCTTTAAATTCAGATCTTCACTTATCTAGGGGTCAAGCAGCTAAGATTATTGCAGACGCAACAGGCAAAAACTATAACCACCCGGATTCTATTCGCTATCTTCTGGACAACAATATTGTAGAAGGAAAGGTTGACAACTCTTATTCAGGGTTCAAAGATAGTGATCCTCTTACAAGGGCCGAAGCGTTGACAATGGTTAAACATTACGTTCTAAGCTTGATAAATTACAAAAGTCCCCTCGCGAACCAGAAAAATATGAACCAAAGCCCGAAAAATGACTTGTTTTTTTGATTTACTGGATTTTCCTTTCAGGGCTCCTTCGCCAGTTATTAATTGAAAGGAACTGAAATCACATTTTTCGGTTTAAATAAATTGTGGAAACCTTCATACATGGGGGACTGGTTTTCTTATGAAAAAGTTCCGTTCAATAGCGCTTGTTATAGCTAGTATTTCTATTGCTTCGGGTGCCGCGTTTTATTTCACTTCAAAAACTAATGGTAATGACACTACAAGACATACTCAGGAACAAATAACCATTATTAAACTTGCAACAGTGATTAAAGAAAAAATGCTGAATGCCATCGATAATTATCAAACCGTTCAAGGGACATACCAAAACGTAACCAAAAACAGGAACATTACCGTTGATTTCGAAGTAGAACAAGGCTCTAACCCATACAGTCGTATTTTGGTCAAAGACAAGGCAGGTGTCAAAAAAGAATCTATTTCGGATAAGAATACCCTTATTGAGTTCGATATGAAACACAAAACCTACACAAAAGACGACAAGTCCAAAATCACTGATGAAAAAGTGGCAGTACGTGAATTTAAGGACAGCAAGAATGAAAAGCATATGGTACATCGAAGCGATCCGGCTACGGCACAAGACGCTCAACTTGTTACCTTTCCCCAACAAATTGCGTTTTGGCTTAAAGATGATGAAAAAAACTATAGCATTGTCGGAAATGAAACTTTACTGAATCGAAATGCGACAGTCATTGAAGGTAAATTGACGTCAACGCTATCCGAGAAGTTTGGAAGCAAATTCAAACTCTGGGTAGATACTGAAACAGGGGTCCTGCTTAAATTACTGACGTTTGATGCGCAACAAAATGAAACAAGTCGACTTGAAGTTCAAAATATTCAATTTAATAAAAGCTTAACACATAAATACCGGACGGATGATACAAAAGGATTTACCAACATTAAAGAAAGCGCGAAGTAAAATTGAAATAGAGCGCACGACTAATTTAAGGTTGTGCGCTTTTTTGTGTGCAAATATGGTATGACTACTAGATTCGCATTACAAAAGCTAGACATTTAGCTCGAACTTGTCTTCAAAAAACATAAGTTTTTTCCGATGCCCTAAGAAAAGTGAAAAATGCTTCTACGTATTCTTTTAATAGGCTCGATTGGGTTATTTTTTGGTTTAAATTTCTTACTAATCATGGCTTTATCTAAAATCCCCTTGTCGGGAACCCAAATTATAACACATAGTGCTGGATTTCTTTTTTCAATTGCTATAGTTATTTTTAGTCCATTTAATTTAGTTACTGGTTTTATCTTTGAAGTAATTAAAGAAAGTGTATTTAAAGGACGAGAGAGGTTTACAAATATATATCAATAGGGGTAAACAACGTATCTCTTAGCTTATTTATTCATCTATATTCTGGATTATGATTTAACAGGTATTGTGATTTCGCATTTTGGAATCGCAGCTCTGACCCTCTGTTATACGGTGATTTTTGAACTATACTAATATTATGAGTCTTTTATAAATAGATGGAGTAAGAAAAATCAAAATGAGTAAGCAATATTCAACAGAAGAAAAAATGTGCTTTATGGTAGTGTTACACAGAATATACACTTAGTATGGATGTATCGACGTCACTCTAAATTTGATAAAAAAGTGTGCGCGCAAATAAAGACAATTTATCCATGAGTTAAAACAAACATTCTAGATTATGGATTTCATTAAATGACCTAGAACATTTGCCAAAAATACCAATACATGCACCGTATGCGGGAACATGTGGGGGTTGGATGGATTGTGTGTTAGTTGGTTAAAACCCTTGATCTATAAGGGTTTTAACCATAGAGTATTGTTCGTTTTGTTTGCGTTTGATTGCTTGTTGACGACGTTCGTCAACAAGCCGTCAACAAAATACGATATGTAAATAATATCAAGGGCTACGCAAACGGAAACAAAAGTCTAAAACAAATCTGTACTACTCTCCAAACCCGCTCCACTACTGCCCTATCAGCACACTGTACCATCCCACACCAACAAAGCCACAGCCTCCACATGGAACGATAGGATCATGTTGATGTCTGGAGTGTAATTTTACGTTTTTCCGACGTGGACAATACGATCGCGCCGTTTCATGTATTCTATACGTCAGCGGCAATATGTCCAGTCAAACGGATAATCCTCATAGGCATCAGGAAATGTGAGGAAGAAGTCGATAAGGTCTTGTCGGGTCATATCGCTATCGACTTATTCTCTTCGCCAAGCATCAATTCTAACATTCTTTCTTGGTGTGCTTCTATGTCTTCAAATTCCCATTCCTGACCAGCAACTCTGACTTTTTGGTTGTCTTTGCATTTCTGCATCATGATCATAAACTTAATCGATGCGACACTGACCAGCTTAATCTTTCCAGAAGCATCTAAATAGTGATCGAGTTTGGTTTTTGGGCTCCAGTTCGAACCGGAACTGTTCGTCTCGCTGCCTATCATGGCATAATTACCTAAGCAGTTTATTTGATCTTCATTAGGTGCACCGCTTTCACCGTTTGCATTGGCTTGTGGATAGTAATGCTCTAAACTTCTGCGCGTTCTCGAAAAATAAAACTGCTCAAAAGCTTTCAGCCCAAAATCAGCACATCCGAGTACAGTGAAAAATTCAGTCCGTTCTTTACTACCTTCTTTTGTTTTCTTGCCGCGGAACTCATTAGCATACTTCTCCCACAGTTTATAGTCAAGATAGTTGAAAACGAACAAAGGAATTCCCTTTGACATTATCGTGCCGTCTCCATAGATAGCGGCAAAATCAACACTGTCATTGTGAGGCGTAATATCAAGTTCGTTTTTGCAAAGAATGGTGCTGTCAAAACTGCCGGGTTTCGGCGTATTGATTTCGTTAAGGTTATCCGCCACCAAATATACATCTTTGATGTATTTATCCGCCAGTCCCAATAAGAATTCGTAATACTTTCCAATATCCCAGTCCTCAGAATGGAAAAGGTAAAACAAGCAGTAGAAGAGGTAATTCTTCCTTTGCCTCGCCGTAAATGATACTTCGAACATAGAAAGCAGTTGCACCAATTTATGCTGGATATCGCTTTCGCCATCAAGATTTTTCAGATATCCTTTTTTTCCCTCTTTTTGCCAATATTGCAGCTTCCAAGGATTGTTCTCAATAGTGTCATCTTCATTTGAATGATGCACGATATAGTTGTCCAACAGATATTTTGCCATCAGCAAGTTGAAACCGAACCTCTTGACAAACCCTGTATCAACTTTTACCTTATCAAATTCATGAATCAATTCTTTGTCATCGAGATTAAAACTTACAGGATCAAATTCACTTTCTTCCATGCGTGTGAGCTTCAACACAATAAGCAAGAAGTTTGAATAATCCATAATCGGCTGAAACGTATCGATTTTATCCTCCTCTTCCTGCCAGTTGTCCAAGCCTTTATAATTGATAAGTTCGCTAATTTTCAGCGTATTGGTTTTGTCCTCTACGCCCGGCAAAGCATCAAAATCCATAACATAACCAAAATCGCCAAGAGACTTCCCGAAAATTTGTTCCGCGCTTTTCCTGTCGCTGCTGTACTTTTGCTGAATATAAACATTCATCTCACTGCAATATTCCCAAAGGCGGTTGAATTTCGCTTTGTCAGTGTTATTTAATTTTTGGAGAAGCGCGCCTTAATAATCTCGTGTTTTTCAAGTTGCTCCCCTCTGGAATTCATAATCTCAAAGTAGTGGTTTAGGTCTATATCCTTCGGTACTTGGTAGTGAATCAGATGAACACTATTTTGGAAATAGGTCTTAAATCCATCTTGGCAGGCTTTCGGAACTACCTCATCAATAGCGTCCTCGGCGTATTTATACCCATTTACGATTCCATAGTCTTTTTCGTCAATCTGAAAATCGGGAAGGTTTTGGATGGTGTCGTTCGATTTTTTGCGGGCCCGGTAAGTCAGTTTATTTTGAAGAGGAATACCCAAGGCGCCAAGCACAAGGTTAATCGTGGTTAACCTCTGCTGGCCATCAATCACTTCATAGACTTGGTCGCCCTTATGAAACGATACCAATGTCCCGATGAAATATGTTTGCTTTTTAGCGGTAAACGCATCATAAACGTCCTGAATCAGTGCGGAAATTTCGTCCTTTTCCCACGCATAGTTCCTTTGGTATATCGGTACTTCATAGGTTGCTATGTCTCCATTGTAAATTTCGGAAATTGACATTTCTTTGAGCGGCAGGGTTTTAGTTTTCATCTTCTCCCTCCAAAAACTTATTTTCTTTGAAATAGTGAAGGTAATTTTGATAAATTCCATCTGCATCTATCTCATCAATATTGTCTTTTTTGTTAACTCTATTTTCAGCTATGCTGTCAATCGGCAACGGATTAACCCTGTCGGAAAGTGTGCTTAATAGCGAAATCGGTGAATCCGACTCGGTGATGATTTTGTATATATTGAAAGAGTTAATGATATCGTTCCCCATGATGAAGTTTTGTGCCGCCAGCCAACCGACATTATAATACTGCGCTCTGAGCGAATAAGCCCAGACGAAAGCAAACACCACAAACTGGCTTACCATTTCCAAGTCTGCTTTTGTAGGTCGTTCGGGACAGAACCTGTCAACATAGAGCAAGATGGCAGTATCGAATAGCAAACGTGTGATTCGGTTACCGATTCCGTTCTTGTATATCCGCAAATTGAGTGTTTTCACGATATAGTTGTCCTTAATGTAATATCCCTCGTATTTGTCGTTGTTCTGAATATCTTTAAGGATTTCAAAGTAGTGCTTTGCATAATCAAAGAAGGGCTTACCTGCCACAATAGGCGTGTCTAACTGAAACGGCTTAAGATTCCGTATACCTGAAACAAAAGGTATTGCGGTATGATTGACCGTATCGGCATAAGCAACTGCCCCTTTGTAGAATTGAGCGTAAGGGAAATTGTCTTGCCGGGTGATGCCCTTGAATTTATGTATATTATGCTCGGTGAGTTCCCGAGCTTTATTGCCTCTTGTCCATTCTTTAACGCGATAAAGATAATCACTGAATAGCGCCGACAATTTTTTTTGGTCTAAATCCTCCCAAGCCTTTACAACCTTCTCTGTTTCTGTAGGATCCAAATCGTTCATCTCACGAAGATGATACGCTTTAAGTAAATCATGGGGATATAGCTTTTTGCCGCGCGCATTTTGCGAGTCAAAGAACTGGAAGGCCTCGGACAAATCTTCTGTGATTACAACGATGAGTTCACAGTTGTTCTCAATGTAATCAAGCAATTCACTTCTGTCCCTGTCGTCGATGATGTTATTTACACGCCTATCCAGTATACGGTAGTTGTTTGGGATGTTACGAATGTTAAATGGATTATTAGCGAGTGGCTGTTCTAAAAACTTTATCGTTTCAGCCCCAAGTGCCTTCAGTAACAACGAAAAAGTAATGGTTCGCTGTTGCCCGTCAACAATGTTATACACTTCTCCCTCTTGGTGGAGTATGAGTGTTCCTACCCGGTAGATTTCCTTATTTTCGTTTTTGGCATCAACGATATCGTCTAACAGCTGAATTGCATTTTTTCCTGTCCATTTATAGGGTCGCTGATAATCAGGTATCACCAAACCTATGTCAGTAATGGCATTTCCGTTTTTATCCTGCGTGATTTTAGCGCGCAACAACAAATCACCGATACTAGTTATTGCGAGTTTTAAGCAATTATTCATACTATTCAACATCCCCCGACTACACTGTTCCCACGCGCTCGTGAAAAGAGCCAAGGTTAATTCTCCTTAGCTCTTTTCTAATACTATTATTTACCTAAAAGACTAATAAATTTGCTCAGTTCTTCTTTGGATTCATCAGTTGTCCCATTCAACTCATTCAATAACCTAAACAAGTTATCGTATGAATTCGCAATTTCTGCTCTAACTTCTACCAACTCTTGAGCCACTTGTGAAAGTGAAATACCTTCTACTTCTTCAAACTTATCGACATAACGTGGAATGTTCAGATTGTAATTATTTTCTTTGATTTCATCTAAAGATGCCACATGAGCATATTTATCAACATTTTTACGGTTACAGTAAGTTTCGATAATTTTGTTAATGTTCTCAGCAGAGAGTTTGTTTTGGTTCTTGCCTTTTTCAAACTCATTTGAAGCATCAATAAACAAAATATCTTTACTCTTGCGAGCTTCACGACCTTTGAACACCAGCACACATGTTGGGATGCTTGTTCCATAGAACAAGTTAGCTGGTAATCCAATAACAGCATCTAACAGATTGTTGTCGATAATATTTTTACGAATTTTACCTTCGGACGCACCGCGGAAGAGTACCCCATGCGGTAACACAATAGCCATTGTTCCAGCTTTATCTAAATGGTACAGCCCATGAAGAACAAAGGCATAATCTGCCTTAGATGCAGGTGCTACACCATAACCCTTGAAACGTGTATCTTTTTCTCGATCAACGTCTTTTGTATCCCAACTCTGAGAATATGGGGGGTTAGCCACAACTGCGTCGAACTTCAAAGGAATTTGTGTGCCATCTTTTTCAGCAAATGGCCAGTCAGCATCAAGTGTGTCTGCGCGTTTCAACTCCATATTGCGATAGTTAACCCCATGCATCATCAAGTTCATGCGAGCCAAGTTATAAGTCGTTGTATTCAACTCTTGGCCGTAAAACTCAACGCTCCCTTCTTCATCACCATTTGGCAATTCTTTTTGAACTGTTAAAAGAAGTGAACCCGATCCCATTGTAGGGTCATATACGCGAAACTGATCACCAGTACCAGCTGCATCAACCGTGACAATTTTTGCAAGGACTTGACTAACTTCATGAGGTGTATAGAATTCCCCCCCTTTTTTACCGGCATTGGCAGCAAACTGCCCAATCAAATACTCGTACACGTCACCCAAAATGTCACGTCCTGTATCGTCCTTGAAATTGAACTCGTTAATCATCAAAACGATATCATTCAAGGCCTTCGCACGCTCGTTTGTACTTGAGCCAAGGCGTGTATCCCCGAGGTTAACATCTGAGAATACGTTTGCAAAGTCAGCTTCTGCGACTGCGTTCCGTTTGGCGTTTGTATTAAATGACTCAAACATGTCTTGGAAGTCACTAGCTTTGATTTTGTGATTTTCAATTTTTGATACGATTTTTTCCCAAGTGTAGGCTGGGTCTATCGCATATCCGATACCTTTACTAATCTCCTCGAGGTAATCTTCCTTTTCAGTATGATCTGTCACTTCGTAAAACTCTTCCAGATCATTGTCTTTCAAGTATTCATCTTGATTTTCTGATAAGTAGCGATAGAACATAAATGGCAAAATATAATTCTTGTACTCACTTGCATCCATTGTCCCACGAAGTTTATTAGCCATTTCCCATAGCTTGGATGTAATATATGTTGCATTACTCATTTGTGTAATCTCCTTTTCTTATACAAACATTTGTTGAAGCAGTGATTCCTTCAAATTTTTAAGCGAATTTAACTCACTCTTATGAAGGGCGATCAGGTGATCGAGTTCCTGGAAAAACGATCCGATTTTTCGCTGCTCGTCAAATTTCGGTACCGATATTATAAAACTCGCGTACTCTTGCGCATTCACTCCGGGCTGTCCAGAACGCTGTGAAGTTATCGTGATGAAGCGGTTATACCTTTCAGTCAGTGTGTTTTGGAACAGAAATTCAGAATCGTATTCAGGTTTGATTCTTGCGCGAATCAGGAATCCCGCAAAGTACACAATACCGTCAAAAGCCTTGTAACGATAGGTTTTCCCTACGCTTGCACCTGTCCGTGCAAATAGAACATCACCCTCTTGCAGTCTATAATTATCAGCCGACGAAAGGTCAATATCAGGTGATGTTAGAGATACAGTTTTGAACTCATGTGTTTCATCATCGATGTCAGTAATGCGAAGATATTTGTTTTCGCCATCAAATTCTGTCGCCGAAGCATTAAGCCCATACTCGAAGGATTCTGCCAATTCACCAAGTTTCCACTGTTCCCAAGCATCAGTAAATCCTGCAAATCGAATTTCAGGGGCATTGGCTCCATCTTTCGGAAACATTTTTTGAAGTAGACTCTTTTTCGCATCCTTCAGCAGTTCCAACTTACGCTGATGTAGGGTGATAAGGTTGTCTAAGTTCTTGAAAAAGGTGCCCATTTGGGTTTGTTCCTCTATTTGAGTAGGAACGTCTATTTCTAGATTAACAAAATCTTTTTTATTAAGTACTCTGTTTCTTCCTGCCCCTCCTGGTGATATTAATTCCATTTTTATTCGAAAATTTTCTTGAGATACAAAGTAATGAATAAAGTTGATATCCGATTTATCAATAATAAACGTTGGAAAACGGTGTGAAACAAGTAATCCGTCATCTGCTTTGCTCGCAACAGCAATTGCATGCTCCCAGGCAAAAGTAATATTGACGATCAGGTCATTTTCTTTGACCACATATAATTTATCCATTGATACAGTTGTTGGATCTTCTACTTTTTGATGAAAAGTTCCTTTTGCATGAGAACGAACTGAAATACGTTCATAAGGTCTATCTGGTTTCGGCACTTCCCGAATTACAGGTGTTACCAATTCATCCAACTTGCGCTGTTCCCAAGCATCTGTAAATCCTGCAAATCTGATTTGAGGTGATTTTGTTATGTTATCGCTCATTCCTGATCTCCTTTTTGTAGTCTGCCTAATATTAACACTTGACTATTCTCCCTTCTTAATTTCGTCAGCCATTTCGTAAAATGCCTTACGGAATTCAATGCGATATCGCACCCAAGATAATTCTGCAATCTTTTTATCTGCAATTTCTTTATAATCAGCTCTTGCGTCATTCATGATTGCTGTTAACTCACCTTGTTTATCCATATCCTCTTGACCTAAACGGTGTCTCTTAATCAAGCTTTCAAGTTCCTTAGGTTTTGTGCTGTTATCAAGTCCCCAAGTACGGATGAAGTTCGTTACAAGTAGAATATTCGTATCCTTTTGTGCTCTATCCATCGCTTGGTTCATTTTTTCAACACTTCGAGGAGCTGGATAATGATCAAATACAAACTCTTTTGAGAAAATTTTAGATACAAAGTTCCGCATCTTAGATTTTTCTCTTTCATTATCTGACTTGGCAATTTCAATATGGATTTCATCACGTGTCTTTTCTGCTTTAGACATAAAGTTCGCATGAACTTCGTCAGCCATTCGAGCAATTAAATCAATCAAGTAGTCATAGTTGATGGTAACGTCGTGAATATGAATCATAGAGAGATTGACTTGCGAAATATCGATGTTTTCTCGCTTAGCACGTCGTTCTTTCAACTCACCGGCGATTACAGTTGTTAAAATGACTTCCTGCTCCTCAGTAATCCCTAAACGTTCATAGAACTCTTCAGGATGATCATAAGCAGAAATAGGATTTTTGTCATCATCTTCGGTATATTGTTTCAACTGACTAAGTAAACGATTATACTCTTTCAAATTCTCAAAGACTTCATCCTGAGCTTTTTCACTTGGTGGTAATTGTACAAAATCATCTGTAAGCGACCCAAGCTTCTTGATGACTTCTTGCATCTCAGCTTGAACCTTACTAAATGGTTTCGAAATAATACCAGACTCTTCATTACCTTCTTTCAAATCTTCAAGTGAAAGCTGTTCAGCAGCCGATTCACGATTTGAATAGATAGCAAAAGCCTTATTCATTTCATACTCGTTTTGCTCTGGCCAACGATAGTTAACAACATTCCCCCAAGGCTTATCGACAAGGTTATGCATTCGGTTTGTACGTGAGTATGCCTGAATCAGGTTCCCACCTTTAAGTGTTCGATCAATATAGAGCGTATTCATCTCAGGAGCATCAAAACCAGTCAAAAGTTGGTCAACAACGATAACCAAATCTAAATAGTTACCATCATCAGCTGTCTTGTTCAACCGTCGTGCTAAGTCTTCTGTGTAGGCTTTAACTGTCGTCATATCAAAAACTGTACCAAACATTGTGTTATAAGCTGTGATAGCCCTATGCAAGTTCTCGTTTGTTTTCAGTTGATGAGTACTATTAGATGTATCTGCCGAAAAGCTCACTGCAACTTTTAATCGTTGATCTACTGGACGATTCGCATTTTCTTCAGCAAATTTATCGAAGTATTCCATCGCTCTTGGTGTACTTGCTTTGTTACCTCCAACGTGGACTGTAAACAATGCATTATACTTGCGATCATTTGAACGTTTCTTCCAGTTATCGAAGATGTCGTTCACTACCAATTTCACATGTTCTGGACTATAGTCGTAGACACTTCCACGAACATTATCGTCGATATCATCTTCGGTCGGATCTTTAGGAGCTTCGATCGTTTCCTTGAATTCAACGTTAAACCCTAAGACGTTTTTATCTGCAATAGCTTCCTTGATGGTGTAAGCATGTAGAATATCACCAAAAATTTCTCGCGTTCCGGGGAATTTTGGTGTCCCAGTATAACCAACCCAAGCAGAATTAGGAATAGCTTTTCGGATCGTTTCAAGCATACCTTCATTTTCAGTACCGTCACCAGTTGAACGGTGGGCTTCATCAACGATAAAAAGAATACTTTCATTAAGTGGCTTGAAGCTATCTCGCGCCACATAACGCGACATCTTTTGAATACTTGTCACAATGATGTTCTTATCGCTCTTCTTCGTTAATTTGCCATGAAGGTCTGAGATATTAGCTGTATCTCCCACCACACCAGTTTTCCCTTCAAATCCCGCAACAGGATCATAGGCTTTATAGGCATCAGCTGTTTGGTTGGTAAGCGCAATACGGTCAACCAAGAAAACAACTTTATCTACATTAGATAGACGACTTGCAAGCCATGCTGTCTTAAAACTTGTGATTGTCTTACCTGAGCCAGTAGTATGCCAAATGTATCCTAACTTACCATCATCATATTTGAAGTCGAATTTCCTAACTTTCTCCAGCACACGCTTTGTGGCATAGACTTGATAAGGACGCATGACTTTGATACTTTCTTTGTTTTTAGTACCATCAAGTACCATATAGCGTGTGGCCAAATCATGAGCCATTGGAATTGATAACACTTTATCCGCAAACGTCTTCCACGAACGAATAGGGCGTGCATCATCTTCATTTTGCCAGTTAAAAGCAAAAGCTCGGTTAAAGCTTTGAAGTGGGGTATTTGCCATGTAACGAATATCAAAGGGTGTCATCGCGATTAGAATCTGTAAAGTTGAAAAGATACCGCTGTATTGTTTTTCAGCAATGTACTGTTCCATCTGGTTCAAGGATTCTGTAGTGCTGTGAAGCGCCTTCTTTAATTCGATTTGAATAATTGGCAAACCATTAATGAGCAACGTTACATCAAATCGACGGTTAGGCTTTCCATCTATAACTTTTGGCCGTTTAATTTGACTTACCACTTGATAAACAGTGTTCCCGCCACCTACTTGGGCTTGATCAAATACTGTTAAAAACACATGCTTACCATTATCAAGGTCAACTTCAATTTCAGAAACACCGTTAACACCATACAAAAATTGTCCAGCATGGTAAGGTGATTCAATACCAGTGATGATTTTCTTTACCTGGTTAAATTCAGTGACAGACAATGGTTCATCTAAACGGGCACGATTGTTTTGTTCTAGGATCAATTTAAAGTTATCCCAGAGTTGTTCGGTTGTTTTGATGTCTCTTTTGTATTCCCATTGTTTTACTCCACCGATTTTAGTCAAATAATCGATGACTTCATTTTCGAACGCCAACTCCGATTGACTTTTCATTTGATTATTTCCCCTCTAAGGTTTCTTCTATGATTGAGCTCGTAAACTGCCAAATCAAGTCTGCGTATTTGTTTAGCTTACTTTGTAGCTTCAATGTTTCTACGTAAATGGCACCTATTTTGTGCTGCTCCTCAAGAGGAACAACGGGAATAATAATCTCCTCTAGAGAACGAAGTGGAATTCTTAGAACAGGGCCACTCCCCTGCAACTCCCTTTCTTTTTGTCGCCTGACATCTTTATAAGCATTAAATAAGAAGAGAAAATATCTCTTATCAAGTTGTTCTTTATCAAACTCTATTTTTATGAAGTTGAGAGACAACACTTTACCAACATTATTTTTACCGACCATCGTTGCAAGTTGTAATGAGTTACTGATAACAACATCACCTTCATTTAACGATGGGTTATTTTGAGATAAAGATTTTTCCGCATCCTTAACAAATACGTCCTTATGATTATAATCAGCTTCAAAAGACGACTGGTCATAATAATTTATTGCTTGGATTCCAAACTGTTTTTGCGCCCTTGTTGGATTTATACCTGGAACGAATGTTACGAACTCCTTTAATCCTCTTTTCTCCAAATAAATCACCTCCGAACTTCGGATATCATTTTTCGAAATATTTCTATATTACACATTAAATCACTTTGTATTTATTTTGTCAAACGATAATATGAAATATTTTAATATTTCAATATCGAGAATGAGAAAAGTCTAAAGCAACTATTCTGAAACCAAGGTTTGAGAGACAGTATGTCCTGTACTTATGAACTTGGTGATGTAATTACTGCCGAATCAGAAATCATCTCTGAACATAAGAAAAAGCAGTACAGAACTCAGAATGCGAACTCTGTACTGCTTCATTAACTTTTTTACCTGCAGTTACTACACTCGATTAGGGATAATTTTTCCTTGTAGCTGATATCGTAAATATCTAATGCTTCCTCTTTCGAGCGGAATGGTTTCCAGCTTCCTGTTCCTTGCTGTTTCTTCCAACCAAGTTCGGTTCTTTGCTTTATTTCCGTGACATGCGGACATTCACCATGATCTAGGTGAACAGTGTACGTTTTCAGTGGGATGTCGATATTTGCCCAGGCTTTCATTTATTCACCTTCTTTGATGTTACGCTTCCTTCAATTAACTCGATGACATGCCTAGCAAACTCATCAGATAGTTGTATTCTGTCCCATCCGTACTGTAATGCGCCGAGAGTTTTTCCTCCCACATTAGTTACCGGATGAACATGGTCGTAAGATGCTACGATACTGGATGTTGTAATGTCGAATGTGACCCAAGATTCACTGTATTCCGGACATAAGTTCTTTGCTTCTAACTCCCAAGACCATCTGCTTGTGCTATCCCAAATGTAAGGATCGCTGACCACTTCAAAATAACCTAAGAGCTTCGTTGTGCCAACCCCATAACAAATTAAGATATCTCCTATTCGGACAGGATTAGGTCTTCGAGCAAAATGCATTTTTTCTATACCGCTGTAGGGCCATCGGGCTAGGGCATCCATTTTGAAGTTTAGAAGGAAGCGTACCTCTTCAAGCATTTCCCGATCGAGCAGATGCGCTTCGTCTTCGACAACAACCGGCCGCAGACGATGAACCCCGTGCATAAACTCAATCTCTCGGTGCAGTTGACGCTTGGCATCGCTGCGATAGAACTTCGACTCGCAGCCGAACTGCTCGAGCATGCCTTTGTAAAAGTGGCGGGGCATCAGCTTGGAGTCCGACAAATACAGGATCTTGTATTTCTCCGGGCTTAGCGCCGATGTAAACCTACGACTAGTCGTCGTTTTTCCGGTTCCGCAGTCACCCATGATGATGGCAAACAGTTGACGTTCCGCGGGGTATTCCAAGCCTGCCTAGCGTCTCTTCCATCATGACAGACTGGTACAGTTCCTCGGTAGGCACATCCCGTGAAAAGGGCATGCGACTGAGCTCGTAGAACGACTCAAACATCACGTTTCACCTCCTTCCGGACCGTGCGGTAGGAGACAGCCGGAGCCTGACGCTCCTGACGTTGTTCTTTCTGCTTGACTCCGCGAAGAAATCGCGAGATGTCCGCCGGCTCTTATTCCCAAGTATTTTATATCGGTCAGAGCTCGGACAGGCATTAACGTCAACTTTCGGGCATTATGAGGTAGCGGAACACCATATCAAGAAGGGCTAAATAAGTATGAAGCCCTTCAAATTAGGATATTGGATTAATGAACTATTGGTCTACCCATTATCTCACTGGATTGTCACCATTCAATTAAACATAAACTATAACATAAGACATCCATCCAAAATTCGGATGGATGTCTCATGCTGTTATTTCGCTTATGTGTTATCAATAGTTGCCTGTTGAACTTCCAGTCGCATTATTTCATTTACAGCTACTTGGAATGAATTTTTTACTTGTTCCAGATATTCATAAAGCTCTTTGACCGGCCCTTCTGCTGCTACTGCCAAATCGTAGTGTTTTTCTGCAGCACTATCAACTGCATCTTGAGAAGCATCATTCATGTCTTCGTTATGAACCATCTGTTCAGATAGTAAATCCGATGCATACTCAACCGAATCAAATTCTGCAAGTTCATGAATTGGAGTATCATAATCACAAAGAGCACTGATTGCGTTAATCGAATCTATGTCGATCAGATCTACTACATGTTCCAACCCTGCAACCTCACGAAACTCATTATCCAATTCACCTTCGATCTCATCAAGTACCTCAAGCAAACCTTCTAAGTCGCTCTTCCTTAAATAAGGATCGTGAATGTTATAGACCTCCTGATCTTCAAGAGGATGACCTACAAACGTGAACAGCCCGTCACGTATGGAAGAAGCTACCCCTTCCAATTTTGACAACAGAAAGGAAAGGAGAATCTTCTTATCATCCAACATGCTGCCAAAGTAGGGAATGCCTTCATTAATCAAGATTGGTAGAAGGTTTTCACTTATTACTTTAACCAAATCTTGACTACGTACAAGAAATCCCGTTTCCCTACTTTGATCGCTTTCATCTGAAAAGTTAGCCGACCCGATATAAGCAATATTCTCCGTCATTATTACTTTGGAATGATTACTAAAGTTGAATGATGTAGCTAAATTTTCAATTTTCGAAGGATCAAGTCGTTGGGTGTAACGCTCGATACTTTGTGAAGCACGTTCTCGTGGAGCATTTCCAAAATACTGATCATGTCGAGTAGGGATATTCGTGATGATACGTACGTCAGCATGTTCAGTTGCTTCTTCAAGTGCACGAATTAATTTGTTTCGATGTGCTGAAATGTTGTAGGTTGTTACGAATATAGACCCAGCATTGGGGAAATCGTCCAATACCTCTTGAAAGTTGTATTCCCCTTTTGAAGTGACAATATCAATTTCCCCTGGGATTAATGGGATTATAGTGGTTCTACTCATACTAATCCAACTCCTTACAATTTTATACTCAAAGAGTAACCCCTTTGAGTATAAAGTCAAGCTATTTATTTGAATTCGATGTTACTGCTTTGTTTTACCCTTAACCTTAAGAAAAACCCGGCCAAAAGGCCGGGTTTTCAATATGTAGACGAGGGGAGTCGAACACCTGTCCCAATAATTGAACACTCCCGATTCAAGCGCTAGGCTTCCCCCTATTAATCTAATAATTTCGTCAACAATCAGTCAACTCTACTATATTTTCGCCTCTGCTTTACATTTCTATTCAATCTGTACTACTCCCAAAACCCGCTCCACTACTGTACTCTCAGTGACCTGTACCATTCCTCACCAGCAAAGCCACCGATTCTACGTGAACGGTATGCGGAAACATATCCACCGGCTGCACCTCCGCCGTGCGGTACCCGCCATCCTCCAGCACGCGCAGGTCGCGCGCCAGCGTCGACGGGTTGCACGAGACGTACACCACGCGCTCCGGCCGCATGGCGAGGATCGTCTCCAGCAGCGCAGCGTCGCAGCCCTTGCGCGGCGGGTCGACGACGATCACGTCAGGGGTGATGCCCTGCCGCTTCCACTCGGGGATGACGACCTCCGCGCCGCCGACCTCGAACCGCACGTTGCGGATGTCGTTCACTAGCGCGTTGCGCTTCGCGTCCTCGATCGCCTCGGGGACGATCTCGACGCCGTACACCTCGCGGGCCTTCTGCGCGAGGAAGAGCGAGATCGTGCCGATGCCGCAGTAGGCGTCGATCACCGTCTCTTCCCCGCTTAGCCCGGCGTAGTCCAGCGCCTTCCGGTACAGCACCTCGGTCTGAACCGGATTGACCTGATAGAACGAGCGCGCCGAGATCGCGAAGCGGATATCTCCGATCGTATCGTAGATGACCTCGCTGCCCCAGAGCACCCGCGTCTCGTCGCCGAAGATCACGTTCGTCTGATGCCGGTTGACGTTCTGACAGATGCTTCGCACGTCCGGGATCGCCTCGCGGATCAGTCCGACCAACTCGTCGCGGCGAGGAATGTCGCGGCCGTTCGTCACGAGCACGACCATAATCTCGCCCGTGTTGAAGCCATAGCGGGCGATAACGTGGCGCAGCAGCCCTTTGCCCGTCTCCTCGTTGTACGGCCGGATGCCGAGCTCGCCGGCGATCCGTTTGACCGCCGCGACGACGACGTCGTTGTTCTCGTGCTGGATCAGACACGCCTCCATGTCGATAATCCGGTGGCTGCCCTGCGCGTAGAAGCCGCTGATTAAGCCGCCCTCTTCGCCCGCGGCGAGACCGATCGGCACCTGCGCCTTGTTGCGGTACCGCCACGGATCGCTCATGCCGAGCGTCGGATGCACCACAATGCCCTCGGCCATCGTGCCACCGCTCCCAGCTCCCACGCCTGCATCCGCCACAGCCTCCATCTCGGCTACGCCGCTCCCCGCCTTGGCTCCGCCCACTCGCAGCTTCCCGATCCGCTCCAGATTGTCAACGACAAGCTGGCGCTTCCAGCGGAGCTGGGCGTCGTAGCTCAGGTGCTGGAGCTGGCAGCCTCCGCACTGCTTATAGATCGGACAGGGCGCGTCGATGCGATCCGGGCTCGCTTCGATAATCTCCAGCAGCTTGGCGTAGCCGTACTGCTTCTTCACCTTGAGCACCTTGGCCCGTACTTTTTCGCCGGGCAGGGCGCCCTGAATAAAAAGGGTAAAGCCGTTCACACGGCCTACCCCTTCTCCGTCATGCCCCAAGCCGACAATGTCGGCGATATATTCTTCGTTCTTCGCGACGGGCAGGCCGCTGAGATCGGCAGCGGGCGCGCCCGGGCGTCGTTTATTCTTCCTGTTCATGTTCGTCCACTCCGGGTCTCGTTTTCCAAGGCAGCTTCATCAGGTTGATCGGAGGCGACTTGTACGTCGATTGGCCCGTCTCGTCGATGAAGATGTGCAGATGCTGCGGCAGGTTCGTGAAAATGCACGGCAGCGTGCCGCCCAGCTCCCCGTCCAGGTTCACCTGCACGTAGTCGGGGGACGTCACTTGAATTTGCTTCGTTTGAAGGTAAATCAGGTTCGGGTCGGACAAATGCTCGCCGCGCAGCGCCAGCGACACGACGCGGATAAATTCCGCGAGGTTGCATTTGCGCAGGATCAGCACGTCGAACAGACCGTCGCTGAGTGACGCGTCCGGCGCCAGACGCTCGAAGCCGCCGACGGAGTTGCTGTTCGAGATGAGGAAGAGCATCACTTCCTCGTGCATCTCCACCTCCGCCGTCTTGATGTACAGCTCGATCGGGCGCAGCCGCGGCAGCTTCTCCAGCCCTTTCATATAGTAGGCCATCTGGCCGATCATCGTCTTCAGCTTGCTCGGCACCTCATAGGTCAGCTCGGTCAGCGATCCGCCGCCGGCGATGTTGATGAAGTAGCGCTGGTTCACCTTCCCGACGTCGATCACCCGCGCGTGCTGGCGCAGAATGACGTCCACCGCGCCTTCCCAGTTCCGCGGAATGTTCAGCGCCCGGGCAAAATCGTTCGTCGTCCCGAGCGGCAAAATCCCGAGCGGCGGCCGGTTCGGCTTCTCCGCCAAGCCGTTGATCACCTCGTACAGCGTGCCGTCGCCTCCGGCCGCGATGACGATGTCGAACCCCCGTTCCACCGCCTCCGCCGCCGCGAGCGTCGCGTCGCCTTCCCCAATCGTCGCATGCGTGCTCGTCTCCAGCCCGCCGCGTTCCAGCCGCTGCAATATTTCCGGCAGCCGCTTCTTCATTTCCTCCCGGCCGGAGGTCGGATTGTATATGAGCCTTGCCCGTTTGACTAGCTGTGACATTCTCTCTCTCACCCGTTCATATAAGAAATCGTATGAAAGCATTTTTGACCATGGGTCGTTTGACCGCAAAAAAACTGCTAAATCCGCGTTCGCGTTCCATCCTGCATCTTATCGACAAAAGGTTTGATCTGCCGCTCGATCCACCGGGAAATGCCGGGATGCGGCAGCAGCGCCTCTCCGTTGTACCGATACGAATAACCCTGCAACCGCTCCGGGATGACCACTTCGGTAAAATACCCCTCGCTCAGGAACAGCGGCGCCACAATGACCGTATGCCCCGGCTTGCGAATCCGCCAGTGCTCCATCCGCTCCAGAATCTGGTTGGGCAGCAGCATCGCCGAAGCCGCTTCGTCGAAGCCGCCGAGCCGTTTCAGGCGCTCCGCCAGCCGCTCCAGTCCCCGCCGCCACCGCTGATGGAAGCCGTTCTCGATGCTCCCGTGGCCGACGAGCAGCACGTTTTCGCGTTCCGGGTATGTTGACAGCGCTTTGATTTTGGCATAGACGATCTCGGCGATCACCGGATCGTCGTCGATCGGCGTTGTCAAGTGAATACGTGCCCGAATAGCGAACGGCTTCATGTCCGTCGGCAGCTGCGGCGCTTTCTTGGCGCCCAGCGCATAAGCGATCTCGTCGATATGCGTGCTGCCGGACGAGACGAAGAGCGGAACGACGACGATATTCGTAACGCCGAGCGACTCCAAGTGCGTGATGCCGTCCTGGATCAGGCGTCCTTCCACAATTTCCAGAAAGGAGGAAAAGACCGGTACTTCCGCGGGGAGCCGTACGGCGCCGATCGCCTCGTCCACCAAGCGGACCCACGACTCGCTCCGGGACCCGTGACTTATCACTAATATACCGTATTTTACCACACCGTATCCCTCCCGGGTGAAAAAGATCGTGTCCCGCAGCGATGGCTTCCAGCCGCACGAACACGAAAAATCCCACTCCACCGGCCCGGCGAGAAGGATTTGTTCGAGTGCTCCGTTGTAATCGAGTCCGGACGCGGTAAGAGGTAATGTTCGCTCTACCTTCCCAGGCGCTCCAGCGTCATTTTGTAGCCGTCGTTCCCGTAGTTCAAGCACCGTTTGACACGTGAGATCGTAGCCGTGCTGGCGCCGGTCTCCGCTTCAATCTGGTTGTAGGTGTTGCCCTTGCGCAGCATGCGGGCGACCTCAAGCCGCTGCGACAGCGACTGGATTTCGTTCACCGTGCACAAGTCGTCAAAAAACACATAGCATTCCTCTATATCCTTGAGTGTCAGGATCGCCTCGAATAACTGGTCGATCGCTTTATCATTCAACTTTTTCAGCTGCATTACGAATTTTCAACCCCTTGATGGTCTGCTAAGATCGATGAATTCCCAATTCCTTAACCTATTTCGACATCTGGGAGTGAAATCCTCCCTTTAAGTTAGCAAAACGTTGCTATTTTTATGCGGTGACGAACTAAACCGAAACTGGGCAAAAATCATAAAAATCGTGACAGGAGTCCAATCCAACCATTCGCCCACCACATACAGTATACTAGGAAACCGCCTATAGAGGAAAGTGCGACAAGGTGAACTTTGCGACATTACTATGAATAAAAGGGTTGTGAAACGATGAGCTATCCAAGACAAATGATTGGCAACCGAGGCATGACGCCCTATCCGCGTGCCGTCACGTACGCGCATCCGCATGCCTCGCCTCAGGTGTATGCTCCAGGCCAGCAGCAAGTATTTACGCGCAGTCTTACGCCTGCCGCAGGTCTGGGCGCGGGTAATCCTTATGGGGATTTCGGAGAATTCGGCGGCGGCAACCCGCTGGCCTTGCATCCGGCGGCCGAGCAGGAGGGCGGCGGTTTTCTCTCCTCGCTGTTCGGAGGTGGCGGCGGTGCAACGGGCACGGCGGGAGGCGGCGGAGGCTTTAACGTCGAGCAGGTCAAGGCCGTCATCGACAAGCTCGGCGGTGTGGAAGGCATCGTCGAGACCTTCAACAAAATGCAAAAAATGGTGCAGAGCGTTCAACAATTCGCCCCGATGCTGAAGGTACTGTTCAATTCCTTCGGCAAAAAAGATACGGCCGCCTCCAAGAGCGGGGGCAACCGATCCTCCACCGGCAGGAGACGACGCAGACGCCGGGGACCGACGCAAGGCCGCAGACGGTCGCGCAAATAGCCGCCCGGCCGCATTACCATTCTGGCCGCTAGGCTTGAAAACAATCAAAACCGGCTGTGCCTGCCGTTGGATACGGTTTGGGCGCAGCCGGTTTTTGGCTTGTGCCTGCGCCGCGCCGCAAATCCGTACAGATTCAGCATAGGCTTTGCAGCCCCCCGCATACTTCTCGAAGCTTTCGCACAACCTTTTGCCATCCGGCCGAATTACTGCTAAACTAAGATAAGTAGTATACATCATGTAACCAGCTAACCATAGTATAGATAAAAAATGCAAAGGATGTGGAAAAAGCATGCTGTTCACTTCTTACCCGCTGCAAAAGCTGACGCTCAAAAACCGGATTGTCATGTCGCCAATGTGTATGTACTCCTGCTTCGACGAAACGGGCCGCGTCACAGACTGGCACAAAATCCATTACCCGGCCCGCGCCGTCGGCCAAGTCGGACTCATCATCGTGGAAGCGTCGGCCGTCACGCCTCAGGGGCGCATCTCGTCTTACGACCTTGGCATTTGGAGCGACGATCAGGTACCGGGCCTGCGCGAGCTGACGGGGCTCGTGCACGGACAAGGCTCCCATATCGGCATTCAGCTGGCCCATGCCGGGCGCAAGGCCGTGCTGGACGGGCCGATTCTGGCACCGTCGGCGATTCCGTTCGACGACAAGTCGAAAACGCCGGAAGCGATGACCGCGCAGCAGATCGCCGAGACCGTCGAAGCGTTCAAGGCTGCCTCGGCGCGGGCGAAGGAAGCGGACTTCGACGTCGTGGAGATCCATGCCGCGCACGGCTACCTGATCAACGAGTTCCTGTCGCCGCTGTCGAACCGCCGCGAGGACGAATACGGCGGAGACCGCGACGGCCGCTACCGGTTCCTGCGCGAGATCATCGACAGCGTCAAGACCGTGTGGGACGGACCGCTGCTTGTCCGCATCTCCGCGCACGATTACCATCCGGATGGCCTCACGCCGGAAGACTACGTCTACTACGCCCGCTTGATGAAAGCGCAAGGCGTCGACTTGATCGACGTCAGCTCCGGCGCCGTCGTGGGCGGTCCACCGAAGGTGTACCCGGGTTACCAGGTTCCGTTTGCCGAGCAGATCCGCCGCAGCGCGGACGTGCCGACCGGAGCCGTCGGCTTGATTACGCAGGCCGAGCAGGCGGAGGAGATTTTGCAGAACGGCCGCGCCGACCTGATCTTCCTCGGCCGCGAGCTGCTGCGCGATCCGTTCTGGGCCCGCACCGCCGCCAAGCAGTTGCGCGCGGAGCTCACGCCGCCCAAGCAATATACCCGCGGCTGGTAAGCCTTAGTCCAGCGCATCACAGCATGAACTCGAACCGCAAAAAGCCGGCAGGCTCCCGCGACGCTGTAAGCTCGTCGCAGGGCCGGTCCGGCTTTTTTTCTCATGCTGCTATATGATCTGGCTGTTTATATCGAACAGGCGCGTCAAGCTTCGAAGACGGTGTGCGGTCCGGCCGAGGCGACAGCGGACCCGTCCGCTCCCAGGGAACGTCCCCGGCCGTCCAAGCAGTGCTCATGACTGCATTCGCTGTAATAGACCGTAACCTTCCGCGTATCCTGCGTACCGATGACTTGATGGCAATGCTTGCACAGAATCGTTCCGAGGTGCACTTCCTTCTCCATTACACGACGGCTTCTTTCCACGCTTCATCGCTCTCCTTTTTCATGGTTTCGGAAACAATTTTCGCCAAATCCATTACCCGGCTCGCATACGCCCATTCGTTATCGTACCAAGCCAGCACTTTGATCTGATCCCCAGCCACCATCAGCGACTGGCCGTCAATGACCGCCGATTGATCGCAGCCGATAAAATCCGAAGAGACGAGCGGCTCGTTGCTGTAGCCCAAATAGCGGGCCATCGGGCCTTCCGCAGCTTGGCGGAACGCCGACTGCACTTCCTCCAGCTGAACCGGCCGCTTCACCTGTACGGTGAGGTCGACCAGCGAGACGTCCGGCGTCGGGACGCGGACCGAGATGCCGTTCACGTGTGGCGCAAGATGCGGCAGCACGTCGATGAGCGCTTTGCCTACGCCCGTGCTCGTCGGAATGATCGACTGCGTGCAGGCGCGCGCGCGGCGCAAATCGGAATGCGGATTGTCCATGTGCTTCTGGTCGTTCGTGTATGAATGAACGGTCGTCATCCAGCCGTTCTTCACTTGAAACGCCTGATCCAACACATGCAGTACGGGAGCGACGCAGTTCGTCGTGCAGGACGCGGCGGACAGCAGCGTGTGCTCCTTGGCGTTGTAACGATCGTCGTTGACGCCCATGACGACCGTCAAGTCCATGCGCTTGCCCGGCGCCGTAATCAGCACCTTGCTTGCGCCCGCCGTCAGGTGCCGCGAAGCGCCTTCCCGGTCGTTGAACTTGCCTGTCGCGTCGATGGCGAGATCCACGCCGAGGTCTTTCCACGAAATGGCCGCCGGGTCGCGCTCGAATACAATGCGGATGCGCTTGCCGTTAATGATCAGATCGTTTCCTTCCTCGCGGATATCGGCTTTCCATGTTCCATGTATGGTGTCATATTTGAGCAAATGGGCAATCGTGCCCGCTGGGTATAGTGAATTAATCGCTTGCAGGCCCATCCCGTTCTCATCCGTATCAAAAGCGCGGCGAACCAGCAATCTGCCGATTCTTCCCATCCCGCTTACGCCAATCGTTCCTGTCATTCCGGTACCCCTCCCAAGCTTGCTGTTGGTTTTGCAACGTCTATATATATTGTATAACATATAATCAAATAGTACACAATAAATATTTTCATTACATTTTTGTGACGACATATAATCCGACACAGAAAGCCTAATCCGACCACAAGCCGACAAAAGAAAAAAAGCCGCCCACGGCAGCTTTCTTCGAGTCCTAGCAATCTATTTATGATTCCTCATCCATACCATCCGGTATTCTTCCGTCGACGTCGCTTCGTCGATCATTTCCTCTTCGATGCGGAAGCCTTGCTTCTCATAGAAGCGGACAGCACGCTCGTTCTCGCGGTACACCTGCAGCCGGATCGCGGTCCGGCCTTGTTTTACATGGTCGAGCAGTTGTTTGCCCAGCCCTTTCTTGTGATGCCTGCTGTCGATAAACAAGGCCGCCAGGTAATCGTCCACCATGGAAACAAACCCTGCGACGTGTCCGTCTTCCTCGATCACAACCGTATCCGCCATCGGCAAATACTTCGTCTTCATCTCTTCCGCATTCATCCGCCAATATTCCGCATCGATAAACGGATGGGCGGTCAAGGATTCTTGCAGCCAAAGTTCAACTAACCAATCGGTATCTTGGGGACCGCTCGGTCTGATCCTGCTCATTCGGACAGTTCACTCCTGCTTGTTCGTTTTTCGAATCATTCTCCTAGTGACAATGCGCATTCGATTTCCGGGAAAAAGCCTATCGGCTAACGCGGCTATCGCTTATTCCGGTCCATATACCAGCGCGCCAGCTCCCGCGCTTCCTGCTCCGGCAAGCCCGCCAGACGGAAAAATGCGCCGCGTCCGCCCGACGCCACGGCAATCTGCAAGGTAGACAAGCCGAGCCTGCGCTGAAGCGGCCCGATCTCCACGCTGACGGACTGCACCCGCGACAGCGGGATGACCGCGGTCGTCTTCGCCAACCGGCGGAAGCGCAAGACGAGCATCCGGCCTTCCCGGCTCCAGCCTCCGCTCCGGTACCTCCACCATTGCCAGATCATGACGGGCGGGCACAGCAGCAGTCCGGCATAAGCCCACGGGGCAATCAAACCGGCGGCTATAGCAGCCAGCGCCAGCACAAGCGGAGCAGGCAGCGCATAGCACCATAGTGCCCGCCGCGGCAGCGCACGATGCTTCAGCGAAGCCGGAACCTCGAACTGAGGCGTCATCCGCTTCACGAATTCACCGATCTCGCGATTGCGGAGCAGCGGGAATAAATGCGCGTTCTCCCCCTTTTGCGCGCCATAGCCGACGGTTTCCGCATAAATCGCTGAATAGCCGAATAGCTGCCACAGCGGCTCCTCCACGATGCGGACCGCCTGAATCCGGCGGAGCGGAACGCTCACTTGCCGGCGTTCCAGCAAGCCTCGGGTCAGGAGCAGCTTGTTTTCTTTTCGGGTAATCGTAAAGTTTGCGAACTTCAAGATGGACGCGACCGCCGAGATCATCCACGCCACCAGCAAAATGCCCAGTGCGAACAAAGGGATCATCGCCGCATCGAGCGCATTCCATAAGTAACGATACACATGGAAATCCGGGAACAGTTCGTCGAGCTTGCCCATGGCCGCCGCCAGCAAAGAAACGGACACCCCGAATCCGCCCGTGGTAAGCGCGGCGATGAACAAGCTTCCGGCCGGAAGCTTGTAGGTCAACCGCAGCTTGGCAGGCTCGCTCCCGGTAGGTACGACCCCGGGCTGCCCTTGACCCTGGGGCGTTTTCCCCGGCTCCAGCATGCTTCGCAGCCGTGAGGCGTCCCCGCGGGCGAGCGCCGAGAATACCGCCTCCGGCTTCCGGCCCCCGGCGGTCTGCACCTCGACGCGGACCAGCCCGAACAAGCGGTGCAGCACCCCTTCCGTCACATCGACGGACTGGATACGCTCCAGCGGGATGAACGTCTTTTTTTGCACGAATACGCCCTGCGTTACCTTAAGCTGCTCATCCGACACTTCGTACCGGAACCGGCGCCAATACAATAATCCCCATACGATAGAGCCCACCAGCGCGACCAAGCTCCAACCAACCTGAAAATACAGCGGGCCGTCCGACCCGGAACGCGAATGCTTGGACAGCAGAATGACGATCAGCGGCACGATGAGTCCTTTGACGATCTGCAGTGAGACTAATATGGCGGCAAACGGGTGGAGCCTTCCCTTAGAGGTCTTCATGGGACACCTTCGCCAGCTCTGCAATCCGTACGCGCAGCGTTTCCGCCGTCTCGCTGGTCAGCGCGGGAATCTGATGGCTGCCCGCCGCCGTGGAGAACGTAATGCCCGCCAGCCCGTAGGCCCGCAGCAGCGGACCTTGATTCGTATCGACGTGCTGGATGCGCACCATCGGAATGAGCGTTCGCTTGACGAACATGACCCCTTGCTGCAGCATAATTTCGTCTTCCCGCACCTCGTAACGCCACCGTTTCCAGCGCAGCTCAGGCATGACAAGAACCGTCAAGACGATTTCCGCCAGCACGCCTGCCGCAAGCACAACGGGAATCCACCCGGGCCAATGAAAACGATGCGCGAGATAAAATACGGCGGCGGCCAGCAGGGCGGAAACCGCCGAAGCGATGAATCCGCTCCATCTCCAGACGACGATGGCTTTGCGGTCAATTTGTTGCTGCGGCTCGATCATTCAATTCACTCCAATACATGGCAAAAAGCTTTATCGCTTTATTATCGAACAAACGGGTCCGCTCTGCAACCGGCCAACCCCAACGTCATCCTTTCATCCCTGAAGTGACCATACCCTGCACAAAGTAGCGCTGGAACGCCAGAAAGACGAGCAGCACCGGAAGCATGGTGATCGTGGACATCGCAAGCAGGCTGCCCCAATCCACATTGTATTCGCCGATAAAATTGGACAGCGCGAGCTGAATCGTATACTTGCCCGGATCGCTGATAACGATCAGCGGCCATAGGAAATCGTCCCAGCGCCACATGAACGAGAAAATAGCCAGCACGGCGATAATCGGCTTGCAGATCGGCAGGATGATGCGCGTGAATAGGCTCCATTCCCCTGCGCCGTCCATCCGCGCCGCTTCCAGCAGCTCGTCGGGCACGGTAAGCAAATATTGACGGACAAGAAACACCCCGGTCGGCGTCGCGGCCGGCGGAATGATGATCCCGAGCAGATTGTTATATAAGCCAAGCGATGCGATGACCCGGAAAATCGGCGTCATGATCACTTCCAGCGGAATCATAAGCGTCGAGATGAACCCAACGAGCAGAATCGTATCGCCCTTGAACCGGTACTTCGCCAAAGCGAACCCCGCCATCGTATTCACGACGATGAGCAGCAGCGTGGAGCTGACGGTGACCAGCGTGCTGTTCCAGAAATACGTGCCGAATCGCCCTTTATCGAACGCCGTGCGGAAATGCTCCAGTGTAAATTCCGACGGCCAGAGCGTCGGCGGGAAGCTGTACAGCTCGGTTTTGTTTTTGAACGAAGACAGGACGACCCAGACGACCGGAAACAGCCAGACGACTGCCAGGATGACAAGCAGGGCGTAAATGCTCCATTTCATGGCCCGCATCAGACCGCTCCTCCTTTCGTCAATCGGAATTGCAGCGCCGTAAAGGCCGCGATAATGACGAACAGAATGACCGACATCGCGCTCGCCAGCCCGAGCTCCTGCTTGCTGAAGCCGGTTTCGTAAATGTATTGGACGATAAACGTCGTTTCTTTCCCCGGACCGCCGCCGGTGAGGGAATACATGAGCGGGAACATTTTGACCGTTTCGATGACCGAAAGCATCAGCACCAGCACGCTTGTCGGTTTGAGCAGGGGCAGCGTGATGCTGAGGAACGTGCGCCAGCGCGAAGCGCCGTCCAGCCTGGCGGCTTCGTACATATCGGCGGGAATTGCCTGCAGCCCCGCGATGAAGATGACCATATAGAAGCCGGTCCGCGACCAGACCGTGGCGACGATGACCGACAAATTGGCGTAGAACGGATCGGTCAGCCACTTCACCGGATGCGCGCCCGCAAGCTCCAGCACATAGTTCAAGATGCCGAAGCTGTCGCCGAAAATCCATTTCCACGTCAGGCCGACGATAATGAAAGCAATCATCGTCGGCCAATAAAAGACGGCGCGGAAAAAGCCTTTGGCCCGCACCTCCCGAATCAGCAGCATGGCGATGCCCAGCGAGGCGGCATACAGCAGCGGCACGGCAATCGCCACATAGACGGCCGTGCGGCCGAACGTCTCCCAGAACTCGTCGTTGGCGAAAATGTCCATGTAATTTTGCAAGCCCAGAAATTCCATCTCGTTCAACCCGTCGTACTTATGAAACGAGTAGACGAAGCCCACGATGGCGGGAATGACGATGAAGGTCGTGAAAATGGCGAAGTTCGGCAAAACGAACAAATACGGCGCGACGATCCGCTTCCATTTGCCGCCGGCCCATACCGAACCGCTGCTTTTTCCTTTGCGCGCCATGGATGGTGACATGCTGCTTCTCCCCTTTCTCCCTCCGGAGGATGCCGTCCGGCGCCGATGTCTTATTTGCTTTCCTCTTGAATCGCCTTTTCGATCAGCTTCGCTGTTTCGTCGAGGGCATCTTTGGATGTGCTTTTGCCGGCCAATACTTTGACGATGTTGTTTTTCAAGTCGTTGGAGAACTTCGGCACGATCGTTTGGCGCGACCAATCGTTTGCCGCAAGCGGCGTCGTAGCGCTCAGCTCATTCGCGAATACCTCGAACATTTCTTTGCCGAACGCATAATCGAGCTTCGCGCTGTCTTTGCGCGAGCTGATGAAGAGCGAGTCTTTGTTATATTTCGAGTTGATCTCCTTGGAGGTCGCCCATTGGATAAACGCAGCCGCTTCCTTCTCGACCTTGCTGCCCTGGAACGCCATCAAGTATTTGCCTCCCGGAACGGAAGAACGCTGCTTCGCCTTCGGCATGTATGCGACGCCCCACTCGAAGTTCGTAATGTCCTTGTAGCTGCTGAGCATCCAGTTGCCCGCCAGATGCGCGGCGACGGTGCCGGAGCGGAACAGGTTGTTCGGATTCTCGCTGCCGAGCCAGACGGATTCGGGAATGATGCCGTCCTTGTGCAGCTTCTTGAAGTAATCGAGCGCCTGTACGCCCTCCGGGTTGTTGATCGCCGCTTTCTTCCCGTCGGCGCTGATCATGCTGCCGCCGAATTGGTACAGCAGCGTCGACCAGCGGTGCGGCGTGAAGTCCCAGACGAGGCCGTATTTGGCGCCGCCTTTGTCCATGACCTGCTTGAGCGCAGCCGCGAATTCGTCCCAAGTCCAGACGTTGTTCGGATCGGTCGGCACCTTGACACCGGCTTTGTCGAACAGCGTCTTGTTGTACAGGATGCCGTTGGCGGTCAAGTCCATAGGCGCGGCGATGATCTTCTTGTCGGTCACGTAATACGGCTTGATCGAATCGACGAACTGCCCCGTGAACTGGTCGGCCGAGCCGACATACAGCGTCAGATCGAGCGCCTGCCTCGCGTAAGCTCCGGTGTCCGTCATCCGGGCCAAAGCGGGCGGCTGTCCGCCGGCGATCATCGTCTTCAGCTTCGTATTCAAATCTTTGAAAGCGGCTTCGATCAGATTGATTTTGACGTGCGGATTTTTGTCCTGGTATTCCTTGATCAGCCCCTTCATGACATCGCCTTCGATTCCGTCGGTGAACCATACGAAATCCAGAGTGACGTCTTTCTTCGTCTCGCCTCCGGCCGGGGCTCCCCCGGTTTCTTTGCCGCTCGACCCGCCGCACGCGGTGACGGTAACACCGAGGATCAAACTGAGAAAAAGCAGTGAAGCCGGTTTCAAAGTACGCTGCATTGCGGACAACTCCCTTTCGATGGTTTAGTCGGATGAACTTGTCTAACTGTCAAATCGCCGGATTTTTGGATGGGAAGACAGCAATATGAAGATCGCAAGCGGAAAAGCGGTGCAATAGTGCGAGCCTCTCCCGGCACGTGTCTTGTGACGCTGTATGGTGGCAGCTCAGACCGGAGACAGGGCTTTCGGGACACTTTTCCCGGCCTCACGTCAGCTTTCCTGATTCATCTTGCGGTACATTTGCGGCGATACGCCGACATGCTGCTTGAATAATCGGCTGAAATGAACCGCGCCGCCGAACCCCAGTTGCTCGGCCAGACGTCCGACCGGCACGTCGCCGGTGCGAAGCAGCTTCTTTGCCTCGTCGATCCGTTTGCGCGCCAAGTAGCTGTTGATTGTAAATCCTGTAATCTCCTTAAAGCAGTGGCACATGTAATATTTATTGAGATGCATGACGGCCGAGAGCCGCTCCAGCTTCACTTCTTCCTTAAAGTTCTGGTTCAAATAAAGCAGGATGCGCCTGACGTTCGCTTCCTTCTGCGACAGCGCGGGCGCAGGAAACGTCCCGTACATCTCCTTCGATTTGCGGTACGCCCGGAGCAGCAGCTGCGCGAGCAAGCTTGGCATCATGAACTCGTATCCGAACGTCTCCTTCTCGCGTTCCTGATACACCCCTTTGAATGCGGCATCCACCTCGGCCAGCTCCGTTTCGTTCCAGCGGATCAGTAGTCCGCTCGGCTTCTCGAACAGCTGCAGCAGCTTGTGCAGCATATCTCCGGACAGCAAATCCTGTAAATAATCGGCCGTGAAGTTCACGTAGCTGCGTACATAGGGAACTTCCACCGACGGATTCACCCGGTGCAGCACTTCCCCTTTGAACAGCAGCATATCGCCCGGCTGCAACTGGTAGATGTCGTCGCCGATAATATAATTGGCGATGCCCTGAATAAAAAAGTACATCTCATACCCGTCATGCGTGTGCAGCGGCCAGCTTTCCTGCCAGTCGTCCATTCGGTAGCGGATATAGATCCGTTCGCTGTTTAATGCCGTATTGGTGGGAATATGCGTATGAACGGTCAAATCACCATCCCTCCCGTACCGCAAGATTTGTTCATTACATCGGCATGTAATTCAAAAATTTTCAATGTTAACGCTTTATTTTCCATGTTACCATACAAAATTTGCACCACATATTGCGAATCTTGCTGATCATTTAACAGATCTTGCTTAGTTATGATGGGGATTGCTGTTGAGGAGGCGGATATGTAAAAAGCCCGACGCGGTTCATGCTTACGCATGCCGTTTCGGGCTTTAGTTGGATGGCTTGGGTTCATTCGACGGGGGTCATGCCAGCCGCGGCCGCCACGGGTTGGTCATACCGGTCCGGTCGTGCCGGGACGGCCCTTCGCCGCCTCGTTTTGGAGCAGCCCGGCCAGCTTGCGGTCGGTCTCCTCGTCGGGGAGCGGACGATACAGCGTCAGCTTCAGATCCGGATCGTCGTAAAGCTGGAACGTCATATGCTCCATGATCAGCGTACCCGCCTTGGGGTGCCGCATTTCCTTTTTTCCGATCCGCGTGCCGAAGATGTCGTGTCTCGGCTACCATGTGCGGAATTCCGGACTAAGCTCCGTCAGTTCCTCAACCAATGCTTTGAACCACGGTTCGCCGACGAACCGGCTGCAGGTCGAGCGGAATTGCGCCAGCAGCCGCTGCGCATGGTCTTCCCAATCCGCCAGCAGCGCCCGGTACGCGGGCGAAGCAAAGCAGCGCCAGATCGCGTTCCCCTCTTTATCGTTCATCCGGTTAAAATCGCCAAACACTACGCAGGCCGCTTGATTCCAAGCGATGACGTCCCAGCGGTGGTCGGTGACGTAAGCCGGGCAATCGGCAAAATGGTCCATGAAATTTTGCAGCACGGGATGCGCTTTGTCTTTGCGGGATATGGCGGCTTGGGCCGGCGGCAGCTGCTGATGCGCCAGCAGAAACAGGTGGTTCCGCTCCTCCACGCTCAAACGAAACACCTGTGCGAGGCTTTCCAATACTTCGGCCGACACATGGATGTCTCTGCCCTGCTCCAGCCACGTATACCACGTCAAGCCTACCCCGGCCAGTTGGGCCAGCTCTTCGCGCCGTAGTCCTTTGGCCTTGCGCCGGGGCCAAACGTACCAAAAGGGCTTGGATATTTTGGCCCAAATCGATAAAGAAAATTATCAGGCTATTGTCGACAGCTTCAAGCACTCCCCTGCCCCCGATCTGGGAAGGCTTGCCGTCGAATTCAATTACGGACAGCTGTTTTCCCGTCCCGGACTTGACTTGAAGTCCCGCTTGCTTGCCTCCGTCGCGGGCTTGACGGCGCTGGGGAACACGCAGCAATTGCGGTTTTATATCAACGGAGCGCTTAACGTCGGTTGGACCGAAGAAGAGATTGTGGAAACGATCCTGCAGATGATCATTTATGCCGGGTTCCCGGTCGCGCTGAACGCGATTTTCACGGTCGCTCAGGAGGTGTTCGAAAGCAGGAGAGCAAGAGAAGGCGGTAATAGCGAGAGACAGACGGCGGAATAACGAGGCGGACGCGGATGAGCCGAGCGAAGTCGGATAAGGGTGAGGATAAGGATGCGCCTAAGCGTATGCGAATGAGGATGAGTGAGTCAAGCGTGGGCTGATGACGAGGACGAGCAGGGAGAGGCGACGGCAAGCGGGAATGGTTACTCGGACAAGTTACGATGGACGACCGGCGGGTATGTACAAGGACCGACACAAGGACGTCACGGTTTGCGTTCAAACCTCTGCTAAAATTACTGCCGTCGTCCAAAAAAAGCGATTCGCCTCACGCCGCATGGAAGGATATGGATGCGACAAAAAGACCGCTGCGACGGCTGGAAACCAGCATTTTTCACGGCGGTCTTTCTTATGGCTATGCGATGGAGAATTATGCGTTCGCTTTCCCTTTAATCGCTTCAAGCGGCTTGTGGTTGCCGTATTTCGGGTATTCGCGCGTCGTCGGCGCGGCCCATTGGGCGGCGTTGCGGATGACGCGGCGCACCTGCTCGTTGTAATAGGTCGGGTACGTTTCGTGACCCGGACGGAAGTAGAAGATTTTGCCTTGGCCGCGCTGGAACGTGCAGCCGCTGCGGAACACCTCGCCGCCCTCGAACCAGCTGACCATAATCAGCTCGTCCGGCTGCGGGATGTCAAAATGCTCGCCGTACATTTCCTCGGCCGGCAGCTCGATATATTCGCCGATGCCTTCGACGATCGGATGGCCTGGGGATACGACCCAGATGCGCTCTTTCTCGTCGGCTTCGCGCCATTTGAGGTCGCAGCCGGTGCCCATAAGCTTCTTGAAAATTTTCGAAAAATGTCCCGAATGCAGCACGATCAACCCCATACCGTGCAGGACGCGCTGATGCACGCGCTCTACGATCTCGTCCTGAACGTCGCCATGGGCTTTATGCCCCCACCAGATCAGCACGTCGGTGTTGTTCAGCTTCTCTTCGGTCAATCCATGCTCTGTCTCGTCCAGCGTCGCGTAGGCGACTTCGAAGTCCGCGCCCAGCCCTTCGCCGATTGCCGTGTGAATGCCGTTCGGATATACGGAACGCACGATCTCGCTTTCTTTTTCATGACGGAATTCGTTCCATACGGTAACGCGCAGTTTTTGGCTCATGAGAGTCCCTCCACAGTGGAATTGGAAGCTTTTCTTACAGTATAGTGAATCCCTTTGCAAAAAGATATTCCCAATCCTGTTTCGTCTGTATGCAAAACTGCCATCGCTTCCCGTTTCGTGATATACTGAATTGCGAAATATGCCTAGAGAGACTATAGACCGATCTATTCAAAAATGGCTTACCGCCTATTGTACACATAGAAGCGAGGTGCGCCGGCGCACTTATGAAAACCGTCGTCGAAATGCCAATGGAAACGGCCAGCGAGGAGGAGGTTATTTACCAGAACCCGCTGCTGTTCTTAAAAATATGGGAAATTTACTCGGATTCGCCCTACCACGGCCTCTCGGAGAAATGCCGGTGGCATTACCACAAGGAAGTGGAATTTCTAGCCATCATCGAGGGGCGGCTCGGCATCCAGACGAAGCACGAGTATACCGTCATCGGTCCCGGCGATCTGATCGTGCTCGGGTCCTCGCAGCTCCACCGGACAGCTAAGCTCGATCCGGGGAGGCTCCGCTATATTGTGTTTCAGGTCGATTTGTCCCAGCATTTCGACCAGAGCACGATGCCTTACCTGCACTGCTTCTCGGAGCTGACGCAGCCGCTGTGGAAGCTAAATTATATTTTCCGCGATAATGACGCAGCACGGCGGGAAGCGCACGCGCTCATCATGGACATCTTCGAGGAGTCCCAAAGCCGGATGCGCGGCTACGAGCTGGCCATCAGCGCTTCGATCAAGCGGCTGATGCTGCTGCTCATGCGCAGCGATACGGAGGGCGTGCTTGGCGGCGCGGAGGACAGCGAGCTGACCCGGCTCCGCCCGGCGCTCGATTACGTCGATCGGCATCTGAGCGAGAAAATCGCCGTGGAGGACATGTGCGGGCTGCTGAACCTGAGCTACCACTATTTCATCAAGTATTTCAAGAAGGTGATGGGCCTCTCCTTCGTCGATTACGTCAACTACAAGCGCGTGAAAAAAGCCGAGCGCCTGCTGCTGACGCGCGATCTGAGCATCGTCGAGGTCGGCTTTGAGGTCGGCATCCCCAACATGGCCCAGTTCTACAAGCTGTTCAAGCGGCACAATCACTGCTCGCCGAAGGAGTTCAAGCAGCGGATGCGCGGAGAAGCCGGCGTCGGCGTGAGCGAAGCTGCGCCGCAGGCGTAGGCAGCCAGCGGGGGACGCGTCCATGCGGGATGCGGGACGAGCGGCTGTTAGGCCGGAGACGCGACCGTGCGAGACGCAGTCGGCGTGACGGGAGGTGGCGCAGCG
>NZ_JAMZAW010000041.1 GCF_024158745.1 Paenibacillus tyrphae | reverse complement strand
ATTATCGGTGTAACTCTAATTTGGGGAGAAAGTGGAGTTGGAGGAGATTTTCTTTTGAACCCCCAAAATAAATAAAATTACTATTAGCTTAAGCATAAATCGTATAGTGTTACAAAATGTAGATGGTTCATGTATTACTGGTATAAATTGGTATGTTTCCAAGACAATTCCCGCTTTTGAACGATTCATTGAATCGTATACCTATCAAGAACACGTATAGTAATAAATTGAGCCCTTGAGGATTCTTTCTCAAGGGCTTCTTTTTTAACCCACCTAGAGCGAAGCATTAATAAACCGGCAGCCATGGCTGGTGTATCCATCCGGCTGTGTACATGCCCGAAGCACCATATCTTATTGTGAATATGCCCGAAGTACTCCGAGCCGTCAAAATAATAAAATCTCAGTCTTCCTTCGATCAACGCGGAATCGTTCGAAATGGTTTTCCAATGGTCGTAGATCCGGGCCTCGTCAGCCTTTAATACTTGGAGACCGTACTGAAAGTCGTACCACATGCCGCAGCCGCCGAACCGAATCCCATCGATTACGATCGAGCTTCCATCCAGGATATGCACGTCCGGCATCGGGTCAAGGAGCCGCTTCATTTCGGCCCATCGGTGGAACGAGTTCTTTTTGTATTTATTTTTGATGGATTTCGACACCAAATAATAGTCGTGATTGCCTGCCGCGATGACGATATGAGGGTAATGCTCCTTGAGCCTCGTAAGCATCATTGCATTCTGCTTATTGAAGTGCCCGAGATCGCCGGCGATGACTAAGGTGCTTGAGGGAGAGGCAGGCAAAAGCAGCTGGATAAAAGCGTCCAACTGCCGGTTCATTTTCGTCAAATTCCCCGAATATTCCACCCAAAAGTCCAAGTGGATGTCCGATATCAGGTCGAATTTCACCATTTTCCGTTACCTGCTACAGAGTCTTCTTCAAAAAGTATTTCGTACACCCCTGGACCGGAAAATCCTCCAGAGTCCCGAACACCTCGAAGCCGTGCCTTTTATAGAAATCCGGAGCCTGGAAGCTGAAGGTGTCCAAATAAATGAGTTTTACGTCTTGCTGCCTTCCGGCCTGTTCGATCTCTTGAAGCAAGCGTGATCCCAATCCCAATTTTCGCGAGCCTTCATCTACCCACAGCATTTCAATAAAAATACCTTCACCGAACCGACGGCTAAGCAGTCCGCCGATGATCTCTTGGTTTTCGTTTTTTACAATGAAGTTTATGAAATCGTAGGAAGCGTCCACGTTCTTGAGATTGTAGGCTATCAGTTGATTCCGAACGAACCCGTATTCGTCCGATTCGCTGGCGACTCTTTCCAAATGGTAGTTCATGTTTTTCTCCTCCGTTTCGTGGTTTACCTATCGCTATTTCCGGGCCTCCATCCCGTTTCTTGAGACCAGGAATGCGCTTGCTGCAAAATGCTCCAAATCACAGGGGTTTTCCCGTCCACGTAGCTCTCCCGCTCATTCCGGTATAGCTCCATGAGACGATGCTTCTCCTTGACATAGGCCGTACAAGCTTCCGGATGGGAGCGCAAGTAGTCTCTAAATAGCAGAGTCAGCTGCTCGGACCAACTGCCGTGTTCCCTGACATGGATATGGTCCTTTTCGTTCCCGGACGTTCTCTGAAATAGGCTTTGGATTTGTCAGGGTTATCCTCCCGGTGAATGAAGCCGATGCTTTCCAACTGCGGCTTATAAGTCTCCGGGGATGCAAGCTGCTTCACCGAAATTTGAATGTCGATGATGGGCTTCGCGTCGATCCCTTTCACGGAAGTGGACCCGACATGGTCGATTCGCATGGCGGCGTCTCCCAGGGCTTGTCTTATGCGCTCTCCGATGATGTTGAATTCATCAGGCCACGAATCGTTGTAAGGCAAGACGATAACCGGGTCTTTCATGCTTCACCTCGCGCTGTTCCGTTGAAATGACTCTCTCGAAGTTAGTATACCAAAAATTGGCTCTCCGCGAAAAAATACAATACCGTACTAGCTGCGGTCCGTCATGGACAACCTATCGCTCCGACCTATGAAAAACATATTCAAAAGGGTACGGCAAAGGTATACTAAGAATTAGCAAATTCACAGCAGAGCGTGTCCCAGCCTTGTATTTATACTTCCGAAGAAGAGGTGGCAAAATGATCATTTATATCGCGCTGCTGCGGGGAATTAACGTGAGCGGACACAATAAGATCAAGATGGCCGAATTGAAGCGCACGCTGGAAACGATGGGCCTGCATCGGGTCCAAACG
Organism: Paenibacillus tyrphae; assembly: GCF_024158745.1. Taxonomy (GTDB): domain Bacteria; phylum Bacillota; class Bacilli; order Paenibacillales; family NBRC-103111; genus Paenibacillus_G; species Paenibacillus_G tyrfis_A. The sequence continues at coordinate 38,389 of NZ_JAMZAW010000041.1, read as the reverse complement.
TATATTCAAAGCGGCAATGTTCTGTTTGAATCAGAAGAGAGCCCGGAGATGCTGCGCCCCCGGATCGAAGAGGAGATTAAATCGGCTTTTGGCATTTCGATCACCGTTGTCTTAAGGACGGCCGAGGAACTGGAGCGAATCATTGCGGATTGCCCTTATGCGGATATCCCTTTGGCGGAAGGCGAGAGCATCCACGTTTCCGTATTGACCGAAGCGCCGCCGCAGAAGGTGGTCGACCTATTATCCGCTAGCGAACGCGATAACGATGAGTACCACATCCACGGACGCGAGATTTATTTCTTGTTCCGTCAAAGCATACTGGATTCCAAGCTGGCGAAGCATTTGAACAAGCTGGGCGATACGGTGACCACGCGCAACTGGAATACGATGAACAAACTGGCCGCGCTGGCGAAAGCGATACAGGCTTAACGGGAAAACTGCAGACCGGAAAAGAAAGAATAGCTCATCGGAATGACTGACCGTTTCTGTCAGGGATCTGAAATTATACTCATAATGAGGAGAAAAAAGATCCCGGGAGGAATGGGCATGTTTACGATGATAGCGAATTTTGCGGCGGAGTGGGAGAAGGAGGCGGAATTGACCGCTCAGGTTTTGAACGGACTGACCGACGAGTCGTTACAACGGAGGATTGACGCTGATCGCCGCACGTTGGGAGCGCTGGCTTGGCATCTGGTCACATCGATTGATTTTATGACCTCGTTGGGTCTTGATTTCAAGGGAGTGAACGAAGGCGAGAAAGCTTCGGAATCGGCAGGAGGCATCGCTGAGGCGTACCGGCGCATCAGTCTGGCTTTACTCGAAGCCGTAAAGACGCAATGGACCGATGACAGCCTTCGCGAGTCGCGCAAGATTGGGGGAGGGGAATGGCCGAACAGTGCTGCTTTGCGGTATTTCCTCATGCACCAGGCCCATCACCGGGGCCAGATGACGGTGCTGATGAGACAATCCGGATTGCGTCCCCCTGAAATCTACGGTCCGACTTACGAGACTTGGGTGGATAAGGGAAAGGCGCCTTTGGACTGACCGGCGTACAAAAGAATCGATTTCAGACGATTGCGGGAAAGAAGGTTTGGACCATGACGAAAGCGGACAACATGTTATCGATCCTCTGGATGCTTCGCTCGGGCAAGCGGATGACCGCCAAGCAGTTGGCGGACGAGCTGGAAATCCACGTGCGAACGGTCTACCGCTGCATCGATTCTCTGTGCGCCAGCGGAGTGCCGATCGTCGCGGAATCCGGTCCAAACGGCGGCTACAGCATCCTGAGCCGTTTCGCCGATTCCCCGCTCGTCTTCGATGCCGAGGAGCAGAAGGGGCTGATCCATGCCACGATCTTCGCCAAGGAGGCCGGGTATCCTTACTCGGACGCTTTGGCCCGGGCGGTGGACAAGCTGAAGCGCTATGCGAACGAGAAGCAGTTGGACCTGCTTGAGCGCCATAGCGGCGGCTTGTCGGTCATTTATCCGCCCGCCGACGGCGGGGATCAGGCCTATCTGCAAGTGCTGGAGGAGGCAGCCGGGCAGGGGCGGACGCTGGAAATGGAATATGACCGGGGCAAGGGAGAGACTTCCCCTCCGCGGCTGTTCGACCCTTACGGTATTGTCTTCTGGAAAGGAAGCTGGTATGCGGTCGGGCATTGCGGTTACCGGGGGGAGATACGGAGCTTTCGCGTAGACCGCATACGCGGGCTGCGGGAAACCGAGGGACGCTTCGAGCGTCCGGCGGGGTTCTCCGCTAAAGATCATCTACTCGGCAATCTGCTTCCCGATCCGTCCGGACCAGCGGAGTTCGAGACCGTGCGTATTCAAGGGAAGGAGCAGGTGCTGAACGAGCTGTGCCGGCATTGGCTGTTCGGTCATGCGCTTGTTGAGCGTCGGCCTGAAGAAGCCGTATTCCGTTTGGAACGTTCGACGCTGCAGACCTACGTGCCCTGTTTTCTGATGCCGTACAGTACGGCATTGCAGATCGAGTCGGAGCTGCTCGTCCGGAATATGACGGAGGCCAGCGCCCGCATACTCGCGCATTACGAAGCGATGTTATCTGGTCACACAAGCAGAAAGGGAGATGAATGATGAGTAAATACGCCATGTTCGGAAAATTGACCGCCCACCCGGGGAAACGGGAAGAGCTTGCGAAAATGATGCTGGAAGCCGATACGCTGAACGACATGGAGGGCTGCATCTATTATATCCTGCACGAGGCTGAAGAAGATCCGGACGTCTTGTGGATTACGGAGCTGTGGGAGAGCCAGGAGGCGCATGCCGCGTCGCTGAAGAACGAAAAAGTGCGCGAGCTCATCGGGCGCTGCCGGCATTTGATCGCGGACGTCGGCGGCGTAAAGGTCCGGCCGATCGGGGGAAAAGGGTTTTGATAAGGAAGTTCTACGCATAAGTAAGCGAAAAACCAGGATGTGTGTATCGGCGCATCCTGGTTTTTTATTTTGTCAGTCATGTCGTTACTTATTTTTAATCCGTTGAACGAATCCTAGCACGTATTCCTTATCTTCATCGCTTAAGCTGCGAATCGCTTGAAATAGCTTCCGATCCAGCTCGTCTAATGGCGGAAAATGGACATGGTCCGATGCTCCGGTTAAATAATCTGTGGTCACTTCAAAGATTTGTGCAAGCTTGACCAACGTTTCGGTATCCGGATCACGTATCCCGTACTCCCAATTAGCGTAAGTGCTGCTGCGTTTGATACCTAATCGTTCGGCTACATAGGTTTGAGACCAGCCTTTATCTTCTCTCAAGTGCCGCAATCGTTCGGCAAGTACGGACATAGGTCGTCACCTCACATTTCATTAACATTGTAACAATAAAGCATCGTGGTATTAAAAATTTACACCAAAAGTGTTGAAAACACCTTTTGTGTATGATATATTAATTCTCATCTACACAAAACGTGTAAAACGACCGTGAAAGGAAGAGAATAATCATGAATGTTCTATGGTTACTGCCTGATGACAAAATTATAGAATCTAGTGTTCCGAACATCGATCAGCTTCTATTTATGTTAGAGCTAGTTGATCTTGTATCGATAAAAGGGATTTCTTATAAAGCTTTTCAATCAGAATTGATTGTTGAGGAAGGCCGAATAAAAGTTTCTATTGCGTTGAATAGATATCCATCCCGCACGGTTACTTGATGCAAAAGCCCTCTTACAGCACATCGTCTGCAAAAGGGCCGTTCCCCTACTTCTTATTAATCCACGCTGACACAGATTCCAGCAGCTCGTTCTCCTTATCCTCCGCGCCGCGGTCGAATTGCTCGACCAGCTTGTTCAGCCTGCCGGTTTGGTAGCCGTAATCATACATGGCCGCGGCTACGATCGAGAGGCGCAGGTCGCCGTCGCCGGCATCGACGTACCGGTTCATGAGACTCTTCAGGAAACGGTCGTTTTCCACTTCGATAACTGCGGCTTCGGAAATGTTCTCTTTCAGCTTATTCTCGAATTTCAAGAGCACGTGCTCGTGGAACTTGATCAGCTTCTCCAGATGGCGGTCGAATTCCCGATCGATTTCCGGAGTGCGGTTCGCTTGAAAATAATGCTCCTCCACGGCTTCCAGCACGGCCATCCCTTTATGCAGCGTGTGCAGCATTTGCTTGTAGACCACCAAATGACGGGCCTCGCTGAATCTGGCGCGTTTGAGTTTATGCAGTTCTTCTTCGAACAAGGTATACTTGTCCGTCAGCGACTTGAGTGCTCCTTCGAGCGCCTGCTTTTCGTCGCGGAATACGCTTTCCTTGATTTCGTCCGAAATGACCGTACGCAGCAGCAGAGACATTTTGAAGAAAATCGATTCGATCTGCTTCACGAACTGTACTCTGGGGCGTGGTGGGAAGAACGTAATGTTGATCAAAAAAGCGGAGCCGATCCCGATCAAGCTGAGCAAAAACCGGTTGAGCGCGAAATCCCATTGGCCGGACGCTTCCATGACAGCGATGACGGTCACCAGTGTCAGGCCGACGGTTTCTTCCATTTTGAGTTTCAGACAGATCATAATGGCAAGGATACAAACGATGCCGACCGCGACCGGGTCGTTCGAGAAAATCATACCGGCGACCAAAGCCAGCACGGCCCCGAGTGTATTCGTTTGCAGCTGTTCGAGAAAATAACGCCACGACCGGTAAATGGACGGCTGCATGGCAAAAATCGCAGCGACTCCGGCGATGACGGGGGGCGTGAAACCGACCAGTACGCTAATATACAGTGCCAGGGTAACCGCAATCCCCGTTTTCAATACGCGGGCTCCGAACGTCACAGTCACCCCTCCTTTAATATATAGTATTCACGACTATCTTACACGGAATCCGGGCTCGTTGGCAAAATGAAAAATAATAGATAAAAGTGAAACATTTGTCGCGCTACTTCCGTCTTACTTATGTGAAAAATATTCCAGAATTGGAGAGGGGTTTTACTAGAATGAAAAAACTGATAGTCGGTCTTACCGTGGGAATGATGCTTGGTTCGGCGGCAACGGCGTTTGCAGCGGAAGATATCGGCAAAGAAATCAAAGCGGTCTTTGCCAAGTTCAATTTCAAAATCAACGGCGTGGACACCGCATTGGAGACGACTCCGCTGGTATATGATGGTACGGCTTATTTGCCGGTTCGCGAGGTAGGGAAATTAACCGGATACACCGTGTCGTATAAAGAAGACACCCAAACGATTGAACTCACCAATGTGACAAGTACGACCTACACACCCCCCGCCAAGAGCGAACAACCGGCCACAGAAACCGTAAAAAAAGTTGATGCGGACGTAAAGAAAGACACGGGGAAAGCGGAGGAAACCGTAAAAAAATCGAATGAGGCGGCAAACAAAGCAGACGGTGCGGCTTGGGTTGATCTCAGAGACTTGATGGATGCTCTGGATAAAAAATATAAAGGTACCAGAGGCGGGGCAACAGGTGACGAAGCAACAATCGTGATCAATGAAAAGGAGTACAAATTGAAGCTTATCATCAACGGCATGAACTTTAGTGTGGAGATCACTCCGCTGATCGAAGCGAATGTCATCACCCTGGAAGAAGTGAAAAAGGGCAATAAGTAAGTACCCGGCTGCTACATTATCCGCACGACATGAATGGAAATTATGAAAGAAACCCCGAAAAGGACAATTCAGGTTGACATTCAACCCGGATTGTCCTTTTTGCTATGCCTGCCCCGCTCCCTCCAATCCTGCCGGCATGGTAAAAATTTTGCACAACTCGGTCAGAATCGTCCGCAGCGCGGGGGGAGGAGCCTCTTATATAGTAAGAATCAACAATAGTATTGTTCACTTACAGGGGTGATAACGATGGAGACAAACAAGCTTTCGAACCGGACGGCGGGCGACGCGGCCAAATCCAAATGGAACAATTCCAAAAAGGAAGCGCTTGTCGGTTGGCTGTTTCTGGCTCCCGAATTTGTCGGGATCGTGCTGCTTTACGTATTTCCGGTCGTGTTCTCGCTATATCTCAGCTTCAGCGATTGGAATCTGGTCGGAGGTATTTCTTCCATTAAATTCGTCGGACTCGAGAACTTCGCGAAGCTCTTCGATGACGAGAAAGTGCTGATGGCGCTCAAAAACAACTTGATTTACACGGTGCTCACGGTGCCGGTCGGCATGCTGCTCGCCTTGATTCTCGCCGTACTTATTCATTCGCGCGTTTACGGAAAAAGCTATTTTAAGGTCGCTTTTTTCATTCCGTACATTTCGTCGCTCGTCGCGCTTGGTGCGGTATGGAGCGCGCTGTACCATCCTTCGAAAGGGCCGATCAACCAATTTCTGATCAGCCTCGGAATCACTGACCCGCCCAAGTGGCTGGCGGATTCGAACTACTCGCTGCTCTCGATCATTATTATTGCGATCTGGGCCGGCATCGGCTACCAGATTGTCATTTACTTGGCGGGCCTGACGAACATTCCCGAAGAAATGTACGAAGCGGCCAGCATCGACGGCGCCTCGCCTTGGCATAAGTTTACGAAGATCACGCTGCCGCTGCTCGGGCCGACGACGTCCTTTTTGTTCATCACGCTGCTGATGTCTTCGTTCAAGGTGTTCGACCTTGTCGCCTTTATGACCGGCGGGGGACCGAACGACTCTTCAACGGTTATCGTCTTCCGGATCTACGAGGAAGGCTTCCGCAACTTCAAGATGGGCTACGCTTCTGCGATTTCCTGGCTCCTGTTCGCGATTGTCGGACTGGCGACGCTGGCCACTTGGCAGCTCCAGAAGCGCAAAGTACATTACTAGAGAGGAGTAGAAGGGTATGCCTGTACGAAAATTCGATCTCACTAAATGGCTCCTGACGATCCTTCTCGGAGCGTTCTCCGTATTGTTCCTGGTTCCGCTGATCTGGATGATCTCGGCCGCGTCGAAGTTCGAGAAGGACGTCATGGAGTTTCCGATCCGCTGGATTCCGAAGGATTGGAACTTTATCGGCAACTTCCAAGAGGTTTGGCTGGGCAAGGTACCGTTTTACCTCTTTTACTTAAATTCGCTCAAGCTGGCGCTGATCATGACGGCGTGCACCATTTTCTTCTCGTCGATGGCGGCGTTTGCGTTCACGAAGCTGCGCTTCAAAGGCCGGGATCTCGCCTTCGGCATGCTGCTGACGTTCATGGTCATTCCCGAGCAGGCGACGCTTGTGCCGCGCTATCTTCTGATGAAATGGCTGCATCTGTACAACACGCACGCGGGCATGGTCCTGATGGGCATGTTTTCCATCTACTTCACGTTTTTGCTTCGGCAGTTTATGATGGGGATTCACAGTGATTTTATCGAGGCGGCTAGAATTGACGGCGCAGGCTATTTTAAAACGTACTGGAGCATCATCCTGCCGCTCTGTAAGCCGATTCTGGCGACAGTCGGCATCATCAAGTTCATCTGGACGTGGAACGATTACCAGACGCCGCTTATTTTCTTGATCAACAAAGGTCTGTATACGATTCCGCTGGGGATGCAAATGTTCAAGGACGAATTCGCCGACAACTACGCGGTGATCATGATGGCTTCGCTGTCTGCGATCCTGCCGCTGCTGATTATTTTCGTCGTGCTGCAGAAGCAGGTCATTAACGGCATCTCGCTGGGCGGGGTAAAAGGATAAAGGTCAAAATATTGCACGGGACAGGCAAAAATTAGACACATCGTTTTGGGCGTGAAAGCATTAGAATGCAGCTATAGAGACCTACATCATCATGACCCGAGGGGGAGTTCACATGAAGAAAACAAGCGCGTTGCTGTTGAGCGGGGCGGTACTTGCGGTTTCCGTACTGAGCGGCTGCGGCCAAGGGGCGGAGAAGCAGGAAGCGTCCGGCGAAGGCGGACAGAAGAACGTTACGCTGAAATATTACAACTGGGACAATGAGGTTATGGGTGCGACGACCAAGGCGCTCATCGACCAGTTTCAGGCGAAATATCCGAACATCAAAGTCGAGTCCGTGCCGCTCGTGCCGGGCAACTCGGTAGAGACGCTCAAGAAGCTGGACGTAACGATGTCCTCCGGCGAGCAGATCGACTTGGTGCTGTTCCCAAGCATCGACGAGACGCTGGCCCGCGCGGCGCAAGGCGTGTTGGCTCCTCTGGATGATATGTACGCTAAAGAGAACGTGAAGCCGGAGGACGAATATTACGTCAATCCGAAGTACAAAGGCAAAAACTACGCCGCCATGTACCAGCGCAGCAACTGGATCGTTCTGCTAAACCAGAAGGCACTCGACGAAGCGAAGCTGCCGGTGCCGGAGGTCGGCTGGACCTGGGACGACTTCCGCGAATATGCGAAGAAGCTGACCAAAGGCGAAGGCAACAGCAAACGGTATGGCGCTTACTTCCATAACTGGGGCGATTACGCCAACCCGATTCTGTTCAACGAGAAGCGGAATGCGTTCCTGAAGGAAGACGGCACGACCCAATTCGACGATCCGTCGATGCTGTCGTTCTTCAACCTCCGCCGCGCGATGGAGAAAGAAGATAAGTCCACGACACCGTTCGCCGATGTGGTAGGCGCGAAGCTGGCGTACCGGACGGAGTTCTTCAACGAAAAAGCGGCCATGCTCGTGACCGGCAGCTGGATGGTTGCCGACTCGGCCGACGTGACGAAGTACCCGCATAACTTCAAAGTGGCGTTCGCGCCGGTGCCGCGCTCTTCGAAGGATGCGGAGCTCGGTCAAACGAGCATCGGCGGACAGTTCATTTCTGTCGCTGCCGGTTCGAAGTATAAAGAAGAAGCGTATCAGTTCATCCGTTTCGTAACGACGAATACGTCGGATGCGAAGAAGGAATTGTCCGGCTGGAAGAAAGCCGACGACAAGAAGATCATCGAAGGCACGATCGCTAAAAGCAAAGATCTCTTCAATACCGACTCGCTTGACAAAGCGCTGTTCGACAAACGCATTCACGCGCCGGCTCCGTCCGAGGTTGTTGCGCCGTATGCGCCGCAGCTGAAGAAAGTGCTCGAAGACGGCTTCAGTTCGTTCATTCTGGACGGCAAGTCTGCCGAAGACGCCCAGAAGCAAATGGTTGAGCAGGCAAACAAAGTCATCAAAGAGAACAGCAAAAAATAGTCAGGAAAAAGGGCGCCGCAGGGCGTCCTTTCTTTGCGCCACGACGAACCGGGGTTGGGAAGCGGCCCGGTCAGTCGAAGGTCTTGTGGTAAAAATAGCGCATCGCAGATGTGTTAAGCGGCATGGATCGGGCGGTAAAGAAGAAATAAATCATCCTGGGTGCGTTATATGCGGAAAACGGGGGGCACAAAAGAATTGGAACCGCACTGGATAACGACAGATCAGTTCCTTTATTTGGCTCGGGCGAAGCAAATACTTGGGTCTACGCGGGACCGGTGATACAATGGGGACAGGAAAGAGAGGGGAGCTTTCGACACCATGAACAGCATGTTTCAATTTTCCTACTACCGGCGTATTCAGCTCTCGTTTCTGATTCTCATTTTGCTGCCGATTGTCATCGTGTCCGTATTTTTGTTGTCTATGACGCGGGATGCGGTGATGGACAAAATTCGTCTGACCAACCAGTCGGTCGTCGACGTGATGGCGAAGGATATTACGAAGACGATCGACGATCTGACGTATGCGTCGAATTTTTTCATACAAGACCCGAGCGCGAGGGCTCAGCTTCGCAGCTTCACCGATACCCAGCAAATTACCAGCTTCGCCGATTACCAGAGACAGCAGCACATTCAGGACTTTTTCGGTCTGGTGCTGGCGAAGACGCTCAATACGGACATCCGGATGTTTCTGGTTAACGGCAAGGGCTTCATCATCCCGTCCAGCGAGCCTGATCAGCTGGCTCCATTCCGGCAGCACTGGGAGCAGCTTCGGTCCCAGGTCGACCTCGATACGCCGAAGCGGCTGCAGTGGCTGAGCCGCGTCCAGACCGAGGGAAGCAAGAGCGAGCCTGTTTATTACGCGGCCAGAGTGATACGTGATCCGGCGGATAATGCTTATTTGGCCACGCTATACATCGGCATTACGAACCCGTACTTCGAGAAGCTGTTCCGGCAGGCGGCCTCCGGCACCTTTGCGCTCTATGATGAGGAAGGGCGGCTTATCGCGGGAGACGCTTCCGTCCGGTTCGGCGGCGGAGGCGCGTCCGACCACACGCTGCGGAGCGAAGCGGTGCTGTCCAAGACCGGCTGGAAGATGATCTACGAGACGTCCGACCAAGAGGTGGCCGGGCAAATTTATAAAATCTTTTATATCGCCATGCTGTTCGTCGTTCCGTTTTTTGCGCTGTTCTTTATCGTGTCGCTGCTGCTGGCCAAACGGCTTCATCGGCCAATTCAGAAGCTGGACTTTATGGCCAAGCAGTTCGGCCAAGGGAACCGGCTGATCCGGTTTCAGGGCAAGGGCAAGGACGAGATCGCGCAGCTCGGACAGACGTGGAACCGGATGCTCGACGAGATCGAGCAGCTCATTACGAACATCGAGCAGGAGCAGGAGCAGAAGCGCGTGATCGAGCTGCAGGCGCTGTTCGCGCAAATCCGGCCGCATTTTTTGATCAATACGCTCAATTCGATCAAATGCAGTCTGATTCTAGGCGGCGATCGTCGGCACAGCCGCCAGATCGATTCGCTGATGAGCCTGCTGCGGGCGTACATGAAGGTAAACGAGCCGACCTCCTTGGCCGCGGAATGCAAGCTGCTTGAGCATTATATGGACATTATGCGGCTGCGCAGCGAGCTTCACGTCGAGCTTAAGGTAACTTTGGCTCCCGAGTCTGCCGAATTCGAGGTGCCGAAGCTGCTGCTGCAGCCGATCGTCGAGAATGCGCTGCTGCACGGGTTTGCCGAGAAGCTGGACGATGCAAAAATCGACATCGAGGCCGAGCGGCTGGACTCGCGCCTCGAGATCCGGGTGACGGATAACGGCGAGGGGATGCCGGACGAAGAGCGGGAGGCGCTGAACCGGATGCTGGAGGGGCCTGAGACGGACAAGCCGCAGACGTACCGGCGAGTCGGACTGATCAACGTGCTGCAGCGGCTTCGGCTGACGTACGGGCCGGATGCGACGATGAAGCTTCGGGCGAACCCGTCCGGGGGCTTAACCGTTATTTTGAATATGCGAGCCTGACGAGCGACTATGGACAACGGGAGAGGATAGTCATGTACAAAGTTCTGATCATCGACGATGATGTGCCGATGCTGAAATATTTGAAGCAGCTGATCGATTGGAATGAGCTCGGCTTGCAGATCGTCGCGGATACGTACTCCAGCGTCAAGGCGCTGCGGCTGTTCGATGAGCTCCGTCCGGACCTCGTCGTGTCGGATATCGGCCTGCCTCAAATGGACGGGTTGGAGCTGGCTTCGGAAATGCTGCGGCGGCGGCCGGAGGTGAGGGTTATTTTTCTGACGTGCCACGAAGACTTCCACTATGCGCAGAAGGCGCTCAAGCTGAGCGTCGACGATTACCTGATCAAGGACGAGCTGACGGCCGAGCAGCTGGCGCAAAGCTTGGAGAAATCCGTAAGGCTCATTCGCGCGGCAAAAGCGCAGACGGAGCAGTTGACGTATCGCGAGGACTGGAGCCGGCATGCCAATGTGCTGCGGGATTCTTTTTTCAAGCAGCTGCTGCGCGGCGGAGATGCCGCTTATTTGACCGATTCCGCCGCGCGGCTCGGCCTCGTTTGGGACCAGCCGTCGTTTCTGCTGGCGCTCGGCTACGTGTCGTATTACGACGTGCTCTCGCGCTATGCGCACAAGGACCTGCCGCTCATCCGTTACGGCGTCGCGAATATTGCAGCTGAGCTGGCGGGTGAGTTCGAAGGCATCACGACATTCAACGACGGCGAAGGGTTGGCCGTGCTGCTCAATTACCGGCCTTCTTTGAAATGGAACGCGCAGGAGCATCTGCTGGCATTTTTGGCGAAGCTTCAAGCCAAATGCAAAGAATTTCTCGGCGTCGGCACGACGTTCTTCGCCAGCTCGAGTGCGGACAAGCTGACGGTTACGGAGATTGGCGCAGCCCATCGCCGCATGGCGTCAGAGCGCTACGCCGCTTTCTACATGGAGCTTCCGGTGACCGTGCTGCCCGCGGCCGGCTTGCCGCAAGCGTATCATCCGGGAGCCGGGGGGTTCGAGCAGGAGTACGCCGAACTGTCGCAGGCGGTCCGGGATCACGATGAGGCGCTTTTGGAGAAGGGGCTGGCAGGCATTCGTCGTTCCGTGCTGGAGCTGCGGCCGGAACCGGCGTCGTTCGTGCATCAGTGCGCGGACAGGCTGCGGCTCGTCGAGCTCCAGTACCGGGCGTTCAGCGGCGAGACGCTGTACGCCTGCCTGCAGCAGACGCTGACGCTAGGCGACGCGCTCGGGCTGATGGGGCTGAAGCTGAGGCAGATCATGAACGGCCGACGGCTAGGGGAGCCGCAGGCGAGCAAGGAGCCGAAGCTGCAGACGATCGACCAGTACATCGCGCAGCATTTGGCGGAGACAATCACCTCGATCGATATTGCGACGCATTTGTATTTGAACCCGAGCTATTTTTCACGGTACTTTAAGAAGCTTTCCGGCGAAAATTTCACGGACTACGTTCACCGGTACAAAATGAAGATCGCCGCCGACCTGCTGGAGAAGACGAAGGATTCAATCGAGGTCGTCGCGCTGCGCTGCGGCTATTCCGACCGGACGTACTTCTCCAAGGTGTTCAAAAAATACATTGGCGTCACGCCTGGGGAGTACAAGTCGAGGTCCGGCGTGATGTAGCGGGCTCTTACGGAACAAGCATCAAACGAGAGGAAGATCGAACGTGACGACTCATGCCGATGACCGAGACTACTGGCTGCAAACGATGCAGCGCATCGCGAAACCGATGCTCAAAGCGCTGTCGCAGCGCAAGCTGAAAGAGTGGATGCCGGTGGAGGCGAAGCTGGACGACCGGGAGCTGTACACGTATCTGGAGGCGTACGGCCGGCTGCTCGCAGGCATCGCGCCGTGGCTGGAACACGGCCCGGAGACGGGCGTAGAAGGGGAGCTGCGCGGCGAGTACGTCCGGCTGGCGCAGTTGGCGATGGATGCGGCGACCGATCCGCAGTCACCGGACCGGATGAACTTCTCCGAGGGCTACCAGCCGATCGTCGATGCGGCTTTTCTGGCCCATGCGATTCTGCGGGCGCCGACTGCGTTGTGGAGCGGGCTAGACGACCGCGTCAAGGCGAACGTGAAGGAAGCTCTGCGGGCGACCCGTTCCCGAAAGCCGTGGTTTAACAACTGGCTGCTGTTCGCGGCCATGATTGAAGCGGCGCTCTGCGTAATCGGCGACGACACGTGGGACCCGATGCGGATCGATTACGCGCTGAAGCAGCATGAGCAGTGGTATCTCGGAGACGGCATGTACGGCGACGGACCTCATTACCATGCGGACTACTACAACAGCTTCGTCATTCAGCCGATGCTGCTCGATCTTCTGGAGACGGTCGGCGACCGCTATGCCGAATGGGCGGGACTGCGGGAGCGTATCCAGCGGAGGGCGGTGCGTTACGCCGCCGTGCAGGAACGATCCATTTCGCCGGAAGGAACGTTTCCCGTCGTCGGACGTTCGCTCGCTTACCGCTTCGGCGCGTTCCAACTGCTGGCCCAGATGGCGCTGCGCGAGCAGCTGCCTGACGATGTCGCGCCGGCCCAAGTGCGCTGTGCGCTGACCGCGGTGATGCGCCGCATGATCGAAGTGCCGGGTACATTCGATGCGGGCGGTTGGCTGACGATCGGCTTCTGCGGGCATCAGCCGGAAATCGGAGAGCCGTACATTTCCACCGGTAGCTTGTACTTGTGCGTTACCGTTTTTCTGCCGCTCGGGCTTTCTCCGGACCGTCCATTCTGGCAGGACGAAGCGGCGGACTGGACATCGCGCAAAGCATGGTCGGGTGGGTATACCCCGGCAGACCATGCTTTGGAATAACTTGACCGTCGCCGGGAGCCGCTCCAAGCGTGGCTGCAACAACCTAAAAAGCCGTATTCCGCAAGCGGGGGTTTCCCTCCTCTTATGGAATACGGCTTTTCGAATCTACGTGGCGCGCGAATAGGCTTCCTGGGCTTTGCGGCGGCTCCGTGCTTGCACAGCTTTTTTGGTCAACGCGTTCAGCGGTCTTTCGACCCAGCGGTACACGGCGAGGCACAGGAGCAGTCCCGACAGAAAGCAGAGCGTGACCGTCAGCGCCGGACCGATCCGTTCCACCGCATTCGCGGCCCGCGCCAGCTTGAAGGTGACCGACATCATCGGCAGACTGGCGAGCAGGATCGAATAGGAGGCGTTCCCGCACAGCGCGAGCGGCTTCAGCCAGCGGTACACCGGGCCTTTCCACGTCGCTACCCCGGCCAGCACTAACGCCGATCCGAACGTATGCAGCAAGTCCGTATACCGCAGACCGGCCTGCTCGTACCGCAGTACCCAGAGAGTCGCGTAGACGGCTCCGCCCCCCGCGATCCACCATAGGCTGTGGCCGAGCGAACGCTTGCGGACGAGATAGGCGACGAGCATTCCGGCGAAAAACTCCAAGTGCGCCTCGTTAAACAAAAATTGCTCCAGCAACCCCTCTTTCACCTGAATCCACCCGATGGCGTTGAGGGCAATGATCGTCAGCCATCCCGAATAGATCGCGGCGACGGTTTTTTCCTTCAAGAGAAACACCAGGGAGAACATCAGATAAAACCACACGACGTACGTCAATGACCAAGCGACGCCCAGAATCGGCGGATTAGCCTGCGGCCACAGCAGCATCGATTTGAAAATGACCCCGGGATTGCGCTCATAGCCGAAGCCGAACGACGGCACCAAAAAATAGATCGGGACGACGGCAGCCGTCATGAGCCAGTATAACGGATAAATGCGGTAGAATCGTTTCAATAGAAATGTTCTGAACAGTTCTGTTCTTCCGAATTGTTCGCGATACAGCGTGAACATTAAATAACCGGTCAAAGCGAAAAAAAACGTATAGGCACCAGAGCGTCCCATTTCGCTGATTCCGAGATAATTGTATCCGAAATAATGCTGGCCCGTTTGCGAAGCATGAAACAGCATGACCAGCAGAACGGCAATGCCGCGGGCCGCTTGAATATAAAAGAAATTGTGTTTCCGCTCCATTCCGTCCAGCCTTTCTTGCATAGGATGTCTGCTTTTTAAAGCATTATGGCAGACAAAGATGAAGAAATCATGACATGAACCTGAATGCAAGCTGAAAATGGTTCGGAGAAAAGGGGATTACTTTTAGGTTTTAAGAAAAATTTTAAATATAACAAATCATAGTAAAAACCCGCTCCTTATAGAGGAGCAGGCTCTGCCTTTGCTTAATAAAATACAATCATTTCTTGTGGGGTATTACCGCCAGTAATTTTGACCGTTTGGCCGTTACTATCTACGGCACGCATTTGGGAAGATGGACCACTATCAAGGAAGATCGCGTCATCAAAAGAGAAGGTGGTTTTAATTGCAGCACGGAATTCTCCCGGTAAGCAAGCTGTGGTTGTTACAATACCATAAATATATGGCATCGAGCCATTTGTAAAGGCAAGGCCGGACCTTGTTGTAGCATAGTCTTGGGCTGGGAGGTCTTGAGCTGCCATCGTTTGTTTCCAATTAGCATCGTCTCGCAAACTCATGCTGACTCCGCCCTGCGCCCAGTAGTTATAGCGTTTAATCACTGCGAGTTTCTTATAGTCATCGACGATTTGATGACTGACTACGGATTCGGCGCCATCATATACAATGGTTCCTTTGGGAATAGAGACAGAAGCATTCCCGACGTTATAACGACCACCATAAGACATCGACGGCTTCAGGACATAATCATTAACTACAGAGATAGAAAGAAGATCGCCATTTTCAAACATATAGAAACTTCCGTTAATTCCGTTATTATTTTGGTCTGGTACTTTGGAGTTGATGGTTTGCAAAGTAATATTTTGGGCTGGTGCACTAATGACATGAAGATCAATAAATTTACCATTAACATTCGCCGTGTATTTGGAATATGTTGACATATTTTAACCTCCCATGGTAAGTTAATTATTAGTTGCAGACGAATGGGATGTTCGTACATACAGGTCATCCCTAACTGTATGTAGAATGAATCGCCGTACAATAGATAAAGTGAATTATTACACGAAAAAACAACCTTATTATCTAAATAAAGTGGTGATTGACATAAAAAATATTAACATTGTTCTTTTTATTTTATTCTTAACCCTCATACTTACAGGATGTAAAATAGGCGGAACCCAGAATTCACCACGATCTTCTGATGAAGAGCCCAAAGCTACAGTTGATCTTACGAAGATAAACTATTTTAACCTAGAACTTTATAGTGACAATAAAGATTACCGAGAGATGATTTCTATCATTAATCAAAATGTGAAAGCTCTTAACGAGAGAGATGAACAAAGATATGTTTCATCGTTTAATTCCGCAGAACCGCAGGTAAAAACAAATGCCGAATCCAGCTACAAAACACTCGTAAGGGACATGGAAAAATACATCTTGAATCTGGAGAAGGCAGAATTTAAAAAAAATGATACAAACCCAAATGAACTTCAGGTGATCGTTTCAACAGAGATTCAGCAAAACCAACAAATAAAAAAAGAAACAAGTGTATTTATCTTTAAACTGGAAGACAACAGATGGAATCTTGCGTACATCGACTAACAAACTGAGCAAAGTTATAGAAGAGACTTAACTTAGATTTACTCGATACAGGCTATACTGTGGGATAAAGCTATGCTTTCCCATTTGCCCCGAACAAGCCGGGTTTTATCACGCACATATTTAAATTAGCAGAATGTAATACCAGAAAAATGCTTTGCCGCCCATATAGGCTTCTGCCAGATAATGAACCTGCCCCAAAAAACACCTCCGCCTGCTTCAACCGCAGCGGAGGTGTTCTCTATACCTAAGCCAGACTACCGGACTTTTGCGCGCCCGACCAGCACGGTGAAATCTGCGGTAACCTCCCGGATCGCCAGTCGCAGCGCCTGCTGAATCTGCTCGTCCCGGGCGCCCCACGATAGCGGCGTCATCCGGACCAGAGGTTCAAGCAGCTCCTTTTGCAAAGTGACGTCGTATCGCAGCTGCTGTTCATCCAAGATCTCGAAATGGCGCATGAAAAGCGCTCTCGTCTTGTCGTTGGTATAAGCTTGCTTGGGCGAGCGGTCGTACAAGGCGTCCCGCAGCTGCCGCAAATGCCCGCTGCCCGGAATGACCTTGATCAACATGCCGTCCTTGCGCAGCAAGCGGCTGAATTCCCCATAATTCGAAGCGGATAATACGTTCAGGATGACATCGAACGACTGGTCTCGAAAAGGGCTCTGCGCCAGATCGCCCACGCACCAGATGAAACCCGCATGCTCTCGCGCAGCGATCGCGACGCCTTCCTTGGACAGATCGAGCCCGGCCCCGAGGAACCCCCCAGGCGTTCCGCGCTTCCATACGTCTGCAAGCTGCGCCAGCTGAGAGCCCTCGCCGCATCCGGTATCCAACACGGTGACCGGCTCCAAGCCGCCGCCGCATATATTCGTAAGGATCGTCTGACCGATCCGTTCGATCAGAGGACGAAAGAAACCGCTTCGGCATACGAGATTCCGGGCTTCGAACATCGTTTTTCCATAATCGCTTTTGACGGCTTTCGTCAATAATGAAACATAGCCCGGCTTCGCGGTATCAAAGCCGTGCCGGTTCCGGCAAAGCAGCGTCCGGTTTTCGTTCATTTCCATAGCAAGCCCGCAGACGGGACATTGAAACAGAGAGCTGTACCGGCCGATCAATCGGGCGGCCGCATCGATTTTTTTCAACACCAAAAAACACCTCGTTCATTCGTTTTCGTTGAATGAAAAAGGCACAGCACAAAGAAACCCATCCCATAGCTCGAAAAAAATGGGGGGCTGCCTGTTCTGTACCTTACATTAACGATAACGTATGAACTGGATGATCATCGAAAACCGCTCTCCTTTATAACGAAACAGAGCCTTTCCATAAGCTCTTCCGAAAGTATAGCACGGTTCGCCGGTTCAGTCGAACCAGCCCTTCCGCTTGAACCACCAGAACATCCCCGCCCCGATGCCGAACATGACGCCGAGCACGAAGAAGTACCCGGCATGCCACTTCAGCTCGGGCATATAATCGAAGTTCATCCCGTAAATGCCGGCGATAAACGTCAACGGCATGAAAATGGTCGTGATAACCGTGAGCGTCTTCATGATCGTATTCATCCGGTTGGAGTTCATGGAGATGTAGCTGTCGCGCATGTCGGCGGTCATGTCCCGGTTCGATTCGATCATCTCCGCGAGCTTGAGGAGGTGGTCGTACACGTCCGTAAAATAAAACAGATGCTCCTTGACCCCCTCGATCCGCTCCGAGTTCACGATCCGGTACAGCAGATCGCGCATCGGCACGATCGTCCGCCGCAATTTCAGCAAACGGCCGCGAATTTCGAAGATATCGTCCATCATTTGCTGTATCGACCGTTTGCGGCTTCCGGCCTCAATTGCGAGCAGTTGGTCCTCCAGCTCGTACACCGCCGGAAAATATTCGTCCACCAGCTTGTCCATCACTAGATAGGCGGCGTACAGATGTCCTTTCTCCCGGCAGGAAGGCTGCTCTTGCACGCGCTGCCACGCTTCGTCGAGCTCCGGCTGCTGTCCGAAGTGAAACGTTACCAGGAAGCGGCTGCCCAGAAACATGTCCACCTCCTGCGCCGACAGCTTTTGGGGATTGAGCGCATGCAGCACGAAGAAATGAACGGTTTCGTAATGGTCGACCTTTGGCCGCTGCAGCAAATGGTAGCAGTCCTCAATCGCGAGCGGGTGGAAATGAAAATGGCTTTCCAGCAGCTTCGCTTCCTGCTCTGTCGGTTGATTGAAGTCGACCCAATACCAGGCGATGTCGGGATCGTCCAGCCTGTCCAGTCCAATATCGGTAAGTAACTCCGCATTATGAGTAACGGCGCATATCCGCAGCAAACCCGCTCACCTGACCTTATGTTCAATTGGTTCATCTGTTAGCCAGTATACCGCATTTTATGGGCACGCAAAAATCAGGACATCAAAGGGGAAATTGTCTTGAAAAAAGACGCATCGGTTAACTTGGTTATTGTCGAAATTAGTCGAATTATGTTTTAATGAATACATCAAATCGATAATCGGGGACATAAGGCGGTGAAAGGCAACTCGGCCATGCCGGGACGGAGGGTCAAGTTCGGGACGACCATGTGACAACATAGCTGAAAGTTGCGTTAGTGGAAACTACATAAGACTCCGAAAGAGGTCGTCGACAACATGAATATCATACACCAATGGATTTCTGCCACACACATCAGGAAAAACATTTCCACAAAGCTGGCTATGGCGATGCTTGCCGTCATTATCCTCTCCTCATGCCTTACAGGCTATCTGATTTATTCTCATACCAGCCGTTTGCTGCAGAACGAAATCGAAACGAATCTGGCCACCAAGAGCGGAGCGATAGCCGACCAAGCAGGCGCCCTGTTCAAGGAAAAGGGAACGCTGGTCCGCCAAATGGCCACCAACCAGGAAATCGTCAACTATTTAAAAACCGTGCAGGCCCGCGATCATGCGCAAAGCGGCCCTCTGTATAAAAGTGTAGACACGACCTTGAACGAAATCTCCACAACGGATAAAACGATAGCGTTTACATGGATTGCGAGCGACAAAGGGGGCTTCTATGTCGGAAGCGGCGGCGCGTTGTCCAAGCCGGACTATGACGTGAAGCAGCGGCCCTGGTACGCGGCGGCGTCCAAGGCGAAGGATATGGCCTATACCGACCCGTATCTCGATGCGCAGAGCGGCAAACTGGTGGTCAGTATTCTGCACCCGGTAAGGGACGGGGGAGCATTGATCGGTTTTGTCGCCGTCGATTTGTTTTTGGATACGCTTCCGCAAATTATGGAGTCGTACAAGCTCGGACAGAGCGGGTATACCTTCCTGCTCGATAATAACGGCACGATGATGTATCATCCCAACCAAGAATACGTCATGAAGCGGAAGCTTGGCGAGATGACAGGCGATCTCGGCGGATTGGCTGCGCAGTTGGACAAGAACGACGCAGGCTTAATGTTTGGAAAAGACGACAAGGGGACGGTCGCGTATTTCGGATATTCCACCGTAGCGTTGACCGGCTGGAAGGTCGTCAGCGTCATGCCGGAAGCCGAAGCGCTGGCAGGCTTGCGGTCGTTTGTCTGGACGACGATTTTGTATTTCGCGGGTTCGACGCTCGTGCTGATCTTGGCCGTTTATTTCCTGCTTCGTTACATGCTGCGTACCATCCCGAAAATGTCCGAAACGATCAAGCAAATCTCGCATGGCGATTTGACTCCGACGCTGGCGGTGGATAGTCAGGACGAGGTCGGGCAGGTGGCCGACAATCTCAACCGGATGCTGGATGCGTTCTCCGTGATGATCAACCGGTTCCACTTGGCTTCCGAGCAAATGGCCGCCGCTTCGGAGCAGCTTACGGCTTCCTCCCTCGAATCGGTCAGAGCCTCCGATCATATCGCAACGGCGGTGAAAGAAATGACCGACGGCGGCGAAAGTCAGTTGAACAGCGCCGTAGAAACCTCGCGGGCGATGGAGGAAATGGCGATCGGGGTGCAGAGGGTGGCCGAATCGTCCAGCATCGTTGCGGAAGTATCGGATGCGTCGATGCAGGAAATCAAGGAAGGGCACCGGGCGATTCAGGATGCGGTCAGCCAAATGAAGTCGATTCGCGAATCGGTAGGCCAAACGGCGCACGATATGCAGCAGCTGTACGAGCATTCGCAGAAGATTACGGACATTATCAACGTGATCGCCGATATTTCCAACCAGACGCAGCTGCTTTCGCTGAACGCTTCGATCGAAGCGGCGCGGGCCGGTGAGCACGGCAGGGGATTTGCCGTTGTCGCGGGCGAAGTCAAGAAGCTGGCCGAGCAATCCGCGCTGTCCGCGCAAGGAATATCGCAATTGGTAAAAGATATTCAGCTTTCCGCCCAAAAAGCGACGCAAACGATGCAGAAAGGCGTTAAAGATGTGGAGCAGGGCTCGGAGGTGATCGATTCGGTCAGCGTCGTCTTTAACAACATTACGGAAACCTTCCAAGCGATCGCCGTTCAAATTCAGGACGTTACCGCAACGGCCCAGCAGATGGCTGCCGGCACCGATCAAGTCGCCGCTTCCATGTCCGACGTCGTAACGAATCATCAGATCCATGTTCAGCATTCCGCCGGAATTTCAGCCTCCGCCCAAAGTCAATATGAAACGATGAAGGACATTTCCGCGTTGGCCGAATCGCTCAGCAAGATGGCGGAAGAGCTTATGCATTCCTTGTCCCGGTTCAAGACACGGCCGAATGCCGCTTTGACAAGCGATGAGAATTTCGCGCCGTAAGGCAGGCAAAGAGCCGCGGGCAGGAACCGGGCGGTGAAGCTCCTGCCGTTTACGGCAGCTACGGTCGAATCGTTACCCGCGTGCCAAGGCGGACAAGACGGGAAAGCGCCAGTACGTCCTCATTATACATGCGGATGCAGCCTTTGGAGACGGCGTGGCCGATGGACGCCGGGTTGTTGGTGCCGTGGATGCCGTAATGCGGGCGAGACAGTCCCATCCAGAAGGCGCCGAACGGTCCGCCGGGATGGGGCACCTTATTTACAATCTTGTACTCGCCCACGGGCGACTGTGTCAGTATTTTGCCGATGGCGATCGGATACGAACGGATCACGCGGTCGCCTTCCAGCAGATGAAGCATCCGCTGTGACAAATCGACGATAATGCGGTATGGCATGGGGAGCAGCTCCTTCGCAGAAGATTCGCAAGTATGCTACTACCATATGCACGGGAGCCTATCGGGGCGACGGACAGAAAAGCTGGTTTTTAATACAAAACAAAACTAAAAACAATTAAAAGAATAACAACACAATAACTTAACGTGCATTTAATATGTATTTTACAAAACTCTCTTATAGTTAGGATAACGGGCTAAGCCCAAGGTGTCATATCCAATTAAAGGAGAGAACATGACGTGAAAAAGTCTTTATCGCTTATGATGATCCTTATGCTGGCGATTTCCATGCTGCTGGCCGCTTGCGGAAAAACGGAGCCTGCGCCAAAGGGGCAAGCTGCGGGAGCGGGCAATACCGGAAGCGCCGGCGCCGATGCGGGCATCGATACGAAAAGCAAAGAGCTCACGGTTTATACCGCGCTGGAAGACGATCAGATCAAAAAATATCTGGAGACGTATAAAGCGAAGTACCCTGACGTGAAGCTGAACATCGTTCGCGATTCGACGGGCATCATTACGGCGAAGCTGATCGCCGAGAAGGATAACCCGCAAGCTGACGTCGTGTGGGGGCTTGCCGCAACGAGCCTGCTCGTGCTGGATCAGAAGGGGATGCTCGAAGGGTACTCGCCGAAGGGTGTCGACCGAGTACAACCGGACTTCAAGGATAAGAACAGCCCGACGCGCTGGGTCGGGATCGACGCCTGGGAAACGGCGTTTATCGTGAACAAGAAAGAGATGGAGAAGCGCGGCTTGCCGGTTCCGCAAAGCTATGCCGATTTGATTAAGCCGGAGTACAAGGGCTTGATTACGATGTCGAATCCCGCCTCCTCCGGAACCGGCTTCCTGACCGTGTCGGGACTGGTGCAGTTGGAAGGCAAGGACAAAGCGTGGGCGTACATGGACAAGCTTCACGACAACATCGCAATGTATGTGCATTCCGGCTCCAAACCGGCGAAGATGGCCGGAACGGGCGAATATCCGATCGGGATCTCCTTCGGCTACCGCGGGATCCAAGAGAAGAAAACCGGCGCTCCGGTCGAGGTCGTGTTTCCGAAGGAAGGCTCCGGCTGGGATGTGGAAGCCAATGCGCTGCTGAAGAAGAAGACCGTCAAGCAGGCGGCCAAAGATTTCCTCGATTGGGCCATCAGCGACGACGCCATGAAGGAATATGGCAAAAACTTTGCGATTTTGGCGGTGAAGAGCGACGGCAGCCAAATTCCGGAAGGCTATGAACAAGACCCGATCAAGCAATTGATCAAGAACGACCTGAACGAAGCGGCCAAAAACCGCGAAAGCGTCTTGAACGAGTGGAGCAAACGCTACGACAACAAGAGCGAAGCCAAGAAATAATAGTACGCAAACGAACAAATCGCAACCAAATGAAAGCGCGGAGCCGCAGGTTCTGCGCTTTTTTTGCCAACTTCTCTCATGAAAACAACATAAATACAACAAAACAAAACAAATAACATAATCTTTACTTGCGTTTGATACTCCGTTAACAAAACCAGCCTATACTTGAACTGAAAGCAAGCAAGCCGGTCTCCTGCGGGCCGGTCTGAAGGAGGCTCTTATGCAACCGTATTTATCGATCCGGCAGTTGTCCAAATCATTCGGTTCGTTCACGGCGTTGAAACAGGTTAATCTCGATATGTACAAAAACGAATTCGTCTGCCTGCTCGGGCCGAGCGGCTGCGGCAAAACGACGCTGCTGCGCTTGATCGCCGGTCTCGAAAGCCCGACCGAAGGACGGATTGCCGTCGACGGGAAGGATATCACCGCTTTGCCGCCCGCGAAACGGAACTTCGGCATGGTCTTCCAATCATACGCCTTGTTCCCGAACCTGACGGCTTACCAGAACGTCGCTTACGGGCTGCAGAACAAGAAGTGGTCCAAGAAAGATATCGACTTCAAGGTGCGCGAGGCGTTCGCGCTGATCGATCTGGAGCATGTCATGCAGCGCTATCCGTCCCAGCTATCGGGCGGCCAGCAGCAGCGCATCGCTTTGGCCCGCGCCATCGTACTGTCGCCGGACATGCTGCTGCTGGACGAGCCGTTGTCGGCTTTGGACGCGAAGGTGCGCGTGAAGCTGCGGCAGGAAATCCGCGAGCTGCAGACCAAGCTCGGCATTACGACCATCATGGTGACGCACGATCAGGAAGAGGCGCTAACGATGGCCGACCGGATCGTCGTCATGAACAATGCGGAGGTCGTTCAGACCGGCACGCCGCAGGATGTGTACGATCGCCCGAACTCTCCGTTCGTCGCCGATTTTGTCGGGGCGATCAACTTTCTGGAAGACGGGGTATGGCAAGCAGGGCGGGAAGGCAAGCAAGCGATCGCCGTCCGGCCGGAGCATATCGAGGTCAGAGCGGGCGATGCGGGCGAAGGCATCCCGGCTATCGTCCGGAACGTCGAATTCCGCGGTCCGTTCTACCGGCTGAATCTCCAAATGCTGCACTCCGGCGCAGGCGAGCTGGTAACGGTGGACGTTCCCGCCCAAGCCTCCCGCGAGCTGCCGCTGGCCAAAGACGCCCGCGTCCTGCTGAAGGTGCCCGCGGAGAAGCTGCTGTCGTTCCAGGCGGAAGCCTTGGCCCATTGAATCCAAGCGAAGGAGATTTCATCATGTGGACTGCACGAACCCGGGCGCTCAGCCCGAAAGCGGGGGGCGCGGAGCTCTGGCAGATGTCGCTTGTCGTCATCGTCGTCCTGCTGCTGCTCACGTCCGTTTTGTTTCCTCTGGGCGTCTTGTTCGCCAAGGCGTTCCTGGACCGTGAAGGAGCTTTCGTGGGGCTGGCTAACTTTGTGCGTTACTTCTCGACGCCGGCGCTGTCCCAGTCGCTAACGAATACGATCTACGTCTCCGTCGTTTCGACGGTCATCGCCGTTACGCTGGCGTTCTTCTACGCGTACGGGGTCATCCGGACGGCGATCCGGGGCAAGGCGTTTTTCAAAACGATCGCGCTTGTGCCGTTGTTCGCGCCTACGATGATGCACGGAATCGCGTTGACGTATTTGTTCGGCAACCAAGGGCTTGTCACGAACGGACTGTTCGGACTGGTGCCGGGGTTTAAAATCGAGCTGTACGGCCCGGTCGGCATCATCCTGGCGGAGGTCATCTACTTGTTCCCGCAGGCGTTTCTCATCCTGGCGGCGTCGCTGGCCGTGACCGATTACCGGCTGTACGAAGCGGCGGAAACGCTCGGCGCGGGAAGGCTCAAGCGGCTGCTCACGGTGACGCTGCCGTCGGTCAAGTTCGGGCTGATCAGCGCCATCTTCGTCTGCTTCACCGCGTGCTTCACTGATTTCGGCGCGCCGCAGGTCATCGGCGGGAAGTTCAACGTGCTCGCGACGGATATTTATAAGCAGGTGATCGGGCAGCAAAACATGTCCATGGGCGCGGCGGTCGGCATTCTGCTGACGATCCCGGCGGTTGTCGCGTTCGTGGTGGACCGGCTCGTGCAGCGCAAGCAAAGTGCGCTGATCACGTCCAAATCGACGCCGTACCGCATTGCGAACGGCCGCCTGCGGGACATGCTGTTCACGCTGTTCTGCGCGCTGATGTCCATCGGAATTCTCATTCCGCTGCTGACGATCGTTTATGCTTCCTTGGTGAACGTATGGCCTTACAACCTGACGCTGTCGCTCAAGCATTTTGATTTTTCCGCGATGGCGGCGGCCGGGTTCGAGCCGTTCTGGAACAGCTTGGTTCTCTCGCTGCTGACGGCAGTCCTGGGCACGCTGTTCGCGTTCGTCACGGCGTACTTGATCGAAAAAACGCGGATGCTGCGAAGCGCCCGGCAGCTCGGCTATTTCTTGGCCATCCTGCCGCTGTCGCTGCCCGGCATGGTCATCGGACTGGCGTACATTTTCTTCTTCAACGCGCTGGACAACCCGCTGCACCCGATGTACGGCACCGTAGCCATTCTGGTGTTGGCAAATGTCGTTCACTTTTTCTCGGTGCCCTTCATCACGGCAATGACGACGCTGAAGAAGCAAGACAAGGAGTTCGAGCTGGTGGCGGAGTCGATGCGGGTGCCGTTCTACCGGACGTTCCTCAAGGTGACGGTGCCGCTGTCGCTGCCGGCCATTATCGAGATGGCGATGTACTTCTTCGTCAACTCCATGGTAACGGTATCGGCGCTCGTCTTCCTGACTTCGCCGGACTTTAAGCTGGCGGCGGTTTCTATCGTCCATATGGACGATGCGGGCGATACGGCGGCCGCGGCGGCTATGTCGGTGCTGATCCTGGGAACGAATATCGCCATCCGGCTGCTTTACGAGCTGATTTTGCGGGGCGTGAGGCGGCGGACGGAAGCTTGGCAAATGCACAAATAATACGGGAGGAATCAAGATATGACGGTACAAGGAGTCATTTTGGATTGGGCGGGAACCGCTGTGGATTACGGCTGCTTCGCACCGGTGGCGGTATTCGTGGAAGTGTTCGCGAAGCGGGGCATTGCGCTGACCGCCGAGGAAGCGCGCGGGCCGATGGGGATGCTGAAGCGGGACCATCTGCGCGAGCTTTGCCGCCTGAACAGCGTGGCGGAGCAGTGGAAGGCGGCCTTCGGCCGGACGCCGGAGGAAGCCGATGTCGATTCGCTGTACGCGGATTTCGAGCTGATGCTGTTCGGCATCCTGAAGCAGTATGCGACCCCGATTCGGGGAGCGATTGAACTAGTGGCGCGGCTGCGGTCGCAGGGGATCAAGGTCGGCTCGACCACGGGATATACGACGGAGATGATGGAGATCGTCGCCGCCGAAGCGAAGAAGCAGGGCTATGCGCCGGACGGGCTGGTAACGCCGGACGAAATGTCTGCGGGCCGACCGTATCCGTGGATGATCTACGAGAACGCAATCCGGCTCGGTATTTATCCGATGAAGCATATTGTCAAAGTCGGAGATACGATCAGCGATATCCGCGAAGGACTGAACGCCGGGACATGGACGGTCGGTATTCTGAAAGGCAGCAGTGAGCTCGGCATGACCGAGGCGGAAGTAAACGCATGCGATCCTGCCGTTCTTCAGCGGAAGCTGGAAGAGATCGGGCGGCGCTACCGGTCGGAGGGCGCACACTACGTCATTGACTCCATCGGCGCATTGGACCCGGTCATTGCAGACATTAACCGGCGCTTGGCGGCAGGGGAATCCCCATGCTCCACAGCAGCCGCATTGAAAGGATGAACTCTCATGACAGAAACGATGACCATTCCGGCGATGCCGGATAATCCATACTTGCTGCTGACGCCGGGACCTTTGTCCACGACGAAGCGGGTGAAGGCGGCCATGCTGAAGGATTGGTGTACGTGGGACCGCGAATACAACGACTTAGTACAGGACATTCGCGGCAGGCTGGTCCGGCTGGCGACGACGGAGACGGATCGGTATACGGCCGTGCTGATGCAGGGAAGCGGCACATTCGTCGTGGAATCGGTGATCGGCTCGGCGATCCCTACGGACGGCAAGCTGGCGGTCCTCATTAACGGGGCTTACGGCGAGCGGATCGCGCAAATGGCGGAGCGGCTGTGCATTTCGACCGTTCGGATCGCGCTCGGCGAGACGACGCCTGCGGACGCAGCCGCCTTGGAAGCCGTCTTGGCCGCGCAGCCGGACATTACGCATGTGGCCGTCGTTCATACGGAGACGACGACCGGGATGCGCAATCCGCTGGAGGACATCGCCCGGACGGCGAAGAAGCACGGCAAGACGCTGATCGCCGATGCGATGAGCAGCTTCGGCGGCATCGCCATCGACGTGGCGGCGCTCGGCATCGATTTTTTGATCAGCAGCAGCAACAAGTGTATCCAAGGCGTCCCCGGCTTCGGTTTCGTCATCGCGAAGACGGAGGAGCTGACTGCCTGCGCCGGACGCGCCCGGTCGCTCTCGCTCGATCTGTACGATCAATGGGAGACGATGGAGCGGCAGCAGGGCAAGTGGCGGTTCACCTCGCCGACCCATGTCGTGCACGCGTTCCACGAAGCGCTTCTGGAGCTGGAGGACGAGGGAGGCATCGCGAAGCGGCAGCAGCGGTACGAGAACAATCAGCGCCTGCTGGTGCGGGGGATGGAGGAGCTTGGGTTTCAAGCGCTGCTTCCGGCCTCGTGCCAATCGCCGATCATTACTTCGTTTGTGTACCCGGCGCATCCGCAGTTTTCGTTTGCGGAATTTTACGCGCGAATGAAGCTCGAAGGCTTCGTTCTGTATCCGGGCAAAATCTCGTCCGCGGACACGTTCCGCATCGGCAACATCGGGGATGTGCATGCGGACGATATCGGGCGGCTGCTGGAGGCGATCGGGCGCAACCGGTTCTGGTTGTAAAGCGGCGGACCGGAAAATCGTGTAAGCCGCGGCGCTCGGGTGCTATAATGCAAGTATCATACGCAGGGCTGGAGGTTGCGCCGAATGTCTTTGGTGGGGGAAGAACGCAAGGATTTTATTTTGAACACGCTCAACCTGGAAGGAAAAGTAAAAACGTTTGAGCTGGTAGAGAAGCTGAAGGTGTCCTCGGAGACGGTGCGCCGGTATTTGGAGGAGCTGGAGGCGGAGAACAAGCTGAAGCGGGTCTACGGCGGCGCGGTCAAAATCAACCTGGCGCGGGAAGAGCCGCCGCACCTGAAGCGGGAAGAGCTGTACGCTGAGGAGAAGAAGCGGATCGGTCGGGCAGCCGCGTCTCTTGTGGAAGACAACGACGTCATCTTCATCGACGACGGCACGACGACCCAGCAGATGATCCATTTTTTGCTCAACAAAAAAAATATTACGGTACTGGCCTTCTCCGCCCCGGCGTTGTATCTGCTCATCGATTACAAGAATAAGGAGCTGTTCTCCGGCGACGTTTATTTTATCGGGGGCAAGGTCAATGCCGCGCAGGCGCGGGTGTCCGGCTCGATGGCCGAACGGATGGTCGAGCAGTTTTATGCGGACAAGGCGTTTATCTCGATCGACGGCATGATGGTGAACCGCGGAATTACCAGCTTCGACGCCGAGCGGGGGCAGCTCGCGCGCAAGCTGATCGAGCATTCCAAGCAATCGATCGTCATGACCGACCGCTCGAAGATCGGCGAGGGACAGTTCTACAAGCTGGCCGATCTCAAAGAAATCGACATCATTATCAGCGATGTGAACATGCCGAAGGAATGGGAAGCCGACCTTCAAACTTCGGGTGTGACTTGGATCCATGCCCTGTAAGGAACAAATGCCTTGCCTTGCGGAACCGTACAGCCTGCCGCTGCCCAAACGAAAACCGTCTCCCTGAGGGCCACAAGCCCGGGAGTCTATCCGGAAGCCTATGCTTCCGGATTTCGTCGTTTTGCCGAAGGATGAACAGATACATATAGAAAAGAATGGGATGACGCGAATGGATCGGCATTTATTTGAAGCGATGAATTCAAGTGCGGACAAGTTTAAACGGATCGCGGAAGAAAATAAGGAACCAACGCTGCTGGATAAATTTTTAACCAATAGATACGTTAAGGCGGCGCTCAAAACCGTACTTTTTATTATTGCAGCCGTCTTTTGCGTTTTGGTGGTTCTCTACTTGCTGATGGGCGGGATGGTTTTTTTGATGCTGGATGCCATCTTCAAGCAATTCTCGTCCGAGGAAAAGAGAGTGCAGGAAGAATTGGCCACTCATTTGAAAAACAAATATCAGGAAGAATTCAGGATTGAAAAGGTCGAGTATAACGGTACGATTGATCATTACGATGTTGAAGTACATTCTGTTGCAAAACCCGATTATAAGATCCGTGTGGATGTTTCGGAGAAAAACAAGCAGTTCGTGTTTAGAGACGACTATGTACAAGCTTTTTGGAATGCCGAACTGAAGGAGACGGTTTATCCGAAACTGCAGGAGCTGCTGCCGGAGGAAAAATACCGCATAAACAAAGTGTCGGACTACCATTCCCTATACGGAGAATTTCCGGATGAGAATGCCATTATTTTTGGGCCCAAGTATATTTCTTTTCAAGAAGCCATTAACCGGCAGCTTCTTTATCTGGATGTCCGATATGAAAGCTTGGAAGATGGAAAAGCTGTTGGGGACGAGTTGAAAAATGTGCATAACGTGGTTGATTTGGCGAAAAGTTTGCGTATCAACAGGATGTGGATTGAAATAAGGTCTAAAAAAGATAGAAGGGAACTAAGCTGTCAAATCAATGACGCGAATCGCATCGGCAGCACGGCCGATCTGGAAAAGGTTTGCGAATAAACGGTCACAGCCGCTTCTCCCCCCCAAGGGGGAGGGAGCATTGCCTCTGGCGCGTTGCGCGGGAACTCTATTCGCTTCCCCGCTCGTGTCCGTTCAGACTACGCTGCTCCTCTTTGGCCGCAGCCACCCTCGTGAAATGAGCCTCGATTTTTTTGCTAAGGAACAGCGAGCCCCCGATAAACAACACCACATAGAGCAGTTGAAGCGGCTCGCGGACGAAACGCTCCAGATCGTGCCCGATGTACGAAACGGAGAAGATCATGATCGCTTTGCCGGCGGCCACGGCAATCAGAAACGTATGCGGCCGCATGCGCGCGACGGCGGCCGCCATATTGACAAGCACGAACGGACCGACCGGAAACACGCTCAGCAGAAACACATAGCTGAACCCGTTGTGGCGGACCCACCGCATGCTTTTTTCGACTTTGGGCTTGCGCTTCCACCGCTCGAAGTACGGATGGCCGGCCGCTTTACGAATGATCAGGAAGGTCGTCAGGCATCCGGCGATCATGCCGATCCACGAATACAGAAAGCCGAGCCATAAGCCGTACACCGCCGCATTGACTCCGACGATGACCAGCGTAGGCAGCGGGGGAACGAACGACTTGGCGAACGTGAGCAGGATGCCGGGCAGCGGCCCCAGGGAGCGGTATTGTTCCAGCCAATGCTTGATATTGTCCTCTGTCAAATGCTCGATGATTGAAAAATCCATGCTGATGCGATCACCCGAGTCCGGTTAGATTTTGCGCCAAGCGGCCATCACGATTTATTCGATCTCTTCGTACTTGCTCGGCAATCGGTCTTGCTCATAAAGATCGTAACGCAGTCTCGGATAGAAGGGAAGGCAAGCCACAATAATGACACAGATGGCGGTCATGATCCGTATCCATTTTTTCCAATGCCTGCCCCTTGTCCTGCCGGGCTGCGTTTACCGGAACCGGTCCGTCACGTTTCCAGCAACACCTTGCCCGTTTCGGTCAAATCGTATCCGCCGATGGAGCGCAGCTCGCCGAGAAAGGCGTCCGATTGCAGGATGCGCCGGACCGCTTCGATCCATTCGCGGTTATCCGGCTTCTTCAGCATCACGAGATCGTAACGCTCACGGATCAGCGGGATAAAATCGACGCCTTCGACGATGTTCGCCGCTTTCTCGATTCCGACCCCGACATCGGCCTCGCCCGCAGCGACTTTGCCGGCTACGCCCATGTGGCTGGATTCCTCCGCCTCATAGCCGGCGAGACTCCCCGGTGCGATGCCGTGCAGCCGCAGCTGCTCGTCCAGCAGCACGCGCGCGCCGGAGCCCTTCTCCCGGTTGGCGATGCGCAGGCCGGACTGTGCGAGATCGCCCCAGCTCCGCAGTCCTTTCGGATTGCCCTGCGGCACGTAAAGCCCGGCATTGCGGGTAAGCAGATGCACGACGATATACGAAAAGCCGACCAGCAGCTTGCGGATATACGGAATATTGTATTCCCCGGTATCGCCATCCAGCAGATGCGTGCTCACGATATCCGATTCGCCGCGGTACATCGAGATCAGGCTGTCCAAGCTGCCGACGTACGAGCGGAGCGGGCGGACGCCCGGCGCTTGCTTCTCCAGATGCTTGGCCAACATGTCGAGGCTGATGTCCTGCCCCGTGATGACGAGCGGACGGCTGCCCGGAGCAAAAACGGCCTCCGGCCTTGAGGCACCGGACGGCGCCGGAGCGGCTGCGGGCGGTATACGGCCTTCGCGGGCTCTGGCTTTGTAGGCCTCCAGATCCGTAGCGTCGATACGCATTTGCTTGCCGACGCGGTAGGCGGGAAGCTCGCCCTTTTTGATTAGGTCGTACACCGTCAGCTTGGATATTTTCAAGAGCTTCGCAATTTCTTCGGTTGTATAGGAAACGTCGTTGGTCATGACGCTAAAACCTCCCGTCTTGCATTCGTCTTCGCAGGCAACGCCGGTCTTGGTCCCGGCCTGGACACGAAGTCGTCACATCTATCATACGATGGAAGCGGCAGCGATTCAAACCGCTGTTTACAGGGTTCCTTTTTTTCGCTTATAATGAGTTTCAAGTTAATTATATCTAGTTATATCTAAACATAATTAAATAGATAGGAGAGAGGAATCTGTGCGTAAAATCGCTGCTTCTTGTTTATTCCTGCTGCTTGCTTTATCTCTAGCCATCGGGCTTGCCGGCTGTGGCGAAGCGAAGCCAACCCCGGCGGACGCGCCGAAAGCCGGGCAAGGGAAGAGCCAAGCCGCTCCCGCTGAGAAGGTGGAGCTGACCGTATCCGCCGCGGCAAGCTTGACCGATGCGCTCAAGGAAATCCAAACCGCTTACGAAAGCAAGAACGCGGGCATCAAGCTGAACTTCAACTTCGGGGCCTCCGGCGCGCTGCAGCAGCAGATCGAGCAGGGTGCTCCCGCCGACGTATTCCTGTCCGCCGCCGCCAAAAATATGAAGGCGCTGGTGGACAAGCAGCTTGTTGATGCGGCGCAGCAGAAAAACCTGCTCGTCAACGAGCTCGTCGTCGTCGTGCCGGAAGGCGGCCAAGCGCAGGTCGGCGCGGTGGGCGATTTGGCGAAGCCGGAAGTGAAGCACGTCGCCATCGGAGAGCCGGAATCCGTACCGGCGGGCGGCTATGCCAAGGAAGCGCTGACGAACGCGAAGCAGTGGGATGCTCTGCAGCCGAAGCTTGTCATGGCGAAAGACGTGCGGCAGGTGCTGACCTACGTCGAGTCGGGCAACGCGGAAGCGGGCTTCGTCTACAAGACGGATGCGCTCACGTCCAAGAAAGTGAAGATCGCCTTCAACGTCGATCCGAAAACCTACAAGCCGGTCGAATATCCGGCCGGTATCGTCAAAGCGACGAAGCATGCCAAAGAAGCCGAAGCCTTCTACACGTACCTGCAGAGTAAAGAGGCGGCGGACGTGTTCGCGAAGTACGGCTTCACCATCCCTGCGGGGAAGTAGCCGGCATGTCTGGCATCGATTGGAACGCTTTTCTGTCGCCGGTCCTGCTGTCGGTCAAAGTATCGCTGGTGGCGAGCGCGCTGGTGTTCGTCCTCGGGATCGCTGCGGCGTGGGGCTTGTCCCGCCGTACGTTTCCGGGCAAAACGCTGCTGGAAACCGCGCTGATGCTGCCGCTGGTGCTTCCTCCGACCGTAATCGGCTTCATCCTGCTGGTGCTTCTCGGCAAGAAGAGCTGGTTCGGCCGTTGGATCGAAGAGTGGTTCGCGGCACCGCTCATCTTCACGTGGTGGGCTGCCGTCATCGCTTCGGTCGTGGTCGCCTTTCCGCTCGTGTACCAAACGATGAAGGTCGGCTTCGCCTCGGTCGACCGCAGCCTAGAAGATGCTGCGCGCTCCGCGGGCGCAGGCGAGTGGCAGGTGCTCCGCTACATTTCACTGCCGCTGGCCTGGCGCTCCTTGGCTACGGCTTATATTCTGGGCTTCGCCCGGGCGCTCGGCGAATTCGGGGCGACGCTGATGATCGCCGGCAATATCCCAGGGAAGACGCAAACCGTTCCGACCGCCATCTACATGGCGGTGGAATCCGGCCGCATGACGCTCGCCTGGTGGTGGACCGGCTCGATCATCGTCATTTCGTTTATGATGATGCTTGTGGTAAGCAGAAAGTAAAGGCTTGTTGTTCTCTTTCTTGTGAGGACGACAAGCCTTTTTATAATTAAAAAATATTATTTTATTCGACAAATTATGACAATATTTGATCGGAATTTCTTGTAAAATCTACGATGTTGGTAAAATCATACTATGCCATTAGGAGGAATTTTTTTTGTCTCTAGTCGTACGGATACAACAGTTCATGAAGCAGAGGTTGGTGAAATCAAGCTGGATGGCGGTTCTCATTGCCAGCCTGCTCGCGTCGTTTCTTCCGGTGGCGACGCCTTCCAAGGCTCAAGCTGCCTCTCTTGAAAGTCAGAGCCTCGGGTTCAACCTGACCGAATGGGTTTTGGACGAATCCCGAGGGTATATTTATGCCGTTTCCCAAGAAGGAAACAAGCTATTGTTCATTCGCATGTCTGATCTCCAAATCGAGACGTCGATCGATATCGGCTCCAAGCCTTCCGATATTGATTTATTTAACGGCAAACTGTATGTGCCTCTCTCGGGCGCAACACAAATCAAAATCGTAGATATCGCTTCGAAGACGGTTGAACGCACTTTGGCGACGACAGACCGTCCTTATCTGACGGCGGTCACCGATAATAAAGTGTTCTATGTCGGCGGAGATTACCGGAACAGTGTATTCGAATATGACTTGTCGACTAACGGGATTCGAAAAGTCGAGACGGCGGCTTCATCGGAACCGGATATCATTATCGATCAATCCGGGCAAAAGCTATTCGTGGGAGCAAGGGGAAGCAGCGCCTCGAACCTTTACGCTTATAGCGTATCCGATCATCGGCTGCTAAGCCAAACGACCTACGATGAAGGGTATGGTTTTAGTTATCCCAATCGAAAATTGGTTCTCGACGATGCCGGAATTTACTTTGCCGGATATTTGCTCGATCCTGCCAATCTGGCGGTAATACAAGGCAATTATCGCGAACGTGTATATTTTTCGAACGGAAAATATGTGCTGACGGGTACTGATTATACTCCAGGGGCCGTAATGGACCGGAAGACGTTTATCGAGGTTACCAAGCTTCCGTATGCTTCAAGTTTAATGGCAATGGATTCAAGCAACCAAATTTATATGTTTAAAAGCGGGACTACAACGATTGAAAAATTACAGCTTCCTTTGACGTCCGCAGCTCTGACCGCGAGCAAAGTAGCGGGGGGAGTCCAATTTAATTATGGGCTATCCGACTGGACCGTTAGCGGGAATGGGGAATACATTTACGCCATCTTTAAGGATGCGAACCGCCTGGTAACTCTGCGCAGCAGCGATCTAAGCGTCGTTAACGATATGTTTATCGGCTCTAACCCTACTGATATATCCGGCTATGAAGGCAAGCTGTATGTTGCATTATCCGGCTCCACAAAAATTGGAGTGGTCGATACCGTGTATGGGACCAGCGTTCCGTCATCCGTGTATCAAATAACGGTCGACACGAATCCATTTCGGATCGAGGCGGGAAATAAGCTTTATTATTCGAACGTCGATCAATGGCAAGAGGTCCGAGTGTATGACGCCGTTTACGGTGGAAGCGGCCAAAAGCTGAAGCCTGATAACCAAACGCTGTCGGTACATGCTCCCAAGTTGAAGCTGGATCAAACGAACAACATGCTGTATGTCGGGGGGGATTATGATTTAACGCAAATCCGGACAACCGACAATAAAATTATCTCTAAAAGGGATCGCGGCGCGTATAACAGTCGCCTTCTGAAGGACGGACCGTTTCTTTATTTCGGCAAAGAACGTCTGGATGCTAACGTCATCAGTTACGTCTATGGAGAATATGGGGCCCCGGTCGTCTACGCAAACGGTCCTTATGTTTTTACGCAATCCGCCGTATATAATCGCGATACGTTCAACAAGCAGTTTGATTTATCTTACACGATCGATCAGGCATTGATTTTGAAGAACGGCAATGTATTGACATATGACCCAAGCACCTTAACTGTATATAGATATACTTCTATGAGCGATTTGCAGCAGGATACTCCGGCCAACAGACCGCCGATGCATTTGCCTTTAGGTGTTAGTTTCTATGATACGGATGATAACCAAGGGACAATCGGCGGATCTCTAAGATGGTCAGCGCCTTCTTCGGAGGAGTTTATAACGGAGTATACCGTTTATTTCTTGGATGCCAATAAGCAGAAGATCGGAGCTTCGATTTATACGCTCCCTAAAACGTCCGGGTACAGCTATTCCATTGACATTCCCAAAGGCACCCGGCTTCCCCAAGGGGCCAAATATTTTGGCGTATACGCCAAGAACAGCGTCGGAGAAGGGGCTGCTCCCGGTATCGCGGACATTTGGGACAACACAGGAACGGTCTTTTATGCTTCTCCCCTTGAGCCGCGTCTGGTGGATACAGATCCGCAGCGAGGGGCACTGGCTTTAAAACTGAACTGGTTTGCCTACGAAACATCTGACAAGTTTGGGTATGATTTGTACTTTGCAGATATCAATAAAAAGCCGCTGGGAGACCGATTCGGAAAAGTTACCTATGAAGCGGGGGCAGTTTCGGATACTTCAAACGTTCAAAGGAAGTTTTCCTTTGACATCAAGGACCCTGTTCCGGATCAAGCTGCATACGTTGCCATTAAAGCTGTAAACTCCAAGGGTCAGTCCGCGACGAATTTTACGTATCTTAAGATTTACGACAACATCTTGTCGGAGCAGGTGCCTTTGAATTCCGGCGTTGAGGGTAGACCATCATCCATCCCGGCAGCAGTTTCGTTCTTCGACGAGAATCAGGCTAAAGGAAAGATATCGGGCATCCTTGCTTGGCACGAGTTTATGGCGGCCAATGATGTGACAGATTACATTGCCTATTTTCTCGATGGTGAGGGCAAGAAGCTCAAACCGATTGTTCAGACGAAGAGAAGCGACAGCCGCGAGAGATATGAAGTCAGCTTACCAGAAATCGCTATTCCTTCCGGAGCGAAACAAATCGCCGTTTACTCCAAGAACGCGAAGGGAGAATCGGAAGCAGGAGCAACTACTTCCATCTGGGACTGGCCATACGCAACTCCTTCTCAAACGATGTTTATCGATACAAACCCGAGTCGGGGAAAGATAGAAGGTAAAGTAACCTGGCAGCCTTCGGCTGACGAATCGGACATTAGCGGATACCATTTATTTTTTGGGAACAGAACGTTTCAATGGGATGTTCAACCCTTCGCTAAAGTAACTAAAGGGGAAGATCAGTATACAGTTAACGTTGCTCCTGAACAGATTAAGGCCGACACCGCTTATGTTATGGTCGTTCCGGTCAATGAGAAAGGAGAGCCCGCTCCTTATAAAGAAATTGCCCATATTAGCGATAACGTATCTTCCGAGAAAATAGACTGGCTCAAGCTTGTTGATTCTGTTAGCCCGATCCAACCATCCTCCTTCTTGGACAATGATGGAGAGGCCGGCGAAATTGGGGGAACGTTGAACTTTTTCGCAAAGTATGACAATCCGGAAATGACTTATCAGACATTTTTTGCTAACCAAAAGGGTGAGAAACTTCAGCTATTGTCTGAAATTAAGGGACGTGTTGGATCTTTTGACGGATCGGGATCGATATTCCAAATTTCCATTCCGTCCCACACGAAACTGCCTTCCGGCGCTACGCAAATCGGAATCATTACCCGCGGTAGGGAAATAGAAGCCAAGCCTGTGTTTTTACCCATCCAAGACCGGATTCGTACTGCGCCGCTTCGGGAAGATCAGATCATCGTAACGAATAATAAGGATACCAGCGATTCGATTCAAGTGAATGGATTGCAGGAAGGCGACATCATTCGGATTTACCGCACGCCGACCGTACCGTATTCTATGGCTTCTGCCGTCGTTGAAAAAGACAAACAATCCGTAGCTTTTAATGTGAATCAATTAGGAGCGGGAAGCGGTTCGATTTACGTATCGATACAGCGTATTGATACGGTCGAAAGTCTACGGACCGCCAAGAGCTACAATGGTGAAAATAACAACTCCCAGACCCCTGTTAACTCGGGTGGCGGAGGTGGAGGAGGAGGCGGAGGCGCGCCAAGCTCTTCTTCCAATGATAAAGTAAGTAGAACGACAATCGATGATAAAAAAGCGGCCGAACTGTTGAAGGGCCTGAATAAAGAATCCGCGCAGCTGGTCGTTGAAATTCCCGGAAAAACCGACGCAGTTCAGGCGGAATTCACCAGAGGTTCTTTTAAATCGTTGGCCGGTGGACTGGGCAATGCAATACTGGTCATCAAGACGGAGGGCACTTCGCTGGAACTGCCTAAATCTCTGATTGAGCAGCTTGTAGCTGAATTATCGGCGGCGAACGAAAAGGGAAGAGTAATCGTAAGCTTCAGAAAAGCGGATCAAGCTCTGGAGAAAGCGACTATTGATGTGTTATCTCAGACGGGTGCGTCTGTTGTGAGCAAGCTGGTAGACTTTAAAGTTGAAGTAACCACAGCTGAAGGGACAACCAAAGAAATCAACGCATTCCCGTCCTATGCCGCCCGTACTTTGGAAATCGGGGATACGTCGGCGGAGATGTCTGCGGGACAGCTTGCAGGCCTTATGATAGATAAGAACAGCGGGCAGTATTACCCGGTCCCCGCTATATTTGCCAATCGTGATGGCAAGTGGCAGGGTACTTTGTATCGCAAAGGCAACTCATTGTATACGATCGTCAAACATAGCAAAACGTTTAATGACATAGCTCCGGAACACTATGCTAAAGGGGCGATTGAAACGTTAGCCTCAAAATTGATCGTATCCGGTTATCCGGACGGCAGCTTTGCGTATGCAAGACCGGTCACAAGAGCAGAGCTTGCAAGCATGCTGACGAAGGCACTTGGATTGGTACCTGACCAAGCAGGTCAAACTGGATTCTCTGACGTTAATGCGTCTGATTGGTATAGCGCTCCGGTCGCGTCAGCGGCGGCAAACGGCTTGATCGCTGGATATGAAGACGGAACGTTCCGTCCCGATAGGCCTGTAACGCGTCAGGAGCTTGTTGTAATGCTTCAACGTGCCATGATTTATGCAGGACTGGCCAATGCTTCGTCCGATGCAAATAACGCTAATTCTGTCCAGTCTTATCGGGATCAGGACCAAATCGCCGAATGGGCTAAGGAGGCGGTATTCCTGAATAATCGCTTAGGGATAGTGCAGGGGTTTGAGGATTCCTCTTTCAGACCGCAAGCGCAAGCTGATCGCGGGCAAGTATCGGTTATGTTATATCGGATGATGAAAGCAGCGAATTTTATTAACTAGCAGGATGCAAAAGGAAAGCGCAAGCTGGATCAGCTTGCGCTTCTTTTC
>NZ_JAMZAW010000040.1 GCF_024158745.1 Paenibacillus tyrphae | reverse complement strand
GTATTGGTCAGAACAAAAAGTTTTTTTCTATACTGGGAAAAACCTGCGAATAAAATCTCGATGCTATTTGTAGCAGACGAAATTTTATTTCACGGGTTATTATGTTTTTTCTCATATCTCTTTAAAGCATTTTGATACGCAA
This sequence comes from Paenibacillus tyrphae, assembly GCF_024158745.1. GTDB lineage: Bacteria > Bacillota > Bacilli > Paenibacillales > NBRC-103111 > Paenibacillus_G > Paenibacillus_G tyrfis_A. Next base: position 56,103 of record NZ_JAMZAW010000040.1, on the reverse strand, counting down.
TATCACGTTCTTTTTCTTCCCAATCTAAGCGCTGAAGAATCCGTTGCCAATATACATTCCCCGATGTAGCATATGATTTTGCTGTTTCTCTCCACAAAAAGGTCTCAGCCTCCTCCAATACAACATAAAATCTACTTTGTATTTTTAGATGAGGCATTCCATCTTCTTTGACCAAGCTGTAGATTGTTGAAGGGCTTGTACGAAAGTAATCTGCTGCTTCTTTTATGATTAGGATCGTTCTCCCATAATAACTTTCTTTACTTTTCTTTGTTTGTTTAAGGATATCATCAGATAAAGCTGCTAACTCTTCTTTTATGATATTACGGATAATTTCATCGATCATGGGTGGATTCTCCTTTTTAGCTGAAAAGTTTTTGATATCCTCTTGGACTTTCTTTACATCCCACTTTTTATCAGGATCACTCCAACCTTCTTCTTTAAATTTCGCAATCGTTTCTGTGATCTCGGATTGGTCAAAAATGATTCTGGACTTAACCAATAGATGAGGCATCGCTCTAGCATATGTTAGCTGTCTTAAGGTATAAGTGCCTATTCCTGTTATTTCCGATACTTCTTTTATAGTCAAATATGTTTTTCGAGATGTTGTGCTTTCTTTTTTGTTCTTCTCTTTGATGAGTGTTATCCAGCGGGACAATTCTTCTTTAAAAATACTTTTAATTAATAACTCAAATGAAACAGCTTTATTGCTTTCCATATGACCACAATCCTTATTGAGTTTTATTCCATTATAACGGTATATTTCAAGTATTTACATGTTGATTGTATAAAAATGGTTATCCATATTTACCAAATAGCTTTGATGGTATAATTATTAGTAATGGGGTGAGGGGGACTTGGAATTATCGCCACGCGGATAATACTACATTCATGCTGCTATTTACGTTAATCAGCAGTGCCTTATACTTAAAGGCCAGTCCATATGTGAGAAATTCAAGTCTTCTTTCCTAGGATTTTTGTATGCTGCAAAATTTGGCATTGGTGTATAGTACGAAGGAGAACATTTCATTTTTGTTTAACGTTTTGTCAATATGGAAGAACCGAAGTGACATTCAACAGAAATTCGAAGTGATCTTTCGGGAACTCCCTTTATTCAGTAACGAAATTGAATTGATGGACAAGTGCTTATCCGACACGACCCAGTTGGATGAAAGGGTACTGCTTTATACAGTTTTGGCGAAGAAGATCGCAAAGCAGGAGAGGATCTATCAGACACCTTGCGCGTGGTTCGCAATTTACTCAACCGTGTTCAGTAAGACAACGGCGGCATTTTAAAAGCAACCTTCGCGTAGATAATCTAGGTCCGATCTTTAAAGCTGTATTCACGGTTCGAGCGGTTTCCTCCGAAAATATAGCGCGGCACCAAATTGCTCCAACCTAGTTGGACTTAATAAGATTCTAGAGCCTGTCTTCAAACTATAAAACAATCAAAAATAGTGGTAGAATCAGGATATGAGAAGACGATACGAAATATACGATGAACAATGGGAAATCATTAAGGACGTGCTGCCTGCTGAGCGAAAAAAGCAAGGCGGCCGACCAGCAAAAGACAACCGGACGATGCTGAACGCGATGCTTTGGATCGCTAGAACCGGCGCGCCTTGGCGCGATCTGCCGGAGTCTGGAAAAGCGTGTACACTCGGTTTCGCCGCTGGCAAACGTCGGGCGTGTGGGACAAGATTCTTGAACATGTTTCAATTGAACCTGACTTCGAAAATGTGATGATCGATGCGACCGTAGTTCGCGTTCATCAGCATGGAGCCGGGGCAAAAGGGGGCAGCAATTCCAGGCGATTGGACGTTCACGAGGCGGACTAACGACCAAGATTCACGCCATTGTTGATGCACTGGGTAACCCTCTGCGTTTTGAACTCACGGGCGGACAAAGCCATGATTGTGTTACAGGCTATGAGATGCTGTAATCGATGGAACTTACAGGAACAAATGTTTTGGCAGATCGGGCGTATGACACCAACGCAATCTTGAATCTTCTTCAAGATCAATATGCTAAACCAGTAATCCCCAGTAAAAAATCTCGCCGCATTAAGCGTCATTGTGACTGGTGGCTTTATAAAGAACGCCACGGAGTGGAATGCTTCTTTAATAAAATAAAACATTATCGCCGAATTGCCACACGGTTTGAAAAATTAGCCTGTACTTTTAAGGCTTTTTTGACTTTGGTTTCGATTATGGTTTGGATGACTTAGGTTTGAAGACAGGCCCTAGTACAACATCAATTCTTTAATTGTGGATAAAGGCGTTTTAGTTTGATCCTGCCAAGCTAGCTGGGCCACCATCAAATCCAAAAATACCCGGATTTCCGCAGTATACAATCGGTTATTGAAGCGATGTGGCCCTCAAAAAACCAACATGGCAATAGCTCATCTCATGATTCGAATCATCTATGTGATTCTCCGGGATAAGTGCCCTATAAAGAGCTTGGGGAACGTTATCTAGGATCGAAAGAAAAAACTGTTGATTTCTGGGTTCGAAAGATCCATGAAATGGGATATCAGGTTGAACTCATAGAAGCCCCAGCTTAGTCCATAATTTGGTACACATTGTTTTAAGGAACTCTTTTTTTGTTTTTTTACTATGTCACTTTAAAGCGCTGATTTCATTTTCGTATAAGAACTTTATTTTCAATGAACATCTGATAAAACCTTCCAACCTAATGAATGCAAAGCCCATTTATCGAAAGGACATCACGGAGAAAAATTATCAACTTTCTAATCTCATATATTATGACAACTCGCTTATAGTACACATCTGTTATAATGTGGAAATGTATTGGACACTATAAAGTCATTTACACTTTAAACATCAGATGATATGATTAAAAAAAGAGGATGCAGTCATTATTAGACACACAACATACGACGTGATCGATATTTAAACATCATATGATATGATCAAAATAGTGATATCGCATACCTCTTCTATCTGCAAAGTTTTAATTTGTTCTAATTAAGGGAGGTCATAAAGAAAATCATGAGTTCGGCTATTGAGGTAGTGGTTGTTGGCAGCTTAAACATGGATTTATCTGTAACGGTTAAGCAGAAACCCGACCGCGGGGAAACGGTATTGGGAGGTGAGTTCCTTAATAGTCCCGGCGGGAAAGGTGCTAATCAAGCTTATGCGGCCCAGAGAATTGGAGCCCAGGTGGCAATGGTTGGGAAGATCGGTGCAGATTTATTTGGAGAGCATATGGTCAATAACTTAGCGGAAACGGGTGTGGATACGCAATTTATTGATCGTGTTCAAGGAACTGCAAGTGGAGTTGCGCTTATTTCATTGGACCAAGACGGTGATAACAGCATCATTGTCGCTCCAGGAGCAAACCAAATGCTATCTGCTATCGACATACGTGAACATGAAGATCTTATCCGGTCAGCAAAATTATTGATGGTTCAAATGGAAATTCCATACGGTGCTGTTTTGGAAGCGGTTAAAATCGCCCGCAATGCGAACGTTCCCGTATTGTTGGATCCAGCTCCGGCTAATAGCGTTACAGAAGAGTTGTTACAAATGGTTGATTATATTACGCCAAACGAGGGAGAACTCAGTCAGCTTACCGGGCATCAGGTGGAGGGTTTGGATTCAATTAAACTCTCTGCACGGCAACTTCTTTCATATGGGATACGTACGGTGTTTGCTAAGCTTGGCGCAGATGGGGTTTACGTTATTCGATCCGATGAGGAAAGGGTTATCCCCGGTTACAAGGTTGTTACTCAAGATACAACGGCTGCGGGCGATGCGTTTGCCGGAGCTTTAGCTGCCTCTTTGGTTGCAGGGATAGATGACTGGGAAGCAGCAAAAATTGCTAATGCGGTTGGAGCATTGACGGTTACACGTAGGGGAGCGCAAGCTTCAATTCCGAATTTGGAAGCGCTTCAGATATTTATGGAGGAATATCAGTCTAAGTATTCAAAACGATTTGGAGGTATGGCGGATGCGTAGAACATTAGTAATGAAACTATCGATTGTTGTCCTTCTTATTGTGATTATGACAGCTTGCGGGAAAACTGAAACACCAGCAGATACTAAGCAATCAGATCAAAAAACAGCCGAAGCGCTGCAGGTTGCATTCTATGTAAATGGAACACTCGGAGACAAAGGCTTTCACGATTCGGCTCAACTTGGTATCGATCAGGCGGCTGCCGTCTTAGGAATTCAAACCAAAACGGTTCAAGGAGGAAGTAATCCGGCTGATTGGGGACCGGGTCTAGAATCATTGGTTTCCAGCGGAAAATATGACGTAATCGTGATTGGCTCAAGTCAAATGTCGGATATCGCAAAGGACCTTGCAGGAAGATACCCTGAACAGAAGTTTATTGTCTTCGATGAAGGCATTGAAGGCGTGCCAAATATATATTCGATGACCTACTCTCAGAGAGAGGGTTCTTTCTTGGCCGGAGCATTCGCGGCATTAGTGACAACTAACACAGAACTTAAAGGGACAAATCCTGATAAAGTAATTGGTTTTATCGGTGGTATGGATATTCCGATTATTAATGATTTTAAATCAGGCTATGAGCAAGGCGCACATTATATTGATCCGGATGTGACCATAATTTCATCTTACATTGGCGATTTTAAAAACTCTCCAAAAGGAAAAGAGCTCGCTCTTGCTCAGTACAATAACCAGCAGGTAGATATTATTTATGGTGTAGCTGGAGGGGCTGGACTAGGAGTACTGGAAGCTGGACAAAGTGTGGGGAAATATTCGATTGGGGTGGATTTGAACCAAAATGGACTGTATCCGGGTAGTGTGTTGACAAGCATGCTCAAAAACGTCGATAAATCTATCGTTTTAGCGCTTGATCAATTTACCAAAGGAGGATTAAAGTTCGGCAGTACGCAGATTCTCGGTCTAAAAGAAAACGGGGTCGGACTGGCGATGGATCAATACTATGAGCAGTATGTACCAAAACCGATTCAAGATAAAATGAAGGACATTCAAGGGATGATCTCAAGTGGAAAAATAACAGTAGCCTCTGATCTAAAATAGATTGAAGGTATGGGGGCGCACCCCCCCATACAATTTTATTTTCAAGGAGTAATCAACGATGACGATTTTACTTGAAATGAAAGATATTTATAAGACGTTTCCCAACGGAACCAAGGCTAATCAAGGCGTGAATATAAGCGTGCATGAAGGGGAAATTCATGCTCTGGTTGGTGAAAACGGGGCAGGTAAATCCACGTTAATGAAGATTTTATTCGGACTTGAAACGCCTACGCAAGGGACGATTTTTTTTCGCGGCGCTCCAGTTGTTTTTCAGAGTCCCAAGGATGCGATCAAACTGGGTATGGGTATGGTGCACCAGCATTTTATGCTGGCCCCTTCTCTCACCGTATCGGAAAACATTGTTCTAGGCGATGAGCCTAGAACAGGTCCTTTCAATCTGTTTCGGAACCGCGATAAGGAACGTGCTGATGTGACCAATCTGATGCAGTCCTATGGGCTGAATCTTGATCCGGATGAACTTGTTGAAACGATTTCGGTAGGGCAAAAGCAGCGCGTGGAGATTTTAAAAGTGCTGTACCGGGGAGCACGCCTTATTATTCTGGATGAACCGACGGCAGTACTTACACCTCAAGAAACGGACGAATTATTCGTATCAATTAAAGCATTGGTGAAGCAAGGCTATACAGTGATCTTTATCACCCATAAGCTTCGCGAGATTATGGAAATATCCAATCGCGTAACGGTACTAAAAGCGGGCAAGACAGTTTCAACTCTGCTGACGAAGGATACCAATCAGGACGAAATTTCCCGTTTAATGGTCGGCAGAGACGTTATTCTTCGAGTAGACAAGCGTAAAGCTGAACCTAAGGATGTAGTATTGTCCGTTCACGAATTAAGAGTAAAAAACGATAAGGGGACAATAGCGGTTCAGGATTTGTCACTATCCGTTCGTTCAGGTGAAATATTCGGAATTGCCGGCGTCGAAGGCAATGGACAAACCGAGTTGGTTGAGGCCATTACAGGACTTCGAAAGGCTATGGACGGAAGGATTAAGTATTTCGATCAAGACCTGCTTAGTAAAAGCGTTGCTCAGATTCGTTCGAGCAAGATAGGCCATGTGCCGGAAGACCGGCAAACGACCGGCGCTTGCTTAACATCAACGATTGCAGAGAATTTGGTGCTAGATGTCTACCGTCATCCGGAATTCAAATGGGGACCGTTCCTTCGGCAAAAAAAGATTGATGAATTTGCAAAAGTCATGATGCAGGTGTTCGACGTAAGGGCTAAGCATGGGGGTATTATGGCAGGCTCGTTATCTGGCGGGAATATGCAGAAGGTCGTTATTGCAAGGGAGCTTTCCAAGAATCCGAAATTGCTTATTGTATCACAACCTACTCGAGGCGTTGACATCGGCGCGATCGAATTTATTCATAAAGAAATTGTAAAGAAACGAGACGAGGGCGCGGCCGTGCTGCTGATTTCTGCGGAATTATCCGAGGTTATGAGCTTGAGCGACAGGATTGGAGTCATTTATAACGGAAAAATCGTAGCGGTCCTTGAGAATGGGCCGTCACTCACAGAGGAAGAAATCGGTTATTATATGCTCGGGGTTAAACAGCAAGAGGAGCGGAGGATTGCTGAATGAAGTCAGGAAAAGTCATTTATACTGAAATCGCGGGTATTATCGTCGCAGCTCTTATAGCGATTATAATCGGGTTTATCATTATTTTAATAGTAAGTAATGAGCCCGCGGCGGCCATTGAATCATTCTTGTTGGGGCCGCTGTCAAATGGTTTTAACTTTGGGACTATTATAAACAAGGCTATACCTCTTATTTTTACCGGCCTAGCCCTTTCGGTCGTATTTCAAGCGAAGGTATTCAGCATGGGGGCTGAGGGACAGTTATATATCGGAGCATTTGTTGGTACTCTTGTTGCATTATACGTGCCAGGCATTCCCCCAGTGCTCCATATTCCTCTCATTTTATTATCGGCTATTCTTGCAGGGGCTGCGTTTGCATTCATTCCAGGATTGCTGAAGGCTTATTTGAACGCAGACGAAATTGTTACCACGCTAATGCTGAATTTTGTGGCGATTCTCACGACATCTTATTTTGTCAACAACGTCTTTAAGGATCCGGGCAGTGGAGGCTTTGCAAAGATGCTCAACATTAATACGGAGCTGAGGATGGTGAGATTATTTCACAGCCTACCGATCCATGGTGGAATCGTGGTAGCACTGCTGGCGGTTGTTGTCATTTATCTGTTAATTTACAAAACCGGTTTTGGGTATGAGCTACGCATAGTTGGAAAAAATAAAGATTTTGCGCACTACGGGGGCGTATCTACAAAACGAGTCGTCGTGATTTCCGTTATGTTAAGCGGTGCCTTGGCAGGTCTTGGCGGTATTATTGAAGTATTGGGTGTCCACGGTACGTTTCGTGATAACTTTTCGGCTGGTTTAGGGTTTGACGGCATTATTATTGCCTTGCTGGCCCGCAATCATCCAGTAGGCGTTCTATTTGCCAGCTTGTTTTATGCCTACCTGCAAGTTGGTGCGCAAACAATGCAAGCTGGAAGCGATGTGCCGCGTGAGCTTGCCATCATTGTTCAAGTTCTTTTAGTCATCCTTATTTCTTCGAAATCAATTTTTGCATGGATCAAGGAATATAAGAAGAAAGGGGAGCTAAAACATGCTCTCTAGTATCGGAACTCAGATCATGGATCTCAGCCTGTTCATTATGGTTGTGCGATTTATGACGCCGATCCTGCTTGCTGCACTGGGGGGACTCATCACCGATATCGCAGGGGTCGTCAATATTGGTTTGGAGGGCATGATGCTGACTTCGGCTTTTGCGGCTGTCACCGTTGGTTCGTCAACTGGCAGTTGGCTGATCGGCACGTTGGCTGGAATAATGGCTTCTTTAATCATTGCATTAGCTATAGGTTTGTTCTCGATCAAGATGAACGTGGATATACTTATCGTTGGTTTTGCAGTGAATATTCTTGGATCCGGCTTGACAATCTTCTTGTTGAACAGCCTCTTTGGTGTTACAGGAAACTATACGCCAAGCACGCCGGTGTCAATTCCCGAAGTAACATTTCCTTTTCTTCAAGATGTACCGATAATAGGGAGACTATTAAGCGGTCATAGCTTGATGATCTGGATTGCGCTTGCAGCTGTCGCGCTTTGTATGGTATTGATCTACCGTACTCCCTATGGCGTACATCTGCGCTGCGTTGGTGAAGCGCCAACAGCAGCTAAGAGCCTTGGGATCTCGGTGAAAAGGATTCAATATTCGTCACTGCTGTGGAGCGGATTGTTTACCGGGCTTGCGGGCTCCTATATGTCCATCGGCTTGACCAGCATGTTTGTGACCGATATGACAGGTGGTACAGGATTCATTGCCTTGGCGGTCGTGCTCTTTGGAAACCGCAAACCATTAGGAGTCTTGCTGGGGTCCGTTATTTTCGGATTGGCAACAGCCGTTACGACTATCGTTCAGACTTCGCAGGGCGTACAATTTCCGAGTCAATTTATTCAGATGGTTCCGTATTTGGCCACACTTGTTGTGTTAATTGTTTTTGCTGTACGGAAGAAGCGCATGGTTTCACTTGCATAGACAAAAAAACAGTAGTTCTAGAGAGACAAGAGGAGAGATCAAATTGAAGCAAACGGTTAAAATGATTATGGATGTCGATACGGGCATTGATGATGCTTTAGCTATTTTATTCGCATTGAAATCGGGCGACGTTGAGCTGCTAGGGGTGACAACAGCTGCAGGGAATGTGACTGCGGAACAGGCGACGTTGAATACCAGGCAGGTGCTGGAGCTTGCTGGTGCACACATTGAAGTATTCCAGGGCGCAGCCAAGCCGATTTCGCGTGATTGGGTAGGAACGGCAAGCGATATACATGGCGTGAACGGTATTGGTGAATATGTATTGCCAGCACCAAAGGTGAAGGATTCTGCCGAAAGCGCTTTGGAATATATCATCCGTAAAGTAAATGAGTTTCCAAATCAAATCGTGCTTGTCTTCGTGGGAAGATTAACTAACTTAGCTCTTGCATTACAGGCAGATCCAACGATGGTCTCAAAGATCAAGAAGCTTGTAATAATGGGCGGAGCTGTTCGCGTACCGGGAAACGTAACGCCTGAAGCAGAGGCCAATATTTACGGAGATCCAGAGGCTGCGGATCTAGTGTTTCGTTCCGGAATACCACTAGCAGTAGTGGGATTGGATGTTACCATGAAGGCATTATTCAAAGAAGCTCATCTAGAGCGATTACTCGAGCAGGCAGAGGCAGGACAGGAAGAGTTGCTCTCTTTTACAAAGCATATCATTCAATATCGCTTTGAAGCCTATATGCGAAAAAAAGGAATTAAAGGCACCGCCCTTCATGATCCTTTAGCAGTTGCTGTGGCTATAAACCCTTCATTAGTTGTGATGGAGAAGACTCATGTCCGAATTAAAACTGAAGAGACTCATTTACTAGGTGCTACTATTGAAGAGCCTCAATTATCAAAGGTGAACCCTAATGCAGAAGTAGCGATTGATGTGAATACAGATGCATTTATTCATATGTTTATCGAAACGCTGGCAAGAAAATTGTAAATTAAACAACCATATTCATCAGATGATATGATTTTAATGGAGGATCTAAAGTGAAATCTACACCCAGATTGTCGAATAAACAAATGTATTTGTATACTATTACCATTTTTCTTGCTGCAATAAATATGCGACCTGCCATTACCTCGGTCGCTCCTCTTTTGGAGACGATTCGTGGTGAACTTGGCATGAATAGTTCTGCTGTTAGTTTTCTAACCGCAATTCCAGTACTTTGTATGGGGATTTTTGCTCCCTTCGCGGCAAAGCTTGGTAGGCGTTGGGGTATTGAGCGAGTCATTCCTGTTTGTCTATTACTGGTGGGTATTGCAACCGTTGCACGCATATTTACAAATTCTTCTTTTCTGTTATTAATGACAGCAGGACTCATCGGAGTAGGGGTTGCCATTGCCGGGCCTTTAATTTCTGGATTTATAAAGCTTCATTTTCATCATATGGTAGCGACAATGATTGGCATTTACTCCATCGGCATGGGGCTTGGGGCGTCCCTTGGTGCCGGTTTGACCATCCCGTTCCAGCATCTGCTTAAAGATTCGTGGCCATCGGCACTTGCTATTTGGTCCATACTTGCAGTAGTGGCTTTACTATTTTGGGTATTGGTTTTAAGTCAGAGTCAGAAGGGTAATGCGAAACAGAATGCTGTAAGTGAGGGGAATATTCCCTTGAAGAATAAGCGGGCATGGATGTTGCTGATTTTCTTTGCATTGCAGGCAGGCGTTTATTATTCAATCGCGACTTGGCTTGCACCGAAAGCACAGGAACTGGGTTTACAAGATACAACAGCTGGGGCTGTGGTTACAACTTTTACGCTTCTTCAAATGTGCTTTAGTCTCGTCATTCCTGCCATGGCAAACAGAACCACGAATCGTAAGCCTTGGCTGATTGGTTGTTCTGTAATCTTGCTTATCGGTTTGTGTATCATTATATTTTCACAGATCGAAGCCATGATATGGTTCTCCGCTGCCATTATGGGGATTGGCTCTGCCGGATTATTCTCATTTGCGCTTATCCTGCCGCTCGATGAAACGAAAAATCCGCAAGAAGCAACAGCCTGGACGGCAATGGTGCAATCCGGAGGATACCTGCTTGGCGGCTTATTGCCTATTTTCTCTGGATGGCTACGTGATATCTTTGGTCATTACCATTACTCCTTTTTTGGGATCATTTTACTGAGCGTAGTAATGTTACTCGTTACGATCATGATGGGGGCGAAGCATCCCAACGTTGAAAGTGAACCGCGGTTAGATCGATAGACCCAACACCAGCCCTTGATTTCTGGTATCAGAATCAAGGGCATTTTTGGCGGCTCAGAATCGAACAGATGGTTTTGAGATATCATTTAGACTGTGATATGATTTTTTTTAGGAGATGATTCGATGATTGAGGATCGTAAGTTCAGCACGGTGGCACGACGAAAATTAGTCGATGAGGTGTTGGAGCAGTTAAAAGTTAAAATTAATTCCGGGCAGTATGAACCCGGAGACCGATTGCCAACAGAACCAGAATTAATGGCGCAGTTCGGGGTTGGCCGCTCTACAGTAAGGGAAGCGGTAAAAATTCTGGTATATGCAGGTATTCTGGAAGTTAAACAAGGTGACGGTACTTACGTCAAATCACAAAATCTAATCAGTAATCCGTTAGAGAAAACGATACAAGAAACGGGTATGATGCAAATTTACGAAGTAAGGAAAATGCTAGACCTCGAAATATGTACACTTGCTGCAATGCGAAGAACGGATGACAATTTACGAACGATGCGAGCGCTTCTGGACAAGCGAAATGAGGCACTCCAGTCGGGGAACTATTCAGATTTTGTAGAATCGGATATTGCATTTCATATTTCGATTGCACAAGCAACCCATAATGATCTATTGATTAATATGTATCTTACATTTTGTAATGCTCTTCGCGGGGTTTTAAGCCAATTAATTTTGGATGTCGATCATTATGACGACAGTACCTCCATTCATGAGAAATTATATGAGGCCATTGTTAATCAGAATGTCGAAGAAGCTAGAATGTTTACACTTGTGAATCTGAAAGGTACTGTAAAGCAAAACCGGTAGCAAGAACTGACTCAGCACATATCGAGATGTTTTCGGAGCCAAGAAAAGGGAATGAATTGAGAAGCCACGAATTGTGAAAGCTTCTTCTTCATTTACACACAATTCATCAGATGATATGATATATTTGGGAGGGTGAATTGATATTTATCAAGGTGAAAGGAGTGTAGGGGAGTTGATTAAAGTTGAGCATGTCAGTTGGGTCCGTGAACAATCAACCATATTGAAAGATGTAAGCTGGAGAGTTGAAGAAGGAGAGCATTGGTGCATCGTGGGATTAAATGGCTCTGGGAAGACTACATTACTTAATATGATCAATGGGTATATTTGGCCGACGACGGGCGGTATGGAAGTGCTTGGAAAGAAATTCGGAGAGTTTGACTTAAGGGAGCTACGCAAATCCATTGGATGGGTCAGTTCGTCGCTTCAGCAGCGTTTATACGGAAGTGAAACTGCATTAAATACTGTGCTAAGTGGAAAATTCGCCACAATCGGACTGTATGACGAGATAGAGCAAGCGGATTTAGAAAAAGCACATGAATTGTTAAAGTTTTTAGGATGCGAAAAGCTAACGAATCGCAGATATGATACTTTTTCACAGGGGGAGCGTCAACGTGTCCTCATTGCCAGAGCTTTAATGGCGTCGCCTGAATTGCTTATTTTAGATGAGCCGTGCACCGGGTTGGATGTATTCGCCAGAGAACTATTACTTAGTATGATTGAGAAAATAGCCGAGCAGCCTCATGCACCTACGCTTCTGTTTGTGACGCATCACATCGAGGAGATCATGCCTGTCTTTCGCAAGACCTTACTAATCAAGGACGGGGAAGTATTCAGGGCGGGTGACACGCAGCATTTGCTGGAAAGCGAATTGTTATCACAATTTTTCGATGCTCCGCTGGAGGTTGAACGCCGACATGATCGTACATGGCTCAAACCACTTAGCGGTTATCAATTGCCAGGGTCCTGACCGGAAGTATCGATACCAATCCTGCGGAAAGGCGTACCATGCTGGAGCATAAGATCGGACGGATTAGTATGAAAGACAACATTTTACTCCATCCTCAGCTGCCGTTTGAGTTATTTAATGAGCTGGGGATGGAGGATAATATTCGTTTTTTAGCTATGATAAACGATGAAAATAAAGAAGCCCTCCTACGAGTTTTGGTCAAACCCATTTTGTAGACATTGAAAAAGACCCTAGACGCCAAGAATCCGCAACACGATACTGCGTGACATCGGTCACCCATTTTTGATTCGGTGCATCCGCTTTAAAATAACGCTGTAGGATATTCGCTGCAACTCGGCCTCCTGTGGAGAAAGCATAGTTTCAGCGATGCTTGCGGCGAATACGGGAACGCAATCCCATTTCTTTCATCAGTCGAAGCACTTTCTTATGGTTCATCCACACTCCGTGATCCTGCAGCAGAAATAACTGGATCTGTCGGTATCCATACTTGCCGTCATACTTCTTATACACGGTCTGGATCAATTCTTTGATCGACTTGTCCTTATCCACATCTTGTCGCTTCAAATAGGCGTAGTATCCGATTCTGGAGACCCCGAACAGCTTGCAGAGCTCACGGATGCTATATTGTTCCGGTGCTTCCTTGATGGTGGCAAACTTCCTAGCCATACCTCCCGCATCCAGATTTCTAAACACTTTTTTAGCATCTCATTCTCCCGTTTCAACTGTTGGACATATCGATTCTGATCGATGTATCGCTCCCGTCTCCCGCGCTGGTCCAACAGTCCAAATTCACCCTTATCCCGATATTTCCTCATCCATTTCTTAATTCGATCTTTATCTTGGATCCCTAAATGTTCATTGATTTGCCGATACGTCCACCTCTACATGTAGACGAATGGCCTCCACCTTCAGTTCCTCTGAATATGTATTGAACTTTTGTCCTTTAATTTCCATAAAAAATGCACCCCTTAGAATTCTTCGGAATACCCAGGGGGTTTTTCCAATGTCTATTCTAAGGGGTGCACTTCACTTGAGACGTTGACAGAATTGGGCTTTTCGAACTTTTTGGGGAAATGAAGATACCGCTGACGAGCGTCTTGGAAATCAAGTACCAGCTGCTAGCCACAATATCACTATTTCAGCCGCAGGTGGAAGCTGGCGGCTCGAATGTACCGAGCGCCGCTAAGAAGGGGAGGCTGTATGAGCTATCTTGAGAATAAATCGCTTCTTAGGCTTACTTGTCGTTCAATGAAATTTATAGCCGGTAAAATTCCCTTACGTGCATAGCGTTCGGTCAAAATATGTACTTGGTAATGATGAGGAAATAACTTTATCGGTAAGATTTCAGTTGACTTCCGCTGCAATTCGGGGATACTTTTAGTTTCAACCCGGTAGGTATAGACAGGGGCCTTATAGGTCGCTCCTTTTTGTTATAAAGCTGCAGGATTAATGATTTGCCAATACACAATTTCATTACCGGTTTCCGGATCTATATCTTCACCTATCATGTTGCCGATCGCTAACTGGCTAACTTCGACCGCATCCCAGCACCGCTCATTAAGCAAAGGCATAGGATCATGAGACTCAAACTTTACGCGCGAACGCACAAACAAAATCACCTTTTCGTTTTTTTGATATGGTTCATTTTAGGATAAGTGGTCATAACGCGGGACTCTTATTGGGACATCTTTCCAATCAAAAAGAAAAGTAGGGGCAAACGGGGCCAGGTAAGGAACCCCGAACGACTTAAGGGAAGCCAAGTGAACAATAGTAAGTAAGATTCCACAGTAAATACCATACAATCCAAGGAACCCTGCTAATATCATAAAAGTGAATTGAAGAATCCTTTGAGTGATACTGAAATTATAGAATGGAGCCACAAAGTGGGAAATGGCAGTAAACGCAACAACAATAACTATGACTGGAGAAACAAGTCCCGCTTCAACAGCGGCTTGCCCCAATACAAGGGCTCCTACAATGGAGATAGCTTGACCTGCAACATGTGGCATTCTGAGTCCTGCTTCACGTAGCACCTCGAACGTTACCATCATAATTATTGCTTCAACAAAGGCTGGGAAAGGAACTCCTTCACGTTGAGATGCTATATTTATCAATAGTGGATTCGGAAGCATCTCATGATGAAATGTTACGATGGCCACATACAATGATGGGATAATAACCGCCATAAAAAAAGAAAATACTCTTAGTAATCTTAAGATTGTCGCTATTCCGAACCATTGGTAGTAATCTTCGGATGCTGTGAAAAATTGAAAAAAAGTAATGGGTCCAATCAAAACATTTGGGCTTCCGTCGACTATCACCGCAAACCTGCCTTCAAGCAAGTGGGAAACCACAACGTCTGGCCGTTCGGTGCCAATCATCATTGGAAAAGGTGAGATTTTATTGTCCTAGATTGATTCCTCGATATAGGGGAACTGTCAATAATGCTATCTCCCATAAAAGCACGTATTCTTGAACGAACTACATCTCTAATTGGTTCGGAAAGAAGATCATGCATATATACAAGAGCTACTTTTGTCTGCGTGGCCGTGCCAAGTAAATACTGATCGATTACAAGTTCCTTACTTCGAATTCTTTTGCGTAGTAAAGACAAGGAAGTAAATAGATCTTCATTAAGCCTTCCCGCGGCCCGCGAATTGTTGTTTCCGTTTGAGGCTCAGTGATCTGACGATGTGTCATTTTGGAAACATCAGCTAATAAGACATGGTCTTGTTGTAGAAATACAACCATGCGTTCACCATTTAACAAATTTTGAATAAATCCTCTAAATCTGTTGCAATTTTTACTTTGGTCAACGGAAGGGAATTGCTTTTCGTAAGGATAAAATTCTCAAAATTAACCGAAGTTTCTTCAAAAACCCATTTGGAAACAATTCGTAATAGATTTTCTTCGATTTTTTATTGTCTACTAGCGTTTCCAAAAATAAGCAACTAATTTCTGTTTTTGGAGATAAGTTATAGGTGCGAATTACCAGGTCAGGAGGAGTTTGAAGGTGAAAAGCAATAGTATTCACAAGGGAAGAACAATTTGTGTTTTTATTGGAGTTACCTTCATTCAAGAAATATCCATCCTTAGCATAGAATTATGTATGCCTAGTTCAGATCAGTCTCTATTATTTCCATTGAAAGAAAATTAATTCATAATATGAAAAACTCTAGACATTTGGAAAACTGGCTCGGATCCTAATCGGTATCGTCTATAGGTGAAATGTTTTCTCTCCAAAAATTTCCTCCATGGCTTAAGTATCCATAATGATTGGTGTAATGTATTTTAATGCTCAATACAATATTGATGGTTGCAGTAGCACGCTTGGAGAAAGGATTGAAATATCATGATTGAAATGAAGGGTATCAACAAAAACTTTATGGTGAAAATTAAGTTCTGTTTGATGTAAACTTAAAAGTAGAACAAGGCTAAAAAGTGGCCATCATCGGACCCAGCGGATCAGGGAAAAGCACGGTATTAAAATGTATAAATGGTTTGGAGCAAATAGACAGCGGGGATATACATTTCAGGACAAGATTGATTTATACCTCATCAATTGTCAGGAGGTCAGCAGCAAAGAGTGGCTATAGCACGTTCATTGGCGATGGCCCCTAAAATCATATTGTTCAATGAACCGACTTCGGCATTGGATCCAGAGCTTGTCGGCGAGGTGTTGGTTGTCATGAAACAAGTAGTAACTGACGTAATGTCCATGATTGTCGTTATGCATGAAATGGGGTTCGCCAGGGAAGTGGCTGATCGAGTTGTGTTTATGGACCAAGGGAAAATAATAGATGCAAATACTCCATATGACATCTTGCTCTATCCTAAAGAAGAGCGGATCAAATCGTTCTTAAACAGTATTTTATAAATTGGGAATATCGGTAATGGGGCTGACCGAGGATAAAGCTCATATTGGGGACGTTTTTTCGTTTGGAGAGGCTTTTCGTAAAGTCCGTGTTTTAATTTTGCGGCTAAGGAGATGATTAGATGACAGAGGATCGGCAGTTCACCACTGTACCGCGGCGTAAACTGGTTGATGAAGTATTGGAGCAGCTTCAGAAGAAAATATCCTCAGCGCAATATAAGCCCGGCGATATGCTACCGACGGAACCTGAGTTAATGAAACAATTCGGTGTCGGTCGTTCAACCGTCAGGGAAGCGGTGAAAACTTTGGTCCACGCAGGTCTATTGGAAGTCAAACAAGGCTATGGAACCTATGTACGGTCACAGAGTCCGAGAACTAATCATTTCGGGATAACAATCAATGAAAATAATAGGCATCATATTTACGAAGTAAGAAAAATGCTGGAGCTACAGATCTGTGCTTTGGCTGCGGAGCGAAGAACGGAAGCGAATTTGAGAAAAATACGAGCTCACTTGGACAAGAGAAATCGTGTCCTTGAGACCGGAAATTATGCTGACTACGTAGACGAGGATATTTCGTTTCATATATCGATCGCGGAAGCTACACAAAATGAATTGATGGTCGATTTGTATCGCAGTTTTTGTGATGCACTTCGTGAACTTTTGAGTACACTGATTTTGGATGTCCAACACTATGAAGACAATACCATCATCCACGAAAAATTGTATGAAGCCATAGCAAATCAAGATGTGGCAACGGCCCAAATGTTGACACTTGAAAATTTAACGGGGAATTTGAAGCTTCGGTAACCTACTGAGCAATTATTTAACTGAAGGTTACATGGGTCGGGGGTATAATTTCGTACACTTTTCATGCTTATTAAACTTAGAGATAATGTTATATCGATGTAGATGATCCTTTATTGTGGTCATTTGCTTTACATATAAAAAGTCTAACATCTAACTAAAAAGGGGGGAGCGTCAAGAAGTTTGTGTAAGGTGGTAGGGATATCCATCGGGGGATGGATATCAAAATTACTTCAATGTTCTGACGACTTTACCGTTGGGGGAGTCCTCCCCCAACTCACCTTTGTTTGGTAATTTGAACCATGTGCTCCTGATCCGGTTGAGTATATGGATATTTTTTGTTGTACATCTCACGCATACAGCTTTTGTAGCAGGATCTGCAAAACCTCGAATGGCACGGTTGCTCCACTTTTCGTTGTAGGCGGTAACCTCCAAGTAGCCGATCTTCTCCGCAGCCTCGAGATTGGTCAAACTGTTCATGGGGCGCAGACGTTTACGGAGCTCTTTATTGGTTCGTTCAATTGGATTCGAGGTGTAGATCGCCTCTTTAATCAGAGACGGATATGGTAGAAGGTAAAGCAGCGTGGGAAGCTCATTCTCCCAGGAGCGAATTTCTTTGGGATACTTCTTCTCCCACTTATCCTTCACCGTATCGAATGCCGCCATGGCTAAGTCGTAATCAAGCGCATTGTAGATTGTTTTTAGGTCATCGAGAAAAGCCGTCTTGTCTTCCACGCGAATCTTAGGAAACGTACTGCGGACTTTGTGAACCATGCAATGCTGGACATCCGCTTGAGGATAAACCTCTCGGAAGGGTGTCCTCCAGCCCTGGCAGCCCGTCAAATACGCCGATCAGCACTTCTTCGACACCGCGGCGACGCAGGTCCTTCAGGACATCACGCCAGCCGTTAGAGCTTTCCTGACCGCCGATGTAGAAGCCGAGGATTTGACGGTAACCTTCCTCGTCGATCCCCATGGCGAGATAGACGGCTTTACTGCTGACGGTGCTCCGCTTGAGCTTGATGAACATGCCGTCCAGATAGATGACCGAATAACGCTTTTCAAGCGGACGTTGTTGCCATTGCTCTACGTCCTCAAGCACGGTTCCGGTAATGTTGCTTATGGTCGTGGGTGAATATTGAGAACCGAACATGCTTTCAATGAAACGGGCGACATCTCGGGTACTCATGCCACCTTTATACATGTGAATAACGGCCTCCTCTAGCCAACCGTCTCGGCGCTGGTAGGGCTGAAACAGTTGCGTTTGAAACTCGTCATTACGGTCTCGTGGAACTACCGTAACGCGTATCTAACGTACGCTCGTAGTATCCGTTGCGACTGTTACGTTGATCCGCTTGCTCTACGTGGATGAAATTCTTGATTTCTTCCAGCATAATGAGCTCTAACTTGTCTTTAACCAGTTTCGTAACAAGATTTTCAAGTGATCGGAAAGCATCGATTCGTGTATAGTTGCCATGAGTAGGGTTCCTTTCTTGGTGACTGTAGCAATCCCGAGAATACCCTACTTTTTTGTTGCCTAAGAAGGCTCCAAAATTTGTTACACAAACTAATTTACTTCATCAAAAAGGGGGAAGAAACCATTAAAAGCTTAAGAAAGAAGCAGCATTTATGCCTCTTAAAACATCAGATGATATTAAGATAGGATCAAAGTGAAGAGTTGGGAATAATAGTAAAAACGATGCGAACAATTATTTGATGGACTTGCAACTAGGACCTCTAGATGTGGTGTAAAGGATTATGACAAGCAGCTTGGTTACAACAAGAAAATTGCGTAGAAATGGATCAGCACATAGGACAGCAGGTAGTCATTATTAGCTCAAGCTGATAGAGAAAAAGGTACAACACTGCCTTACTTGAGAGGAGTATTTCAACTGATGAGTAACCAGCAATACTTCGTTAATTATTTGTGTATGGGCAAGATTCAAACATACACTTATGGCAAAAAAGTCTACCAATCGGCCATAGAAAAACAACCTGTTGAAGGTTCTGTTTTTCTTAGCAAGGTCGGACTGAGAGGTGATGAGCAAGCTTACGAATATCATGGAGGAGAAAATAAAGCTCTATGCTTATATCCGTATGATTACTATGACTACTGGCGCGATAGCTTTTCCAATATGGTAGAGTTTGCGTTATTTGGTGAAAATCTGACGGTAAGCGGTTTGACGGAGGATAAATCCCATATTGGAGACATTTTTTCATTCGGGGAGGCCATTATACAAGTTTCTGAGCCTCGGAATCCGTGTTACAAATTAGCAGCCAAATACGAAGTTCCTAATCTGATCGTAAGGGTTCGCAATACAGGTTATACAGGTTTTTTATTTAGAGTATTAAAGGAAGGGATGGTGTCGGCAAACGATCCGATTACCTTGATAGAGGAGCATCCGCAAAAAGTTACGGTCGCAATGGTCAATGATCTAAAATTTCATGATCGTTTTAATCCAGAAAAAATGGAACGAGTGATGGCCGTTAATGAGCTGTCCGAAAGTATGAAGAAGGCATTGAAAGAACAGTTCGACAGCGGCAAAAAAAATGGGTGGGGTTAATTGCATGCGTTTCTTAAGTGGGGGATTATGATCGAGTTTCCTTCAGGTGAAGGTTAGATGAAAGATGATCAGCCACCACCCGTGATACCCAAAAAGCCACCCGTATCATAGATATCTGCCCTTGACGATCATGGAGTCGGGGGCTAACACCAAATATAAGGGACTATCCCAAGAGTCAGTTCGTGATTTTTTGGTGTCCTACTTTGAGTTCAATTTTGCCAAAATAAAGGACCTCATTCCACACTATGCAGTGGAGATTGAGGTCCTTTCGTTCTTATTTTGGGGCAGTTCCATGTTATGCGAACATTTTTAGGATAGTCCTTTTTTGTTTATGAAATTAGCCGCGGGTTTAAAAGTGTTTTAAATACATACTTTTCCCCTTGGATTACCATATAATATCCATTGACGGATGATTAGCCAAATGCTAAAATACAGATCAAATCAGTATGATAATGATTCTCATTACCAATTAGACAAAAAAGGGGACATGATGATGAAACAGCGCAAAGTTTTAACTTCCGTTATGGCAGCCGTTCTGAGCTTGGGACTTATGGCGGGCTGTGGCACGACACCGCAAAGCGCGGAGCAGGGCAAGCCGCAGGATGCGAAGACGGGAGCTCCGGAAACGAAGAATGAACAGGCCGTTAACATTTATACGGCGAGGCACTATGAAGTAGACGATGTTTTGTACGCCAAATTTACGGAGAAGACGGGCATTAAAGTAAACGTTGTCAAGGGCAAAGCTGAGGAATTGATCGAACGGCTGAAGCGTGAAGGACAAAGTACTTCGGCGGACCTGTTCATCACGGTGGACGGCGGCGTGCTCAACAATGCCAAGGTAGAGGGGGTTCTGCAGCCCGCTCAGTCCGAGGCGATCGACAAGAACGTGCCGAAGCAGCTTCGGGATAAAGATAACCAGTGGATTGGTTTATCCACCCGCGCACGCGTGCTAGTATATGCCAAAGACCGTGTCAAGCCGGATCAGCTATCGACCTATGAAGACATAGCCACGAATAAATGGAAAGGCAAGGTTCTGGTCCGTTCCTCCACCAGCTTGTACAACCAATCGCTCCTCGCTTCCTTGATCGAGCTGAATGGCGAGGCTAAAGCGGAAGAGTGGGCCAAGGGCATCGTCGCCAACCTCGGACGCGCACCGGAAGGCGGCGATCGAGACCAAGCGAAAGCGATCGTAGCTGGCGCAGGTGATGTGGCCATCATGAATACTTACTATTTTGGGCAATTGCTGAACTCCAAGGACCAGGAGGAAGTGAAAGTCGCACAGAAGCTCGGAGTGTTCTTCCCGAATCAACAAACGACCGGAACGCATATCAATATCAGCGGCGCCGGGCTAGCCAAGCACAGCAAGAATAAAGACAACGCCGTGAAGCTTATCGAGTATTTGACGGGCGAGGAAGCGCAGGCGCTTATGTCCAAGGAGAATTTCGAGTTTCCGGTCAATCCCAAAGCCGAGAAACCCGAATTGCTGAAATCTTGGGGCGAGTTCAAAACACAGCAGCTGGACTTCGCAAAGCTCGGAGAGCATAACAAAAAAGCGATCGAGATTTCAAATAAAGTAGGCTGGAAATAAGAATGCGTTTGACTACAGCGCTCAGGGGCATCCGACAGTATGCGAACGGCTGGCTTTACGCCAGCCTGCTCGGGGCGGCTGCAATTTTGCTGCCGGTGCTTACGATCTTAATTTCCTTGTTTCATTCGCCAAATGAAAACTGGGTGCACATCAAGCAGTTTATGTTGCGGGACTATGTGTTCCAGTCCGTTTGGCTTGTGCTGTGTTCAAGCTTCTTTACGCTGTTTATCGGGGTATTGCTTGCCTGGCTTATCGCCGTTTACGATTTTCCGCTCAAGCGGTTTTACCGCTGGGCGCTCGTTCTGCCGCTGGCGGTCCCGCCCTATATTGCCGCCTACACTTACAGTACGATGACAAGCTACACCGGATTTATTCAGACAACGCTGCGCGGTGCGTTCGGATGGACGCCGGATCCGAAGTGGTTCGGAGTTATGTCCATGCGAGGCGCGGTGTTTGTCTTCGCGCTCTTTCTGTTCCCGTACGTTTATATGATTGCGCGATCGTTTTTGGAAAGACAGAGCAGTTCGTATATCGAGAATGCGAGGCTGCTGGGCCGAAGCCCGGCCGCCATCTTCTTTCGCATCGTGCTCCCGATTGCCCGCCCGGCGATCGTTGGCGGCGGCATACTGGTCGTCTTTGAAGTACTTAGCGATTACGGGGTGGCAAGCTACTTCGGCATCCAAACGATATCAGTGGCGATTTTTCAAACCTGGTTCGGCATGTACGATGTCGATTCCGCAATCCGGCTGGCGGCCTGGCTTATGGCCGGAGTCATCGGGCTGTTCGTCTTCGAGCGGCTGCTTCGCGGGCGGCGGCGTTACGCCGCTACCACAAGCAAGTCCAGGCCGCTGTCTGTCATAAAGCTTCTCGGGATGCGCGCCGCAATCGCTTGCATGTTCTGCGGTTTTATCTTTTGCTGTTCCTTCCTGATCCCGTTTCTGCAGCTCGTCGTATGGGCGACTTGGAGCTACCGCGACGTCTTGACTCCTGCTTTTTATGAGCTGACGGGCAATACGGTTCAAATCGCTCTCTTGGCCACCGCCATTATTATGGTGATGTCCGTGATCACAGCAAACGTCTGCCGTCTGCAGGTCAATACGTTTACCTATGTGCTTCCCCGGCTGGTCACAGCCGGCTATTCCGTTCCCGGAGCCATCATCGCAATCGGCGTGCTTGCCTTGTTCATCGGATTAGATCACCTGCTGGCGCCACTGTATGCGCGCATGAGCCTCGGAGAAGCGCCGCTCGTCCTCAGCATGTCGGTCGTCATGCTGGTGGCCGCCTATGTCGTCCGTTTTATGGCCACCGGATATAATGCGGCGGAATCGGGATATGAGAAGATCGGGACGAAATATACGGATGCGTCCCGGCTGCTCGGGTTGGGAATGACCCGTACATTTCTTAGAGTGGAGCTGCCGCTGATCAAAGGAGCTTTGCTCAGCGGACTTATCCTTACCTTCGTGGAAATAGTGAAAGAGCTGCCTCTTGCGCTGCTCCTTCGTCCTTTTAATTATGAAACCTTGGCCACCAAGACATATCAATACGCCAGCGACGAACGGATCTACGAGGCGGCCGTGCCATCGCTTTTCATTATCGGCGTCAGTATGATCTCTGTCCTGATCTTTCATCATCTAGGGAAGAAGTTGGAATCATGAACATTGTCGAAATCCGCGAACTGTCATTTTCCTATTCGTCCAAGCAGAAACCGGTCATTGAGCGGCTTTCCTTTTCAATAGAAAAAGGGGAAATTGTAGGTATATTGGGACCTAGCGGAAGCGGGAAAAGCACGCTGCTGCGCCTTATTGCCGGTTTGGAGGCTCCTGTCGGAGGCTCTATCGTGATCTCGGGACGTACGGTCGTCGATGAGACGACGTTCGTCCCACCCGAAACCAGGGGCGTAGGTATGGTATTTCAAGACTACGCCTTGTTTCCTCATCTGAATGCGGCCGACAATATCGCGTTTGGCCTGCATCGGCTTGGCAAAACGGAACGTTCGGCGCGGCTGCGGGAGATGCTGGAGCTGGTGCAGCTCACGGAGCTTGTGAAGCGTTATCCGCATGAACTGAGCGGAGGACAGCAGCAGCGCGTCGCCTTGGCTCGGGCGCTGGCCCCGAGACCGTCATTTCTGCTAATGGACGAACCGTTCAGCAATCTCGATGCCAGCCTCAAAGCGACAATCCGCAGCGAGCTCCGGGATATTTTGCGCAGGGCGGAGATGACATGCCTGTTAGTTAGTCATGACATTCAGGACGTAGAGGCGATTTGCCACCGCACGGTAACGATGCAGGGGTGATCTCGGAGGCTGCCGCGTGGTCAGCCGACAAGTTGTGATCGGTTTCACAGGGAAGTATAGTGGTGAAACGACACGAATGAGCTGGAAGGAAACCATCTCCCGTTTAAGCTGGCAGGACATTAAGCATTGGCTGAAGCAGTATGAGGCGTTAGGACCGCTGTCCGGTATTATCGCTCCGATGATCGAAGCCTTCATTCCTGCTCTGCCTTTAGTGGCGATTCTGATTGCGAACGTGAATGTATATGGACTTGGCGAAGGCTTCCTGCTGTCATGGATCGGCGTCGTCGCCGGGGCACTCTGTGTATTTTTGATTTTCCGTAAATTCGGCGCGCGGTTTCGCGGCTGGATCGAGCGCAAGTACCCTACATCCCGGAAATTCATTTACTGGCTCGAAACGCATGGTTTTACCTCAACCGGCCATTGATATTATGAAGAACTTTTCCTACCGCCTTGTGCCCACGGTTATTCCTCCTTCGCCTTTTTTCGATTATAAATTACAAAATGCCGTATTGGATCAACGTTTCTTAAGTTCTTTCTGCAATGCTTTCGAAATATTCTTGCTGTCGATCCGCAGGTTATGAGGCAGCTTGAATTTCGGGTCCTCTCTTGACTTCGCGGAGTCGAGCACTTCGACGAATCGTCGTATGGTCGTCGTCTTGCCCGTGCCGCAATCGCCGGTCATGACGGCGAACCACTGCCGCTGTGCGGCGTATTCCAGACGACCTAGCGTTTCTTAGAGGATGACGAATTCATACAGTTCGCTCGTCAGCACATCTCAGGAAAACGGTGAACGACTAAGGCCGTTGTAAGCATCGGGTGTGCGGAATGATAGGAAATAAAAAAAATGCACGCTAATCTTCGAAAAAGTCGACGCTTCCCTTTGTTTTGAAGAATCGCTAGTTTGTTATAATGATATTAATGACGAGATGATGACAGTATTTTGGATGAAAGGAGAACGGTCAGTGAAGTTAAATTTTATTAATGATACGGGACGAGTAGTATGGATCCATCCAGCAACATTTCGGTATTGCTCTGCAGATAAAAGCCCTATTCGCCCATTAGTAGTGCCATTGTTTTTGTTGCCAGATGGGACATATCCCCTGGTGAAGCTATGGGATCATTGTAGTGAGCAGGGGTTGAAATCGTTCATTTTGGCGATGGTTGAGGGCGACGATGAATGATCGGCGAATTATGAGAAAACATTATGCTTTAGGTGTAATAGGTGAGTTGCAGCGCCTGGGTTATTCTGAAGAAGATGCGAAGATCGTTTTTCTGCGATATTACCGGGGAATGAAGCGTAGTTATGGTCTTAATATGAATGTGAATGATTTTGCCAAGGCGATTGATGAAATTAATCGTGCCGTAAATCGCAAAAACGATCCTCAGGATCAAGATCTAATTTACATTGGTCAGATTCGAGAGCGATTGAGAAAGCATTCAGAGAAGGGAGTGTCCGATAAAATTTTTCGGATTTCCAAAGAGATGGAGCAGAAAATTAAAGAGTGGGATACGTGCGTTGCAGAAGATGTATCCGGGGCCCAATTTGCCTATACCTTTATTCCGATGGGACTTGGTTTAGTCATTAAAGTAAAGTGTGATGTATGTAAGCGGGAACTCGATCTTTCCGAGTGGTAATTAGGAACAACTGCCTATTGAAACGGTTTACGCGCTTTCGCGCGAAACATGTTCAAGCGCTCCAAACTCGAGAAAACCACTCGCGTTGCTACGGTCTTCACATTTGTTGGACCCTCTTGAGCGCGCGGCAACTCGGTGTAGATCCGACAACTGTGAAAAATCAACTCAACAAATCGAGTATAGACAAAGGGGAGATTATTAAAGTTGATTTTTCTAGTAAACAGGAGAAGGTGTTCCAAAACCGTAGGGAGTGTAATACATCAAAGAGATTTATCTCTGATATCGCAAATTTCGCAAGCGGAAAATATTGACATAATAAAAATTCCGCAAGAGATGTACGGAGATTACAATAAAGATTTTTTGAAAATAAGATACGAAACACCTTGGGAGGAATACCCACCAAGAATTAGATCAACAATTGCAACGACATGGATGCAATATAAATACGATTACTTGTTTAAAGACGGATGTATTAACATTACAGGTGTTTTTCTAGCAGAAGAATACCTTAAGGCTGGAATGCTGAATAATATCTGGATGATGTTATATGGACCTGGCTCAGAGTATTTCGATGACATTACAAACTGGAATCATTTTTCCGACCTGAGAGTCATTGAGGAGAAAAAAACAAATGAACAAAAATAGGTAGAAATGAACCATGTCCTTGTCGCTCAGGTAAAAAGTACAAAAACTGTTGTGGCAAATAAGTTTTAGAAAGTATCCAAAGTCACTCGAATTACATGTCGGGGATATTTGCCGGAAATTTTTACACAGGTTTCGCTTGATACCAGATTACGGTGATATTGTCCTCCAGAGGAGTGTACGTCGATGCATAAAGAAGAACTGACCCGCATGGGAACCGAAAAAGCATGGCGCCTGAAATGCGAACGTCACTTCAAGCCGCGGGTCTATCGGGCTGCAGACATGGATTTATTTACCAAAACCTTGGATGGTTCTGGGCCAAGATCACGGATCAATGGATTGTGACAGACCTTATGTCATTTTGAGTGAGATTACCATCCAACTCGAATAATTAAAGCTTTGGGTTTGCTGGTTTCCAAGTAAGCCGCTTGATTGTTAACATCGTCATAAGCAAAACCGTAGGCTAAACCGTTGATAGCGTGAGTATGCCAAAATTTCGAATAGTAATTGGCTGGAGCAGCCTGATAATAATTTCTAACGACGTTCCAATTGTCATCTGTATATACATGTCTGTTGATTGCAGCACACGTTTGAGCATTGCTTACAGCCCCATCACACCTGAGAATGTCTTGTGTAGAAAAGTTGGAATAACCTGCAAAGTAATTCGCGTTAACGCCGCCAGCGGCAAAAGAACCGTGAATAGGGGCAACAATTCGGTAAGGAGCTTGAATGTTGCCTAGCGATGTAAATTGCGCAGGTACTTCTTGATGAAATTTTGTAAATAATCCAGAACGAGTTTCAACTTCTAATTCGCCAACGGTTCGATCATAAGTCCCTTCTACATTTACTAATCGGTGTTGAATGGGGAAACCGAACATATCGACCCTGGTTGTGTTCCCATGATATCCTGTTGCGTCAACTGTAAATTCGATAAAATCAAAATATACATTTAAATTCGGGTCTTTCGGATTATTAATATCTGGCCCGGCAAATCCGCTATCATAAGTTTTAATGTAGCATTCAGTGGCTACGCAAAGGAACATTCTTCCGGATGTAATTCGTGGCATACTTACCCACGGTGCATCGCTAAGTTTGTGATAAATGTTTGCATAATTAATGCCATTTTTCGTTAAATGTCCGGGAGCATCATTAAGCGCCAATGAAATAGGCAGCAAATTGCCGTTTAAATCCAAGTAACTCCACTTTCCGTTAGCCGGATTAATCCCAAGGACACCCCAGAAGATCTGATTATCCGTATAAGCGCCATTGGTTCCATTCATGACCTTGAATGATAGTACTCCATTTCCGGTCGGCTCGGGTATGGAAGAGGCAGGTATGGAGTATATGGAAGATGACGAACTTGACGTAAAGTTCATCCAGTTGATATTAAACCCTCCACTTGATGCGTATAATCTCAGCGCTTGGTTGCCTGCCAGCAAATCAACATTTACGCTCACGGTTTGCCACGATTGCCATCCGCCTGTATTCGGAACGTTGATAGTCGATAATACTTGGCCGGAAGCATTTTTTAGTTGAAACAGACCTGTCGAATTGGGGCTTGCAACTCTGAATGCTGCGGTAAATGTGTCTGCGTTCCGGACATTTACATGAAAGTCCATCCAACTTCCCGCATTAATCCAGCCCACATTCAAGCCCCCGCCTGTATCGGTCGTCGTCTCAGTTTGAACATCGTGCTTATTGCTGTAGTTTTCGGCTTCGATTCTCCCGGGTATAACAGCCTCAGCGGAAGCATTTACACTAACAAATGGGAATAGCATTTGAAGCAACATCATCATTGCCCAAATAACTGAATAAATGCGTTTAAATTTCTTCTCATAGAACATAATAGGACACCTTCCTTATATAAATTTAAGTCTTTACAATTTACCTGACTTTTTTTGCCGCGACCTCGAATTATTGCTGAAAATGGTTTGCAGCAAATATCACCTCCAGCTTGTATAATTTAATCTGCCAGTATCCATTCAGACCTACGGAAAATGAGAGCCTGATGAAGGTAAACCGAATGGAAGGAATAACTATCACGGATAAATAAGAACAGGAAAATTCAAGGGAATAATATAATGGATTGATTCGAATGATGATTAGACAGATTCCTTTAAAAGGATGAACTTGGATTTTCTATAATCAATTCGAGGGGCTTTGGGGGCAAAATCATGATATAAAAAATGAATGTTTGTGTTAAGGCGATTTCCGTTGTAATGCGTCTTGTCCTCTTCTCAATATCTATATACTACCTGATTTCAAAAAGAGTATTCTATCCATAAAGTGACTACATGAACATTATTATGACGTGTTAGTCAGATTTTTTTTAGAAACGTTTGGTTTTTAATTAGCTATACCTTCTAGGAAGGATTCATTAAGGCCAGTTATTCTAAAATCCTTTGTGGCGGGTTACCGTTTTCTAATAATAAAGGAACGGACTGCCGCAATATTTAGCCGCTTCACATTTTTCGTTCTTCGGACGCATTAGGAAACCCCGGTTCATAAAAGAAATGATACACCATTACTTCAATGAATAGGGGTTAGATAACAACGTATTTTTTAGGGTTCGCCAATTGGGACGGTTCCCAAAATCGTGTGATCGAGAGGCGCTGGGCTTCCAAGTAAAAATCCTTGGCCGATAGGAACACCTAATGATTTGGCTGCAGCAAGATCTTCCGGGGTTTCAATCCCTTCGAGAACAAGCTGAATTTGGCCTAAGCAGTAATCGACAAACAGAGAGATGAGCTTCTGTTTATTTGAGCATCTTGATAAACCTTTGCCGAAATAGCGATCCATCTTCACAATATCCGGTTCGTATTCGATGATCTTTTGCAAAGAGGCTGCCCCCGATCCGACATCGTCGAGTGCAATTAGGAAACCATATTGACGTAATTCACGAATTACTTGCCCCAATAAGGGAACTTCCCACATTTTATCTTCTTCATTGGCTTCGTTAATTTCTAGTACGATTCTTCGAAACGGGGATTTAAGACTTAGATTTTCGCAAATGATGTCAAAAAATGTCGGATTCAATAAAGTGGAAGGAAATACATTGAGGAATATCAGCAGAGACGGATTATCGAAGTCCGCTTTATTGAAGGTGTTAATGGCCCTCATAAAAGATGTAGTATCCAGTTCATATAAACGACCTGCTGAGCGGGCAGCCCTAAAAAGAAGCTCAGGTGACTGGCAGGTAGTCGAACGAAGTAACGCCTCGAAGCCGATAATTTGTTCCGTACTTAGTTGAATAAGAGGCTGATACACGGGATAACAAAAATCCCAATTCCAATAATTGTTCATCTTAGATAAGTTCCTTTTCTTCCTCTAAAAAATTTTGGATGAAAAATCCAAGCCGAGAGCAACGTGAACCCAGAAAATCAATTTGGTATCGTAGTAGCATCATTTATAGAAAAGCCGGTACGAATCGTCACTGTAATGGCTTGACTTCAAGTTTGTTTTGCTGCACCAGCATTTTGCGTAATTTTCTGAAGGTAAGCATAACGCTCTCGGAAAAGAATTTCCGGGAAAACGCGCAAAGGGAACTCGAATCTAGCATGGTAAAGTCGCTTTTTTCACTAAACCTCCTATAACAAGAGGGAAACGACAGGAAATATCACCGCTTGGAACCAAACAACGTCTCGCCAACAAATCCGCCTTCACTAGCACCGGGCGGACACGCGAATACAGCGCTGGACACATGTGAAGTAAATTTATTTAACGCATCTTTTTTCGCAAGAATGGAAAGCATGGGAATAAACTGTCTCTTGATGCTCCGCTGAAAGCTGATAAATAAAAGACCTGCATCCCAATCTTCTATGCCCGAGTCAAACCCGTGGACATATGAATAAGCCCGGCGAAGCAATTTTGTTCCCGCGTTGCGCGCCAACCAAACATGCGAGTTTGAAGGCAATTGACGCAGCACTGTAGGGTCAAATTCGTTCTTTTTGCCAAAAGGAGCTCCACTGTCCTTTAGCCGGCCGAATGTGCTTTCCTGTTTGGCCAGCGAAGACTGGTCCCATAGCTCTAAGAACATGCGAATTTTTCGCATAACCATATAAGTCCCGTTCGTCATCCATGCAGGTTCGTCTGAAGACGATACCCAAAGATGTCGCATTTTCGCCTCATTTGATTCAAGCTCGCGGTTGGCGGTCCCGTCCTTGAAACCAAAAAGATTTCTCGGCGTTTGACCGTCGGGGGCTTCTACATACCCGTTCTGAACCCACCGGATTATCGCGGTTCCTTTAGAGATTTTGGCCAAGTTACGGATTGCATGGAGAGCAACGCTCAGAGTGTCCGCGCAAGCCTGCACCCCGATATCTCCGCCAGACCACTGCGGGTTGAGCCGATCACCGAACATAGGTGGAATATCATTGAGTTCAGTCGGCTGTTCGGAGGCGAATCCGAAGCGGTCTTTTCCGCCTTTCTGGAACAACGTGGGGCCGAAGCCAAACGTGAGGGTCAGATTCGAGGGGGGAAGATCTTTCGTTTCCCCTGTATCCTGCGTTGCTAAAGTAAAGCCCCTGTCGTCTTTGAGCGACTTTCCGGCCGTCATGAGATGACTAGCTGCGGACCATACTTTTAATAATTCCAACAATTGACCGGCATCCTGATGCAATATATCAAATGCCGCAAAGCATACGTATTGCTGTTGAGGAGTGACGATCCCGGCCTGCCGTGTCCCGTAGAATGGGATGGTGCTACCAAGCTCAGCTTGAGGTTTTGTAGCCTCTATGCTGCTGGAGCCCGTACCCTGATAGGTATGCTTAAAAGACATAAGGGTCGCCATACCGCTCATACCCAGAATGATACCGGTTCCGGCAATGGCACTCAGTTTCAGCATCTCGCGGCGGCTGATCGATTCACTCTCCACTTCATGCTGGTCCTCCTTGGCTGCGCAATTTTTTTCCTCTGGCGTAATATTCATTGAAAAACTCCTGTTTATGTATTTACCTGATTCATTGCTCGGGATAATTCGCCATTAACAATAAATAGTGGTAGTTGTAGATAGCTTAATTCTATAATATTACGACCGGTCGGTCAAATAATTACTTTTGTTGCTGATAAAAACATCATAAGGATTTTTCAATCCTGACAACGTTATTGACCATTTTCATTATTGGTTGGTTGCCGCGTCATCGGCATGGGCGTCAAAAACTTTATTTTCATCAGGCATGATCTTGATGGATTCATATTTTCCGTTATTTCTTTACATGAAAACAACCTTAAAAATGAGAATTCTGTCATCAGAGTGTTAAGCAGGTAATTAAAATTATAGCCTTATTAGGTGTTTCCTTCCTATAATGAGCTCAAGATAAATGAACGGCACTCCAATCATCTCCTACTTTATCCCCTTTTTGAATAGAAAAATCATTGAACTCCATCCGGCTTATTTCATGATTACTCAAAGAGAGCTTACCATTCCTTATTGAAAGAAGGTGATAAAAGTTAAAAGGGAAGGAGGCGATACAAAATGTAGATTCTGCGAAATACCCTAGATCCTATTCTTAATAAGAAAGGTTGGGACAAATGAAAAGAAAAATGTGGGTATTCACGTTAGTTCTTTTCCTTATGGGGAATATGCTGGGATATCAGATTTTTGCAGAAGGTTCCAATTATTATCACACTAGCGGTAATCGAATCGTCGATTCTAAGGGCAATACCGCAATTTTTAACGGTATCAACTGGTTTGGTTTTGAGACGTCGAATTTCACGCCACACGGATTGTGGACTCGTTCGATGGATAGTTTACTCGATCAAATGAAGGGTAAAGGCTACAATTTACTACGTATTCCTTACACGAATGAGATGTTTCTGCCAGGCAAGATGCCTAACAGCATTGATTATTGGAAAAACCCTGATTTACAAGGTATGACGCCTATTGAAATTCTGGATAAATTGATTGAAAAGGCGGGCGCAAGAGGGATGAAAGTAATTCTGGACCGCCACCGCCCTGTATCCGCGGAGCAATCCGAACTGTGGTACACTTCGACTGTTTCTGAAGCGACTTGGGTGGGAGACTGGAAGATGCTTGCGCAGCGTTATTTGGACAACGATACGGTCATCGGGGCAGATCTGCATAACGAGCCTCATGGGAACGCTTGTTGGGGCTGCGGAGATTTGGCTCGGGATTGGCGTTTGGCTGCCGAACGTGCCGGCAATGCCATACTAAGCGTGAATTCGAATTGGTTGATCATTGTTGAAGGTGTTAGTTCTAATATTCAGGGCCAGACCGGCAATTACTGGTGGGGAGGCAACCTGAAAGGCGTGCAGAATGATCCGGTGCGTTTGACGGTCGCCAATCGTATCGTATATTCTCCTCACGATTACGGTCCGGGAGTAGCCTATCAGCCTTGGTTCTCTGACCCCGCGTTCCCCAACAACTTGCCCGGTATTTGGGATGCGTATTGGGGATATATTCACAAAAACAACATCGCGCCGATTCTCGTCGGGGAATTCGGAGGCAGAAGTGTCGATATCGCGTCAACGGAAGGCAAGTGGCAAAACAAGCTGGTCGATTATATTCGTTTGCATAAGCTGTATTGGACGTATTGGTGCGTCAATCCAAATAGCGGTGATACAGGAGGACTTCTACAGGATGATTGGGTCACCTGGAATCAACCGAAGCAGGAGATGCTTAACCGTTTGATGGAGTAGACTCCTCCTATGGCACCGACCAGCTTGACGGAAACGGCTGGTGTATGGTACGACTTCCGTTCAATCAAGCGACCTCACAATACTATTTTTTCGCTTACAGCCCAAATTGATTTGTCGAACTCATGTTATTAAAAAGGAGTTGAAAATAATGACATTTGCTTTGTCTATAACTAAGCGTACCGTGATGCTTTTTATGATCTTAGCCTTGATGATTAACATGTCTTATGAAACCAACGCTTTTGCGGCCGAAGCACACGTCGATAATCCGTTCCTGGGTACGGCAATGTATGTGAACCCGGATTATGCGGCTCTTATCGACACGTCGATCGCGAGGGTGAGCGATAGTATTCTGATTGCAAAGATGCAGAAGGTTAAATCGTATCCTACCGCTATATGGCTTGATCGTATCGCGGCCATTAAAGGCGGCACTGCGAACGGCGGTCGCAAGAGTCTTGTGGAAACTATGGATGCCGTATTAGCGCAAAAAAAAGGCAATACCCCGATCACTGTCATGTTCGTTATCTATAACATGCCGGGACGAGATTGTCACGCATTAGCATCGAACGGAGAACTACCGTTGACTCCCGAAGGCTTGCAGACGTACAAGACGCAATACATTGACGTGATCGCAGATGTATTCTCCAACCCGAAATACCAAAACATCCGGATTGTAACGGTGATCGAACCAGATTCGTTACCTAACCTCGTCACGAATTTGAGCGACCCGAAGTGTGCGCAGGCCAACTCCACTAATATTTACCGGGATGCCAATCAATACGCACTGGATAAACTGCATGCGATCCCTAATGTTTACACTTACCTGGATATCGGTCACTCCGGTTGGCTTGGTTGGGATACAAACCGTGAGCCTGCCATTAATCTTTTTACCTCTGTAGTGGAGAGGACCAGAGATGGGCTTGCAAGCGTCGACGGCTTTATCACCAACACAGCGAATACTACTCCGTTAGAGGAGCCCTATCTGACCGATCCGAACTTGACAATCGCTGGACAGCAGTTGAGGTCTGCAAATTTCTATCAATGGAATCCGTATTTTGATGAATCCGATTTCACTGCGGCCTTGTATGCGGGATTTGTGAAGAACGGCTGGCCTGAAAGTATCGGCTTCCTGATCGATACTTCGCGCAACGGGTGGGGTGGTCCAGGTCGGCCGACTGGCGCAAGCGGCAATAACGTTAACGAATACGCCAATTCCGGCCGTGTCGATAAGCGTTTTCACCGCGGAAATTGGTGCAATCCCTCTGGTGCGGGTATGGGGCAATCTCCAACGGCAACACCCTCCGGATACCCTTCGTCACATCTCGACGCGTTCGTGTGGGTGAAGCCTCCGGGCGAGTCGGATGGCGCAAGCAAAGAGATTCCAAATAACGAGGGCAAAGGTTTCGACAGAATGTGTGATCCTGATTATATAAGCGGCAGCGGTACGCCAACCGGAGCATTGCCGGATGCTCCGTTATCTGGGCACTGGTTCCACAACCAATTCGTGCAGCTTGTACAGAACGCTTATCCGGAAATCCCCATCGATCTTTCAACGGTACCAACTGCTCCGTCCGGCCTGAAGGCTACTGCTGGAAACGCGCAAGTCACGCTAAACTGGGCAGCTTCAAGCAGTGCAACAAGCTACAACGTTAAGCGCGCGACACTAAGCGGCGGTCCGTATACAACGGTGGCTACCGGAGTGACAGCAACAAGTTACACAGACACAGGCTTGAACAATGGGGCGAAATACTACTTTGTTGTGAGCGCACTGAACAGTTCGGGAGAAAGTGCGAACTCCGTGCAAGTGGACGTAACACCGCAAGGAAAGCCAACTTCAGGGGAATTGATCGTGCAATATCGGCCAGCAGACACCGACGCCAATAATGACCAGATCAAACCGCATTTCAACATCAAGAATAACGGTACAAACTCCGTTCAATTAAGCGACATCAAACTCCGGTACTATTTTACGAAAGACAGCATTTCGGAGATGAGGGCTTGGATCGATTGGGCACAAGTGGGAGGTGCGAATATTCAGCAAACATTCGTCAGCGCAAGCGGCGCCAAGACGGATACTTACGTCGAACTCAGTTTTTCCCCGGATGCCGGTTCCATTCCAGCAGGCGGTCAGTCTGGCGAAATTCAGCTCCGGATGGCCAAAGCAGACTGGTCAAACTTTAACGAATCGAACGACTACTCGTTTGATGGGACGAAGAAGTCATTTGCGGATTGGGACAAAGTGACGCTTTTCCGGAACGGTCATCTTGTCTGGGGAATTGAGCCTTAGTATCCAATGCAACACTTAAGGGATATTCCTTTAATTGCTTAATTTACATTGGTGAAAGTGAGGACTTGATAAGATGAAATTAAAAATGATTTTTCTTCGCACTCTGGTATGCCTTTTGCTATTCAGTCTTATTTATTCTCCGCTTCCTTTGGTCAAGGCTGCGTCAACTTGGAACTTGGTATGGAGCGATGAATTTAATGGAAGTGTCGGCTCCGCGCCGGATCCAGGAAAATGGAAGTATGATATCGGAGGCGGCGGTTGGGGAAATAACGAGCTACAGTACTATACGGACAACAGGAATAATTCCTATTTGGATGGTAACGGCAATTTAGTCATTAAAGCGATTAAAGAAAATTTCGGGGGGAATTCCTATACTTCCGCTCGATTACTGACAAAAGGATTATTCACGCAAGCCTATGGAAAGTTTGAAGCACGCATCAAATTGCCATTTGGCAAAGGGATCTGGCCCGCCTTCTGGATGCTCGGAGACAACATGGATTCGGCAGGGTGGCCTAACAGCGGTGAAATTGATATTATGGAGCATCTGGGTCAAGATTCCACTACCTCTTACGGCACTGTGCACGGCCCCGGCTATTCCGGTGCCGGCGGGGTCGGCAGATCCTACACTTTGCCAAATGGACAGCTGTTTAAGGACGGATTCCATGTGTTTTCTATAGAGTGGGAACCTGCGCAAATCCGCTGGTATGTGGACGGGAACCATTATTTTACTTTCAATAAAAGCCAACTTGGTCCAGGTCAAGAATGGGTTTTTGACCACCCATTCTTTATGATCATGAATGTGGCTGTAGGCGGGTACTGGCCTGGGTATCCGGATGATAGTACAACATTTCCGCAAACGATGACGGTTGATTATGTACGCGTGTATAAGAAAGGGTCTACACCCATACAGCCGGGAGCAGTATATAAATTGATCAATGCGAATAGCGGCAAAGCTCTTGATATTTATGCCGGGGGTACAGAAGACGGAACGAACGTGCAAATTTATACAGATAACAATACGCCCGCCCAGAAATGGCAAGTGTTCAGCAATGCAGACGGGAGCTATCGGCTAACTAACCCGCACAGCGGTAAATCCTTGGATGTCGCCAGCGCGGGAACCACCGATGGAACCAATGTGCAGATATGGTCGAGTAATGAATCTGCAGCGCAAAAATGGAACATTGTAGATAACGGCGATGGCAGCTTCAAGCTGATAAACACCGGTAGTGGAAAAGCATTAGATGTGAGTTCCGCCGGAACTGACGATGGGACGAATGTGCAAATTTGGTCCGATAATGGAACGGACGCCCAGAAGTGGAGAATGATCAAGCTTTAGTCTATCAAAAGTTGTTCATCAAAAGCCCGTTAGATTTCCTTTAAATTATATTATGTAAAAGTTAATTTAACTTTAGCAAAAGCAGGTCTTTAGTGCTTTTAATTTAACTCTAGGATACGAGTGAGGTGAAGCATTTTCAGGGAGATTGAAGTTCAATAAGCTCATTTGCACCGCTACCATCGCCAGTTAGTAAAGTTGGTTATGAAAAAAATGCCAAGGTAATCGCATCTTCCCTTTGGATGAAACGCTGCTGAAAATTCTAACGCGACGTAAAGTTAGGCAAAAAAGAGCCGGATTTTTCTATTCTAAGGAAAAGTTAGATTAACCCAAAGCGTGAGACAAATCAAAGCACCTTCAAGAGTGAGTGCGAATGTCGTCAGATGTTCATACATTCTTGGAGGTGTTTTTCATAGCAGCTAGAATCAGTTACCCAGTGGAAGTTCAAGATTAAGGCTATCAAAAATGAATTGGCAGGTTTCCCGTATAAGCAACTCATGCATCAATTGGGAATCAAATAATTAAATGTTTTTAATAATAATTTTTACGACTATAAGTTTTTTTGCAACCTTTTTTCAGGACCTGACGTTTGTATCAAATGACATGAGGAAAATAATAACTTTTAAACAAAACATGGAGGAAATCCTGTAATGAAAATATTTAAACTCATTAAATTAGGAATGAAGTGAAAACCAATAAATGTATTCATTTTTGATTAAAAGTTGTTTACCCCCATTAAGCTAAGCAAACTTCGTCTTAGATGCCGTGTTCTTTTATTATTTGTTTAAGGCATCGATATTAAGGTTGTAGAAAGATACGTTAAGATTATGGAAAATATTATATCGTACAATGCTTGTAGCCGTTTCTAGAAGTCACCTGAGGAGATGAATAAAATTGACAACTTCCGTAAACTATCCTGAAATATCAAACTTCAATTCTTTAAGAATTAAGTATCATTTTAGAAGTGAAAAAGAAATAGAGTTTTATGAGTTTCTAGGCATAGACGAAAGGAAGGAAAACCATACAATAACTGAGGATTTAAGGTTGTTAGAGGATACTACATATGAGGAGTGAGACCGGCCCATTTTTATTAGAACATAAGATAGATGAATAATTGTTTTTTATAATGTTTTTATTTTCCTTGCCATAGGAGCATGACATGACAGAAAACTAGTTGCCCATAGATGAGGTGTTAGTGGCGATTTAAATCGGGTAGAGATTGAATCTTAAATTGCAATTATGCAATAAATGAAGCAAAGCAACAATAAATTTATTTCGTTTACTGAGTTTCAACTATTACATATAAACTCATCTTTTATAAAATTCACAAGGAGGAACTTAACTTGAAACGTTCCAATAACCATACTATTATTATCTACGCGGTCATCGTGACCATGTTATGTTCGATGTTTATACCTGTTTCTTTAATGGCGGCCGGTGGGGCGTTGATGAAGGTTAAAGGGTTCAGTATTGATGCAACTAAACCTACCCCCATTACTAGCGAAACTGTTAATATTTCTGTTGAAATTAGCAATATTAACGATAATCAAATTGCTTCGATTTATTATGAAATTGAGAACGTTACGACAAATCCCGGTAAACCGGTAGAGAACAAGTCCAACAAAGGAGTAAAAACGACTCCTTATGAGGTGACGTTCAACAACGTTAAATTGTCGGAAGGAACCAATAAAGTTACTTTTATGATGGGCGATGCTAGCAAAATTTCCTCCCAACCCGCTTATATCACATTTACGCCTACAACGAACATCACGGACCTGAAATTTAACGACGTACCCATAGAAAATAACAAAATGTATCCGAAAGACCCCACGCAATCGGCCTATACAATTACCGGTAAATCACCGAATGCGACAGCAGTAAAAGGTTATTTACTGGGCCAATCCAATTCCATTAGCGCGTTTCGCAGCAATAATGGGGATTTTACATTTATCCCAAACCGGAGTCCAGATTTCAATATGCAAGGCGGGGACAATATCTTTAAAATTGTCGCCAGCAACAACACGAACATGTACACTACGACAAGAAAATTTATTTTTAACAATGGCAAACCTTTTTTATTTGAAGGGGCTTTGGAAGCCGGCGGCACGACACAAAAACTCATTGATGATCCATTTCCTCAATTGAAGCAAACCACGGTGAACCTGAAGGGTAAAATGAAGGTGAAC
Source organism: Paenibacillus tyrphae (assembly GCF_024158745.1). Lineage (GTDB taxonomy): Bacteria > Bacillota > Bacilli > Paenibacillales > NBRC-103111 > Paenibacillus_G > Paenibacillus_G tyrfis_A. The sequence continues at coordinate 17,588 of NZ_JAMZAW010000040.1, read as the reverse complement.
CTGATCCCAGGTTCTACGACGATTACAGAATACGTTTATGCAGATATTCAAGTAGTTAACGGAAATACAACGAGAGTTTATTTTTCAGGAAAAGCGCCTGTGCTTCAAGAAATCACTAGTGAATCGACTCCGTTGTATAAAGTGTATGATATTGGTTCTATTCCTCTAACCTTGCCTACAAATCGGAAACAAACAATGATTGTCACCTTTTATACTGGGAGTGGTTTAGTCGGTCAGGCACCGCAGCAAACGTTTACGTTTAATTACTTTGATCCAAACGCACCGTATGTAACGAAAGTTACAAAAGATCTCGGCATAGATAAGGTCACGAATCAACCCGTCGAAGTCGTTCTTAATGAGAATGGGGATAACGAAATCAGCGAGCTGCCTTCTACGTTCTACGTATATACAACCGGTATTAATCCACCTTCTGTTTCACCAGCAGGCAGTGTCGTTGCCCGAATCACGGGTGCTGCCGATGTTAATGCAACGTATGTCGGACAGGATGGTACACAGCAAAAATGGAAATTTCAAATAGAAGGCGTTCGTGACGGAAAAACCTCTCTCTCACTTATACCTAACGGAAGCAACAACGGTAAACTGGATTTCCCGTTAGTCATTACAAGCACGCCATACATTATTCCGATTAACTTCCACAATAACATGGTCATTAAAAACGCTGCATTAGATACACCGTTTTGTAACCCTGGAACGGGAGGAATTCCTTGTTTGCAAGCGCGGATTATGAACTTACCACCCTCGGAGTTTGGCAACGTCGAAGTGTCTGTAAACGGATATGCAACTAAATTAGTACCGAGTGATTTTCGAGATCCTGCTGCAAAATCGACCTTCATGTTAGATGTAAATAAAGCGGATAGCCGTTGGATGCCAAGTGACGGTAAAGAATTGCTCAAAGAGGGCCGTAACACTATAAAAATTAATGTTAAATTAAATGGGAGTAATGTAACAACGGTTCAATATGAAATCTTTAAGTTTACTTTGCCTACCCCGCAATTTGTAGGAGACATTCTACCAAGTCCATTGGATAAGTTTACGAAAGCGCAGACGAACGATAAATATGTCACACACTCTAACAGTGTTTCTTTTGTAGGCTCGTTCGTTAATGCGGACAGCATCAAAATGACCGTCCGTAAAAAAGATGCTCAAGGCAAGCCACTCGTCACTTTCGATAACAGGGAGGGCAGTAACGGATGGGCTTATCCTACTAATCCGGCCATCGGTCAGCAGAATTATTTAAACAGTGTCTCTTCAGGTACGATTAATACAGCGGTTATTAGCCTTCCTTTTCAAGGAGACGTTATTATTGAGTTTATGATTTCCAACAAAACGGGAATCACAGAAATCCGGACTATTACCATTTCGCGCGAACCTGTACCGTATCGTATCATTGAGCCGGTACTCATAAAGACGAACAAGGAAGAAGTGGCTAACATCAATGGCAATTTTGTAGATATTAAGTTAGAAGCGGAGAATGCGGACAGCGTTGCATTTGATAAAAACATTCGTCTGTTTAGTAAAATCGATCCTTCCGACAATAAGCCTTATTTTTATTATCGATACGAGAACTTAAAAGCAGGTCACAATGTCATTAACTTTACAGTAAACCGGGGCAAAGAAAGTTCCAAAGGAAGCTTTATCGTTAATAACGTCAATACTGCATTGGAAGGAGCGCAGATGTTGATGCCGATGCAAACGAAGATCAAAATGTTCGAAGGAGAGCTTGAGCTTGAGTTTCCAAAAGATACGAAATTAATGCGTAATGATCCTGGATCGACGAATCCCTACTTGACCAGCGATAGAAAGCTGCTGTTCGGTCTTGCCAATGCTAAGGACGGACGTGTTAATAAATCTTATAATACCGATTACAATGCTTCGTTCTTCCTGCAAGAGCCTACAGGCAAATTCCGTCCGGCCAGCAAGCTTTTCTGGATCAACGGAGGCACCATCAACCAGGATGATTATTTGGATAAAGACAAACTGAAAGAAGCTCTTACAGGGTCTGGACGAGATCCCTACAATATTGATCCGAACAGCAGCAACGTCAGATTTTATCAAAAAAATAACGAGAATGAACTTAAAAACATGGTGGTTCCATCCAAGCGTGGCGAATTGACATTAAAATATGATAATTCAATTCGGGACGATTCTTGGAAGTATGTCACTATATATCAACTGGACATTTACGAGGATTATCGGGGCATGACATCCCTAGCCTGGAAAAACATTGGTGGGGTTGTTGATCCGAAGAAAAACACGATCACAGCTCCGATCAACCATTTTGGTTATTTTCAAGTGATGTACATGTACGACAGTTTTAACGATATCACTAGTCATGAATGGGGGCGGGATACGTTAGACATCATGTATTCTAAAGGATTCATGCTAAATAAGCTTCAATCACTCTTCGTACCCAATGAATCAATTACACGTGGTGAATTTGCTACATTACTTGTTAAAGGATTCGATATTCCGCTTCAGTATACAGGTAATATGACATTTAGCGATGTACAAAAATTTAGCAGTAGTAATCCGCTCTATGATTACAAATATATCGAAACTGCGGCGCGGGTTGGTATCGCCCGAGGTGGCGCAGGCGGCAGATTCAAACCTGACGAATCCATTACAAGGCAGGACGCGGCAGTCATGATTGCAAGAGCTGCTGAGATGAAGATCAATTCTGATGGCGCCAAGTCCTCAACTAACCTTCAAAAGCAATTTACAGATGCGAAAGATATCGATATTTATGCTGTTTCGGCAGTTGAAGCGGTTTCCAAAGCCGGATTTATTTCAGGTATAGAAAATGTTCTGCTTCCGGGTCAAAAGAAAAAGACATATCGTTTCGATCCTCGCCAGAACCTTACACGTGTTCAAGCGGCAGCTGTTTTCGAGCGTGTATTGAAGCAGCAGAAGAAATTTCCAAAATGAGCTGAATAGGGGGTGTTATTACTATGCCTATGAGAATTAGTGGAATGAGTTCAGGTATGGACATCGATAAGATAGTTAAAGATCTGATGAAAGCGGAACGTACGCCGTTAACGAAAATTAATCAACAGAAAACTCTTACTACATGGAAAATGGGCTTATATCGTGAGATCAATGCCAAATTAATCGGGTTTAGATCTGTTCTCGGCGATATGCGGCTAAGTGGTGATTGGAAAGCGACTAAAGCAATCTCCACGCATCCTGCAGTAACGGTGTCTTCCGACGGTAGCGCAGCTGCTAAAAATCACACCATCGTTGTTGATCGATTGGCAAGCGGTGCAATGAAATCTAGCAGTTCGCCCCTAAGCGGAGAGCTGATAGGAAAAAGCTTGGCTGCGGCTACTTCAATAAACAATAACAACAATAAATTTGAAGTTACTTTCAATGGAAATAAAAAGACGATTACGCTGATCCCAAATGCATCTTATACGCCTGCCGCATTAAAAGATGAGATCAATGCGCAGATTTCGGCTGCGTTCGGATCCTGGATATCCGTTAGCTTGACGGGATCTGGGAACGACCAGTTAAAAATTTCAGGTGCAGGACAAATTGTATTGACAGATTCTGTAGGCAGTTCGGCGCTGACTTCTCTAGGGTTTCCTTCCGGAAGTCAGCGCTCCAATAGACTAAATCCGGGATCCGCAATGGGCTTGTCCGGAAAACTGGTCATTAACGGCACTTCCGTATCCGTATTGCCTGGGGATTCTTTATCTAGCATGATCACGAAAGTTAATACATCTGCCGCAGGCGTTAGTATGAGCTACGATGTGACGAATGATAAAGTGACTTTCGCGTCCAAGGATATTGGAAGCATGGCTAAAGTGGATTTAACAGGGACCGATAATTTTATTTTGTCGGGATTGAAATTAGCTGACAGCAAAACCGTTCATGGGCAAGACGCAAATGTCAATATAGATGGTATTCAATACTTAGAGCGTTCCAATACATTTACGAAAGATGGTATAACCTATACACTGAATCAGACCACAACTCCATCAACCGTTGTAAACGTATCGGTAAAAAAAGATACCGACGCCTTGTACAGCAAAATCGTAGATTTTGTCTCAAAGTATAATGACATGGTTGATACTATGGGTAAGCGGTTAAACGAGAACAAGTATCGGGGATTTCATCCGCTGAGTGATGACGAGAAGAAAGATATGAAAGAGGCGGAGATTAAGCAGTGGGAAGATAAGGCTAAAAGTGGTCTCATTCGAAGAGATGATACTGTCTATAGAGCCTTGAAAACCTTGAGAAAAATAACCGGTGAATCCGTAGAAGGCATGCCAAAGGATTATAACTCGCTTGATAAAATCGGTATTTCTACAATGCCATTCAACCCTAATAAACTTGAAGATAATGCAAAATTAAAAATTGACGAAAAAAAACTGAAGACAGCTTTGGCAGATAAACCTGAATCAGTAATTGCTTTATTTACTAATAACGCTATCGATCCTGCACTTCCTCCATCTGAAAAAAATAAGCAAAAAGGAATTGCACATCGTATGTACGATGAGATCGGTTCTTCATCCAGTGAACTCATCAGGAAAGCTGGACATGCAGGAGCCGCAGAAGACGATATTAACTCCACATTAGGTGCGACTAACAAGGCTATAGAGCGAAAAATTATTACGCTAGAATCAAAAATGAAGAAAAAAGAAGATTTTTATTATGCAAAATTCGCTCATATGGAGAAGGCGATTCAAAAAAGCAATGCAAATCTCTCTTGGTTATCTAAAAGAATGTAGTTTTCTTGATTTAAGCTAATCTGAATAACCGGTAAACTTGTGAAGTTACTGGAGGTGAAGTGAGATGAGTCGGATTCGGACTATTTTAGTGGCAGACGACGAAAAAGAGCTTGTTGACTTAATAAAGCTGTACCTTGAGGTGGAAGGGTACCGTGTAATGGAGGCATCTAACGGTCAGGAAGCATTAGATAAGCTGCAGGAGTACGCTGTCGATCTAGTCATCTTGGATATCGTGATGCCTCTGTTAAATGGCTTTCAGTTGGTAAAGACAATCCGGGAGTCAGCCAATCACATTCCAGTTATTTTTTTGTCCGCAAGTGTGCAGGATCATGATAAAATATTGGGGCTTCAACTTGGAGCTGACGATTATATGACTAAGCCATTTAATCCTATGGAAGTCGTCGCACGTGTTCAAGCTCAGTTACGCCGCAACAACCAGTTTAATGATAGAATTCAGCCGAAAGCCACAGCAGATATTATTCGGGTGGGGGAGTTGATGTTAAATACAAAGATGTGCCAGCTGGAAAAACGGGGGGGCCAAGTTCATCTGACCGCGATTGAATATAAACTATTGTTAGCACTAATGGAACATCCGGGTAAAGTGTATACCAAGAAACAGTTGTACGAGAACGTGTGGGGCGATTTCTATTCAAACGATGACAATACTATTATGGTCTGTATTAGCAAATTGCGAGACAAGATCGAAGATGATCCAAAGAAACCTAAATACATCACTACTATTCGGGGGCTCGGCTATAAATTTGTCAAATCAAGTCATGCAACTTAAGATTATGTTCAAAATTGAAAGAAATTATTAAAATTCTAGAGGGAATTCTTCAGGATCGCAAAAGAACGCAAAACTACGCTATTAACGCGGTCATCCCTTATCGATGGTGATGACCGGATTAATTTTCCTGCACCCATTGCCGGTAGTGCATTATGGACAAATCTGTTAAGAAGGGATCTTCAGCATAGAATGACAAAGTTTTTAAATGTTACGGTCCTTAAGCAATACATCGTGCTTGTCTTTATCATTACCTTGATTGGTTTGGCAAGTGCATTATATTTTTTTACAGAATTTGACCAGAGTCTTGAAACAAAAACTCCCAAGATGGTTAAAGCTATAAATTTTTTAGAAGCTGAAGACTGGGAATGGGCTCTTCAGGATCTAAAAAAAGTAGGTGGATGGCTTGAGGTATTAGACAGTAATAGAAAAATAGTTCAAGTGTTTGGGACACCACTTGAAGAGTCATCAGGATATACAGAAATCGAACTCTATCGCGCGTTAGATAATTCATTAGAAAAACAGCCATTTCTGTATTCAATCGCATCATTTTGGCGGGATGATAAAGTTTATTATTACCTGGTAAAAATCCCGTCAAAAAGGGTTAGAATCACATATGATATCATTGATGAACATGAGCAACCCAAACTAATCCATTTACATACGAATAATGCCTTATTAGGTATTGTTTTTATCATTATGCTTGTTCTTCTTGCCCATATCCATTGGATATCAGAACAAATGATAAGACTATTTAGGAAAGTTACAGTGAGAATCCAAAATGTGATCCACGGCGATTACTCTGTTCGTTTAAATATAAAATGGGAAATTGAATTCAAAAAAATTATTGATGCCTTTAATTTTATGACGGAAAAGTTACAAAAAGTTGAACGTGACAAACTACGTTTGGAAGAAGAGAAACAAAGAATGATATCAGGAATTACACATGATTTAAAAACTCCGATATCTATCATTCAGGGGTACTCTAAAGCGCTGATGGATGACATGATCAAGGAACAGGAAAAATTCCATGGATATTTAGCTGCAATAAACCGAAAAGCAATTAGAATTAACGAATTAATTGATCTTTTATTTGAAATATCGCTCCTTGATACCCCTTCTTTTCGGTTATTTCGTGAACAACTAGATATAGGAGAATTTTTGAGGGAGTTAATTGTTGAATATATTGACGAGATTGAGGAGAAGGGTTTCCTTCTAGTTTTAAATATTCCGGAATATCCAGTATATTTAAGAATTGATAGAAAACAAATGGCTAGAGCTATTAGCAACTTACTAAACAATGCTATTAAATATAATCCTTTTGGGACGACTTTATATGTGGATCTTAAAGTAAATAATGAGTCAATCTTAATTGAGGTTAGTGATGATGGAGTAGGGATTCAGAGCGATTTGCGGAAAATAATTTTTGAACCGTTTGTACGTGGAGATAACTCACGCACGAGCGATGGAGGAGCAGGCCTTGGCTTAGCTATTGCTAAGAAGATTATTGAAAAACATCGCGGGACGATAGAATTACAATCAACTTCTACTAAAGTCACATCATTCGTTATTGCACTTAAAATGAAGAGCTGATTTTATTTTTCCAAGCACATTGCTCATATCATGATGAACCCACAATAAATGGTCAGGAGTGAAGAGATATGAACTTTAGAGTATTTAGAATCCTCATATTATTTTTTACTTTGTTATTGATATCAGATTTAAACGGTATAAAAGCATCAGCCGGGGAGAGTGTCAAAAGTCTAGTACTGAATAAAAACGAAATATCTCTAGAAACCGGCAGTACGGCAACACTAACAACGACTGCGGTTTATGATAGCGGGAAGACTGAGGACGTAACCATTAAAACAGATTGGAACTCAGGAACGCCAGACGTCGCGACGATTTATGCCGGGGTTATTACGGCCAAAAAAGAAGGAAAAGCGATCATTACAGCCACCTATATGTCAAAAACCGTCATTGTTAATGTGACGGTTGCCAAGCGTGTGAAATCATTAATTAAAGATAAGCAAAAAGTTGATTTGCGCAAAGGCGAATCAGAGCAAATTAACCTAAAAGCTTATTATGATGACGGTACTTCTGAAGATGTGACCACGAAAGCAGAGTGGACCATCGACAACGGTCCGGTCGCCACTGTTTTTAATGGAAAAGTAACTGCTCAAGGCTCGGGTTCGGCTGTTATTACAGCTAAATACAACAATCAGACAACAACTATCCCGCTTACCGTGGAAATTGTCAAACGAGTTGATCCCCATAAGTCTCGGGTCTCTTTATTGCTGAATCAATCTGAAACGATCCATTTAATCGCTACATATCCTGACGGATCGACAAAAGACGTAACCGAGATTGCCGACTGGGCATCTGATAAGCCAGATATCGCGGATGCGTTGAAAGGTAAAATAACAGGCTATGGCCCCGGTCAAGCGACCATTATCGCGAGCTATGGCAACAAAACTAGTAAAATTAAAGTGGACGTGGATAATGCTATCAAGCTTGATATTAACAAACAAAATCTTTTATTGAAGAAAAACACCACCGAGCAGTTAAAACTGACGGCTACTTACCCGAACGGAAATACAGAGGATATTACCGAACGTGCGGAATGGTCATCTGACAATGAAGGTATTGTATATGTGATCAAGGGGAAAATTAGCGCAATTAAATCGGGAGAAGCTACAATCAAGGCAAAGTACGGCGAGAAATCCGTTTCAGTTATCGTTGACGTAGACGTCCCCCGCCGCTTGGAACTGAACAAGGACACTGTAACCCTAAATTCAAAAAAATCCGAACAACTTACATTAGAAGCCGTCTATGGTGACGGCAGTACCGAAGATGTAACAAGCCAGGCCAAATGGACCATAGATAAAGAACTGATCGCTAGCGTCCTTAACGGAAAAGTAACCGCTGTGAAAGCTGGTGAAGCGATCGTGACGGCCCATTACGGGGGAAAAAGCATATCCGCGAAAGTATTGGTGGATATCCCTAATATAATAGTACCGAATAAAAAAAAGATTGGCTTACAGGTGGGCGACTCAGATCAAATTACTGTGAAAGCCGTTTATCCGTATGGAAAAGAAGAGGATATTACGGGAAAAACGGAGTGGATATCTTCTTCAGACCAGATTGTTCAGGTCCGCAGCGGCATAATTACAGGGATTGCGACGGGCACTGCTACAGTAACTGCGAAATTCGGGAACCGTTCAACAACAATTCAAGTATCGGTAGGTATATTGAAAGACTTGACCGCTAGCGAAACAAACTTAATTTTAAAAAAAGGGGACACTCGTAAGGTTACCGTCACATCTACGTATACGGATGGAAAGAGCAAAGATGTAACGCAAGATGCCGTTTGGATCAGTTCCAATCCTCAAGTCGCAAACGTAAGTGAGGGAACGATAAAAGCTTTGACTTCCGGCGAAACAAAGGTCAGTGCGACAGTCGACAATAAGACGATTACGATAACCGTTCAGGTTGATTTAGCTAGTATATTGAAAGCAAGTTCTTCATTCCTTACCTTGGATTTAGGCGAAACTCGGACAATTACATTGACATCAATCGATGCGAACGGGAAATCCGAAGATGTGACGAATATCGCAGAGTGGACCTCGAGCAACCTGGCAATCGCCCAAGTCGAAAAGGGCAGCATCACGTCTTTAGCCCAAGGGAAGGTGACCATCACGGCAAAATATGGCGGGAAAAACGTTTCGATTCCGGTGGAGATCGGTTCTGTTTTGGACTTGGTGCCGAACAAGCGTTATCTCCCTATGAAAAAAGGGGGGAAGTTCCAAATTCAATTGATGGCTAAGATGGCTGACGGAACAACAAAAGATGTTTCTAACAAGGCACAATGGAAATCAGGAAACTATAAATTGGTTGAAGTGGAAGATGGCCTGATTAAGGCAATTGATTCCGGTAGCACCTCAATCACGGTAACCTTCGGAGGAAAAAGTGTCACGATCCCAATTGACATCGATAAAATCAAATATTTAAAAACTGACGTGGTCTCCATCAAATTGAAGTCTAGTGAAACTACTAAGGTGAAAGCTTTGGCCACATTCCTAGACGGCACTGAAGAGGATGTTACGATATCAGGACTTTGGAGTTCGTCAAACATAATGATTGCGGATGCGAAGGACGGGGTCATCAAAACAACTGAAAAAGGAAAAGCAACTATTACCGTTACTTATGCCGGTAAACGAACCTCAGTGGTGGTGGTCGTCAATTAATCGCTTGATCGTATATCCATCGTGAACCCGATCACCTGATTGCACCACTTAAATAGCTTCTATGACAGTAACGGGAATTGCAGGAAAGAGGATCCCTTAGATAATGTAACAAACAAAAATGAGCCGGCGGATCGACCGGCTTTTTCTCTACAAGAGCGCCGCGAATGACGTGATCCAAGGAAGGAAGCCCTCGTAGGGTGTGAGTTCACTGGATTCCCAAACTTTTTTTTCTTCGAATTAGGGTAGCAATACTCACCTCAAGTTTTTCGCAACATTCATTTAAATTAGAGGACTGTCTAAGAATTTGAGTGATATATTCTTTTTCAAATTCTGCAATAGCCTTTTTAAGAGGAACTTGTTTAACGAATGATTTTTTTCGCATATCTTGTATGGCCCTGTTCTGCTTTGAATTTAAATTAAGAAACGGTAAATGTTCCAACGTAATTTTTTCATCTTCACTCATATGATACATTCGTTCAACAATGTTCTTTAACTCACGAATATTACCGGGCCAGCTATAATCTAAAAGTTTTTCGAGTATATAATTATCCAATTTTTTTTCAACCTTATATTTCTGCTCTAATTTTTTCAGATAATAAAACAAAAGGGCAGAAATATCATCTTGTCTTTCTCTTAAAGGAGGGATGTTAACAGTTAGTACGTTAAGTCTATAGTAGAGATCTTGACGAAATTTTTTTTGTTCAACCAAAGAATGTAAATCGCAATTTGTAGCTGCAATAACTCGCATGTTTACTTCACGAGTCTCTGTTCCTCCTACTCTTCTGATCTTAGAATCCTGCAATACAGTTAATAATTTTACCTGTAAAGAAAATGGTAAATCTCCAATTTCATCGAGAAAAATGGTGCCTTCATGAGCCAATTCTAATAATCCTGCTTTTGATTGAGTAGCTCCCGTAAATGCCCCTTTTTCATAACCAAATAATTCAGATTCCAGGAGATGCTCTGGAATAGCTCCACAGTTGATTTTAATTAACTTCCCCTTTCTTTCGCTTTTCTGATGAATGTATTCCGCTAAGACATCCTTCCCGACACCCGATTCACCTAAAATGAGTAGGGGGGAATCATTTTTAGCAAAACGGGAGGCGAGGGAGACAACCTCATGCATGTTTTTACTTCTATAGATTAATTGATAACTTCTCCCGACTTCTTCTTGAATTTGCTCTAGAATTTTTTGGTAAGCAAGATTGATTTGACGAGTTTCTTCCAATTCCTCATGAAGCCGATTAATGTCGGTCACATCCTTAACATTACTCACAACAAATATAATTTCGTTATTTGAATCGAGGAAAGGAATGGCTGTAGCATTGGCTGTTTTACCGTTGTAATAAGTTATGACCTTGCTGTAAGGTTGTCTGGTCTCAATGGCTACTATACTGCACGATGTAGGAACTAGTCCTTCTTCTACAATTTCAAAGATACCGTAATGATGAAATACATCTGGGGAACAACCGGAAATATCCAGTAGAGCTTGGTTAAATAATAGAGGATATCCATTCTTATCACATATAAATAATCCATCATTAGAAGTATTGAAGATACTGGATATAAGTACAAGTAGTTCATCGTTATTTTTCGTTTGAAAAAAAGGAGTTCTATACATGCGCTCACATCCTTTCTTAAATCGTGTAATTTATTATACATGAAATTAAAGCGGTTTCAATAATGATAATGCTCAAAAGAAATTATTTGATCGAAACTGATCAATCAAATGAAAGACTCTCCATTCCAGGTAGAAGATGGGGCGGATTCTTAACTAAGAGTTAATATTCATGATACGTTGGAAGCATTCAAAAATGATTATTTGATCAAGAATGAGCACGCAAATAAGTAAATGTCTTGGAATTCCTATTGCGAGATCCCTGATTATTCATTCATTGGCATGCTAATTGCTTTATATATTAATGAACATGCAAGTTAGGATACTTAAGCACATCATTTTGTAAGCGTTTGCTAATTTTGAACCGATCGAGTCCTGTTTTTATTTATGCCTTCAAGGCAAAAAAATTTCAAAGGAGGATTAAATATGTTAAGCAAAGAGGAAAACAAATTGATAAACCATATTGAAGGGGATACGCCCATGGGTAAATTCCTACGTAGATATAGGGTTCCGGCTTGTTCTGAAAACGTGTCCGTTTAATTGGTGAGAATTTTGTAGGGTTTCGAGCGACAGACGGTCGGGTAGGGAGTTGTAACGAGTCTTGTCCACATCGTGGCTGTTCCCTCCTTCTTGCCCGTAACGATGAAAATTCCCATCATGATCAATGCTACCATCGGCCGTGTTCATCAACACAGCGCGGGGGAAAAAGAGACAGCAATCAGGCGAACGGATGCTCTAGAAGCGGAATAATTACTAAAATTATACCATAGTAGATGCACTCGTGTATCCGCTATGATGAAAAGAGGGGGAGCAAAAAGTGATTGAGTTACTACAATATATAACAAACGGGATTGTCTCTGGTGGTATCTATGCCATCGTTGCTGTTGGTTTTATTACTATTTATAACGTAAGTAAGGTTATAAACATGGCCCAAGGGGAGTTTTTGATGTTGGGTGGCATGTTGACGGTGACCTTGATCAGCATGAAAATTCCGTATGCAGGTGCATTTATTCTTTCCGTATTATTGGTTACTACTATTGGGGTATTGATTCAAAAATATATTATTGGCAACGCCAAAAACGCTAACCCGGTGAGCCTAATAATTTTGACGATTGGTATATCGATTCTTATCCGTGGTATGGCAAGTCTGTTCTGGGGAAAGGACCCGTTTCCCCTCCAACCTATTACGAGCAATGAGCCTATTTCTATCGGTGGAGTAAATGTAGCACAACAAAGTATCTGGGTTATATTATCCGTTCTGATCATTTTGTTTGCCCTCTGGTATCTCATGGAGAAAACGCTGATTGGTAAAAAGATCAAGGCTTGTTCGGTCAATCCGTTTGCGGCACGCTTGATGGGGATTAGCCCGTCTAAAATGACAATGCTATCTTTTGCTATCAGTGCAGCCACGGGAGCCTTAGCTGGAATCGTGATTGCTCCGTTAAGTGTGACCTCTTACGATATAGGCGTTTTGCTTGGAGTTAAAGGATTTGCTGCTGCCATTCTTGGCGGTTTAGGTAATCCCCTTGGGGCTACAACGGCAGGATTTCTGCTCGGATTGCTGGAATCCATGGGTGCAGGATACGTGAGTTCCGGTTTGAAGGATGTGTTTGCTTTTCTCATACTTATAGCGGTTTTACTAGTTAAGCCAACAGGATTGTTTAGCGAACGCAGTGTTGGAAAAGGAGGCCTGTAATGAATAGACCAAGCGCAGTATTCAATAAAGGGTTTCTGGTCTATCTGTTGTTAGTTATCTTTTTTCCCTTCATCTTAGCGGATGACTATTATCAGTCGATTATGGTTATCACCGGGCTACACGCAATCGTCGTAATCGGATTATGCATGGTGATGGGTTTTTCCGGGCAAATCTCTATTGGACAAGCGGCATTCTGGGGGATCGGGGCCTACACATCGGCTGTGCTGACAACCAAATTCGGCCTGCCTATTGCATTAGGATTAGTTTCTGCAGCGATTATTCCTGGAATATTCGCGTTTATTTTGGCTCGGGCAATTGCCGGATTAAATGGTTATTACTTGGCTATGGCTACGTTGGCCTTCGGTTATATCGTGCAAATAGGAATCAGTGAATGGGAACCGGTTACAGGCGGAGCCAATGGAATTATTGGGATTCCTTCGATCCCATTCTTTGGGGATTCCGAGTTAGGTATGTACTATCTTGTTTGGGGTATGGTTACACTTATTCTCATTTTCTCCTTGAATATCGTGAATTCGCGAGTCGGACGAGCTTACCGGGCGATTCACAAAAGTGAGGTTGCGGCGACATCGATGGGAGTGGCTGTTCGCCAGTTTAAACTAAGTGCTTTTATTGTAAGCGGTATGTTCGCCGGCATTTCCGGCGGATTGTATTCTCACTATATGGGGATCTTAGATCCGGAGCCCTTCGGTATTCATGGCTCTATCATATTCATTACGATGGTTGTCGTTGGGGGAATGACCAGCATCTGGGGAGCGCTGATCGGAAGTATCATTGTCAAATTCATCAGCGAAGGGCTTGTTGTTCTGGGTCATGTCATTCCAGGCTTGAAGGGCGATATCGATACGATTGTTTTCGGCGCTATTCTGATCTTGATTGTCATGTTTATGCCTGAAGGTTTGGTTCCGAAAATCCGAACTGCTTATTTGAAGTACAAGGTTCATAAGATTAGATTGACCCAGCAGAAAACGAAAGGTGAGAAAGTGGCATGACTGCTAATTTTCTGGAAGTTAAGGAAATCACGATGGATTTCGGAGGGGTTCGTGCGGTTAGCCTAGTATCCTTCGAGATCCATCCCGGAGAAGTTATCGCCATGATCGGCCCCAATGGAGCAGGGAAAAGTACGGTGCTGAATATGGTTTCCGGTATCATTACACCAACACAGGGAGAGATTTACTACAAAAATCAACGCCTTTCAAGAATCAAGGGACATGACTATGCAAGGCTGGGCATCACGCGTACGTTTCAGAACCTGCAAGTCTTCGATGATATGACCGTCTTAGAAAATGTTATGGTGGGCTTTCATTCCAATACGAAATCAGGACTTATTTCTTGTGGCTTGAAGTTCGGTTCCTCACGAAAGGAGGAAATGGACATGCATAATCGTGCTTATGATTTATTGAAGTTCGTCGGAATCGCATCCTTGAGTTACCATCAAGCGGGAAGCTTGTCCTACGGAAAACTGCGTTTAATGGAGATTGCCCGAGCTTTGGCAGCGAATCCGAAGTTGCTGCTTCTCGATGAGCCGGCAGCAGGTCTGAATCATTCTGAAACCGCTGAGATGGCAGAAATACTTAGCCAGATCAGGGCAAAGGGGACAGCTATTTTGCTGGTAGAGCATGATATGGATATGGTAATGAACGTGGCTAATCGCATTGTCGTGCTGGATCAAGGAGAAAAAATTGCTGAAGGATTGCCCACAGAAATTCAGGCGAATCCGAAGGTTATAGCCGCTTACCTTGGTCAAGAAGAAGGGATTCAGACTATTTCAGGAGGGGTGTAGGTGGCTAGAAAAACCATTCTAAATGTAAAAAATGTAAAGGCGCGTTATGGCCCAATTGAGGTATTGCATGGAATTGATATGAATGTAGCGGAGGGGGAAATCGTATCCTTGCTAGGATCCAATGGAGCAGGGAAAACGACATTACTGAACTGTATTTGCGGTATTCATGGCACTAAAGGCGGAAGCGTTGAGTTTGAGGGGCAGGAGATAACGTTAGTATCTGCTGAAAAGGTGGTAACTTTGGGTGTGTCCCATGTTCCGGAGCGGAGGCAAATTTTTTCCACACTTACTGTTGAAGATAATTTATGGCTTGGAGCTTCACATCGCATGCGCAAGGTAAACAAGAAAGAGATTCTAAGGGAAATAGATGATATCTATGAAATGTTTCCTATTCTCGCCCAACGCAAATGGCAGATGGGAGGGACATTGTCTGGCGGTCAGCAGCAAATGCTGGCCATTGGACGAGCATTATTATCCCGGCCGAGGCTTCTCTTGCTAGACGAGCCTTCACTAGGTTTGGCTCCGCTCATCGGAAAAAAGATCCTCGAAATCGTGGAGGAGATCCGAAACCAATGGGAGACTACGGTCTTGCTGGTAGAGCAAAATGCCAGAGCCGCTTTAGCCATATCCGATCGCGCGTACGTACTGAATACGGGTTCCGTCATCATGGAAGGAAGTGCAAAGGAGATCATGAATGACTCTCGTGTGCAATCGGCTTATTTAGGAAAGATTCATACCTAGTTGTTATAACATACATTTATTTCAGAAAAGGGGGATATACTCTATGAAGAAGAAATTTAGTAAATTGCTACTACTAGTTATGACGGCTTTACTATTAACGTTAACGGGCTGTGGTGGTGAAGGAACTCGGACTGAAGCTAAAGCTAACGGTAAATCCGAACAAACTATAGCCAAGGTCGAACCAATCAAAGTGGGGGCTGTATACTCTTTGACTGGAGCAAACAGCCCCTTAGGGGTACCCGAAAAACAAGCTGTGGAACTTTTACTCAAGGAAATCAATGAGCATGGTGGAGTGAATGGTCGTCCATTGGATATCATTTTTGAAGATGATAAATCCGATAATACTGAAGCGGTGAAGGCCATTAAAAAGTTGGTCACTTCAGATAAGGTCGTGGCTGTTCTTGGTTCATCCGGAAGCGGACCGTCATTGGGTATGGCTGAATACGCAGCTTCCCAAAGTGTACCTTTGATCTCGATGGCCGCAGCAAACCAAATTACTGATCCGGTTCGTAAAGGAATCTTTAAGACGCCACATACTGATATTCATGGTACGAAGCGCATTTATAAATTTTTACAAGAGAAAAACATCAAAAAAGTGGCGGTTCTTTATGATAGTAATCCATATGGAAGTGGATGGGATGTACAGCTGAAGAATTTTGCCCCTGAATATGGCATTGCGCTTGTTGCAGAAGAAAAGTATGGAACAAAAGATCCATCCATGAGTTCCCAGTTGACAAAGATCAAAAGCACGAACGCTGATGCTATTATTGTAGCGGGCACAAACCCTGGTCCAGCTATTATTGCTAAAGAAGCGAAGCAGATGGGAATCAAAATTCCCATAATTAATTCGCATGGTAGTGCAAATAACAATTTTATAAAACTTGCGGGGGATGCTGCAAATGGAGTGTTAATGGTAACAGGGAAAATGTTGATTCCAGACCAAATTGAAGCGAATGATCCTCAAGCCAATATTATTAAGAAATTTGCAGAGGAGTATAAAGCGACATACAATGGCCTGATTGATGGTTTCTCGGCATCCGCTTATGACGGTTTAAATATATTAGTCGAAGGATTAAAGCAAGCCAAAGGAGATCCTGCAAAATTATCTGAGGTTCTAGAGAATTTACAATACGTAGGAGTAACAGGGGAGTACAACTTTTCTCCGCAAGATCACAATGGCTTACATGAAGACAGTATGATTATCGTTGAAGTGAAGGATGGAAAGTTTGAGGTAGTTAAGTAGTACCTGAACCCGTGATCGGGAAGTAGGACAGCCGGGTGTCGAGGTGCAAGAAGAATTATCGTATATTGGGCATAACAAGGCGAAAGCCGCCTCCACATGAGGAGACGACTTTCGCCTTGTTACACTTTAGAACATGATATCGATATCTATTTTCCACGACCCGTCTTCAAATCTCCACAACACCATATACTTGGATGATACATACTGAACTTTTTCTTCATGATTTATAAGTGTCAAGTGAGCTAGACCGTTTTCGCGGGCTTGGTGCTCCCCCCCGAGTTCAATCTCAACGCTCTCCAATACTAAATTCGATAAGCCATCTTTCAACATTTTATCCCAAAATAATTGAATCTGGTCAAATCCTTGAATGTTTGCAGAATCACTTGGAATTAATAGAGCTTGCTTAGTGTACAATGCTGTAATTCCCGCTGCATTCTTTTGCAATACAGCTTCTGCAAAGCGTTCATTATTCGAATTAATAATCTTACGGATGTCTTCCATTGTGATTTCTCCTTTTACATTGTTATTCTTCAAATGGAGCGTTTTTAAGCATATCGATGAAACCGATTTCATGAATGACTTGCGAAGCCAACATATCCGGTTTTCTTTTGGCCTCCGAGAGCCATATTTCTTTAAAAGCTTCTTTAAAGCCAAGACGGGGATAAGCTTCTAGGATTTGGTGTACACTACTGGAAGGTAAATCTTGG
>NZ_JAMZAW010000004.1 GCF_024158745.1 Paenibacillus tyrphae | reverse complement strand
TTGACAACCATAAGATTATAGATATGATGGAAATTACTAGGCAATATACAGATAAGAGAAGTATAGTAAAGAATGAGAAAGCTATTGTAAAATATGTACAACGCAAACGCGGAGTCTGCCGCTCCGAAATGAAGGATAAAGGAGACAAGTCCGGTGAATATCAGATTAGCCTCTGTTCGTGATATTGAAGGCATTGCCCGGGTACATGTCGAGAGCTGGAAGTCTACTTACGATGGGATCATATCCGAATCATTTTTGTCTCATTTAACCGTAGAAAAAAGAATGAAGAATTGGAAAGACATTTTTGACAATCTTACTGAAGATGATGTCATTTATATTGTTGAAGATTTAGGAAGCATTATGGGCTTTGTTCATGGCGGGAAGAGCAGGAAGCCCAATTTTGAATACGTTGCGGAATTGTATGCCATTTACCTATTGAAGGAAGTGCAGAGAAACGGATATGGAAAGCTGCTTTTTGAGAGTTTCATTGAAGCGCTAAAGCGAAGAAACTATCAATCGTTCATGCTCTGGGTTCTTGAAGACAATCCGTCGATGGAGTTCTACAAGAAGCTAGGCGGACAATACATAGGCAAGAAAGAAATACAAATCGGAGAAGATAAATTAACTGAAATCGCACTTGGATGGAAAGAGATCTAAAAGGAGCTGTGAAATGAAAACAACGATAATTCAAAAACCATCGTTCATGGTCGTTGGCGTATCTTTGGAGACCTTGCTGCAAGACGAACGGGAACAAAGAAACATACCGAAATTGCATCAAAAATTCAACGAGCGCATAGCCGAGATTACAAATAGGATAAACGATAACGCGATTGGAATTTTTATCGACCCGCCTAATTATAGCTACAAATTGGATAAATTCAAATGGATTGCCGGCGTCGAAGTAACTGGCATGGACGAACTACCCGAAGGCATGGAGGCCGTGTCTTTCCCGGCAAATACGTATGCTTGCGTGACATACAAGGGCAAAAAGAATCAAGCATATCAAGCCTATGATTACTTATATCAGTGGGTAGCGGAATCGGAATATGAGCTTGCCGATACCTACGGCGTAGAACATTATAAGGAGTATGATGAAGAAACGGCAGAAGAAATCATGGACCTCATGTTCCCGGTAAAAAAGAAATAAAGCCGGATTTTTTCAGATTACCCGTACGAATGGCGAGGTGAGATCTTTTGCTGATAACGTTGGAAAAGGTTAAGGAAGATGGGAGAATGACATTAAACCATCTTGTAGAGCTCGCATCTTATGATCTTTCCGAATACAACGGTAGAGACGTCAATGAGAATGGGTTATTTGTAGTAGACTTCGACTCGAAAAGCTGGCTGGATAGCGAGCATTTTCATTTGTTTTTTATTAGAGCAGATGGGAAAATAGCCGGTTTTGTAGTCATTCGCCATTTATATAAAGAGCAAGTGATCAACCTAATTCATTTTTTCGTACTTCGGAAGTATAGAAGACAAGGTGTCGGCAGGGAAGCGGCGGTACAGGCTTTTAATTTATTCAAGGGTCGTTGGAGAGTCAATCAGTATGACTGGAATGTCCCTGCCCAACATTTTTGGAGAAGCGTTATTCAAGCTTATTCTAACCAAAATTACACAGAGACGATAAGAGAAGACATCAAAGGCCCCTCGCAAGAATTTTCAAATTATGGAATGTAGACTGAATGAGCCAGACAAAGATCTTTATTTCCGGGATGTGATGATCATTAAGAAAGCGCTTATGGTTCTATTTGCTCTTTGTATGTTCGGGATATTTGCAGGTTGTGGAAGCAATAACAACAATCTATTGGAGAATAAAGCGATCAGCTCCGTTGATTTGGAATGTAGAAATCAGTGCACGATGAGAGACGGAACCCCTTTTATCCATCGGGAGTTTAAAGAAGAAGCTGAACTGAAACTGTTTACGGACGCCATACAGAAAGCCGAGAAGCTGCCCGGCATTCTCGATTATGAGGTAATCTTTAAAATGCGGGTTACTTTTGAAGACCGCACAAGCAAAAGGTTTTATTTGAACATTTCGAATACGACGGATCTACAGACCGGCCTGCTTGTGGAACAATCGAACTCGGAACAAGGCTTTCAAATTTCGCCCAAAATAAGCGAGCGACTAAGGGAAGTAATTTACAATACAAAAGCGTCTTAAGACCATGCGGCGTACATCACTAAAACAAGTCTGGGGTAATTTCCGTGAAGCAGGAACATGACCGCATACAAAAAATCCGTTTTACATCATAGTTGATCCGTTACTTGGTGGTCACCGTCCCTTTTTTCTCCTACCATTAAAAAGCAAGTATTGCAAAAAGGATGTTGGGAAGGGAGAAAGATGTGTAGATGGCACGAGTACGATTCAGCATTTTTTTTAGCGTTTTTGTCGCGATGGTCGGTTTGATGATTATTGCTCCCGTAATGCCTCCGCTTATACGCGAATTGGGATTAAGTGAAACTCACTCGGGTTTGATTATTTCTCTGGGATCCGTTGCGATGGCGGCGATGGCGCCCGTATGGGGGAGCCTGAGCGATGCCAAAGGAAGAAAGCCTGTTATCTTGATCGGCTTCTTGGGCATGTTTGTGAGCTACGTGTTGTTCACCATCACAATGTACGCAGGACTGACGCAGCTCATCAGCGGCGGACTGTTGGTCGTATTGCTCATTGTGGCACGCGGTTTAGTCGGTTTGTTCATCCCCGCGGTTCCGTCGTCGGCGCAGGCGTATATGGCGGATGTTACGGACGAAAAGGGCCGGTCGGCGGGGATGGCCTTGATCGGAGCAGCGAACGGAATGGGCCTCGTGCTCGGACCTGCGATTGCCGGAGTGTTTGCGCTTATCGGTCTGATCTGGCCGCTTTATATTGGCGCGCTGCTGCCGATCGTCGCATTGGTCGTCGTCCTGCTGCTGATCCCGGCTCATAAACCGGTTGTTCAGGCAAAGCCTCCAAAGGTAAGCCCGTTTCAGAAAGGCGTCCGCCTTTATTTGTTCGCCGGACTGGCAACGATGCTTAGTATTGTCACCTTGCAAGTAGTCGGCGGCTTTTATTTTCAGGACCAGCTGTCCTTGACTACACAGGAAACCGCACGGATGCTTTCTTTCGGCTTGATGCTTAGCGGGGTGGCGATGATCGTTACGCAAGGGCTGCAAATGAAAAAGCCCAAATGGCAGCCCACCCCGTTGATCCTTGTCGGATCGATGCTTCTGATGGTCAGTATGGCGCTCTTTCTGTTCGTCGTCGGCTTCGTCGGTTTTTACACGGCCTTCTTCTTATTTGGCATCGGAGCCGGGCTGATGATGCCGGGCTTTATGGCCGGCGCTTCCCTTGCGGTGGCCCGCGAGCAGCAAGGAGGCGTGGCCGGTCTTGTAGGATCGGTGCAGGGCATATCCGCCGTGATCGCCCCGATTCTCAGCACGAGTCTTTACCAGGTGGATAAGCATCTTCCCTTTGTGGTTGTTGCCGGGGTTGTACTGCTGATGGCGATTACGCTGCTTTCCGCGAAAAATAAGCCTGTCGGAAGCCAACTGGCTTCGGAACCTATAGATACAACAAAATAGCGGGAAAAACCGCTTGCTCAACTATACGAAGGCATTTTTGGCGAAGTCTTCTCGACTTCGCTTTTTTTGCGTTGGCGAGCCGGGTCTACTTGGTAGCTCAGGCATCGTATGCCAAATTGGAGGTTCTGGAGTATTTAGTTTAAGCGTCTGTCAGACGATGTAAATAAAAGGAGGAAATATGATGGTTGACAGCACAATAAAAGGATGATGAGCGATGTTCGAGCTTGAAGTTAAAGATGTATTCAAAATCACAGGCCGAGGGTACGTGATTGCAGGAGAAATTACCGAAAGCGGCGCGATTTTAAGAAATGGAGACACTTTAGTAAATAAAGAAGACAAGGGACAAAAAATTGAAGTAAACTCCATTGAAATGTTAAATTACGGATCCGCATCAAGAAAGTTGAACCATATTGGGTTTTTGACCGACATTTCGGACGAAGCGGCAGAAGCTTTGGTAGGAAAAAGACTGTGTAAAGAATAAAAGACTGCGCTGTGTTCACGCGGCGGAACAAGGAGAAGACAAATGGAAATCCACCAAACGATCTTACGAAGATTGCTGCCCGATCATAAGGAGCTAATAAATGCATCCGCTGATGAAATTATGGATCACGTCGGTATAAATAGGTACAGCCAGGAAAACATTCAACTGAAGGATGAAGAGGTCTTCTTTAAGCTTCCGGCTCTACTTCAGGACATCGTGCTGCTCATCGATTTCGATACGGAACTGATTATGAACGGCATTCTGGGGTTTTTGGAAAACTCGACCGGAAAATATCTTAACGAGACAATCGAAGCGCTGGAACGCATCGGAGCGGTTCATGATGCGAATGCTTTGAAGGACATCAAACGGATTCTGGAAAACTACAATTTGAGCACCGGACAGCTGCATCGCGATCTGCAAGACTTGGAGCCGTATGAAATCAATTATTTCAGGCAAGTCCATGCGATTGCGGATGATGAGTTTTTCGAAGAAATCCAGTACGCCGCCGAGAAATTAACTAACGGCAGTCAGGAAGAAAATATATTCGATCATTTACTTGCCTACATCGAGGCTAATAAAAGGAGCTTCGTCGAAGACGTGCAGGCTGTGCTCTCCGAAAATAAAGCTTGAAGGTGACGTGACGTAACCGGATATAATCTCCTTAGGGTTTATTGGGGTGATGGAGGGGATTAATGTGAAAAGCGGCGACTATGCAACGACAGGGCAAATTGCCAAAAGGACTGGGATCACGCTGCGAACGCTGCGGTACTACGACCAGATCGGTCTGCTGTCTCCTTCTCAGCACAGTCAGACGTCGGCGAGGCTGTACAGCAAAGAGGATCTGATTCGGCTGCAGAAGATTCAGACGTTGAAGTATATCGGTTTGACCCTTCAAGAGATCAAGGAGGTGATTCGCGAAGAATCGCTGTCCGGACATGACCTCCGAAGCTCGTTGATGGCGCAAAAAGAGACGCTCCGGCAGAAGCTCGCGCACATGGAAGTGGTGGTCAAAGCGATAAATCAAGCGTTGGGAATGATGAAGAACAAGCCTGAGGACGTGGAGTGGAGCAGTCTGATCGAGCTCATCCATGCGGTCCATTCGGAAAAAGATTGGGTTGAGCAGTACCATACCGCGACGCGTCTGCAAACGAGAATCCAGCTCTACGACAAATGCAGCGTCAATCCGATCGGCTGGCATCGCTGGCTGTTCGGGCATTTGATCGAGCAGTCCGGATGCACAGTGCTTGAGGTCGGCTGCGGCGACGGCGCTTTATGGGCGCGGAACATGGACCGGATTCCTGAAGCCTGGAAGGTAACGCTCTCGGACTTTTCTCACGGCATGCTTGAGGAAGCGCGAAGCAGCTTAGGGGAACGTAAAGCGCAATTCAAGTTTGTGATGGCCGATGTGCAGGACATTCCTTTCTATGACGAACAGTTCGATATCGTTATTGCCAACAACATGCTTTACCATGTGCCGGACATGCCCAAAGCGTTTTCCGAAATTCATCGCGTCTTAAAGCCCGGAGGAAGATTGTTCGCTGCGACGATGAGCAAGCGGCATTTGCAGGAAGTCGAGCAGCTCGCTGCGGCGTTTGATCCCGAGATCTGTGTGCTGGACCCCGTCATCGAACGGTTTAATTTGGACAACGGTGAGCAGATGTTATCCCCTTGGTTTTCCGAGGTTCGGCTGTATTCTTATGACGACCACCTGCTTGTGAGCGAAGTCGGGCCGCTTCTGGATTACATCACCTCGACTCCAATGAATGCCCGCCAGCGGTTGACGGGAGCTGCGCTGCATCATTTTGAAAGCTTTTTAAATTCCATGATCGAACGTGAAGGGAAAATCCGCATTTCGAAAGATTCCGGATTTTTCTTAGGGAGGAAGCGATCCATATGATAAGACAGGGAAATCCAAGGGTACGTATTTTGAAAGAAGAGATGTTATCGGACAACTGGTACGTCTTAAAGAAATTGACCTTCGAGTATCAAAAACAGGACGATACTTGGGAGACCCAAGCGCGTGAAGTATACGACCGCGGCAATGGAGCGACAATCTTGCTGTATAATCGGGCGAAGCAGACAGTGGTGCTGACCAAGCAGTTTCGGATGCCGACCTATGTGAACGGAAACGAAACGGGAATGCTTATCGAAACGTGCGCGGGCCTGCTGGACCGGGAAACCCCGGAAGCGAGCATTGTACGCGAGACGGAGGAGGAGACAGGGTACCGCGTAAGTGAGATTGTCAAAGTCGGCGAGGCTTATATGTCTCCCGGCTCCGTGACGGAGATTTTGCATTTTTATACGGCCGAATACAGTCCGGGCATGCTGGCTGGAGAAGGCGGAGGGATGGAAGAAGAGCAGGAGCATATCGAGGTTCTTGAACTCCCGTTCATCGAGGCGCTCGAAATGGTCCGAACCGGCGAAATTTGCGATGCCAAAACGATCATGCTGCTGCAGTATGCGCAAATTCACGGACTTCTTGAGCCGGAGGTCAAGCCCCTGCACATTCTTATCGCCGGACCGTATCGCTCGGGAACCGGGGACGATCCCGAGCTTCTGGAGCAAAACGTCCGCTTGATGAACGAAATCGCTTTGCAGGTATATGAAGCGGGACATTTGCCCGTTCTGGGCGAGTGGTATGCGCTCCCGTTGATCGCAACCGCAGGGTCCGAGACCATCGGAGACGACGTGTTCAATCGCATGTTTCATCCGTCTTCCATTCGGCTGCTGGAATGCTGCGATGCGGTGCTCCGGGTTGGAGGACCGTCTCAGGGGGCGGACGAGATGGTCAGAGTGGCCGAAGAGAAAGGCAAGCTGGTTTATTGGCATCTGGACGAATTGCCGGGCGTTGGGTAAACCTGAAGAAGCCGGGAATCCGGAGAAAACCTAAAGGAGTTACCGATGAAACGATTGCTTTCTCAGTACCTGTTTTTAATATTGGGCGGCGCCATCATCTTATTGGGGATGGTGTTTGCCGGGATTAACTTCTTGAACCATAATCCCGTAAACGATAGAGTCATGATAAGTGCTCCCGGTACCATGGAAGTGTTTTTAAAAGCAGGGCAACATCATTTGTTCTACGAATTCGATTCGAAACAGCTTAATTTGGGAGTGCTACAGCTTAAAAAAGAAGAGAAATTCAATAATGTATCGAGTCTGGTCGCGGTAAAGATAGTTAACGTGTCGGACAATAAGGAAATAGTGCTAGCAAAGGATTCTTCCATGAATTTTACATTTAACGATACGAGAGGCGAATCGCTGTACAGCTTCGAGATCGTCGAAGAAGGAGATTACAGGGTTGCAATCAGTCCTACGATCGAATTGCCGAAGGCGATAACGTTTAGTATCGTGGGAGATTTGACTAATAGTTTGCTTGGCGTCTTTAAGCACGCGGGGATCGTTGTGTCCATGTCGATTCCATTTCTGCTGATCGGGTGGTACATGTACGCCGGAGAAGCAAGAAGGAAGAAACTTTTAACACGTTAAGCCAGTTTTAGATTATAATAATGACAGAAACTAGAAAACTAGCACATAGCCATTAGCATAGAAAGTTCATTCAAAAAACATCAGGATCTCGAATGCGAGTGCTTCCATGATGTTTTTTATTGCTTGGAGGTTCAATTATGGAAGAAGAGATAAAGCTGCAAACGACTACCGTAAAGGTACTCCAAGGAGATATTACCAAAATAGCCGCGGATATCATCGTGAATGCCGCCAATACAAGTTTGCTCGGCGGGGGCGGGGTTGACGGGGCGATCCACAGAGCCGGCGGCAAGCAGATTTTGGAGGAATGCAGGAAAATCAGAGATCAGCAAGGCGGCTGCCAGGTCGGCGAAGCCGTAGTGACGACAGCGGGAAATTTACCGGCGTCCTTTGTGATACACACCGTAGGTCCAGTCTGGAACGGCGGGAAGAACGGCGAGGAACAGAAGTTGATGAACTGCTATGTAAACACATTGAATCTGGCCTGCAAAAATCATGCCCACAGTATCGCTTTTCCTAATATCAGTACGGGCATTTATCGATTTCCGAAGGCTTTGGCGGCTAAAATTGCCTTAGAGGCAGTCTCCGATTTCGTCCGTGGCCATCACGAGTCGAATCTAGAGCAGATTTTGTTCGTCTGCTTCGATGAGGAAAATTACCGGATTTATCGGGAGCGTTTGCGTGAGTTTATGGCATAAAAAGGGTTTAGAGTTTTTTGGAAATGGGTGGAAACTTGATTATACAAGCGATAACTATAAGATGGGGCAAAGACGTGAGAGGCGCCCCTTATTCCTCATTAAGAAATCGATACAGCAAAGCGTTCCGTCTTCCGGAATCCATAGTAAATCACGAGTCATCGCGCGGAATTCCATACCATAATCTTCTGATTGTCCAGAATAAATCCGGTTTCCGAAATCTAAGTAATCAAAGTTGGTTTCTCGAAGCGAGTGAAGCCGACTTTAAGATTGGTTGTGTTGAAATCGTCCCGAAGGAAGCCAAGTATGAATTTACCTTTAAGTACTCTCGTGATTGCGGAAAACCTGCTAGATATGATAAAAAATATCATTTATTAGTCGAGAAAGCATTCGAGTTGTCGCCTAATGAATATGGAAGAATGCTTTATAATGGACGACATATCGCTTCGGATACGGGAGAATGGTACTACGAATTGCATATTCTAAACGCTTTTCATACCACAGAAACAAACCCGAAATTATTCGTAAACCGATCTCCGCTTAAAGAGTACAGACAATTAGAAGTATTATTTTAGAGGCTATATGTAAGTTAGTCCCCGTCAATCAATTGGATATCCATGCAATAGAGCAAAGATATCGCTTCGGGCAGCGTAAATTTGGCTTTCCGGATTGTATTGAGCCCCGGGTCGATCATGTAGTTGGTTGCAAAGGAGAAGTCCGCGGCCGTCAAGTTCGTCCGGTCAAACAAACTTTCGGAGAAATCCGTAGAGCTCATGTCCGCTTCCGTAAGGTCGGCTTCCCTGAAATCTACGTTCTTTGCCGTGCATTTTGTGATTACGCTTTTAGGCAGTGTCAGTCCGATGAAAGTGGAATGACTTAGGGTACACTCTTCAAACCGCAGCAGACCGGACCCGACTTTTCGAGGTGGAGCCATCTCGGACCAATTGATGCCGATCAATTTGGAATGGGTGAATGATACCTGGGAGAGGTCGCAGTCAAGCACTTGAATTAAACTTAAATTACAGTTCTCAAAGGTACATCCCGAAAATTTGCAATCCTTAAAGACCGTCTCGCTGAAATCGCATTTGGTAAATGTACAATCATAGAACCGGACTGAGGTTACTTCCTTCTGCGAGTATTGGGCCTCCAAAAAGTGCTCGTCGTAATATTCTTCTTATATAAACAAAACGCATCACGTTCCTTCGAGAAGTTTGGATCATAATTCTTTCCAGTATACCATACTTTAATCCATCTGGAGCAGACGGGCTCTTTAACTGGAAGGGAGCAGGCCATGACAAGAAAAATTACACTTTCGGACGCTCAAGTCGTTGAGGTGGAATGTTTAAGCTGTTCGATTACCTCGCAATAAATGTCTTAAGAGTCAATTTGAGCACGGAATAAACTGGGTCATTCACAAAAAATTTAACGGAGGAATTATGGAAGAATCCGATTTTATTTCTTATGTAGGCGATTACAGAGTCCACGACAGCACGATTGACAAGATTCAGGATAATGGACAGGAGCTTGTCATAACATTACATGGCATGGAAGGCGAAAATTTGACCCTTTATTTAAGGGATGTTTTAACAATAAATAGGCATAAAGCGGAAGGTATGATGCTGTACGCGATAAGTGAATATAAGTATCCGGCACCGTACAGGAAGTTTATTTTTGCTAATTGGAAAGATAATGACGACGCCTTCTTAGAAGTGATCGCCAAAGATTTTGTATTGGAGCCTGAAGTAACAATGCCGGTAGAAAGGTGATGCCGATGTCGAAACAAAACGCGGTAAACATGGAAGAGCTTTGGATAACCAGAAGAGTGAATGAAGGCAAAAGGCTCTTCGTTGGAGTACAAAATCAACTACCCCAATCCTATGAGGATGAACAGCGGCTTTTCGCCACGCCAGCGATAACGATGGCGTAGCGTTAATTTTGGAGGGATTCGCCGGAAGCCAGGGCTAGGGGAGTTCGTGCGTAAAATATTACTGTTGGATCAGGTGCGCAGCTAAGAGGAGAAAGTATATTATAGTATTTAATAGGAATACATAGGGGGGAGTCCGTTCATGAGAGAGAGCAAAATATTGCAGCGGGTTCCTGTTTCAATAGCTGCGTCATCGAAACGTACCACGATGAGCCCTCGAGCGGCTGGGCCAGATTGGTTTTTCAACATGTCGAAGACCGTAGGGAATCAGGCTCTTCAACGGTATCTGATTTCGGGCTTTTCGAGAAAACAATCTTCTCCGGGGCAAGGCAGCGTTATTCAACGGGCCATCGGGGTTGAACTGGAGGCCCCTGATTGGGAAGTGACAACTCCAAAAGGAAAGCCATTTAAGAAGTATGCGCCGCTGGTTCGCGATGACGAGAACGGTTTCACGCTATCTTCGGATGAATACTTGATGCCTGCTGGAAAAAGCTCGAACCTCGAATTTGTGTCCGATGCTCACGCTGACAAAGATCATTTTCTCAGATCCGTCGGGAGTATGGACAAATTAGCTCGGCACATGGAACAACAGCCCCAAGAGAACCCTATCGTGCTAAGCGACTTGTTGAAGAAGGCTGGCGAATCGGAAACGACATCGCCGTATAAGCTGAAGAATAAGGCGCATATCACGCCTCGGAAGAACCTCTTACCTTCGGTCCAAGTTACGATGGGCATTCCGCTTGGAAAAATCACATCCTTGTTCTATCAGTTGGCAAACAAACAAAAGAAGCTGGAAACATCCAGCAACGAAGATACGGAGAATCTGGAGACATCTAACAATAAAGCCCCTGTTAAGAAGTTGAATATATCATCCTATGAAAATTCTGTGGGAGAGCTATTAACAAGCTTCGAACTCATGAAAAACACGTTCGAGGAAAGACGTATGGAGCTTGGATTTAACGTTGAAGAGAAGATGAGTCCTCAGCTTGAGGGGCTTTCCGCCATGATCGCTTACTACCTGCGCAGCAGTTTCGTGCCGATGGGACTTCCGAGAAACCAGAAACGTCAATTTCCTAAGGGGCTGTTCCCTGTGCTGGCCAAGACACCTTTTCATCGAATGTTCGAACAGATTCCCGATCTTGAGCTTCAAGCTATACGGGACATGAACGGCCAGATGAAGCCTGCATGGGTGAAGTGGTTTCTGGATGGAGCGTTGGGGGAATATGTTGCCAAAGCGAAGAGCGATGAAGACCGAGAGAAAGTATGGGAAGATATCTTTAACGGCCCGATGCTGCCGCAAAAATTTGGGGAACCGGGAGAAGAAGAGTACAGGATTGGATTAAAGCGTTCGGAGTGGCTGCGAAACCTGCCAACGGACGATCTTTTGACGGAACGAAACAATCCTAAGCTTAAGGGGATGGGGGTTTTTTCCGGAAAAGGGGATGTGCTTGCAGAGGAGTCCTTCGATAATACGGAAGAGCTAGAAAAATATGCACCCGTTTTTGAACTGCGTGGTATTAACGGCAGTCCGAAGACAGGAACATGGGAATCTTGGGCGGAAGATTGTTGGAGCTTCTACGAGGAGTTGGTTGGTCAAGGGGTTCGATACAAAACGCCAACACTTAATAAACGGAAGGAGCGTTGTATCCTTCAATAAGTTGGAGTTATAACCCGGCGCATGGAGGCATTGAAATGGGACTAGATTATAGCTATACCATCGTCATAGACGAGAAGGATGTTGAGCCGCTAAGAGATTATTTAAAAGAGCAATGCGAGCTGTCCGGCAATTGCGCATGTATTCGATTTGAGATAGATTCTTTTATTATGAAATATTTGGAAGGCGGATATGACGGGACTCCGCATCACGATAGATCGGAAATCGAGCAATATATCGGGAATGACGGAAAGGCCAAAATCGGCTGTATTTATATCAAAGAAAGCAAATTGCCCAATGCGAGCGGAGAACTATCCGTATCTTTTACAGCAGCTACGTCCAGCATGAGTTTGCTGCTTAGGGATTCGTATTCGATCCACCGATGGTTTATTGGTCTGAGCAAGGAGTTCCACTCGATTCTTACCTATTTGGATTTGGAGCATGAAGGCCATAGACTGATTTATTACCGGGGGAAAGAAATAAATATTGAACTAAAGGGAGAAGGGCACTTAGAGGTCGGAAAGAGCGAACTACTGGGCATTTTGAAAGATTTCACGGATCGGAATCGTCATTTTTAGGAGTAGAGCAAAGAAGATTCAAGAATAGTGTAACGGAGGCATATCAGTGAAAATCCGATGTGAGTGCGGCGGTATCATTGTCGACCAAACCGATGGTTTGCCTTATAAGGGACATTTGATATCGGATCAAGATTGGTTTGATTTTTTGGATGCGATAGATCGAGCTATCGAGAAATCGGGACCGACGGATAAAGATAAAGAAAGAGCGGCAATGGGCATACGCCGAATGGCTGTGCATTTGACAAAATTAATTTATCAATGCACCAGTTGCGGACTGTTGTACGTTACGAATGAAGAGGAAGAGCTTGAAACATTTCAAAAGTCGGAACCGTTTGAAGGTAAAAGCATACTTGCTTCCGCGCATGGAGGAAACTGGAAGCAGCCTCTCATTGGAAACTGGGATGATTCAAGAAAAGGCCCGTTTAAAGGACACCTTTGGTGTACGGGGCTGGAAGAAGGCGAAGGAAACTTTGATAGTTGGGAGAGATTGGAGGAGAAATACTACGATATGCTGCTTGATTTAAAAAAGAGAAGTCTCCTCCGATCGGCCTATTTGAAAAAGAATAATGAAATTGTTCATCAATGGAGTATGGAAAATGATGCATAGGCAGGGGAACGGACGGAATCATTATCGGAAAGCAAGGAGGTAACAAACAAAAAACGAAGGAAGGACTGATTCCTGTGGAAAACCTGAAGTTTCATTGTGAAATCGTTACCAAAGAGGTACAATTGGTCGGTCAAAGTATTACGGCCAATTTCCCGCAGCATTTTCCGGATGCCGCGCTACAGATTCAAACTCAGTTTGTAGAGCGAAGGCATGAGATCACAAACGCGAAAAACCAGGAGGTGCTGTTTTCCCCGTGTCCGATGGAAATCTATTATTTTGAGGAAAATGTAGAGGAAGAACAGGTTGAACTATGGATTCCGATCAAGGAAAAGTGAGAAAATTCATGAATAAAGGAGCTGAAAAACTATGAAAATAGCCCTATTAATTGTGGATATGCAAACCGTCTATCTGAAGGATAAAGAACAAGCGAATATCGAAAAAGCATGCGAATACATCAATTATACGGCAGATCTGCTTCGGTCAAAGGGTCATCTTATTGTCCATATCCAAGACATTGAGGGACGGCAAGAATCGAATAAAGAGCTATTCGAAATCATACCCGAAATAAAAATAGAAGAGCATGAGAAGAGAGTTACAAAAGTATTCTCCAATGCTTTTTGGAAAACAGATCTGGAACAGCTCTTATTGGAGAACGGAGTCGGTCTAGTGATTGTGTCGGGATTTGCAGCAGAGCACTGCGTGCTGTTCACGTACAATGGGGCGAGGGAGAGAGGCTTTAAGACGGTCATCCTGCAAAACGGAATCGTGGGAGAGCGGGATGCCGCGGTTGAGGTAACTTACCGGGATCGAAATATCATCTCCTATCCGGTCATTGAATCTTTCGTAGGGAGCTGAAGTCATGAATATCATGCCAAACGATAAGCAAACCATTTTCAGGAATCCGCAATCGATGCCGCCTGTAAATGGTTATACCCAAGTTGTGGAAGTGCGAAACGGAAGAACGATTTATGTTTCCGGGCAGGTGGCTGTTAACCAAAACGGAGAACTGGTCGGTCCGGGAGATCTGGCTGCTCAAACTAGGCAAGTATTCGAAAACATCAAAGCTGCGTTGGAGGCTTCGGGCGTAAGCTTCAACGATGTTGTAAAATTGACCTTCTTTTTAACGGATATCTCCCAAATGCAGATCGTGCGGGACATTCGGGATAACTATGTGAATACGACAAATCCGCCTGCCAGTTCGGCCGTTGAAGTGAGCAAACTGGTAAATGATCATTTCCTGATTGAAATCGAAGCTATAGCCGTAGGGGAATAGTCTTTCATCAAGCCGAGCGTGAAAGCCCTCATCTTGGATGACAAGATGGGGGCTAGTTGACACTTTGCGCAGCGTTCCAATCATATTTCTTTTAAGCCGTATTCTTTTTCAACTCGACAGATTCTTGTTATATAATTTTCGTACCAGATCGTCTTTCCCTTCTCCTGTGCCCCCAAATGCTCTTCGTTTGCTTTCCAATTTCGAATGGCATCCAAGGACTCCCAGTACGAAACGGTTATCCCGAAACCATCACCGTCCCGAACACTCTCTACTCCCAAAAAGCCTGGTTGGTTAGATGCCAAGGTTACCATTTTCTCCGCCATGTTCCCGTACCCGTGATCCCCTTCCGAACGCTGACTTGAAAAGATAACGGCGTAATAAGGTGGCTGTGGTGTTTTTGCAAATGGTGTCATTTTCACGTACTCCTTTGCTATACATAAAAAAGTTTCATTCGTAAAAAGTATACATTTGGCGTTAAAATAAATAAAATGAATCTAATTTATATGTTGCATAAGAGCTTTTTATGTAAGAGGGAGGCGGTTTCGATAAACCTGACGAAATATGAAATATTCTGCTCGGTAGTCGAATTTCAGAGTCTGACAAAAGCGGGGGAGAAACTAAACTTGACACAGCCGGCAGTGAGTCACGCGATCTCCAGTCTGGAGCAAGAAATAGGATTTCCTTTGCTGATTAGAAATCGTTCCGGTATTAGTTTAACCAGTAATGGCGAACGAATACTGGAACCTATGCGCGAGATTGTCCGTTTGAATGAAAAATTGAAGCAGGAATTTTCCTCCATCAGTGGTCTTGTAACAGGCACCGTATGCATCGGGACGTTCTCAAGTGTTTCCATACAATGGCTGCCCGCGATTCTCAAAGAGTTTCAACAAAAATATCCATTGATTGAAATCGAATTACTAGAAGGAAATTACAATGATATTGAACAATGGGTTCTCAAGGGTTCTGTCGATTTTGGTTTTGTGGCATTACCCATCTCGGGATCGTTAGAAGTGATGCCTTTAAAAAGAGATAAAATGTACTGTATTGTGCCTAAAAACCATGTTCTTCAGAACGAGGATAAAATCAATATCGATCAATTAAGAGAAGAACCGTTTATCATGCCCAAGAAAGGGTGCGATTTGGATGTGAAGAGGATATTTTCAGAAAACAATATAACCCCAAAGGTGAAATATGAATTAGAGGATGATCATGCGATTATTGCGATGGTGAACAGTGGTATTGGGGTAAGCCTGCTTCCTGAAATGATTTTATCGCATATCCCGGGCAATGTGAAAGTTCTTGAATTGGAAGGCGACTATTATCGCTCGATAGGGATCGCCATGACTTCCAGAAAAAACATCTCCCCTGCGGCTAAAAAGTTTATAGATTGTGTCCAATCTTGGGTAAAAATAGCGGAGGTAGGATCATGAGAATTGCTGCGGCTCAAATGAGACCCCAAAAGGGAAATGTTTTGGAAAATATCGAAAAACACAAAAGAATGATATCTACTGCAATTTCTTATCAAGCGGATGCCATATTTTTTCCGGAGCTTTCTGTGACGGGCTATGAACCTAGTCTTGCAAAGGATTTAGCGACAAGCCAAAACGATATAAGATTCGATGATTTCCAGAGCATAAGCGACAAAAATCATATGACTATTGGAATTGGTGTGCCGACTAAATCCGATTCCGGAATTCGAATCAGCATGATTGTCTTCCAACCCTACAAACCAAGACAAACGTATTCCAAACAAAAATTACATTCTGACGAATTCCCCTATTTCGTTTGTGGCAAGGAACAAATAATTTTCACAATGGATAACGTAAAGATTGCTCCTGCAATTTGTTATGAGTCCTTACAAGTTGAACATGCCGGTCATGCCAGCGAGATGGGCGCCGAAGTTTATATCGCAAGTGTAGCGAAGTCTCAAATCGGGATAAACAAAGCATGGATTCATTACCCGCATATGGCAAGCAAGCATTCCATGACGGTTCTGATGGCCAATTGTATTGGGCATTGTGATAATTTTGAAAGTGTCGGCAAATCTGCGGTATGGAGTGATGAAGGAATATTAGTCGGGGAACTGGACAATACGAATGAAGGGATCATCATTTATGATACAATAACACAAGCAATAACGAAAAAAATATGCTCCTAAATTTCGATGCGAAAAAACCGCCTTTGTGAGGGCGGTTTTCTTTATTTTAGCTTATTGAAATTGGAAATTTTTAGCAAACAACCCATGGGGCGTACTCTATCATCAGAATAACTCATTGGAAAGAAAAAGTCTATTCTTTTTTTGCGCAATCTTTTATATTCTATATACCGCTTTTGCAGGGGATGCAATGCAAGCTCTGCTTAGGCTAACGATTCAAAAGGAGGCTGCACGGATGTTTAACGGTACGGAAGCGGAAGAGAGACGATATCTTGAGGTCATCGTTGGCAAGCTTCATCAAGCCTTGAAGGAGATGGACGAAAAAGTATCGTCCACTTACGAAGCCGTCATTGAAGCCAAGAAATACCTTTGGGACAATGCGGCTGTATTGGACCCGGCGGAGCGGGCGGCGAACCGGGTGGACGTGTCGCTAACCATTGACCTGGGGAAGCAAGCGATCGCCAAGCGCAGGCGGGTTCAGAAACTGCTGCAATCCCCCTATTTTGGGAGAGTGGACTTCAAGGAGGGACAGCAAACGAAGCCGGATTCGTTCTATATCGGGGTACATTCCTTCACCGAAGACAACGGCCACGATAATTTAATCTACGATTGGCGCTCTCCTGTAGCCAGCATGTTTTATGATTTTGAGGTGGGCCAAGCGTTCTATTCGGCGCCCGTCGGAGAGGTGCATGGCGAGATCGGCTTAAAGCGGCAGTACAAAATCAATCAAGGCGCAATGGAATACATGATCGAAAGCTCGATGACGATCCATGACGATGTCCTCCAAAAAGAGCTCAGCGGCCCTTCGAACGAGCGAATGAAAAATATCGTGGCGACGATCCAAAAAGAACAGAACGCCATCATCCGGAATGAAGCCGCTCATGAACTGATCATTCAAGGCGTTGCCGGTTCGGGAAAAACGTCGGTTGCTTTGCACAGGGTCGCCTTTTTACTTTATCGGTACAAGGAAACGCTAAGCTCCAGGAATGTCCTGATCATTTCTCCCAATAAGGTGTTCTCCGATTATATCTCGAACGTGCTGCCCGAGCTGGGTGAAGAAAAAATTATGGAAGTGAGCCTGGAGGAGCTGGCTGCCAAGGAGCTGTCGGGAATCGTCAAGTTTCAGACGTTTTACGAGCAGGTGTCGGAGCTGTTGGAGGGGACTGACGATGAAACGGACGACTCCGTGATCGAACGAATCAAATATAAAGCTACTGCCGAGTTTGTCGGTCAGATGGATGCTTTTATCCAATATGCGGATGAGCAGTACTTCTCGCCTGAGGATATGACTATCGATACGGTGACGATTTCTAAAGAGGCAATATTCAGCAGTTATCAGGCTTCCGGAAGGTTGCCTGTCAAAGCGAGATTGGAGAAGACCGCAGCCCATGTTATGGCCAATTGCAAAGACGAAGATGGAAATCGTGTCCCCGCATCGGCTTCCAAAAAGATCAAGACGGCGGTCAAAAAAATGTTCAAATGCCAAGACGTCCTCTCCTTGTACAAGGAATTTTACCGCTACTTGGGCAGGCCTGACCTGTTCAAGCTAAAGCAGGGCAAGAAACTGGAATATTCGGATGTGTTTCCGCTCATTTATTTGAAAATTTATTTTGAGGGAGCGGCGCCGTTCGATTTCGTCAAACATCTGCTGGTGGATGAGATGCAGGATTATACGCCGATTCAATACGCAGTTTTATCGAAGTTATTCAAATGCAAGAAAACGATTCTGGGCGACAGCAGCCAATCCGTGAATCCATATTCTTCGTCTTCGCTTGCCGAAATTAAGAAGGTGTTCCCCGAGGCGGACACGGTCGAGCTGTTAAAAAGCTACCGTTCAACCGTTGAAATTACAACGTTTGCCCAAAGGTTAAAGCCGAACAGCAAACTGATCCCGATCGAAAGGCATGGCGAGGAGCCGCTCATCCTACCGTGTCACAGTCCAAGGGATGAAATGAATACGGTAGGGAGGCTGACCGGCGATTTCCTGGCGTCGGGACATCATTCGCTCGGGATCATCTGCAAGACGCATGCCCAAGCCGAAGACGTGTACGCGAAGCTGAAGGATATGGGGCATAAGATTCATTTGCTGGATTTCAACAGCGAGCAATTCCACGAAGGCATCGTCATCACCTATGCGCATTTGGCCAAAGGCTTGGAGTTCGATCAAGTCATCGTGCCGTTTGCAGATGCATCGACATACCGGACGGAGCTGGATAAAAGCCTGCTCTATATCGCTTGCTCCCGGGCGATGCACAAGTTGATGGTGACGTGCGCCGGAGAGATCACTTCTTTTTTAAAACCATAGGTACTGCCTATGGTTTTTATATAAACAATTGAATTGATAGATGGAAAGGGCGGGATTATACTCTAGTCATGCAGCAAGGTGAAAGTCGGGGTGGTTAAAATGAAGCCTGTGGAAATTCTTTCGATCAATACGGGGAAGCCCAAAGAGGTGCAGTTTCAAAATAAAGACGTCTCAACCGGCATCTTCAAGACGCCGGTCGATGGGGAGTTGTTTTTATCGTGGGTGAATTTCGAGGGGGACGGACAGGCGGATCTTGTTCATCATGGAGGCAGGGAGAAGGCGGTATGCGTCTATCCCTACGAGCACTATCCGTTCTGGGAGAAGGAATTGCAGAGAACGTTGGCATACGGCGCATTCGGGGAAAATCTGACGGTCCGGGGGCTGCTGGAGGAGGACGTTTGCATCGGCGATATGTTTAAGCTTGGCGAAGCGATCGTTCAAGTCAGTCAACCGCGCCAGCCCTGCTACAAGCTATCCGTACGGTACGGATTGCCCGACATGCCGCTGAAGCTCCAGAAAACGGGGTACACGGGCTTTTATTTCCGCGTGCTGAAAGAAGGGGTCGTGTCCCGGAGTGACGGACTGACTCGCATTTTCTCCCATCCGAAGGGAATTACCGTGTCCTACGCCAACCGGATCATGCACCGTGAGAAGGATCATATCGAGGGCATCAAGAAGATACTGGAAGTGGATGAATTGTCCGTCAACTGGAGGAGGACATTTCTGAAGCGTCTGGACGGGATCGCGACGGATACGACGGAGAGACTGACCGGCCATGCATGATATCCTTGAAAATGAGGCGCAACGGGGATTGGCGAGCGCATGGAAAGACTGGATTTCCGTGATAAAGCCGCGAATCATGACCTCCAACCTGTTTTGCGCGTTTGCCGGGTATTGTCTTGCTTCGCGGTGGAAGTTCGAATGGCCCGGCCTGGCATTCATGCTGGTTGGGACGGCGCTCATTATAGCGGCCGCCTCGATGGCGAATAATGTCCTGGACCGGTTCCGGGATGTCCACATGGAGAGGACAAGAAGCCGGCCGCTGCCCGGTGGACGACTGAGCCCTCGGATCGTTGCGGCGGCTGCAATCGCAGCGGGCTTGATCGGCTTAGCCACGCTGTACGTATTCGTGAATCCGCTAAGCATGGCGCTGGGTTTCGTCGGCATCTTTGTCTACGTGGCGATCTATACGGCATGGCTGAAGCCGACATCGACCTGGAGCACCTCCGTCGGAGGGATTTCCGGGGCGATGCCGCCCATGATCGGCTACTGCGGCTTTTCCAATGAATTGAATCTGGGGGCATGGCTATTATTTCTCGT
Source organism: Paenibacillus tyrphae (assembly GCF_024158745.1). Taxonomy (GTDB): domain Bacteria; phylum Bacillota; class Bacilli; order Paenibacillales; family NBRC-103111; genus Paenibacillus_G; species Paenibacillus_G tyrfis_A. Next base: position 351,506 of record NZ_JAMZAW010000004.1, on the reverse strand, counting down.
CCTGTTTTTATGGCAGCCGCCACATTTTTGGGCGCTGGGGATCTTGAAGAAGGACGAGTACCGGGCGGCGGGCTATCCGCTGCTCCCCGTCGTAAAAGGCGTCCGCCGTACCAAATGGCAAATGCTGCCCTATGTCGCGGCTTTATTTCCGGTTACTTATTTGCTGTATGCTCACGACTGCGTCGGTGCCGCCTATTTGCTGATCTCTACCGTTCTGCTCGGCATTTGGTTTTTGCAATGCCTCAGCGGCTTATTTACGAAGGACGACCGGGGTTGGGCGAAAACCAGCTTCAAGTTTTCTTTGTACTTTTTAACGTTGTCGTTTTTGACAATCATCGTTGAAACGGCTCTGCGCTAACCCCTGAAGACGCCCTGAACGTTCGATAGGCGGCTTAGAAGAAAATAGAGATTGCGCTGTACAGCAGCAATAACCCCATGGCGATATGAAACGGCCGTTCGTACTTGGACAAAAACTTTTGAAACAACGAACCGAACACCGCCCACATGAACGTGGACAAGAATCCGACAAACGCAAGCAGCACGGAAAAGAGCAGCAAGCTGAGGCCGGACTTGTAGAACGGAATGACGAAGGTGGATATGGCCGTGATCCCGTACAAAATCCCCTTAGGGTTAATAAATTGCAAAATAAATCCCGTAAAGAACGAGTTTAACGTGTCGTTAGCTTGTTCTTTATTTTGCGTTTTATTAGTTTTCATAATTTTGAAGGCAAGGTAAGCCATATACAGACTCCCCAACAGGTTCATCACGAACTTAATCCGCGGGATATAATTGTATAAAATCAGATTGAAAAAGCTGGACAACAGCATGATGGCAAAAAATCCGACGGTGACGCCAAAAATAAACCGAAATGTTTTTCTTAGCCCGTGTTGATTCGCATTGGACATCGCCATGATGTTATTGGGGCCGGGCGTGAAGCTCGTCGCAATGATGTACGACAGGAAAGGAAGGATAAGCATCATTCGCACCTCTATGTATGTTATAGTAAAACTATTGTATGTTATGACATATATTCGTGCGTTATGATTATACAATAAGAATGCGATGTTGCACAACCATCATTTCAAGGGAGTTTATTTGCTTGCGTTTTTTTGCAGCACATGCTATTTTTTAGTTAAATTTATTTATTCAAATTTGAATAAAATTGAGGTGACTGCGGTGATCCGCTTAATCGTGCTGGGCATGCTGGCCAGACAATCGATGCACGGCTACGACCTGATTCAGCAGCTGGAGAAAGACCGGGTCGACTTATGGTCGAACGTGCTGCCCGGGTCGATCTATCATGCGCTGCGGCAGCTCGCCAAGGAAGGCTGCGTGCAAATCCGGGATACGGAGAGAAGCGGCAATAAGACGAGAGCGGTGTACGAAATCACGCCGCAAGGCAGCGAGCTGCTGCTGAGCTTAATCGCGGAAGCGATGAGCGTCCCGTCCACCGAATTCCCTTCGGCTTTCTATGCGGCTCTGTTCATGATGGGCCGGCTGCCGAAGAAGGAAGTGCTCCGGTGCCTCGATCAGCAGATGGCAGGGCTGGAGCACAAAATTGCGCTTTGGAACAAGGGTGAGCCGGGTAAAGCGGAGCTATCCGGAAACCCTCGGCTTGTGCGGCAGGTGTTTGCCAACGGCATCGCCCATATGGAGCTGGACTTGCAGTTGTTGAAGCAAATTAAACAGGACTTGGAGGAGTCATGATGGAACCGGTATGGAGCATCGGGCAGGCGACGAACTGGATCGACGGAACTTTGGAGCTGGGGATCGGGCATTTAACCCCTGGGCAAAAGATCATGCTGGAAGCATTCGCGCAAGACGATCTCGGGCAAGTGTGGCGTTCCTTCGGCCTATATCGGGCTGACGATCAGGGGATGGTAGATACGGCGGAGACGGCTCCCGAAGAGGGCACCTACGACGGAATCGATGCGAACGGCTTGCTTTGGTCAATGCGTCCGGACGGTTCCGTCTCCGGTTACTTTATGAAAAGCAGCAGTGCGCCGCATGCGGTCACCTTCCGGTTGACCTCCGACGGCGTCTTGCTTGGTGAACGCACCGTCGACTTTCATTTTGTATCCGCCCATGTCCGGATAACCGAAATCACGGAGCCGTTCGCGGGCAAATATTTTTGCCCCGAGGCTTCGGAACGCGGACCGCTTCCTACCGTGCTGGTGCTGGGAGGATCAGCCGGCGGCTTGCTATGGTCCGAGCAGATGGCCGCTCTCTTGAGCGCGCATGGCTTCGCGGCGTTGGCGCTGGCCTATTTCGACTGGCAGGGCCGCTCGGGCCTTCCGAACCAGCTTGCGGAGGTGCCGCTTGAGGCTGTGGATCGCGCGCTGCGCTGGCTGCAGGCGCAGCCGGGAATCGACGCTGCCAGAGCCGGCATCATGGGCCTTTCCAAAGGAAGCGAGCTGGCGCTGCTCTACGCTTCCATGCATCCGCAGGCTGTCCGGGCCGTCGTCGGCTATTCGCCTGCGTCTCATGTATTTGAAGGCATCAGTATCGCACCTGCCGGCCGCCGATCCTCTTGGACGCACGAAGGCCGGCCGCTTCCGTATCTTCCGTACCCCGGCGGGCCGAAGAGCTGGACTCCTGCCGAGCTTACCCAGTTGCGGAAGCTCCACGAGCAGGCACTGGAGACTTCGACGGACGCGGAGCTGGAGGCGGCCCGAATCCCGGTGGAAGCGATGCGCGCTCCGGCGCTGCTGATTACGGGCGCGCATGATGCGACATGGCCGGCCGCCGAAATGGCGGAGGGAGTGCTGCAAACGCTGGAGAAGTGCGGGTACCGCTGGGAAGCGCGTCACGAGCATTTTCCGGAGGCGGGCCATCTCATTGACATTCCGAATCTGCCGGTGACCGCAGAGCATGAGGTCCGAGCCGAAGCTGCGGTAGCTGCGGCCCGCGAAGCGTGGCAGACTGCGCTGAACTTTTTGCAGAGACACCTTGTCTGATGGGGCAAGAGGGGCTTGTTGAGAAAGCGGACAGGGAGCACTATAGATAGTACGAGGGGGTGGGGTATCCACTTCCGACCGCTCTTGTCATCGGGAAATTTGATTAGAAGCCGCTAAGTAGCGGACATTTCCCGAAGACAAAGGCGGCCGCTATCGCTTCTCCAGTGGATACCCCACCTCCGTGGTAGTCAATGGCCGGTTACAGATGCTATTATGGGTGATATAAAATATCGTGTGAAGTACGCACTTCAAAGTACAGTAGGTACTTTCAGGTTCTGCAGTATCTTTTTTATACTGTTCCTATTACGTTTGGGAAGTCGGGGGAGTGCTACCTTGAAGAAATATCGCATTGGAGTAGAGGTCACGTTGGAGGTCATCGGGGGAAAATGGAAAAGTATCATCCTGTACCATTTGACAACCGGCAAAAAGCGCACCAACGAGCTGAGAAAATTAATTCCCGCCATCACCCAAAAAGTGCTGACGCAGCAGCTTCGCGAGCTCGAAAAGGATGGCATCATCCACCGGACCGTTTACCACGAAATTCCGCCTAAAGTGGAGTATGAGCTTAGCGAATACGGCTTGAGCTTGAAAACGGTGCTGGACAGCTTCTGTGTGTGGGGAGAAGATCATTTGGACAAAGTGTATGGAGACAAATCGGCCGTCTTGGAGTGCTGGCCGGACGATACTTATGAGCACATTTAACGACAGTACCGCGCGGCGATGGAGAGCCCGGATTGCCTATATCGCGGCCGTTTTCGCAGCCATCGCTTTGGGCTTAGGGTCCAGAGCGTACGCCGACCGTTTGCCTGTCTTTGTGGCTGAGCATTTTGGCGATGCGTTATGGGCCTGCATGATCTACTTCGGCTTTCGCGCCTGCTTTGCGCATAGGAAGATTTCTTTCGCGCTGTGGTGCAGCCTCGCGTTTTGCTTTGCGGTCGAGTTCAGCCAGCTATACCAGGCGGATTGGATCAATCGGATCCGGGAGACAACGCTTGGGGCGTTGGTATTGGGAAAAGGCTTTTTGGTGGCGGACTTCGTGCGGTACAGCGCGGGAGTTGCCGTCTCTTCCCTGCTCGACGTTGCTTGGCATTGGCGCAAGCGCCCGTGATTTTGGCGGATGTCCGATTTATTCAATCTTTTGGCTGGCGGAAGCGTTACAATACCGGTATGGCTTGCTAAAGCCGAGATGCCAACCGAAAGGAGAACGTGATACACGATGACCGTGCTGCCTTCCAAAACATTAAGCATCACCATTGAGCGCCGGCCCGAAGAGGTATACGCTTATGTGACGAACCCGGAAAATTTTCCGGAATGGGTAACGTCCTTTGTGAAATCGGTCCGGAGATCGGGAGAGGAATGGATCGTGGAAACGACCGAAGCTCCGATCACGCTCAAGTTCGCGGACAAGAACGATTATGGCGTCGCGGATCATTGGGTAACCGTCGCCACTGGTCAAACGATCCTGAATCCGATGCGGGTCGTTCCCAACGGCTCCGGCTGCGAGGTGGTCTTCACGGCGTTCCGGCAGCCCGGGATGTCGGACGAAAGCTTAGCGAACGATACGGCGATGATCGAGAGCGACTTGCGAACGTTAAAGCGGATCATGGAAAAGTAATTTTTTGGACGGGAGATAACCGCCCATCGATGGCATGATGCGTCGAGGAGCGGTTTTCTTTTTGTCCGATCAAGAATTTGCAATTTTAGCTTGGTTCTATTAGGCAGGAAAACTGGATCATAAGGAGAAACTTTCCATAAGATATATATAGTTGAAAGTGCGGGATGATTAAATAGGCGAGGAGTTTTTACAATGGCAGAATTAATCAAAATTAGAGGCAGTGTGTTTATCGGCGGTATGCTCTATCTGCCCCCAATTCAAGATCCGTCTACAGGCATGATCTATGAATATCAGGCGGATGCCAGGGAGTTCACTCCGTACGCAGTAAACACCGGGCGTTGCCGTGTGGAGCAGGAAGTCGTCATCGACTTCGTGAAGCAACGAATTACATCTTTTTCCAATACGGGTGTCACCGTACTCAAATTGACAGCTCCGGACGGGTCCGTCGAGTACAAACAAGGAAAAGCGTCTACGGAAGGTATTCGAGTTGAAGACGAGGTGTGGAAAGGGGATACGGTATTGTTAACCATGCGAGCGAGCGCAAGCAATCCGCTTCGTCTTGATGCGCCGACGGTAGACTACTCTCTGCAGATTACCGCGTATAAGGATGGCACCGTGCAGGTGAAGGGCAGCCATGACGGGTTTCCTTGCTACGAGTTCTATAAACAAGTGGATTTTGGGGATTTTCAACTCCTATACGCCCATGACTTTCGGAAGACGGGCGATACGCCAGCCGCAATGGCTGGGGATATGGAGTATCATTTTGAAGCATGAGAATATGATACGTCGGATAGGCTATACACACTCCGACCACTCCTGGCAAGATGAGGCCAATAATTATTCTTCTATAATTGATAATCCAATAGACCTAATTTTTTTAATATGTTAGGATTACGACGAATATAGAAGACATCTTGAACAGTAATTTTTATAGTGGGAGGAGTTAGAAGATATGGGAAATAACGAAAAGAAAGAACCGATGATATTTGACATCCATGTGGCTGAAGGAAGCAATTATGAGGTGGGTAAACAGCGGGCCATTACTTTAAAAAAGAACTATCCGGATGATGTCGCTTATTTTATCAGCCCCATGGAAGGACAGGATTATATAGCAGCAGCAACTGCCCATAAGAGAATGATGTTGATTGACAAAATATGTCCCGGCTTTGTGGATGAAATACAAGGATTTGCTGATGAAGTAGGTACAGAGCCGGAAAAAATGATATGCTATGCGAATTCATATCACAGCTCCCATCATTGCTGTCAAATTGCAGTGCTTCCTTCAAACACGAGCGATGGACATTTTTATGTCGGAAGGAGCTATGAATATTTTGTAAGGGATGAAAGAAGCTTATGCATCACCCGGGTAACAGGAAAACCAAAACATATTGGTTTCTCGTTGCAAAATGCGGGGAGGATGGATGGGATCAATGAATATGGACTCGTAGTTTCCATGTCCAGTACTGCCTACTTGAAGCCTCTCGCTGGGGATGGATGTGAGTTCTGGATTGCCATTCGCGCCATTTTAGACCGTTGTAAAGATGTTTATGAAGCCCAGTGTCTGCTTGAAGAAATACCGTTATGTACGAATGCGAATTTTTTGGTCGCGGATGCATCTAATCACGCTTCTGTATTCGAGGTGGCGAGCTTTTCATCAGACAAAAAAAGAATTTCTGTGCGGAAACCAGCTGGTGGTTTATTGGTCGCCACAAATCATTATGTGAGTCATGAAATGAAAGAATTTGATGAACATCACTTTTGGCATTCCGAAATGCGCTATTCTTCCGTGTGGAATTCGTTATTGCGGGATGCTCCTTATATCAATGATGAAAAGATGAGGAAGTTACTGTCCACTCCATATCCATATGGTCCATGCTGTCATTTTTATTCGAGTGGAATGGGTACGCTTAGAAGTATGATATTTGATGTATCGGAAAAGAAAGTGAAGGTTAGCTTTGGACCACCAGATATGAATCCATGGTATGAAGTTGATATTGACGCACCAATCGGGCTTGAAGAAATAGTATCCAAATATGATGATGTAGAAATAGACAACCCAGAACAATTTTGGAGAGAAATGGATTAATGGATTGTTGTTGGAGTCGGCGCCCTGGATAGGGAAAAATGCAGTAAGAGGTGTGTTATGAAGGTTAGACTAAGTGAGTTTAACGAAAATTGGGCCAGGCTTTTTCATTCGGTCCCCGGAGCAGTGTGTACTTGCATAGTTTGCCGAAACTAAACCAAAAAACTAACTTTGCGTTTGTATAAAAAACGAGGCTGGAATGTGCATTGTCAGAAGCAAACGGCGGGCGCTACAATGGACGGGAACGAATTGAGAATGAGAATCATTATATATTCGAAGCTTGTATTCGTTACATTGCAGCTTACTTGGGAGAGGATCGGAATCATGATAAGGCAATGTCGCGCAGCCGCTGCATGGATGGCCGTATGGCTGGTCCTGATGGCCGCTTTAGCCGGATGCGGAGCCGGGCAAGGGGGGACGGAGGGAGAACCGCTGCCGAAGGAAAAGCAAGAGAATGCCAAGCCGAATGCGGAGCAAACGGACAAGGCTACTGCCGGCGGCAAAGACGCGAAGGAGCAAGCCGGCAAGACCCGGAAGGTGAAGGATCACTTCGGCGAAGTGGAGATTCCGGTGAAGCCGCAGCGGATAGCGGCTCTTTATTTGGAGGACTATGTGACGGCGTTAGGCGTGAAGCCGGTCGTACAATGGTATCATCCGAATTGGGGCAAGCAGGATTATTTGAAGCTGGATGCTCCGACCTTCGACTACAGCGGCAATATCGAAGCGCTGCTAAGCTACAGTCCGGATTTGATTATTGTGGATGGCGGGGCGGATGCCGCCAAGTATGAGATGTTCTCCAAAGTGGCGCCGACTTACCGGCTGCCCGATTCCATCCTGCAGAACACGCCTGAAATTTTGAAGACGGTGGCCGATCTCCTGGGTGTTCCGGAGAAGGCGGAGCCGCTTCTGGAAGCTTACAAGAAAAAGCTTGCCGATGCCAAAGGGAAGCTGGAGAAGGCCGTCGGGAAAGAAACGGTGGCCGTTCTGCGCTTGAATGTCGGGGAGAAAACGATCAATTTGCTCGGCATCGAGAACATGTTTGTCGGTTCGATCCTGTATAAGGATCTTGGCTTGACGCCGCCGAAGCTGGTGAAGGAAATGAAGTTGCCGATCGATTTTATTTCGATGGAGAAACTTCCCGAGCTAGGGGCGGACCACATATTTATTTTGCCCTCGAAGGGGACTTGGGGCTCCGATGAAAATAAAGAAGCGGTCAAGCTGCTGGACAACCCCATCTGGAAGTCGATCCCCGCGGTCAAAAACGGGAAGGTATATCAGGTGGAGCGAACGTATTGGCAGACGGGTGCTTATCAAGCCAATCTGTTAAAGCTCGACGACGTTCTCCAATCGCTGGTGAAATAACGGGCATTGCAGGTATGGGGATCAAGTGATCAAGCAAGGAAGGAAGCGGAAAGCTCTTCGGCAGGGTTGAAGAGCTTTCTTTTTTGCTTTATACTCAAATTTGACTAGTGATAATAATTCTCAATTGAGGACGATCGACATGCAGGAACAAGCGGGAGAAAGACCGGCGGATAAAATGTCGGACAAAGCGGTTCGTCCCGCTTTAACGTATCAAATGACGGATATACGCTATCGCGCCGGTGCTTCGGATTGGCAGTTGGACGGCGGCGGCGACCATATGATGCTGGTCGTGACGGGCGGAGAAGGACGGATCGTGATCGACGGAGCGGGCTTCAAGCTGGAGCGGGGGAAGTGCTTTATTGCCGCACCGGACATGACAGGAAGCGTACTGCCCGGACGGGACCGGCTTACCCTGTATGAGCTGGACTTTGAGCTGCGGAGAAATGCCGAGAGCCATTTGCCGTCGTCCGGAGTCTCCCCGGCGAACGACCGGTTTCCTATTTTAGGCGAAGCCGCCTGCGCGCCTTTCTCCCAATGCATCGAGCGGGTCGAATCGATTTACGCTAACCGTCATGCGGGAGACGGCCTGGAACCGTTTTATAATCACGTCCGGTTTCTGGAGCTGCTCCGGTTTATTTTTCAGCAAAACGGTTCCGCAGCGGCAGGCGGGAAGAGCCTGCGTCAGCAGGTGGAAAGCTCGATCGAGCAGGTACGGCGGCATTACAGCGAGCCATGGACGGTAGAGCGGTTGGCTGAGGCGGCGGACGTCCCCCGAGGACAATATACCCGCATGTTCAAATCGATTACGGGACAAATTCCGCTCGATTATTTGAACAAAATACGCCTTGACCGTGCCAAGCAGCTGCTGACGATGACGGACGACCGGCTCTTCGAGATTGCTCAGCATGTCGGCTATGCGAATGAGTATTATTTTAGCCGGAGGTTTAAACAAAGCGTCGGGATTTCGCCCGGGCAGTACCGCCGCAATCACCGGGACAACGTGAGGGTCGTTGCCCCGTTTCTCGAAGATTTTTTGCTTGCCCTGGGCATGACGCCGATCGTACAGTGCTCTCACGCCGGATGGGGCAAGCAGGATTATTTGGGACTGGACGAGGTTCCCGTCTTCGATTTTACGGCAGATAGCCTTGAGGCGTTGTCCCGGCACCGGCCGGACATGATTATGACGGACGGCGGGTTCGACCGGTGGATGACATCCGATCGATTCAACCGGCTTGCGCCGACCTACCAGTTGCCCCATCGGGGAGAAGATTGGCGTTCGATGCTGCGCACGATAGCAGAGCTGTTCGGGAAGACGGAAGCCGCCCGGAGCGTCATCGCAGCCTACGAAGACAAAGCACGCGCGGCCAGAGCTTTATTGAGCCGACCGCTTCGGGGGCAGACGGTAGCCTGCCTTCGAATCTCCGCAGCGGAGATCTGCTTATATGCCGGACCGGAGAACGGATACACGGGCCCCATATTGTACGGCGATCTGGGGCTGCGGCCGCATCCTCTCGTCCTCCAATTGACCGGCCATGCCCGGCGGGTCCCCTTGACACGGGAGTGGTTGGCACGGCTGGATGCCGATCATCTGTTTGTCGCCTTCGACAAAAGCGAGTCCGCCGTCGAAGGGCAGGAAAGCGAGCGCCTCCGGGACGATCCGGTATGGCGGGCGCTTCCGGCGGTACGTAATCGGTGCGTGTACGAGGTCGATTTTTTCACTTGGATGAACTACGGCGTCATCTCTCATTGCAGGAAGATTGACGATGTGCTGCGGGTGCTTGCTTAAAATAACTTAAACTAAAACGGGAAGCGGGGAACTTCCATGCGCGACGACCGCAAATGCAAAGGCATCATTTTCGATATGGACAATACGCTGCTGCAATCCCGCATCGATTTTGCGGCGATGAAGGAAGACATTTTCCAGCACTTGATCGGGCACGGCATGTTGACGGAGCGGTTCCCGCTCCATGAGCACACGACATCCACCATGCTCGAACAGGCCAAGCAAGCGGGTATGGACGACGCCTTATACCTCTCCTGTATGAACATTGCGGAAAAGCATGAAGTGCGCGGGATGGAAGGCGCGGGGCTGGAAAAAGGCGTGCCGGAGCTGATCGAATCGTTGCACGGCCAGTTTGTATTGGTCGTGGTCACGAACAACTCGCTTTCCGCCGCCTTGAAGGCGCTCGAAGTGACGGGAATCAAGTCCTATTTCGACGCGATTATCGGCAGAGAACAGATGGAGTCGTTGAAGCCGTCCCCTTCCGGATTTACCTATGTTTTGAATCAATTCCGCTCTATTACGGCGGAAGAATGGATATCGGTGGGAGATTCCTGGATCGACGGCAAAGCATCGGCCGGAGCCGGCATTCCTTTTATCAGCTACAGGACGAGCATGGAAGCGATGATGGATAAAGGGGTTAGACCGATCGCGAGAATCGACCATATTGCGGAGGTTCAGAATTGGATATACGAATGAATATTAGGCTGACCGTGACGGAAGTGACCGAAGAGACGCAGGAGCAGGCAAGACGGATCGTTTGTGCGGGACTGGAGGAAAGGTTCGGGGAATTGGACCCTTCCTACAACAAGGACCTCGACGATATCGTGAGTTGGTATGCCGGTCAGGGGCATCTTTTCTTGACGGGTGCGCTTGAGGGCCAAATGGTCTGTACAGGAGCTCTCATCCAGGAGGGGTGCAACGTTGGAAGAATCGCTAGAATGTCCGTGTGGAAGCCGTACCGGAGAAGAGGCATCGCGCGCTGCATGCTGCAGGAGCTGGAGCGGAGGGCAAGGCAGAAGGGCTATGCGAAGCTCGTGCTGGAAACGACGGCGGATTGGCTTGACGCCGTTCAATTTTATAAAGCCAACGGCTACGTAGAAGTTCAAAGAGACGAAGAGGAAGTGCATCTGGAAAAAGTTTTAGCATATCATGCGGCGCGCTAACGATAGCTTCTCCCTATGCAAACGATAGAAAAATCGCAATTGATACTGCCGGCGGCAGTTTCTATACTGAATATGTAGCAATGCTACATAAAATGAAGAGGAGCTGATTGAAATGGCAAAAGCGGTATTTTATCATGCAGGTTGCAAGGTTTGTGTAAATGCGGAGCAGATGGTGCTGGACTATCTCGACCCATCCAAGGCGGCTGTCGAGATCGTGCATCTGGGCGAGAAGCGGGACCGTATTGCCGAAGCGGAAGGAGCGGGCGTCCAGTCGGTACCGGCGCTGGTGATTGACGAGAACGTGTTCCACATTAATTTCGGCGCAAGCCTGGAAGACGTGAAAAAAGGATGAATCAAAAGTGCGGGGTGCGTACAGGCGCCTCGCACTTTTTGCGTAAGCTTTATATTCGCGGATCGAGCGGTTACAATGGAGGATAAGGCTAGAAAGGAATGGAAGGAAGAATCCAATGCGCTACGATCCCCAGCATCGGAAGGAGAGCCGGGCTGCCCGAGTCAGCATGGCGCTTGTTCGTATGGCCCAAGCGGTTAAGAAGATCGGCCAGATGGAGAGCGATGATACCGGACTGTCTCCCGTGCAAATCCAGTCGTTATTGTTTACGGCGCATACGCGCGGCGATGTGGCATCGGTCGGAAGCCTTGCCGATCATCTCGGAACCACCCACGTGACGGCAGTCAAAATCGTCAACGGCCTGGTGGCCAAAGGGTTGATCGCCAAGTACGCGAAGCCCGAGGATCGCCGGATTACGCTGCTTCAACTGACTTCGCAAGGACAAGAAGCCGTATCCAAGCTTGACCGATGGGGGGAGGCCTTGGAGGAAACCGTCCAAAGCTTGCCGGAGGAAGCACTGGCTTCATTGGAAGCGGGACTCGGAGGGGTTCTATCCGCACTTCAACGCGGCGGCCACCTTGTCGTGGCGGAGCCGTGCCTAGGCTGTGTTCATTTCAGACCGAACACGGGGCGGGATGAGACGCCGCACTACTGCAATTTGATCCGCAAATATTTGACCCATGAAGATACGCTTAAACAATGTCCGGAGCACAAGCCCTCGTTCTCTGCGCCGTAGCGGACGGTCGGCGGCTGCCCGGTATGAAGCAAAAGTGAACGGAGGAAGAAGCATGCATTCGATTTTGGTTGAACGAACGAAACCGTTTCCCCGGACGAATCGGCTTCGGGACGATATCCGAAGCTTTCTAAGCTTGAACGGATGCGAGAAAACAGCAGAGCACTGTATGGACGTCGGGACGGAGGCGCGGCGTATCGCGCTGCGGTTCGGAGCCGATCCCGAGGCGGCGGAGACGGCTGGTTGGCTGCACGACATCAGCGCGGTCATTCCGAACGGGGATCGAATTGCGGTGTCGCGGGAGCTTGGCATCGAGGTGCTGCCGGAAGAAGAAGCGTTCCCGATGATCATTCATCAGAAGCTGTCGGTGGTGATGGCGGAGCAGCTATTTGGCGTAACCGATGCGGCGATTCTGGATGCGGTCGGCTGCCACACGACCTTGCGGGCGGGCTCCACCTTGCTTGATCAAGTGCTGTTCGTAGCGGATAAAGTCGCATGGGATCAGCCCGGTACACCGCCGTATATCAGCGAGCTGCAGGAGCAATTGAACCGCTCCCTTATTCATGGGGCGTTCGTTTACATCCATTACCTGTGGGAGCGAAAGCATACCTTGAAGGTCGTGCATCCGTGGCTGAAGGAAGCCTACGAAGAGCTTCGGCACCGGATATAGAAGCGCTGCGATTTGACGGTGAAGCATGACTGGGACATAATACGAACTAAGGATTTTGAAAGATGCAATACCTTACTTTATACACATAAGGAGTTCGGGCGGAATGGCGCGAAACAAAGGAGCCAAAGGGCAAGAAAGCCGGGCGAGATTGCTGGCTGCGGCGGCGGAGCAGTTTGCCGGACTCGGCTTTTACGAGACGAAGATCAGCTCGATTGTCGCTCAGGCCGGGCTGACCCAGCCGTCGTTTTACCTTTATTTTGAAAGCAAAGAAGCGGTGTTCGAGGAGCTGGTCGGACATTTCCGGTCCCGGCTGCAGGAGCTGGTTACGTCGAGCCGCCTGGAATCGGGGCTGAAGCCGGGCGAAGTGAACGCTCGGGTACTCGGCGTGTTGGAGACGCTTTTTCGTTTTTTTACGGAAGACCCGCACTTGACGCGCATTGGATTGTTTCAGGCACCGCAGGCCGGAAGCATTAAAGCGGAGCTGGCCGCTCTGATTCGCGACAACCTGCTCGAAGAGCAGCGGTCCGGCTACTTTCGTTCAACCCTCGATATGGAAGTTGTAGCACAATGCTTTGTAGGTACGCTTGAGCGGCTGACCTTTGCGTATTTGTCCGAAGGCGTGGGTAGTCCGGAGCAGTTGGCCGCCCAAGTGGTCGAGCTGTTCATGCGCGGCATGCTGCCCGAAAAGTAGAATGGATTGCGAAGGAGGGCCGGATGAAAAAACTGCATTCTGGAAAATTTGTCCTTTCCATGGGACTGTTGACTCTGATCTGCACGGCGCTTTATTATGCGTTCCGCAATAAGACGTATTTCGATTTCCTCTTGTGGAATTTGTTCCTGGCCTGGGTTTCGCTGCTGCTTGCCGTCGCCGTGGCGGAGCTCGGAAAGCGGCTTGCTCCCGGATGGGTCCGTTCCGCCGTCGCCACCGTATTGGGGGCGGCTTGGCTGCTGTTTTTTCCGAATGCGCCCTATATCGTTACGGATCTTATCCATTTAACGCTTCAGAAAGCTTGGTATGTCGAGGCGGGCCGGTGGACGTTCCGCTACTGGTATGATTTTCTGACGATGCTGCTGATCTCATGGAACGGATTTTTGCTTGGCTTCGGCTCCGCCTATTTGGTTCAATATCAGGTCATGAAGAGGTTCGGGGGCGCTGCTTCGTGGCTGTTTGTGGTTGCAGTGTCTATGCTGGGGGGCTACGGGATCTTGCTCGGACGCGAATACCGGTTGAACAGCTGGGATGCGCTGACCGATGCGAAAGCGCTCTTGAGTCTCATTGGGGAAAGCTTGAACGGGCAGTCCGTGCTGTTCTGCTTGTTGTTCGGCGTGGTTATTCTAATCGTTCATGGAACGTTCTATTATGTCATGAATGGGGGCTGGCATGCGGAAGACCGCGACTACCCTTCGACCTACCGCTTATGATACCGGCTTGCTGCGGCAAGGCGGTTTTTTTGCATGCGCGGCGAGTTTGTTGAGAAAGTGGTCAATTAGGTAATAGAGGTGTACGAGTAGGTAGGGTATCTACTTCCGGTCGCTGTTGTCTGCAGGAAATTTTCATTAGAATCCGCTTAACAGCGGATATTTCCCGCAGACAAAGGCGAACGCTATCGCTCCTACAGTAGATCCCCTACCTCCGTATACTTTTCTATTTTTTATACGACCACTTTCTCAACAGCCTAGCCGGACGATGGCGTCCGGCCTTGGCTCATGAATGGAAAAAATTATTATAATGGGCTTGCCGGCTGCCCGGCCGTCTCTTCGAGCGGCACATCCCACTCCAGCCGGTTCCACAGGCTGTCGGCATTCAGGAGCAGGCTGCGGACGTAGCCCGCCATTTTCTGCGCGCTTGCCGCCGTGGGCTGCGCCCACCAAAATTGCCTTCCAGCCAAATAGGCGGTTCCGTATTCGCGCCAGCCGGAATACGCTTGCTGAGCAGCGGCAATGATCGGTTTCACAAGCTCCAGCGATTGTTCCTGCGAGATGTAGCCCATGACAGCGCCTTTTCGGCTCAAATACGCATATCTGCCCAAGTCCCAAGCGGCAATCCCCGCAGCCGGGAGCCGGTTCATATAAGCTTTTACAATTTGATGCTTTCGGTACCCTTCCGTCGTTTTCGGGATCGCTTCGACATATTTCGTTTGTTCGGCTTCAGACAATGCGGACAGAAAGGACCGGATCTGATTGAACGACTCGCGATGCCCCTCTTCGGCCAGCCACTCAAGATTTCTCCTTAAATCTTCCGCGCTCTCGATCCCCCAATCCCGTTTAAAAGACTGCTTATGCATTTCGATATTTTTTGCGGATTCCCATTCGTCATCGTCTCCGGGATCGAGCCCGTTCATTTTGTATAATACGGCGCATAACGAGATACTCCATAGTTCGGTCAGGTTGGATCCGCTTTGACTATCCCTATTCATCTTCTTCATCCCCATCCTCATCTTCATCCAGCATAAAATGCAAGGCGTGCACGTCGCCCACATCCTGATGCTTCAGGAAAAGCGTCTTAGGAATGCGGAACTTCTTTTTGATCCCGAAGAGCCCCCAAATCGACTTTTTATCCGTCGGTTCTTGCAGCCGGTTATAAAACAACCGGTACTCCTCGTTATCCGGATCTTCCTGACAAGCTTGCAGGGCGTAGGACAACGCTTCCGCCATCCGTTCCAGCTTGACGTGCGCCATGCTTAAGTAAATGCTGACGGTTTTTCTTTCTCCAAGCTCATGCGCGCGTTTCAAGCTCTCGATGCTTTCCGCATAGTTTCCCTCGTGGTAATAAGCCACCCCGGAGTATAGCCAAATCAAGGAATCATAAGAAGGGTCGTCGCTGCAATTCGCAAAATAAGTTTTCACCAGTTCGGGGACATGTTCCCATAAATCCGTGTTGATCATAAACTTGAGGCGTTCAAGCTGCACCCATGTATCGTTCGGCCAGCCAGCGGCAAGACGGCGGATAAAGGCAGTCATTTGCTTGCCTGTCACCACTTTCCATTCCTTCAGAAGGTAATACAGCGCCAATTGGGTCGGATAATAATCGTCCTTAAACAATTCCGCCGCCTCGAAATAGATTTCCTTCGCCTTGGCCTCATCTCCCATGGCACGGTAAATATCGCCCTCGATCATATAGCCGATTGCATCGTCGGGATGAGCCCGTTTATATGTACAGATCGCTTCAAGTGCGGCCTTGTAATCGCGATTCAGAAAACACGCGCCGGCCACATAATAGTAGGAATCCTCCTCATGATTCCAAGCCATCTCGGTTTCAAAGCATGTAATCGCTTCGGGATATTGGCCCAGACGCAAATGCAGCATCCCTTTCCGGAACCACGCTTCGTCAAAATCATATTCATGCTCCACCACCACGGCATGGTCGTTGAGAGCTTCCCTGTTGTTATTCAAATGATAGTGGCAGAGGCCTCTGACGGAATAATAATGCCAGTTGGACGGATCGATGGCGATGGCGCGATCGGCAAACCCGATCCCTTCCTGCCACTGCTTCTCCTTCAGGCAGATGCTCGCCAAATGGCCGAGAACGGCGGCGTCATACTCGTTCATCCGCAGCGCCGCAGACAGGTCGCGGACCGCAAGCTTCGTGTTCTTCGCTTTCAGGTAAGCTATACCTCGATGAACGAGGATTTCGTAGCCGTTGACGCCTTCGTTCTGCGCTGCGGTCCATGCTTTTTCGAATAATTCGAAGGCCTTGTTCTTCAATCGCCGTTTAAATGACGCACGAGCCCACAGCAAATACATGTCGGAGTTCAATGCGGTCAAAGTCTGAATGGTGTCAAACACCTTGCAGCAGGGGTCAAACTGTTCCAAATCAAAATAAATTTGGGCCAGCGCAAATTGCAGCTCGGCCTGTTCGGGCGAAAGGATCAATTCCGTGCGTATTTTGCCGGCAAGCTGCTTGCTCACATCCATTAGCCTGATGCGCGAATCGAGGTCGAACGGATACTGTGCGATGATGAGCTCGAGCAGCGACTTCGCTTCGGCTAATTTGTCATAGGCTATATAACAGCGTGCCAGTCCGCTGAGGGCTTGCAGATCGTCAGGCGTATGCGACAAAATATGCTGGTAGTCGGAGAACGCCTGCCTTAAATTCCCTGCTTCCAGCGACAGGGCGGCGCGGTGGATAAATCCGTCCAGATCTGCGGGATGGAGTTCGATCAAGCGGCTGTAAGTCTGGAGCGCATGCTCCAAGTCGCCTGTGCGAACATAAAAATTGCCGATCAACCGGAGCAGGTCCGGGTCATCCGCGAACAAATCCCGGGCCGCGGCCAGATACGGCTCGGCATCCGCCAGATTGTTGTGCATCAGCGCATGCTGGGCCGCGTTCCGGTATCCGATAAACGCGTCATAATCAATCGTTTCCGGAATAAACTCGTAACGCAGCTCCCAGGGCTTGGTGACTTCCATCAACAAATAATCGACGAAATCTTCCGGGTAGCGTTTAGTTAATTCCCTTTCCTGGCTTGTCCAACAGAAATGCTCGTCCAGCAGTGCCCAAACCGGCTTGGGCAGGTGGTTATGCTCGGCCAGAAAAGCTAACAGCCGTTCGTGCAAAGCGGCCTTTACATTCATATTCCAGAGCTCTTCTTGAGCAAACAGCCCTCGCCATAAGCTTACGTCGATCCGCGTCGGAAGCTTGGCGTATAAAGCTTCGATCCGCTTCATCGTCTCTTCGACAAACGGGTGGGAGGGAGGGGAAGCTGCCGGATCGGAATCAACCCATGAAGCGGGTTCGCGATCCGGTGCGTCTGGTCGAACCGGTTCGTCATGCGGATCGCTTGCCGGCTCCGTGGAGTCGGACCGCACGGGCTGCTGCGCTTCCTTGAGATATTTCGCTTCATTCAACGCTTGTTCATACGCTTCCCGCAAACGTTGGAAGCCTTCCGGATCGTCTTCGGGATGATAGACCTTTAGCTTCTTGGCATAGGCGCGTTTAATGGCGCTGACTTCAAGCGTAGGAGAAATGCCTAGTAATTCCCAATTATTCATTTCAGAGACCTTGACCTTTCCTTGATGTCGAAAACTTTCCAAATGTTTTCAGTTTTAACTATTATAATATCGGCACCACTCTAAAAAATATTAGATTTTTTTTACAAAAAAAGTGTCCCGAGGACCGGGACTTGCCGGATCTGCCTTTATGACCGCTTGCCGGATAAGCTGCGTTTCAGGAAGGAAACGGTTTTCTCCAGCTTTAATAAGTGGGTGCCCTTGACCAAGATGGCGGTGTCCGGCTTGATCGTCCCGGCAAGCGCTTGATGAAGCTGCGGTCTGGATGCGAAGCTGCGGATGCGGGTTGCGGGGAATCCGGCTTTTTTGGCGCCCGTCGCGATGTGCCGCGCGAGCTTTCCGACCGTGTAGAGCCGGGTGAGTCTTTTTCGGGCGGCATATTTTCCAACCTCATTGTGACCTTGGATGGCGTATTTGCCCATGTCCTTCATATAACCGATGATAGCGATTTTGTGCTTTCGGCTTACCGAGGCGAGCGTATCGAGGGCGGCCTTGGTTGCATCGGGATTGGAGCTGAACGTATCGTCGATCAAGGTGATTCGCCTCGGCAGCTCCGTTCGGACCAATCGGCGGTACGGAATCGGATACTTCGCCAACCCCTTGCGGATTTCGCCCGCCGTGAATCCCAAGCTGTGCGTAATGGCGATCGCATTCAGTGCATTGTACACGTTATGAACCCCCAGACACGGAATGAAGAATCGCTCTTCTTTTCCGTTCAGCCGAACCCGGAAGGAAACCCCCCGGCCCAAGAACCGGATGCCGCGCGCCTTGTAATGGGCTTTGTTGCGGATGCCGACCTTCAGCAGCCTTCCTTGAAATCCTTTGACGGACAGCAGTCTGGAATTCGCGTTATCCGCATTCAGGACGAGCGTTCCGGTCTTCCGCATATGCCGGATCAACTCCGATTTCGCGGACGCGATGCCTTGGACCCGGTGTCCAACATTGCCGATATGCGCCGTTCCGACATTGGTAATCACGCCGTAGCTTGGTTTGATCAAGCGGCAATGCTCGCGAATATGCCCTTTACGGAGCATCCCGAATTCGAGGACGGCCGCCCGATGCCGGGCATGAATCTGCTTGGCGTGCTTGCGCGTGTTCGGCGGCAAATTCCAGTTCGACGCCGATTTGAAAATGGTCCACCGTTTCCGCAGGATGGAAGCGATCATTTCTTTCGTGGTCGTTTTTCCCGCGCTGCCTGTAACGGCGATGACGGGAATGTTCCGAGCCGGCATGTCAATCCCACCTTTTCACAGCGAATATATGCTGTAGTCTACGCCTGGCGTAAACGGATGGAGTGGGTATATGGGAAAAAATGGGCATTTGTACGAGTCCGGCGGCAAGGATCACCCATATGGTGTAAGATGACTAACCCTCGAATCTGCAAGTGGAGAGTGAGACAAGTGAAATCATTAATGCGGATGCCGAATCTGACGAGGTATGAATCGATCGGCATCAATCAGCTGTTTAACGTAGCTGACGGCCATGCCCATCAGCCGCAAACCGATGCTCAGCGGCAAATTATCGGGCGACTGCCCGACTTGTTCGATCAGGCGGAAGCGGCGAGGCAGGCGGAGTTGGAGGAGGAGTTTCGCCGTCTGTTCTACACCTTGGCCGGACAGCCGACTGCCGCCGATCTTACCCGGACGCTGTTCTGTTACTCGGCTTCGCTGTCGACCGATTTGATCGCTACTTTTTTGGCTTCGCGGGGGTTGACGACCGCGCTGCTGCATCCCTGCTTCGACAATCTGGCGACGCTGTTGCAAAGAAGAAACGTAGCCTTGACGCCGCTGCATGAGGAGGAGCTCAGGCTCGACCGGATGGAAGAGACGTTCGCAGGGCTTGCGGCGGATGCGGTGTTCGTTACGCTTCCCAACAACCCGACGGGATTCGAGCTGTCGCGGGAACAATGGGAGAGGCTTGTTATGCTGTGCGGTCATTACGGCAAGCTGCTTATCGTTGACTGCACGTTCCGATTTTTTTCGAGGAAGCCTTCGTGGGATCAGTACGAGCTGCTGGAGAGGTCGAACATCAGCTATTTGATGGTGGAAGATACGGGAAAGACATGGCCGACCCAAGATCTGAAATGCAGCATTCTGGCGATGAGCGAAGATTTGGCCGAAGACGTGCTTGAGCTTCACAACGATATTCTGCTGAACGTTTCGCCGTTTATTCTGCAGCTGTTGATCGAATATTTGAAGGACACCGCGCGGCACGGATTGCAGTCCGTCGTATGGGAAACGATTGACCGGAACCGCCGGACGCTTCGGGAAGCCATTCGCTCCTCCGGGCTTCTCTTGAACAATCCGGGTTCGACGATCAGCGTCGAATGGCTTCGCATAACCGACCCCGACGTCCGCAGCTTGGACATGGTGGACCGTCTGCAGCGGCTGGGGCTCGGAATTTTGCCGGGGGATCATTTCTACTGGCACGACCACGGACATGGGGAGCGATATATCCGGATTGCGCTTGCCCGATGCCCGGATATGTTCGCCGAGGCCTGCAAAATTTTGAAATCGGCACTCAGGACGAACAGGATGGATCCGGCATGAGAATCATTTATCTGGATCAGCCTACTTACCTGCCGGATAGTTTTGTGCGAGAGATGAAGAAGCTCGGGGAGTTCGAAGTTTACTTCGACCGGCCTGACATAACGACCGCCGTTCAGCGATTGTCTACGGCAGACATTGTGATCGTGGAGTGGACGCGGCTTCGGGAATTGGCGTTCGGGAAGCTGCTGAGGCTGAAACATATCGCCCTCGTCATGACCGGATACGATCTGGTCGATATCGAGGCTGCAGGAGCCGCAGGAATTTCGGTGTCGAATTGCCCGACGTATTCGGCGCAGGCGGTGGCGGAGCATGTGTTTGCGCTTCTGCTCGCGGTCAATCGGCGCATCATTCAGGCGGACCACCTTGTCCGGCAGGGGGAGAGCCATGTATACGGCCCTTTCCTGGCAGGCGAATTGTCAGGCCGAACGTTAGGACTGATCGGCACGGGCCGCATCGGGCAGGCGGTGGCGCGGATCGCGCGGGGTTTCGGGATGCATGTGATCGGTGCGAACCGTTCCGGAAGGGCCGTCCCGGGGGTGGAAGCGGCTAATATTCGCGAGGTGATGCGGCGAAGCGACGTCGTCTCGTTGCATGTGCCGTTCCATGCCAGGACGAAAGGGATGATCACCTCGGAGCTGCTGTCTTCGATGAAAAGGACGGCCCTGCTCATTAACACGAGCCGGGGCGGTCTGGTAGACGAAGAAGCGTTGTTCACCCGGCTTCGGGACGGAAAAATCGCCGGCGCGGGCCTTGACGACCTGGCGCAGGTTGCCGGCAATCCCTTGTATAAGCTCGATAACGTTGTATTTACGCCCGGCACGGCGTGGTATACGGATACCGCACGGGAAGCCAATATGAAGGAATTGCTGGATAACATTCGAGGATATGTCAGCGGAATGCCGCGCAATATCGTGAATGAGGAGTTTCTGGCCTCGAAGAAACTGGAAAGCGAATGATCGCGTATTATCTTGGCAGAACCAATCCGGTGGCATTGCATATAGTGAATGAAGAATTTTTTAGCCCAGCTATTGCGAGGACGATTGCATGTCGCGTGAGATTATCATTGCCGCTGTTGGCGATCTTTTGATGAAGCCGCTGCTGATTCGGCTGATGCGTACCGGTAACAAACCGAAGGACTCCGCCGGCAATAAAGTCGGTCGTTACCATTTCGAGCAGGCGTTTGAACCGGTCGCCCGCTTTCTGCAGGATGCGCATCTGACGATCGGCAATCTCGAGACCACCTTCGCCGGGGGGCCGGACGACGGCTACACGAAGGCGAAGCGCAATCCGAAGAACGGCTGTCCGTCCTTCAATTGTCCGGATGCTTTCGCCTCCGCGCTGAAGGCGGCCGGCTTCAATGTGCTTGCTACGGCAAATAACCATTGCATGGACTATGGCATCCGCGGGCTCAGACGGACGCTCGAAGTGCTCGACAAGAACGGGATCGCCCACGTCGGAACGTACCGGAACCGGCAAGAATCCCGATCGCTCTTCGTTCAAGAGGTCGAAGGGGTTCGTATCGGCATTGTATCCTATACGAGAGACACGAACCGCATACCGGTTCCGAAGAACCAGCCGGCCGGCGCCAAGAAGATTGTCCGCACGAGCATGAGGAAGGATCTGAAACGGCTGCGGGCAATCTCGGATTTCATCATCGTGTGCGTGCATTGCGGATATGAATATCACCAAAGTCCGGCCGCTTCCCAGAAGAAGCTGGTCCGGTTTTT
The DNA here is from genome assembly GCF_024158745.1 of Paenibacillus tyrphae. GTDB lineage: Bacteria > Bacillota > Bacilli > Paenibacillales > NBRC-103111 > Paenibacillus_G > Paenibacillus_G tyrfis_A. The sequence continues at coordinate 329,505 of NZ_JAMZAW010000004.1, read as the reverse complement.
GTTTCGTCAGGGGGCCGATGTGGTGCTTGGTTCGCATCCGCATGTTCTTCAGCCGGCCGTGTGCCGCACGGTGAAAGATATTGACGGCCGGACGCGGGATCGGTTCGCGATCTACTCGCTGGGCAACTTTATTTCTACCCGGCTGCATGGCAAGGATGCCGCCTTGACGGGGTTGATCGTCCGCATCAAGATTCGAAAAGCATCCCGCGGTTCCGTCCGGCTCGCAGGGGTCGAGTACGTCCCGACATGGGTATGTATTGCGAAGAACGGCAGGGAAAAAAAGTGCCGCATTGTACCGATTTGGCAGGCAATCGCAAAGCCCGAGTCCTTTTTCGCCGGGCAGCTGGACCGGATGAAACGGGCTTACCGCAGTACGCTTCGCATGTATAATCCAAAGAAGTAAGCCGCTGCCGGGCTCAATTGTCCGGCAGTTCGATATGCTCGGCCGTTCTACCATTTGACATCCCCCTAGCGGCAAGTTACCATAAAAACAATAAACAACACAAACATTCAACAATAAGCATAAATCAAAGAAGGGTGGGGCGGCGGTGTCATTAACGTTCGAAGAACGCAAAAAAACGATTATGGGGCAGCTGCTGCAGGACGAAAAAGTGCAGGTGCATGCGCTGGCCGAGCAGTTGAACGTGTCGCCGGAAACGATCCGGCGGGATCTGGACAGGCTGGAGAAAGAAGGCCTGCTCAAAAAAGTGTACGGCGGTGCGGTCAAAACCCGCATGGACAGCTGGGAGCCGCCGTTCATCCAGCGGGAGCAAATGAACAACGGCGCCAAGACGTCGATCGGCAAGCTGGCGGCTTCGTTGATCAAAGAAGGCGAAACGATCATGATCGACAACGGAACGACGACGATGGAGATCGTCCGTTATTTGCAGAACCGGCCCGACGTGACCGTCGTGACCCATTCCGTGCCGGTGCTGCTTCTGGCGATGGAGCTGTTCAAGGGCCGGATTATTTTTGCCGGCGGCGAGGTCAACGTGAATCAGCAATCCGTGGGGGGGACGCTGACCGAAGCGATGCTTCAGCAATTCAAAGTGCACAAAGCGTTCATTTCCGTCGGCGGCATCTCGCTCGTCGAAGGGATTACGGATTATGACTTGAATGAAGCGAGCGTCTCGCGCAAAATGATCGAGCGGGCCGAAGAATCGGTCGTCTTGGCCGATCATTCGAAATTCGGAAAAACGACATTCGCCAACATAGCGGCGCTGCAGGACATTTCCATGATCATCACCGATAGGGAATGTCCAGCCGACTGGATTCAACAGCTGAGAGAGAAGGGCATCGAGATTCTTATTGCGGACTAATGGACGCCCCCATCTTCTACAAGGTGGGGTATAGACGCTTTCGCGCTCAATCGAACGAAAACCATTCTATTGCCGGGGAGACGCACGATGGATATTTCCCAAGATTTCATTGACGAAGAGTTCAAAGCATTTGTTCTGGAGCAGTTTTGCGGAAAGCGCGAGCGGATTCGGACGGAGGATGTAGAAGGAATCGTCTCCTTGAAGCTTGCGAATCGATCATTTGCAAGTTTGAAAGGCATCGAGCACTTCGCCTCACTGGACGAGCTGGACTGTTCGTTCAACAATTTGACGGAGCTGGATATCAGCGGGAACAGGAACCTGAAAATATTGAAATGCGAAGGCAACAAGCTGACTCGTTTGGATACGAGCCGCAATTTGCAGTTGGAGCAGTTGTTCTGCAATAATAACGAGATAATTGCACTGGATTTAACGGCTAACGCACGATTGGAAGCGTTGGACTGCGGTTTCAACCGCCTTCGCCATCTGGATGTGAGCCGAAACCTTAAGCTCACCAAGCTGGTCTGCTATTGGAACATCATTTCGGAATTGCATTTGGAGCAGAACGTCAATTTGCAAGAACTGAACTGCAGTTATAATTCCATGTTCAGCCTGGACTTGGAACAGAACACCCAACTGGCGCATCTTGATTGCGGAAACAATTACTTGATCAGTCTGAATATCACGAAATGTGCGAACCTGACGGAAATTCGATGCTATGATAATCATTTAAAAAATCTGAATGTGTCCGGCTCCCCGGCTTTGCAGCGGCTAAGATGCTTCCATAATCATCTTGCGAGCTTGGATTTGAGCGGTAATCCGCTTCTGGCCGAGCTCTACTGTTCGGAAAATAAACTTTCGGAGCTGGATCTCCGCCATAATCCGAAGCTGGAGCGGCCGGATTACGCCGATAATCTTATCGTTGAACCGGACCATACGGTCAAAGGCATGGGTACTTTTAGGTACGATAGCTCGCTATCATATTATTCCACTACGCTTCGTTACAAGGAGAAGGAGCTATCCATTACTGCGGCTGTGCCCGCCAAGGCGGATATGAAGCGTCTGTCGCCCGTGATCCGAAAAGCTTGGGCACACTTCGACGAGCTCCACGAGCGGGCGCTGGATCTGATTGCCCATACCCATCCCGACGAAGATGTGGCCGAGTTAACTTTGTCCGAGCTGAGATTTGATGGGGACGGCACCGTTCACTTAGGGTACGATGCAGGCGATACCCCGGCTGGACAACTGTATATTTACGTAGTATTCAACCGCAAGCTGGAAATGAACAGTCAGCTCGTCTACGAAACTTACTGATGACCACATGTCGCGCAGTTCGTTTCGTCTTCTCATATGCAAAGTTTACCTGGAAAGGAAACAATGGTGCGGAATATAGAGCGAGCGGCGGCTTGCTCTATTTTTGTTGCAGCAACTTGTTGAACCTGCGTTATGAATGCTTAATCTGCGTTATTTCAACATCGTCCGAAATCGTTTAGGCTTGAGCTATAGCGGGAACAACTTATTATGATAGCGCTTTCGAACGAATCCCGCCGCCATGTACATTATAAGGGAGGTCGAAATATCATGAACCAAACCATGAATCGCGCGCTGAAAACCGGACTTGTCTCCGTCCTGTCGGCGGGTCTGCTTGCCGCCTGCGGCGGCGAACCGAAACCGGGCGAAAGCAAGCCGGGACAAAGCGCGGACAAGCCTTTCGCAGGGCAGAAGCTGTCGATCGTCACCGCCAACCACCCTTGGGGAGACGCGATCAAGGAGCTGCTTCCGCAATTCGAAGCGAGCACCGGGATGAAGGTGGACGTGCAGAGCTTTTTCGAGGACCAGCTGGCACAGAAGCTGACCGTACAGCTGACGGCTGCGTCGGAGACGCCGGACGTATTCATGATGAGCCCGCTCCAGCAAGCGCGGATGTTCGTCAAGAACGACTGGATTGCCCCGCTTGACGATTACCTGAAAAAGGACGCCGCCTACGATTTCACCGACTTCTCCAAAGCGTCCGTCAGCTCCAATACGGTGAACGGAAAGCTGTACGGCATACCGATTATTACGGAGCAGCACATATTGTACTACCGCAAGGATCTGCTGGAAAAAGCGGGCATCCCAGTTCCGAAAACGATGGACGAGCTGCTTGCCGCCGCAAAGAAGCTCCACGATCCGAAGAACGAATTGTACGGCTTCGCCGCCCGCGGGCAGCGTTCTCCGCTTGTCTCGCAAATCTCGTCGTTCATGTACTCCGAAGGCGGCGACTTTATGAACGGCGACAAGGCGACTATCAACACGCCGGAAGCGATCAAAGGCATGACCACCTATGCTACGCTGCTGAAAGACTTCGGTCCTCCCGGAGTGCTCAACATGTCTTGGCCGCAAGCTATCGGCGTGTTCGCGCAGGGCAAGGCCGCTTTCTTCGCGGACGCAAATTCGCTCTTCAAGAACACGACCGATCCGGAAAAATCGAAGGTCGCCGACAAGGTCGGCTTCGCCAGCTTCCCGGCGGGCAAGGAGGGCTCGAAGCCGTTCAACATTACTTCCTGGAGCCTCGCGATGAATGCCAAATCCAAGAAAAAAGACGCTGCATGGGCCTTTATCCAATGGGCGACCAGCAAGGAGACCGTGACGGCCACCCAGAAAAAAGGAAATCCGGGCGCGCGCATGTCGGTATGGGATAGTCCGGAAGGCATCACCGCTTTTCCGAAAGAGCTTGCCGAAGTGACCAAGGAAACGCAAAAAGGCGGCATCGACCATTCCGTACCGTCCGTCGACAAAGTCAGTGAGGCGCGGGACATCATCGGGGCTATCGTTCAGAAGGCGATTACCGGTGAAGACATCAAAGCCGCCGCCGAGCAGGCGAACAAGGAGTTTCAAGCCCTGATCGACAAGGAAAGAGGAAAATAAGCGTGCGGAATGGAGGATGCGCCCATTTGGCGGGCGCATCCTTTTGCTTGACAAGTCGAAGCGGAAAGGATGATGCACATGCCGACGAACTGGTTCGACCGGAACCTGAAATGGATTTACACGATGCCCGCCGTTTTGTTCGTCCTGCTGATGATGGTTTTCCCAATTTTATACACGTTCCGAATCAGCTTTTACGAATGGAGCATGTCGTCGGCGACGCCGCCGAAATGGGTGGGGCTTGCCAATTATACGACGCTGCTTTCCGATACCCGGTTCTGGCAGGCGGTTCAAAATACGTTCGTGTTCTCGGCCGGCGCGCTGATTCTGGAAACGGTGCTCGGCGTCGCGATCGCCATGCTGCTGTACCGTGATTTTCGCGGCAAAAATTTCGTCAAAACGTTGTTTCTGCTGCCGATGGTGGCAACGCCCGTCGCCATGGGGCTCGTCTGGGTGCTGATTTACGAGCCTTCCATCGGCCTCGCCAACCATGTGCTCAAAGCGTTCGGTCTGGAGCCGCAGCTCTGGATCGCATCGCCGACGCAGGCGATTCCTTCGCTTATCGTGATCGACGTCTGGGAATGGACGCCGATGATCGCGCTCATCGTGATGGCCGGGCTGTCGACGCTTCCGTCGGAGCCTTATGAAGCCGCCGATGTGGACGGGGCGACGGCCTGGCAAAAATTCGTTCATCTCACGCTGCCGATGCTGCGTCCGACGATTATGGTCGCCTTTATGCTGCGTCTGATCGACGTGCTCAAAACGTTCGACATCATTTATTCCACGACGCAGGGCGGCCCGAACATGAAGTCCGAGACGCTCAACATTTACGGCTATACGCTCGGCTTTCAGTACTTCAAGCTCGGACTGGCCTCGTCGCTGCTAGTCGTATTTTTCGCGCTCGTGATGGGATTCACGCTGCTGATGATCTGGTTCCGCAAACGTCTGGAGGGAGCGACATGAAGAAAAAGAAACAAAAGATCACTAACGCCGTATTGTCGGGGCTGACGCTGCTCGTCGTGCTCGTGTTCTCGTTCCCGTTCATCTGGATGCTGCTGGCTTCCTTCAAGACGCAGTCGCAGATCATGTCGACCGGCCAATTTTTCGTATTCGAGCCTACCGGCAAAAATTATGCAAGCGTATTTGGTCAATACGATTTCCTGATCTTCATCTGGAACAGCTTTTTCGTTGCGGCGGGCTCGACGATCGGCTCGCTTCTTCTGGGCCTGCCTGCGGCTTATGCGATCGCCCGCTACCGTTTGCAGGGACTCGGTCTGGTTATTCTTGTCGCGCGGATCATTCCCGGCATTACGTTCTTGATTCCGTGGTTTATCATTTTTTCGAAGCTGGGGCTCGTCGACAGCTTTACGTCGCTCATTTTAAGCCATATGTTGGTAGGTCTCCCCTTTATCATCTGGATCATGATATCATTCTTTGAGGGGCTTCCGACCGAAATCGAGGAGGCCGGGCTGATCGACGGCTGCACCCGCTCCCAAGTGTTCCGGCGCGTCGTGCTTCCGATCTCGGGGCCTGGCATTATTACCTCTTCGCTGCTATCCTTTATTTTCTCATGGAACAATTTTATGTTCTCGATTATTTTGGCCGGCGACCGTACGAAAACGCTTCCCGTCGCCGTCTACAATTTTATGTCGTACTCCGAAATCAATTGGGGGGCTCTCATGGCCGCAGCCTGCATCATTACGCTGCCCGTGCTGATTATTGCGCTGCTTGCGCAGCGTTATATCGTCAGCGGCTTGTCGGCGGGGGCGGTGAAAGGATAGTACCTGCGGGAAACGGCTGCAGCGGACGAACGGCGCTTTTATCGTGTATGGTTCGGAATCGGATGGCTGGCGCACACTACAATTCCGCAAGGAGCGGTGACATCATGACGGGAAAGCCAACGATCTTCACCAAGGTATTAGTGCTCATTGCATTGCTGCTTACGCCTGTGCTCTTTTTGTACATTTACACGAATCAAGTCAGCGTGAACGTCGTGCGGGAAGAAATCCAGTCTTCGAGTCTCAACCGGCTATCCTTTTTTCTGCAGCAGTTTGATTCGACGGTCGAACAGCTTGCGATGTTTCCCGTTATTTTGAATTCGGATCCGTACTTGCGCGAATTTGTCGACCGCAGATCGGACAAGCCTTACGACAAGCTGAAGGAGCAGACCCGCCTGATGCAGAAAATCAGCCTGCAGAGCGTTTCCGCCGCCTGGACGAACGATTTGACGGTTTATTTGCCCAAAGATCAGCTTGTCATATCTTCCAATATATTTAAGTCCTACGATCCGGGGGAGATAGACAAATTTGCACCGCTTAAGAATTGGACTTACGACGGGACCGTACGGGGCGATGCCCGGACGCCGGGGGCCCGTTTCACCCGCCAGATCGTCGATCCGTTAGGGACAACCGATCCGTCCGCGATTCAAGCGATGATTCAGGTCAGCTTTCCGGTTGCCAACATCTCCGTCATGCTCGATCAGGTGAAAACGGGCGGCAAAGGCGATCCGTTTCTGTACCGGAGCGGTTTTTCCCCGATCGGCAGCGCCACGCTGAACGACGGGTCCGTGCAGGCCATCGTTCGTATGCTGGACGGGCAATCGCTGCAGGAAAGCGGTCATTTCGTCGCGGCGGTCGCCGGACGGCAGGTTGCCGTGTACTATGTCAAGTCCAGACAGCTTGACTGGTATCTGGTCGATTATGTGCCCGTCGACAGCATTTTGGCGCCGATCCGCAAGACGAATTTGCTGTTCTACACAGCGCTCGGCTTGCTGCTAGGCATGAGCTGTTTGGCCGCTTATTTGCTTTATCGGAACGTCCAGAAGCCGATCGGGAAGCTGCTGAATGGCGTGAGGCTGCTCAAGAAGGGAGACTTGTCCGCACGCATCCGTTACCGGCCGAACAACGAGTTCGATTTCCTGATCGACCGGTTTAACGAAATGGCCGAACAGATCCAAGACTTGGTGCAGCGGGTATACGCCGAGAAAATCCGGCTTCACGAAGCGACGCTCAAGCAGCTTCAGGCGCAGATCAATCCGCATTTTTTGTATAACAGCCTGTTCTTTATCGTCAATACCGCGATGCTGGAGGATACGAGGTCGGTCGTGGCGATGGCGCACAATCTCGCCGAATATTACCGTTACACTACACGTATGGAAAACCGGACAGCGGCGCTTGGCGAAGAAATGAAGCTCGTGACCAATTATTTGACCATTCATAACCTGCGGCTCGGACGGCTTCGCTGCGAGCTGGACGTCCCGGAGCCGATGTTGGAGCTGCCGATTCCTCGCTTGCTGCTGCAGCCGATTGTGGAGAACGCCATCGTTCACGGCATCGAGAACAAGCCGGGGGAGGCCGTCATCCGGGTATCCGGAAGCGTGAGCGAAGGCTTATGCCGGATCGTTGTGGACGACAACGGCGTCGGTATGACGGACGAGGCGATCGCCGCCATGGAGCACCAGCTTGCGCTGCCGCAGGAGGCCGCATCGGGCTTCGGGATGTGGAACGTGCACCAGCGCTTGCGCTACGTCTTCGGCGAAGGTGCAGGGCTCAGGCTCTCGCACAGTCCGCTCGGCGGGTTGCGCGTCACGTTGACATGGGGGAGGGATTCGGAGGATGGCGCAGCTATTGATCGTGGATGACGAGGCCCACGTGGTGGAACGTCTCGCCGAGCTCGTCCCGTGGGAGCGAATCGGCATCGCCGCCGTGCATAAGGCCTATTCGGCGTACGAAGCGCTCGAACTGCTGAATGCGCATGCGATCGACATCGTGATCTCGGATATCCGGATGCCGGGAATATCCGGTCTTGAGCTTTCCCGCCACATCCGGGACAAATGGGCCAAAACGAAATGCATCCTGCTGTCGGGCTACGCCGAGTTTGAATATGCCAAGGAAGCGATTGCCAACGGTACCGCAAGCTATTTGCTCAAGCCGGTAACCGATGAAGAGCTGCTGGACACCGTCTCTGGCGTGCTGGAGACGGTTCGGGAGGAATGGAACGCGGTAATTTCCCAGGAGCGGATCGCCCGGACGCTGCGCGAAAACTTGCCGCAGCTGCGGAGCACGCTGCTTGGCGAGCTGCTCCTCGGCAAACGCTACTCCGAGGCTGAGCTCCGCGACAAAATGGAGATGCTCGACGTGCCCGACTTATTCGGAAAGCCGGTTTCGCTGCTGCTCGTCCGCCTCGAAAAGCCGTTCTACGGCTACGATCCGCGCGGCCTTGCGCTCGTGGAATACGCGGTGGGCAATATCGCCGGAGAGCTGTTCGCGCCGGGCTTTCAGCTTTGGGCCGGCAAAGACACGTACGATTATCTGGTATTCGCCGTATCGTCGGAAGCTGGCGAAGGGCAGGAGGAGCGGCAGCAGGCGCTCGAACGTGCGGTCGAGCAATTGCAGGAGGCCATCCACGCCTATTTGAAGGGCGAAGCGACGATTGTCATCAGCCGGGAAGGAACGTTCCCCGGCGATGTGTCTGCGCTGTACGACGGCACGTTGTCTGCTTTGCGGAGAAGGGTCGGGAACGAGCAGGACCTGATTTTGACTGCGGCGGACGGGCCGTCCGAACGGACGGAGCTGCGGTCCCTCGCATCGCTGTACGAGCTTCCGTCTCTCGCGCAGCTGCTTGAGGCCGGCCAATGGGATGTCGCGGATCAGCGGATCGAGCGCCTTTTCGGCGAGCTGCAGACGAGGAGCGGCTGCATTCAGGAGATGCTCCTCGAAGCTTATTTTGCCATCGCCTCGGCGGCGTCCTCTTATGCGCACAAGAACGGCCGGCCGCTCTCCGGGCTGATTGGGCCGGGCTACGACCAATTGCTGCAGGGCGTTCCGTACCGTTCCGTCCGGCATCTTCAGGACTGGTCGGTCGCGCTCATGAGCAGCTTGCGCTGCGAAACCGAAAGCGAAACGAAGCGCTCGCGGGCGAAGCTGATCGCCGATGTCCGGCAATTCGTCGAGCGGCGGTTGGCGGAGGACGTTTCCTTGACGGCGATTGCCGAGCATGTGTATATGCATCCGGTCTATATTTCCAAGATTTACAAACGGGAAACCGGCGAAAACGTAAGCGATTACGTCCATCGGCTCCGCATGGAGAAGGCCGCCCGTCTACTGCTCCATACCCCGGGCAAAATTTACGAAATCGCGGCGGACGTCGGCTATCAGCGGGCGCATTCGTTCATCAACGTATTTAAAAAGCATACGGGGCTGACGCCCCAAGAATACCGGGACAAGTATGCTTCCCCACAATCGGATTCCGAGGTGAAACGTCATGACACATCAATCTGAAGCGCTTTATCCCGAAACGCCGGCCACGCCGTATGCATTCGTCGACCTCGACACGGTCGAGCGGAATATCCGGCGAATGTCTGACAAGCTGGCACAATACGGGATCAAGCACCGGCCTCATATCAAAACGCATAAGTCGCTGCGCTTCGCGGGCATGCAGCTCGCAGCCGGGGCGGTCGGCATAACCGTAGCCAAGCTTTCGGAAGCGGAAACGTTCGCGGACTTGGGCATCGACGATATTTTGATTGCCTTTCCGGTCATCGGAGAGCGCAACCTCGAACGGCTGGAACGGCTGCACCGCCGGATTGCCCTTGCCGTCACCGTCGACAGCTGGGAAGGGGCGGTAGGTATCTCGACCGTCGGGGTCCGCTCCGGCAAGCCGGTGCCCGTCTTGATCGAGCTGGACGGCGGGCTGCATCGCGGCGGCCGGCAGCCGGGCAAGGACATCGTCGATTTCGCCTTGCGGCTTCGTGAGCTGCCGGGCATTGACATCGAAGGTCTGATGGCTTATTTCGGGCTGATCTACCGGAGCGGAGACCCGGCTGCGGTCGCCGCTGCGGTGCAGGCCGAATCGGAGACACTTGGCCGGGTCGTTGCGGATTTGCGCCAAGCGGGCTTTGCGGTAAACACGATCAGCTCCGGTTCCACGCCCACCGCCAAAATGTGCGAGCACGCCGCAGGCGTGACGGAGGTACGGGCAGGCAATTATATTTTCAACGACGTATCGGCCGTACAGATGGGCTTGGCCGAGGAAGCGGATTGCGCGCTGCGGGTCGCGGCTACCGTCGTCAGCCTGCCGCTGCCGGGCATGGCGACGATCGACGCGGGAACCAAGGCGCTGACGAGCGACCGGGCGCACCATGGCGACGGCTTCGGCATCGTCGTCGGGAAGCCGGACGTTGTGATTGCTGCGCTTAACGAAGAGCACGGCATGCTGCGGTTTGATCCGGACAAGGTGTCCTTGTCCATCGGCGAGCGGATCGACATTATTCCGAACCATTCGTGCGTCATTCCGAATTTGAACGATGCGATTTACGGTGTGCGCAGCGGCGTCGTGACGGAACGTATCAAGGTTGATGCGCGGGGCTGCAATTATTAACGCGAAGGATCGGAGGAAGCCGCAAGATGATAGTAAAAATAGACGAGCAGCGCGTTGCCCGATTGCTGCAGGATTTGGTGCGGATTCCAAGCGTTAATCCGGGCTTCGAAGGCGGCGTGCCGGAACGGGAGATGGCCGATTACGTCGAAGCTTTCTTCACGCGTCTCAGGTTGAAGGCCGAACGCAGGGAAGTGCGACCGGACCGGCCAAATGTGATCGGCATCCTGCCCGGGGTTGCCGACGATGCGCCCGCTCTGCTGCTGGAGGCGCATATGGATACGGTGCAGACCGCGAACATGACCATCGATCCGTTCGGCGCGGAAATACGCGGGGGCAAGCTCTACGGCCGCGGCGCCTGTGACACGAAAGCGTCGCTCGCGGCGATGCTGGCCGCCATCGAGTGGTTCGCCGAGAACGGCGTCAAGCCGCCCGTGCCGGTCCATCTGGCGGCGACCGTCGACGAGGAGGTCAACTATCTCGGCGTGCTGGACGTGCTGGAGGCGGGACACGAATATGCCGCCGCCATTGTCGGGGAGCCGACCGGGCTTCAGGCGGTTGTCGCGCATAAAGGGGTCGTCCGCTGCGAGATCGAGACGGTCGGCGTCTCCGCCCATTCCTCCAAGCCCGAGGAAGGCGTCAACGCGATCAGCGGCATGATGAAGGTCGTCGCCCATATCGAAGGGGCAATGCAAGCACGGCTACGTCATGCCGCGCACCCGCTTGTCGGTCCGGCGACGCTTGCCGTGACGCAGATTCAAGGCGGCGTGGCGCCGAACACGATTCCCGAGCGGTGCCTCATCCGCATCGACCGCCGAACGATCCCCGGCGAGGACAGCGAGCAAGTATGGCACGATATCCGGGTGGAGATGGAGCAACTGGCGGCGGAGGACGGCGGGCTGAACGTCATTGTTCATCCGCCCTTTGTGCTGGATTACGCGATGGATACGAGCCCCGATAGCGAGATTGTGAGGCTTGTGGCTTCGGCTGCTGCGGGGAAAATCGGCGAAATGCGCACGCTCGGCGTGCCTTACGGCACGGATGCGAGCAAGCTGGCCCGGGCAGGCATCCCTGCGGTCGTGTTCGGACCGGGCTCGATCGAGCAAGCGCACACGAAGGACGAATGGGTGGAGCTTAAGCAGGTGGTGCTGGCGGCGGAAATCATTGCGGAGACGATGCTGAAATTTGGGAAATAGTATTGGAAAATAAATTGCCTGAGCTGGGTCGCCATGCTCAGGCTTTTTTTGGCTGGGTAAATTGTTCGATCATCGGACAAAAGACCGTTACCGGATAAACTTACGATCCGCTGCGAACAAAATGACACCCCGGCGGGCTTCTGGGACCGCCTTGCGGAAAAACGCGCAAACAGACACGAAGCAGCGAACAGAAAGCCGTTTTGCGGGAAATGCATTTTACTTATAATTCATGTAAACGCTCTCTTACACTTTTCGTTTGAGAGAGCCGTTATCCAGACGACGAGGGGGCTATCGGAATCCGCATGTTGTTCGATCTTCATACTGTGCCGTTCAGCCGTTTCGGTTCGTATTTTGCCTTTTCAATTCTTCCGGCGCGTCCCGACAGGGAAGCCGGTCTGTACTTGAGGCTCGTGCGGGGTGGGGATAACGATATCGGAGCCGTGTTCCGAATCGAGTTGCTCGCTGGCGGCCAAGCCGTTCCTTTTACTTGCTCCGCTTCTCCGACGTTATTGCGGCTTGAAGCGGAACAAGGGACAGCCGAGTGGTGCATACCGGAACCGGATTTTATACGCGTTCGTTCGCAGGGTGTCGGCGTGCGGTTAACCTGCGCGCCCGGCGTATACGATTATGCGTTTCCGCTTGGAGAGCGGGGCTGGGAGTTCAACAGCTTCGTGCGGGAACGACGCTTTCTGCTTTCCCATGTGGCCGGGTCGATTCGCGAGGACGTTCGCTGGGATGGGGTGAAAGCGCAGCGGCTTGCGTTCGACGGCGTGCCTGGGGGCGACGGGAAGCTGGAGCTTACGTTGGAGGAATACCGCACCGTTCCGCGCCCGCCGCGCCCCGGATCGTTCGATCAAGGGCTTGCGCAGGTGCAAGGCGAGTACGCCGCCTGGCGCAGCCGGATGCCCGCCGTTGCCGCGGTCTGGTCCGAAGCGGAGGAGCTGGCCGCTTATATTACTTGGTCCTGCGTCGTGCAGGCCGATGGGTATTTGCCCCGGAACGCAATGTATATGTCCAAAAACTGGATGACGAACATTTGGAGCTGGGACCACTGCTTCAATGCGATGGCGCTTGCCGCAGCCGATCCCGATCTGGCTTGGGACCAGTTCGCGATCTTTTTTGACCGGCAGGACGATAGCGGGATGCTGCCGGATTTTATGAACGACAAATATGCGCTGTGGAACTGCTGCAAGCCGCCGATCCACGGCTGGACGCTGCGGTGGCTGATGAACCGTTCCGAGGCCGTTACGCCGGAGCGGCTTGCGGAAATTTACGAACCGCTGGCCCGCTGGACGCAGTGGTGGTTCGATTACCGCGACGACGACCGCGACGGCGTGCCGCAGTACAACCACGGCAACGACTCCGGTTGGGACAACAGTACGGTCTTTTTGGCGACGATTCCCGTGGAAAGTCCCGATTTGTGCGCCTTTCTTATTTTGCAAATGGAAACGCTTGCCATGGTGGCGGCCAGACTGGGCCGCGCCGGGGAAGCGGAGCAGTGGGAGCGCCGGTCGCAGGAGCTGTTGACGCGGATGATCGAGCACTTTTGGACCGGTGACCGCTTCCAAGCCGTACAGTCCGGCACGCATGCCGGAGCCGACGAGGGCGACAGCTTGATGGGGTATTTGCCTGTCATATTGGGCAAGCGTCTGCCTGGGCCGATCCTGTGCAAGCTGATCGAAGGGCTGCGCGAGGAAGGGCGCTTTCTGACGGCGCACGGCTTCGCTACCGAAAGCGTCAGAAGCCCGCTGTACGCGCCGGATGGCTACTGGCGGGGGCCGATCTGGGCCCCGGTCATGCTGCTGCTCGTGGAAGGGCTGAAGGAAGCGGGCGAGGAGCAGTTCGCGGCCGGCGTTGCGAGACGTTTTTGCCGGATGGCGGCTTCCGCAGGCATGGCTGAAAACTTCGACGCGCTCGAAGGGCGCGGGCTGCGGGACCGGGCGTTCACGTGGACGTCCAGCGTCTTTCTGCTGCTGGCCCGGGAATATGGTGTGTAGGCCGCTTACACTGAGCTTGTCCGAAGATAAGGGGGAACAAGGGAGATGCAAATGACAGAACAATTGCTGGCATTGGATGGAAAAGTCGCTGCGGTAACCGGAGGCGCTTCGGGGATCGGACTCGCCACGGTGCGGAAACTGGCCCGGCACGGGGCGTCCGTCGTCATCCTCGACGTGAACGAGATGGCCGGCAGCCAGGCCGCAGACGAGCTTCGGAGCGAAGGGCTCGCAGCCCGGTTCATCGGCTGCAACGTAACCTCTGCGGCCGATTGCGAAGCGGCGGTGGAAACGATACGCCGGGAATACGGCCGGTTGGATATTTTGTTCAATAACGCCGGGGTGATCCGGCGGCGCACCGTCGTTGAAATGGCGGAGGAAGAATGGGATGCGGTAGTGGATATTTCGCTCAAGGGCGCTTTTTTGCTCTCGAAATACGCAGTTCCGCTCATGGCCGAAGGCGGCGGAGGCAGCATCATCAACACCGGGTCCGGCTGGGGATTGAAGGGCGGCGACCGGGCGGCCGCCTACTGCGCCGCCAAGGCGGGCATCGTCAATCTGACGAAGGCGATGGCGATCGACCATGGCGGACAGCAGATCCGGGTCAACTGCGTCTGTCCCGGAGATACGGATACGCCGCTGCTGCGGGACGAAGCGAAGCAGCTCCAACGGGAAGAGCAGTCGTTCGTGCAGGCATCGGCGCTAGAACGACCGCTGAAGCGCATCGGCACGCCTGACGACATTGCTAACGCCGTGCTGTTTCTCGCGAGCGATATGTCGTCGTGGGTAACCGGCTCGGTGCTTGTCGTCGACGGCGGAGGACTGGCATAACGAAAAAGGAGGAGTTGCGACGCATGGCCACGCTTAAAAAAACAACGTCTCATCCGTATATCCCCAACACCGTGCCCGATGTTCAGCGGGCGATGCTTGACGAAATCGGCGTCTCCGATATTGACGAGCTGTACCGCATGGTGCCGAAGGAGCTTCGTCTGACGGGCCCGCTGAAGGTGGAGCCGGCGCTGTCCGAATACGAGCTGCAGCGTCATGTCGATCGGCTGCTGGAGCGCAACCGGAGCGCGAAGGAAACGATCAGCTTTCTCGGAGCGGGCTGCTGGCAGCACTTCGTGCCGGCCGTTTGCGATGAAATCAACCAGCGCTCGGAGTTCGTCACCGCGTATGCGGGCGAGCCTTACGAGGACCATGGTCGCTTCCAGGCGCTGTTCGAGTACCAGAGCCTGCTGGCGGAGCTCGTCGACATGGACGTCGTGAACGTGCCGACGTTCGACTGGGCGCAGGCGGCTTCCACTGCGCTGCGGATGGCAGGCCGCATCACCGGTCGCCGTACGGCGCTGCTTCCGGCGACGATGCATCCCGAGCGGCTGCGGGTCATCCGCAATTATTTATCGCCGCAGATGGACTGCGTGCTCGTCGATTACGCGTCGGACACCGGACTCCTCGATATGGCCGACCTGAAGGCGAAGCTGTCGGCCGACACGGCCGCCGTATATATTGAGAATCCGTCCTACATCGGACATATCGAGACGCAAGGCCGCGAAATCGCCGAGTTCGCGCATGCGGCGGGCGCGCTTTTCGTCGTCGGCGTCGATCCGATCTCGCTCGGAATGCTTGAGCCGCCGTCCCGGTACGGCGCGGATATCGTCTGCGGCGACCTGCAGCCTCTCGGAATCCGCATGCAGTACGGCGGCGGTCAAGCGGGCTTTATCGCCACGCGCGACGAGGAGCAATTCGTCATGGAATATCCGTCCCGCTTGTTCGGCATTGCTCCGACGGCGGTCGAAGGCGAGTACGGCTTCGGGGACGTCGCTTATGAGCGGACTTCTTTTGCCAAGCGGGAGAAGGGAAAGGAATCGGTCGGGACCCAAACCGCGCTGTGGGGAATCACGGCAGGCGTCTACCTGGCTTTAATGGGGCCTCACGGCATGCGCGAGGTCGGCGAAACGATTATCCGGCAGGCACGCTATGCAGCGGGCAGGCTGGCGGAGCTGGAAGGGGTGCGGATCCGGTTTCAGGCATCGTCGTTCAAAGAATTCGTCGTCGATTTCAACGGGACGGGACGTACAGTGAGCGACATCAACAAGCGGCTGCTGGAGCACGGCATCTTCGGAGGCAAGGATTTGTCGGAGGAATTTCCGGCCTGGGGCCAATGCGCACTCTACTGTGTCACCGAAATCCACACGAAAGAAGATATCGACGCGCTTGCGGCCGCTCTGAAGGCGGTCCTGTAAGCCTGAGGGCAGAAAGGAGCCATGCGAATACCTATGAAACGGATACCTAGAAACCGGAACGTTCGACAATTTCATCAGGCCAAATGGGACGAACCCGTCATTTTCGAGCTGCATCAGCCAGGTGAGCGTGGCGTTATCCCGCCGTCCGTCAGCGAGGAAGTGGCAGCGGTCGTGGGAGACGCGGAAGCTTGCGTGCCCCAAGGCATGCTGCGCAGTCAAGCTCCGGCTTTGCCGGAGATCGGGCAGGCCCGGGTGCTGCGCCATTACTTGCGCCTGTCGCAAGAGACGCTGGGCTCGGATTTCAACGTCGAGATCGGGCAGGGCACCTGCACGATGAAATACATTCCGCGGGTCAACGAAATGCTGATCCGCAATCCGAAAATATCCGAGCTGCATCCGCTGCAGGACGAGTCGACCGTGCAGGGGATGCTGGAGGTGTACCACCGCTTGGACCTCGCGATGCGCGAGATTTCGGGCATGGACCGATTCACGTTCCAGCCGGGAAGTGGGACGCAGGCGCTGTTCGCGATGGCGTCCATCGTGCGGGCCTATCACGAGGCGAACGGCGAAGGTAACAAGCGGGATGAAATCATAACCACCATATTTTCCCACCCGTCGCAAGCGGCGACCGCTGCCGTGAAGGGGTATAAAATCATTACGCTGTACCCTGACAAGGACGGATTCCCGGACCTGGAAGCACTTCGGGGAGCAATCTCCGAGCGGACAGCGGGCTTCGTCGTAGCCAATCCGGAGGACACGGGCATCTTCAACCCGCGGATTCGCGAGTTTACTGACCTCGTGCACGCCGCAGGCGGGATATGCTATTACGACCAAGCGAACGCGAACGGGCTGCTCGGCATCACCCGGGCGAAGGAAGCGGGCTTCGACATGTGCTTTTTCAACCTGCACAAAACGTTCGCCGCGCCTCATATGTGCGGCGGCCCGGCGACGGGAGCGCTCGGCGTGACGGAGCGGCTGGTTCCGTTTCTGCCTGGCCCGCTCGTCGAAACGGACGGAACCCGCTACACGCTGAACCATTCGCCGGCCCAAAGCATCGGCAAAGTCCGCATGTTCCAAGGCGTGGCCCAGACGGTGCTCCGCTCGTACGCATGGATTCGTGCGCTGGGGCCGGAAGGGCTGTTGGACGCGGCGAAGGTGGCGGTCCTGAACAACAACTATTTGTACAGCCGCATCTTGAAAATTCCGGGCGCCAGCGCTCCGTATGTGGAGGGCGGAAGGCTGGAACAGGTGCGCTACAGCTGGGAGCAGTTGACCCGGGAAACCGGCATCACGACGGAAGACGTGCAGCGCCGCATGTGCGACTTCGGGCTCCATTACTGGACCAGCCACCATCCGTACATCGTGCCGCAGCCGTTCACGCTGGAGCCGACCGAGTCGTATTCCAAGGAAGACTTGGACGAATACGTAAGCGCCCTGGAGCAGATTGCCAAGGAAGCCTACGAGCAGCCGGACATCGTCCGCAGCGCCCCGCACAACAGCACCGTGCACCGGATCGACGAATCGAGCTTCGACGACCCGGCGAAATGGTGCATCACCTGGCGGGCTTATCTCAAAAAGACCGCCCCGGCCGAAGCCGGTGTCGAGTCTTGAGCAAAATAAAGCCGGGGTGATCCCGACAATGTCAGCAGCAGCCGGAATCCGCCTTGGAGTCCGGCTTTTTGCTTCACGAGACGCTCCCGCAAAGGGTAAAGTTTCCGGCAGGTACAGGTCCTGCGCTTGATGCTGGCGGTCTTCGGAGCGTGATATAATAAACAAGGAAAGCGCTTACGAGATCGTAAAAACAACTGCTTGCGGGGGATGTCCATGATGCCTAGAAACGGATTCAAGCTGCCTCGGGGTATCCGAAGCACCCTGCAGACCAAACTGGTGCTGCTTATTGCGCTTGCCGCGGTGATTCCGCTGCTGACACTCGGGTACGTGCTGTATCACAAATCGTCGGGAACGATCAACGAGCAATTCGGCCGCTACGGGGAAAACTCCGCCTCGCAGCTGCAATTTCAGATCGATTCCACCTTGGGGCAAATGAAGTATACGGTCAGCGACATTTTGTCGTACTTGCTCGACCCGAAGTTTACGGTGCTGCACGAAGAGGTGCCGACGACGTACAAGGGCTTTCAGGAGGAGCAGCAGCTCGAGCAGTATTTGAAAGCCCATAAGTCGTTGGATATGAAAGGCATTTTCCTGATTACGAAGTCGGGCTACTATTACGGCGAACGGATCATCCGCTTCGATCTGCTCAAGGCGGAGCCTTGGTACCGGAACGACGCCGACGGTTACCGCTTCGACCTGTACGAGCCGAACCATTACAACGACACCGCCCGCGTTCCCGGGGAAAAAGTGATCGGCCTGCTGTTCCGCATTCGCAATCAGGTGGGAGTGCTGGAAAACAGCAGCATTTTGATCGAGACGAACGCTGACAAGCTGTTGCGGTTGTTTCGCGAATTTGAGCAGGACACCGGCTCGCAGTTGACGATCACCGGCGGCGGCAAAACGGTTTACCAGACACAGGGCTCGTTAGTGAAAAGGGATGACGATGTCGTCTGGACGAAGCATTCGGACGAGACGGACTGGACGATTGAGGTACGGACGCCGTACGAGCAATTTTATAAGCCGTCGCTGCTGATCCGCACCTTTACGTTCTCTGCGGTCAGCCTGTCGATTGCGCTGGCGTTCGTGCTGGCCTATATGTGCTCGGCCCCGCTGCTCAAGCGGGTCAAGAAAATGAAAGAGTCGATCCGCCGCGTCAGCCTCGGGAAGCTCGATACGCGGATTGACGTGGAGACCGAAGACGAGCTGGGGCTGCTCGGCCACAGCTTCAACCGGATGGTAGGGCAGCTTCAGACATTGTTTCATGAGATGAAACAGGTCGAACGCCAGAAAAAAGAAGCCGAGCTCCGCGCGCTGCATCATCAGATCAACCCGCATTTGCTCATCAACACGCTTGCTTCCATTCAATGGAAGGCCAGATTGGCAGGAGCCGCCGATGTGAACAAAATGATTTATCATTTAACCAACGTGCTGGACGGCAACCTGAATGTCGACCGGGAGGTCGTCACGCTGGAGCGGGAGCTTGAGGTGATCGATCATTATTTGAATTTGCAGGAGCTGCGGTACGGCAGCGTGTTCGCCTACCGGATCGAAGCCGCCGGAGTCGATCTGTCTGCCGTGGACATTCCGCGGATGACGCTGCAGCCGCTGGTGGAGAACGTGTTTTTTCACGCATTCGAGGACGGGGAGGGGACGATCGTGCTGCGCATCGAAGCGGACGGCACGGACGCGTTCGTCTCCGTGATCGACGATGGAAAAGGCATGAGCGAGCGCACGCGCCAGCAGCTGCTTCAACCGCACCCGGACGGCGTTCGAAAACGCCGGAGCATCGGCCTGCGCAATGTGGAGGAGCGCATCAAGCTGCATTTCGGCGAAGCTTACGGGCTCACCGTTCAATCCGCGCCGGGAGCGGGGACCCGCATCGTTATCCGATTGCCGATCAAAGCCAAGGAGGGGATCGCATGAATGCCAAACCGATTAAAGTGCTGATTGCCGACGACGAGGTGATCATCCGCCGGGGACTGATTTCGACGGTGCCGTGGGACAAGTACGGGATGACCGTCGTAGCGGACGTGCCCAACGGCAGCCGGGGCTGGGAAGCGTTTCTGGAGCACCGGCCGGATGTGGTCATCACCGACATCGTGATGCCCGAAATGGACGGAATCGAGCTCGCCCGCAAGGTGAAGGCATGCGAGCCCCGGACCAAAATATTGCTGCTTAGCTGCCACCGCGACTTCGAATATGCGCAGCAGGGGATCAAGCTGGGTGCTTCCGGCTATTTGCTGAAAACGTCGTTCAACGACGAGGAGCTGGAGGAATTTCTAGCCGCCTTCCGTCAGGAGCTCGGCACGAACGGCGCCGAGGCTCCACGGCACGCTGCGGCCGAGCTTGCCGCCCCCGCGATCTCCGGGCTGCTGCTCGAATGGCTGTACGGCGTCGGCGACCGGTTTCCGGCCGAGCTGGATCGACTGCTTCAAGGGGCTTGGAGCTGGATGAATGCGCCGACCGCGCTTTATCTGATCTCCGCCCCCGGGAAATGCGGCGGTGGGACGCTGGAGCATGAGCTGCGCGGCTGCGCGTCGGGCGAGCCCTGCGAGGTGCTGCCCTTCGGGGAAGGGCACCTGCTGCTGTTTGTACCCGAAGCCGGGCAGCGTGAATGGGACAGCCGTCTGAGCGAGCGGAAGGCCGAGCAGCCGGAGCTGCACTGGTCACGGCTAGCGCCGCTGGCTGGGCGTGAGGAATGGATTGACGCCGTGCGCAAAGCCCGCGGGCAGATGGAGCTGGAGAAACGGTACCGCATCAGCGTCGGGCAGTGGCCCGCTCCGATTGCGGAAGCGGTGCAGCTGATCGTCCGGCATACGGATACCCAATTGTCCGTCTCCGAGGTGGCGCATGAGGTAGGGCTGAGCCGCAGCCATTTCAGCACGCTGTTCAAGAAGACGGTCGGCGAAAGCTTCGTCTCGTTCACGTACCGGGCGAAGCTGAAAATCGCCTGCGAGCTGCTGGGGGCCCAAGGGATCACCGTTCAGGACATCGCGGATAAAATCGGCATGCCCGACGCGAAATATTTCAGCAAATGGTTCAAACGCTGCACTGGCAAGACGCCGAGCCAATACCGGAGCGAGCGGCGCGAGGAAAGGAGCGCCATCTAAAAACACGGCGATCATCGAACGAAATGACACCTTTGCCCGACAGAGGCCGTTCATACAGCCGATGATGCACGATTTTCCGAACATCCCTCCGTTTTGTATGCGTTTTACTCCCGTTACAATAAACATGTAAGCGGTTAACTAACAGACGTTCAGGGGGAATTCGAATGAAACGAAGGATGCTTCTTGTTACGACATCGATATTGTCCGCTTCTTTGCTGGCCGCCGGGTGCGGCAAACCGGCAAGCGAGCCTCAAAACAGCGCAGCGGGGGCGGGGACGCCATCGTCCGAATCGGGCAAGCAGGTGACGCTGCGTTTTGCCACGTGGGATACGGGCGATCTGCTCAAAATTCAAGAGACGATCGCACGCCAATTCGAAGCGAAGCACCCCGGCGTCAAGGTGCAGGTGGAGGCGTACGGGGACGGCTTTGACCAGAAGCTGGCCGCTTCGATCGGAGCGAACAATGCGCCTGACGTGATGTACATGTGGGATTTTCCGACCTACTCCCAGAACCTCGAACCGCTAGATGCGATGATGTCCGCTGATGCCGGCCTCAAGCCGGACGATTTTTATCCCGGGCTGTTCAACTACGTGAAGATCGGCGGCAAAACATACGGCATGCCGGCCGGGTTTACGACCCGTGTCATGTACTATAACAAGAAGCTGTTCGACGAAGCGAACGTGCCGTATCCGAAAGCGGGCTGGACGTGGGACAACTTCAAGGAAACGGCGAAAAAGCTGACGAACCCCGCCAAGAAGCAATACGGCTTCGGCATCCGGGCCGAGAACGATCCGTACGACCTGCAGGGCTTTATCTGGAGCAACGGCGGCAGCTTCATCAGCCCGGACGGCAAGTCGATCGAAGGGTTTATGAACGGCAATGAAACGGCCGAAGTGCTGCAAATGTTCGGCGGCCTCGTCAAGGATAAAACGGCCGAAGTGCTGCAAATGTTCGGCGGCCTCGTCAAGGATAAAACGGCCGTCATTGTCGGCGGCAAAAACCAGCAGTCCGGAGACGACGTCTTCAAGGCGGGCAAAATCGCCATGTGGGAAAGCGGCGTATGGCCGCTGGACGGCTTCAAAGAGGCCAAAATCGACGTTGGCACGGTCATTATGCCGGCCTTCCCGGGTAAGAAGCTCAAGGGAGTCATTGCCGAATCGGCGGTCTCGATCTCCAAATCGTCCAAGAACAAGGAAATGGCTTGGGAATTCGTTAAATACTACGCGTCCGACGAGGCGATCAAGCTGCGAACCTCCGACCTGCCGGTGCGCAAAAGCGTCGTGGCCGAAAAAAAGCTCGACCAAGACCCGCTCTATCAATCGTTCTATAAAATGCTGGAGGCTTGCGACGACACGCCGGCGTTTCTGCTGAATCCGAAATGGAACGAAGTGAACCGCAATCTCACGTCGGCGATCAATACGATTATGCTCGGCCAGAATGCGAAGGATTCGCTTGACAAGGCCGTCAAAGACTCGGAGAAATTTTTCAAATAAAGCCGGCAGGCGAAAAACGGAAGAAGGATGGACCTATGGATACGACCGCCGTTCGACAGGCAGCCAGGCCGGACATCCGACTGAAACGAAGAGGCTGGCTCACGCCTTACCTCTTCGTCCTTCCTTGGATGATCGGTTTCGTTTCCTTCACGCTGGGGCCGCTGCTGTTCTCACTGGTGATCAGCTTATACGACTGGCCGATTGCGGGAGAGCGTACGTTTGTCGGGTTGCAAAATTATACCAGGATGTTCACTGACGACCCGCTTTTCTGGGATTCGCTTGGCGTCACGCTGAAATTCGCCGCGATATTTGTGCCGCTGAATTTATCGGTAGCGCTGCTGCTTGCGGTGCTGCTGAATCAAAAGGTGCGGGGAAGCGGGATATTCCGCACGATCTTTTATTTGCCGTCCGTCATCTCCGGAGTCGCGCTCGCGATGATCTGGGCGTGGGTATACAGCGGGGAATACGGCATCCTGAATTACTTTTTGTCGCTCGTAGGCATTGCCGGACCGGATTGGCTGCGGGAGCCGGGCTGGGCACTGGCGGCGATGGTAGGCGCGAGCCTATGGGCGCAGGGCTCGATGATGCTGATCTTTTTGGCCGGGCTCAAGAACATCCAGGGCGATCTGTATGAGGCAGCCTCTATCGACGGGGCCGGCGTGTTCACCCGTTTTTTTCGGATCACGCTGCCCATGCTCAGCCCGACGCTGCTGTTCAACCTCGTCACCTCGATCATCGGCGCGTTCCAGCAGCTGACGCTGGCGTTGACGCTGACCGGCGGGGGGCCGTCGAACTCGACGTATTTTTACGCGATGTACGTTTATGAAAACGCCTTTAAGTATTTTCATATGGGCTACGCCGCAGCCAATGCGTGGATCATGTTCCTGATCATCTTGACGCTGACGATGCTCGTCTTCCGCTCGACCGGCATGTGGGTGTACTACGAGGGCGAAGTGAAATCGAAGCGGGCGGGCAAGCGGCGGCGGAAGGCAGCTTAAGGACTGAGGAAAGGAGAGGGACCGGAGATGAAAAAAACGCTCACGTACGCGCTGCTCGTCTTGTTCTCGCTGCTGTTTTTGATGCCGTTCTTCTGGCTCGTGACGACGGCGGTGAAAGCGCCGGACGAAATCTACATGTACCCGCCCAAATGGATTCCGTCGGAAATTCAGTGGGGCAATTTCGTCAAAGCGTGGACGATTCAGCCGTTCAATACGTTTTTGCAAAATTCGTTGACCGTGACGATCTTGTGCAATATCGGGCAGCTGATTTCCTCCTCGCTGGTGGCGTACGGCTTTGCGCGCTTCCGGTTTCCGGGACGCGACGCGCTGTTTCTGATCGTGCTGGCGACGATGATGATCCCGTGGGATGTGACGATGATTCCGCTGTATATGGAATTCAACTTTCTCGGTTGGATTAATACGCTCAAGCCTTTGATCGTCCCGGCCTGGTTCGGATCGGCCTTCTATATTTTTCTGCTGCGGCAGTTTATTATGACCATTCCAACGGAGCTGGAGGAGGCGGCGAAGATCGACGGGGCCAGCGATTTAGGTATTTTCATCCGGGTGATCGTCCCGCTGATGCTGCCTGCCTTGATTCTCGTGAGCGTGTTCAACATGCTCGATACGTGGAACGATTACCTCGGACCGCTGATTTTCCTGAACGACTCCAGCAAATATACGCTGACGCTCGGACTCGCCCAGTTCAAAGGGGTGCACGGCGTCGATATGACGTCCGTGATGGCGGTGACGTCGATCATTTGCCTGCCGCCGCTGCTTGTATTTTTCGGTGCGCAGCGGTACATCGTGGAAGGCATTGCGCAGACGGGGATAAAATAAGCGGGACGGACGGTTGCGGGAAATGCGGCAGGAAAAGAAACAGCTCCGTTCTATGCCGTACAACATCAATAAAACAGGGTAATCGGATGTATATACTAGGAGGATTATCATGAGCGACCATCTGGCAAGAAGGGATTGGCAAAATTTGAAGGTGCTAGAGCGGAACCGGCTGCCCGCCCGTGCCTCGTTCGTTCCGTACGGCGCTGAGGAGTCGGCGCTGTCGTACGACCGGGGCAGCTCCGACCGGTTCATGCTGCTGAACGGCGAGTGGGCGTTTCATTACGCCGGACGTCCCGAGGAGGTTCCGGCCTCGTTCTACATGCCGGAATTCGACGACAGCGGCTGGGATCGGCTTGTCGTGCCGAGCCACTGGCAGCTTCACGGATACGGCGCGCCGCATTATACGGATTTATATTATCCGTTCCCGGTCTCTCCTCCCGAGGTGCCGGCAGATAACCCGACCGGAACGTACCGGCGGACGTTTACGCTGCCGGAGGGCTGGCTGTCCCGGAATGTGTTCTTGCAGTTTCAAGGTGTGGATAGCGCGTTTCACGTCTGGGTGAATGGCAGCTACGTCGGCTACAGTCAAGGCAGCCGTCTGCCGTCGGAGTTCGCGATTGTCCCGTTTGTGCGCGAGGGCGAGAATGTGCTGGCGGTGCAGGTATACCAATGGTCGGACGGCAGCTATTTGGAGGATCAGGATATGTGGTGGCTGAGCGGCATTTTTCGCGATGTCGTCTTGGTTGCTCAGCCGAAGACGTATATAAAAGATTTCGCGATCGTCGCCGATCTGGATGCAGACGGCGGCTGCACCGGATTGCTCCATGTGCGAGTGGAACTGGTGAAAGAGCGGACGATGACAGGAAATGTCATGCTGGAGTGGCGGCTGACGGATGGGGAACAAGGAACGGAGGCCGCTTCCGGCGTTTGCCCCGTGGAGAGCTGGAGCGAGGATGGCGGCGCAGCGGAGGTGCACTTCCGGGCGCAGCTGAGCGACGTCCGCCCGTGGACGGCGGAAACGCCAGCCTTGTACGATCTGCTGCTCACGCTCAAGACGGCGGACGGCGACACGCTCGAAGTCGTGCCGACACGCGTCGGCTTTCGCCGGGTGGAAGTGCGAGGCGGCAGGCTGCTCGTCAACGGAAAGCCGATCCGGCTGCGCGGCGTGAACCGTCACGATCATCATCCTGAGCGCGGCCGGGCGGTCACGGTGGAGACGCTGGAGCAGGATATCATCCTGATGAAACGGCACAACATCAACGCGGTGCGGACGGCGCATTACCCAAATGATCCGCGGTTCTACGACCTGTGCGACCGGTACGGGCTGTATGTGATGGACGAGACCGACCTGGAGACGCACGGCTTCGAGCTTGTAGGGGATGCCGATCGGCTAAGCAACGATCCCGCGTGGGAGGAAGCTTATGTCGAGCGGATGCGGCGGATGGTCGAGCGGGACAAAAATCATACGAGCATCCTGTTCTGGTCGCTCGGCAACGAATCCGGCTTCGGCTGCAACCACGAGGCGATGGCCGCCTGGTGCCGCAGCGCCGATCCGACGCGGCTCATTCACTACGAAGGCGACCGTGAGGCGAAGGTGTGCGACGTATTCAGCACGATGTATTCGACCGTGGAGAAAATGATCGGCTTCGGACAGCGCGAAAACGAGGAAAAGCCGCATGTACTGTGCGAATATGCGCATGCGATGGGCAACGGTCCCGGCGGGCTGCTCGAATACGAGGAAGCGTTCCGCAAGTATCCCCGTCTCGCCGGCGGCTTCGTATGGGAGTGGATCGACCACGGCCTCAGCCGTAAAACGGCGGATGGGCGGACGTACTACGCCTACGGAGGCGATTACGGCGACGAGCCGAACAACGGCAACTTCGTTATTGACGGGCTAATCACGCCGGACCGCACCCCTTCGCCCGGACTGCTGGAATACAAAAAGATCATCGAGCCGGTAACGGTGGAAGCGTTCGATGCCGGGCAAGGGACGGTCACGATTCGGAACCGGTACGATTTCCTCAACCTGAGCCATCTGCAGCTCGTATGGACCGTCTTGACGGACGGCGTACTGCTTGCGAGCGGCAGCGCGCCGCTGCCGGACGTGCCGCCGGACGGCACAGCCTCACTGACGCTTCCGCTGCAAAAACCGGCGCGCCTGCTGCCCGGCGCGGAGTACCGGCTTGAGCTGCGCTTCGTGCTCGCCTCGGACACAAGCTGGGCGCCACATGGCCACGAAGTGGCCTGGGCGCAGCTTGAGCTGCCGGGCTGGGCGGCGGCCGGGCTGAGCGTCCAGCCTGCTGCGACGGCGCCGCACCCGCTGCTCGCGGAAGAGCGCGCGGGCGAGCTCGTCCTGCACGGCGCGGACTTCGCGCTCAGCTTCGATCTCGCGCGCGGCGATATCCGCTCGTGGACCGGCGCGGGCCGTCCACTGCTCCGTCGAAGCCCCGCGCTTACGCTATGGCGGCCGCCGATCGACAACGACATGTACGTCGTGGCGGATTGGCGCAAGGCGTGCCTTCATTTGGCGCGCGACGACACCCGTTCGTTCGCCTGGGAGCGGCTCGACTCCGGCACGGTGCGCTGCACCCGCCGTATACGCACGGCTCCGCCCGTATACGACTGGGGCTACGAATCCGTATGGACGTATACGGTTCACGGCAGCGGCCTTGTCGAGCTCCGGGTGCAGGGCACACCGTACGGCAAGCCGCCGGAGATGCTTCCGCGCATCGGGCTGCGGATGGAGCTGCCGGGCGACTATGACCGCGTCGTGTGGTACGGCCGGGGGCCAGGGGAATCGTACCCGGACAGCAAGCAGGCGGCGCGCTTCGGCCGATATGACTGCTCCGTCGACGGGCTGGCGTTCCCATACGTGTACCCTCAAGAGAGCGGCAACCGCTCGGACGTCCGGTGGGCTGCTTTTCTGAGCGGCAGCGGCTCGGGGCTGCTGGCGGCTGGGATGCCGCAGTTCGATTTCGGCGCGCACTGGCATACGCCGGAAGACATCGAGCAAGCGAAGCATACGACCGACTTGGTCAAACGGGATTTCATTACCGTGCACCTCGATTACCGGCACAACGGACTCGGAAGCGCAAGCTGCGGACAGGGACAGCTTCCGCCTTACCGGCTGGAGCCGCATGAATTTACGTTCGCGGTCCGGCTCATGCCGGTCAACGAGCAGGGCATGTCCTTGGACACCGCAGCACGGCGGCTCCGTACCTGAGCGGGCGAGTTAAGAGACAAAGCGAAGGTAAAAAAATCGAAAAGCTCAACGCGGGGCGTAACCGTCCCGCGTTTTTCGCGTAATAGCGGAACCATGGCAACAAATGCAGACAATCGCTGGAGGAAGCACGAATGACGGTTATTACCCTCGACTCGGCTTGAAAATAAAGGAACGAGGATGCGCTAAGCAAAGATTTTATACGTTCTTCGGAACATAGAGGAAGCAGGATGACTTATTCGTGTCGAAAAATAATCATTCTCCCTGAGATGAGGGTGTTAAGTCATCGCAGTTCCTCTATTTTGCTCAGGCGGACCAATTCGAACACAATAGAGAACATCAGTTCCTCTATTTTTTTCGCATGTCTCTGAAACGGGTTCACTCGTGAAACGATCCAGCCAACGGCCAAGAAAAATGCCCCACGCCTTGCCGATTACGCTCATACCCCCATCCATCGCCCCACCCCGTTAACACTGCCCTGACAAATGTTTGCTAAGATAAACTCGAGCTGCGCAGAGATTGTCAGCGTAGGGCGCAGAACGGATGTTTGGAAAGGGGCAGAGAACGTGAAGCAGGCATTATACGAGTACATGGGGGACAAGCGCATCATACCCGCGGTGCGCAAAGCGGAGGATTTACAGGCGGCGTGCGCCAGCGAGTGGCCCGTCGTCTTTTTGCTGATCGGCGATTTGGTTACGGCGGGGGAGTATGTGGAGACGGCGCTCAAAGCAGGCAAAAACGTGTTCCTGCACGTCGATTTTATCGCGGGGCTCGGCAGCGACCCGATCGTCATGAAGTACGTGGCGGAGCGCTGGCGGCCGACGGGCATCATTTCGACGAAGAGCCATTTGGTCAAGCAGGCGAAAAAGAACGGCTTAGCGGCGATCCAGCGGCTGTTTCTGATCGATACGTCGGCGCTGGAGCACGGCATCCACAATATCGGACAGAGCGAGCCGGACGCCGTAGAGATTATGCCCGGTCTGATTCCGCGGGTCATTACCCAACTGCGCCGGAGCATCTCCATGCCGATCATCGCCGGTGGGCTGATTCACGATCACGCGGAGATCGACATGGCGCTGCAGGCAGGGGCAAGCGCCGTATCGATGGGCAGCCGGAAGCTGTGGGGACCGGGTTCGGCAGCAGCGAACGCGCCGGAAGCCGCACCTTTACAAAAACTACACAAACCGTTAACATCCCGATGATAAATCGCTGTTAGAGTAAGAGTCGAAAGTCCCAATTGCATATTCAAGGGTATGAGACGAGGAGAAAACCCTTATGCAGCTGCAGGAAGCGCCTAAATGACGACGCGCCGCTTCTTTCTGCTGGATAAAGGTTTTTTTTGTGTTTTCATCACGAAGGGAGCTGCGCAGGATTTTGCCGGATTTGAGGGAAGTGGACGGTTTCTTTTTTGATTTGGACGGAACGATCATGCTCGGGGACAGGCTGCTTCCGGCGGCTGCCGAAACGTTCTCCGTCCTGCGGGAAAAAGGAAAGAGCATTTTGTTTCTGAGCAATACGACGACGCGGACGAGGAGCGACTGCCAGGCTCGTCTGCAATCGTTCGGGCTGGAAGCGCACGTGCACGAGGTTGTGACGGCCGCCTATGCCGCTGCGGTATATTTCACGGAGCTGCACGATCCGGTCGTGTACCCCGTCGGGGAGCCGGCGCTGATGCGTGAATTGGACGAGCTGGGCGTCCGGCGAACGGAGGACCCGCTTCGCGCGACGCACGTGCTTGTCGGGATGGACATGCATTTCGACTACGGCCGGCTGCATCAAGCGATGAAGGCCGTACGCGGAGGTGCGGCGTTGATCGCAGCCAATCCCGACCCGTATTGTCCGGTCGACGGCGACGTCATCCCCGACACGTGGGCGATGGTGAAAGCGATCGAAGCGGCGAGTTGCGCCGAAACGCAGGTCGTCATCGGCAAGCCGTCGGACTATTACGCCCGCAAGGCGCTCGAATGGAGCGGTCTTCCGGCGAAGCGCTGTCTGATGGTGGGCGACCGGCTGGATACGGATATCTTGCTGGGACTCGGCAGCGGCATGCGCACGGCGTTGGTGCTGACGGGTGTGACGGCGAGGTCCGACCTGGACGGGTCTCCGATCCGGCCCGACTACGTCTGGAATTCCCTGGGAGATTTGCTGGAAGCACTCCGCTCCGATTTTTAACATTTGCTTTACATTGCTCTAACGAGGGCATCACACACGTTTGCTACAGTACTACATACAACCACCAAAGGAGAGAAAACGATGCGTTCTCTAACTGCAAGAATGGTAAGTCTGGGTCTGTGTATTTCGATGCTCGCCGGGTGCGGTGCCAAAACCGAATCGCCTGCCACTTCCTCCGCTTCGAATAAGGCGGATACGAAAGCGGAGACGAAGGACGAGAAAGTCGAGCTCACGTTCTATTTCCCGATTGCCGTGGGGGGGCCGCTGACGGCCACCATCGAAGGGATGGCTCAAGAATTTACGAAGCAAAATCCGAACATTACCGTCAAGCCGGTCTATACGGGCAGCTATGCGGATACCGCCGTCAAGACGCAAGCGGGCGTGCAGGGCAAAAATCCGCCGGATGTGGCCGTGCTCCAATCGACCGAGCTGTTCAGCCTGCTCGATATGAACGCCATCGTTCCGCTCGACGAGTTCATCGCCAAAGAAGGCGGCGACAAGTATTTGTCGGACTTTTACCCCGCGTTCTTGGCGAACTCGCAAACCGGCGGCAAGACGTACAGCATTCCGTTCCAGCGCAGCACCATCGTCCTGTATTACAACAAGGATCTGTTCAAAGCGGCTGGTCTCGATCCGAATAAACCGCCGCAAACTTGGGACGAGATGAAGGACTACGCCAAGAAGCTGACTAAAGACGGCAAATGGGGTCTCGAAATTCCGGTCACCGGCTTCGCGTACTGGATGTTCCAGACGTTCGCACTGCAAAACGGCAAAAACATCATGACCGAGGACGGCAAAAAGGTCATGTTCAATACGCCGGAAAACGTCGAAGGCTTGCAGTATTGGGTGGATTTGGCGAAAAAGGAAAAAGCGATGCCGGAAGGCGTGACTGAGTGGGGCACCGTGCCTTCGGACTTCCTGGAAGGGAAGACGGCCATGATGTACCATACGACCGGCAACCTGTCCAACGTGAAGAAGAACGCCAAGTTCGACTTCGGCGTCAGCTTCCTGCCGAAACAAAAGAGCTTCGGCAGCCCGACCGGCGGCGGCAACTTCTACATCTTTAAAGACATCGACAAGAAAAAGCAGGAAGCGGCTTGGAAGTTTGTGAAGTTCATGACCGAATCCGAACGTGCTGCCCAATGGAGCATCGACACCGGATATGTCGCCGTCCGCAAGTCCGCTTACGAAACCGAGCGGATGAAAAAATACGCCGCCGAATTCCCGGCTGCCGTCGTGGCGCGCGACCAATTGCAGTATGCGGCCGCCGAGCTGTCTACGCACAACAACGGCAAAGTGATGAAGGCACTCAGCGACCAGGTGCAGGCGGCGCTGACAGGCGCGATGACGCCGGCGGACGCCTTGAAGAAAGCGCAGGAGGATGCGGACAAGGCGCTCGCTCCGTTCAATAAGTAATCTTACGTACCCGGTACCAACGGAGGCGGCATGCG
Organism: Paenibacillus tyrphae; assembly: GCF_024158745.1. GTDB lineage: Bacteria > Bacillota > Bacilli > Paenibacillales > NBRC-103111 > Paenibacillus_G > Paenibacillus_G tyrfis_A. Next base: position 298,582 of record NZ_JAMZAW010000004.1, on the reverse strand, counting down.
CTAATCCAGGCAGCCGCCCCGGGGCTCCGGCACGGCTTCATTTTAACGATCGCGGGGAGGCTTCCTTTTGGGCGGCAAAAACTTCAACTTACAATGGAAAACGGACGCATTCGCATGGCTTTTGCTTTTGCCTTCGCTCGTGTTCTTGTTCCTGTTTACGTTTTATCCGATCGCCAAGACGATCCGGCTCAGCTTTTATCAGGCAGATCTGGCGAGCCCAGTGCCGATATTCATCGGACTGGATAATTACGCGCATCTGATGAAGGACGATATTTTCTGGCAGGTCATGTCCAACAATCTGTGGTTTGCGCTCGGCACGGTACCGACGTCCATGTCGCTGGCGCTGCTGATGGCGGTGTTCGCCAACAAGGCGATTCGCGGCAAAGGCTTTGTGCGGACGGCGTTCTTTTACCCGACCATGATCCCGATGATCGCCATCGCCAACGTGTGGCTGTTCATTTATACGCCGCAGTACGGGCTGCTGAGCAGGCTGACCCAATGGATCGGGCAGGGCGACATCAACTGGCTCGGCACGCCGGAGCTGGTCATGTATGCGATGATCGTCATGATGATTTGGAAGGAAGCCGGGTATTTTATGATTTTTTATTTAGCCGGGCTGCAAAATATTTCCCGGGACTTGTACGAGTCGGCGGAGGTGGATGGCGTCGGGCGCTGGACCGTGTTCCGCAAAATTACGTTCCCGCTGCTCATGCCGACGACTTTGTTCGTCGCCATCGTCGCGCTGACCAACGCGTTCAAGCTCGTCGATCATTTGCTTATCATGACGAAGGGCGGACCGAACAACGCGAGCAATCTGCTGCTTTATTATATTTACGAAACGGCTTTCAGCTTCTGGGATCAAGGCATGGCCTCGACCTTGACGGTCGTCATGATCGCCGTCCTTCTGCTGGTGGCGGCGCTGCAATTTTTCGGGCTGGATAAAAAAATACATTACCATTGATGCGGAAATGCCCTGTGAAAGAAGGTTGGCGGTTACATGCTGCGTAATAAATTGAAAATAAGTCATGCGTTCATATATATGCTTGCATTGGTTTGGCTCGTTCCGCTCGTCTGGGTGACCAGCACGGCCTTTCGTCCGAAGCAGCTTGCGCTGCAGCCGGGCTTGTCCCTGGAGTTCACGCTGGACAACTTCGCCCGCGTCTGGGCGGCTGCACCGTTCGCACAGTACTACGTGAATACGCTGCTGATCGTCGTCTGCGTGTTCGCCGTGCAGATGGTCACGGCGACGATGGCGGCGTTTGCTTTTGCCCGGGTCCGCTTTCGCGGCCAAAATCTCGTGTTTCTGCTGTTTTTGGTGCAGATTATGATTCCAGCGGACGTGCTGATTTTTCCGAACTATAACGTCCTGAAGGAATTGTCGCTTCTCGATACGAAGCTCGGCATAATGCTGCCTTACTTCGCTTCGGCCTTCGGCATTTTCCTGCTGCGCCAGATGTTCAAGACGATCCCGCCGGAGCTGGACGAAGCCGCCGTCATGGAAGGCTGCTCCAAGTGGCAGATGCTGTGGAAAATTTATTTTCCGCTGGCCCGTCCGTCTTACATCGCCTTCGGGCTGGTGTCCGTCAGCTACCATTGGAACAACTTTTTGTGGCCGCTCATCATTACCAATTCCGTTGAAAACCGGCCGCTTACGGTAGGGCTTGCCATTTTCGCCCAATCGTTCGAGACGGGCGCGCAGTGGACGGAAGTGAGCGCCGCAACGCTGATGGTCATCGCTCCGCTGCTGGCCGGGTTTCTGCTCTTCCAGCGTCAATTTATGAACAGCTTTATTCAATCGGGGATCAAGTAAACACACGAAGATGAGGAGGATGGAGTCTATGGAAGCGATGCGTCAATGCGCCGTTTCGACTTACGCGCTGCTGGAGGAGTCTTTGGAGGCGGCGGTCGTTCGTTTGATCGGGGACGGATGGAAGGAAATCGAGATCATGGGCGAAGGACCGCACATCGAGCTGTTGGAATGGCCGGAGGAAAAGCTCGACTGGCTTCGGCAGCTTGGGAAGGAGCATGGCGTTCGCTGGACGGTCCATGCTCCGATCACAGGTCTGAACCCGGCTGCGTACGAGGCGGAAGCGAGAAAAGTCTCGATGGAGCTGTTGTTAACTACGCTTCGGATCGCAGAGCGGCTGGAATGCGCTTATGTCGTGGTGCATCCCGGAGAATCGGACGAAGCGGAGGGGATGGAGGCCGATTCCGGGCTGGAGGCGGAGCTTGCGGAGCGGGTGGCGGAATTTGTCCGGGAAGCGCTGCGCGCAACGGCCGGCTCGGGAGTCGTGATCGGACTGGAAAACGTACCGCCGTATCCGAACCTCTTAGGTACGGACGTGAAGTTTCTGGAGCGGATCGTCCGCTCAGTCGATTCACCGCGTCTGCGGGTCGTTTTCGATGCGGGACACGCCCATTTGACCGGCACGGGACTCTGCTTGCTGTCGCTCAAGCGCGTCATGCCGTACGTTGTCGGGCTGCATTTGAGCGACAATGGGGGTGTGCGCGACGATCACTGGGCGTTTGGCGCAGGCTCCGTTCCGCTCGAAGCTGTGACAGTGCTGGCGCAGGATCACGGCTTCGCCGGCTCTTGGGTGCTGGAGCTGCGCAGCATGCCGGACGCGGTCGCCTCGGCGGAAGCGCTGGCCCTGATGCGGCGGTCTTCCCCGGCAGCCGGACTGCGTCAGGCGGAGTAGAATAGGGGCAGACGAGGGGCTGCTTGAAATACGATCGTTTCCCGGCAACGATTCAAGCAGGCTCGCGTTTCGTCGTTACCTCGCATCCAGCACCCTCAGCTTCACGGATGCATAGTTCGATACATCCTTCGGCACAACGGCTTCGAACGGTTGATGGGAGCCGCTTCCCGGATAGGACGCATCGAATGACAATTCCAGCGGAGCCTTAGCTATCGTTTCACCGTCTGCGTTCAGGAACGACAGCTCCGCTTTCACCTGACGCTCGCCTGCAAGTTTGGAGGCGTATTGACCGGTCACGATGCTGAATACGCCATCCCGCCTCACTTGAATCGAGCCTAAGCGAAGATCTTGATTAGCCGCATCATCTGCGATGGCCATCGGGTCGTCCGGTTGAATCGCGCTTACGATTTGATCGTTGAACATGCCGACTTGAACGGTGGCATACGCAAACGTCTGGATGTTCCGGTCCACCGTCAGCTCGACCGGCGTTGCTTCCCCGTCTTTAAGCCGGACTGTCGTTCCCGAGGAGGCGCCGATTCGTTCGCCCTTTTCGTTGTAGAATAGGACGGTAAACCCGACCGGGATCGTCTCTCCCGTATCCCGCCACCTCGGCCCGAGCTGCACCGAGGCTCGAAATCGCGTTTGATCCCCGTCAAAATAATAATATCGCAGGCCAACCTCCATGCGATGATCTGCATCCGCCGCATCCAGTTCATGAAGCCGGAACCAAACCGGCCCCAGCCACGAATCGGCCCGGTACCAATCTCGCCAAACCGCAGTAACCTGCATCAGCTGGGGATTGACGCCCGCTCCGGCATCCTGGTATGGAAAACGAAATAATCTCGTCGGCGCTGTCAGTTGAACGTCCATCTGAACCAATTTAATGTCGACGAACGCCTCCCAAGTTGGTGCAATCCATCCTTCTCCTTCGGGTGTCGCGACCTTGTACCGTCTATCCCAGCTGGCAATCGCTTTGACGGTTTGTTTGCCGATCTTCCCTTTAGGCGACAATAACCCCGGATCGTTGTACAAAGTTTCTTCGTGGGACAGCTCAATGTACGCGTCCATCGGTTCTTCTTTTCCTCTCAGCGCGTTGTCGGGAACGATCCATGCGTTGCCCATCCAGGTGGAAATCAAATATCTGGGCACCCGATAGCCTTCCCCATGTCCTCTTCTGATGCTTGACGTCTGCAGCACATGAACTTGCTGGGGTGCGATCATTCCGACTTGTTGATAACGGTCGTCGTAGAGCTCCGTCGGCTCGAACAGCGTCAAGGGTTGGGCTGAATCCGCCAGGTTCTGGGAGTCGCTGGCTAGAGCGGATGGTACCGGTGTTTGGCCGTCCAGTGCACCTGCCAACAGTCCGAGGATTAATAAAATCCCGGCTTTTTTTCGCATACGTTCACTTCCTCATCGTTAGGTAGAAACCACCAATTTACCCCTAATTTAACACAATGGTTGACTGAGTAAAAGCAGGGCGTTCTGTTGTTCTGTTCTGTATTTTTCGAAAATGGGTCCAGAAAATGCCACGTGCCAAGTAATGGGGGAAATGTGCGAATAGCAACAACGGGAAATAAAAAAGCAAGGAGTTAGCCAAGAGGCGATTTCCTCGCATTTTACTTTGGAAGTGACTAGTAGTGCTGATAAAAATGAGGTGCAGGGGTTTGTTACTTTATTAGAAATACATAAGCCAGTCCAATACAAACAAATATCAAGAAAACACCCGATACTCTCATCAGCAGTAAATCGATATCGTTCGGTTTCCTTACTTTTTTCGAAATAAATTCCCTTTTCCATATCACTGCTGGTTTAATAATCGCAAGAATAGCGTAAGAGAGCATTAATAACAATAGTAATACGATCAGTGCTTTTTCCAACTTACTCATCTCCCTATTTTCTAAAAATAGATTCCCAACGTTCTCCGTTGAAACATCGTTCCCATTATGCTGTTGTCGCGGGCTTCCCCTCACTGGAATTGGCTGAATGTATCTCAGAGGGAGGAGCAGATGAAGTGGAATTTTGTCGATTGGTAAGGGCGTATCCTGACTTATCACAGTTAAATCTTCGTCACCCTCCCATGCTACTGCAAATCCAAACGATTGTGCAAAAAAATCGGTTAATCTGCTAAAGATTTTGCTCCAACTTCCACGCTATGATTATCGATAAACCCTGCATTTACCCGCATCGTCAAGGGGGGAAGACAAAAGGAACGTATGCGGCGGAGACACGAACCCTTTCACTTCTGCGACAAAAGCTTCACCGCTTCTATCAGAACCGTTATATGGAGCTGCAATGTATTTTCTTACCCCGCCGGTCCTCGTTTAATTTATTTGTTTCAATCCCAACCCAAATTTCATGCAGACGGCCCGCAGCCTGCCTGCCGACAGGAGCCTGGCCGTACTAGAGGAGGATATGAACGATGTCCGAATACAAGCCCGCCGAGTCCGAGCCCGTATCCGTACCGCAAGAAACGTCCCTTCCACCCGAGCCGAAGCGGCTTAGCCGCCGTTCGGTCATCGCCACGCTCGGCATGGCCGGCGTAGCCGCTGCAGGCGGACTGTTGACCGGCGGCGGACTGAGGTCCGCTTACGCCGGGGAATCGCAAACCGTGACCGACATCGTATACGGAAGCCGGGTCAACCATCCGAGAGATCTGATGAACATGGATTTCTGCACGCCTTCCAGTATAGCGGCATTGCGGGCGGCAAAAGATGCGAGAGACGGATTTTTATACTATGTGAGGGATCAGGGGCAGGAAGGATTTTTTTACTATGATCCGAGCGACAGCACGACGGCGGACAATACGGGGCTCGTGCTCGTTTCGACGGTGAGCGGGTACCGGTTTAAGCGGATTGTGGACCGGGACGAGATTAGCGTGAAATGGTTCGGGGCCAAAGGGGACGGCACAGCGGACGATATGGCGGCCATTCAGGCGGCGATCGACGCGGTTTCGGCTTTGGGGGGCGGCACCGTCTATTTTCCGGTCGGCACGTACATCGTATCGCCGCTTCTCCAGACGAAACGCATCATTCTGAAAAGCAACGTAAATTTGCGTGGCGAGGGAAGCAACTCCGTGATTAAGGTGAAAAACGATGCGGGCGATTACTGGACGATTTTCGGCGGTTTTCAAGGCTCGTCCAAAGTGTCGAACGTCCGCATCAGCCATCTGCGGATCGACCAGAACGTTTTGAACAATACGACATGCAGCATTGATCCCGGCCGGGATACGAACGGCACGAAGGATTATTACTGGCGGCAGTTTTGCATCGCGCTGTTCGACTTCGACAATATTACGATCGAGCATGTCCGGTTCGCTCCGATCTGCGGAGTCAATACGATTACGCTCAATAACCCGGCTTGTAAAAACGTCCGAATCCTGAACTGCTCCTTCGAATTCGTGGAGGCGAAAGCGCCCAAATATTACGATAATTCAGCCGTATACATCAACGCCAGAAGCCATACGATTCAAAACTGCCGGTTTCTCAATACGAATCCGAAAAAATATAAAGCGTTCGGCGCGATGGAAACGCATGCGGGCCAAAGTGTCGTGTCGGGAAACATTACGGACGGTTATTTTACCGGCATTCACATACAGTCCAGCGAAATCGCAAACGACCCCGAGCTCCGAAAAACGCTGGATTTCAGCGATATGACGATTTCGGGGAATACGTTCAGCAACGCTTGCCTCGCTATTCAGTTGTGGCCCCGCAAGGAGTTTCCGGTTAAGAACGTGTCGATCACAGGCAATACGATCAGCATCAATAACAAGCACCATAATTTCTCCATGATGCTGGGCATCGGTTCGTTCCCGGGAGTGCTGCCGGACTCTGGCGGCTACGACAATATAACGATCAGCGGCAATACGATCCAGTTTCAGGAAGAGTTCGTCAGACGCAATCCGAACGACCCTAACGAGGCCGGGGTTCCCATCCTCGAAGACCGGGCATTCGGGATCGGCTTCGTGCGGCCGGTCGAAGCGAGCAACATCGTCATCAATGGCAACGTGATCAAAAATTGCCCGTTTACCGGCATCCGCATCGGCAATGCGGAGAAGCTGGGCAAAGTAACCGGGGTGCAGATCAGCGACAACCTGATCATTAACGCCGGCCATTACCCGGCGGCGAACGAAAAGTACAAGTCCGCCATTTTGCTCCAGTCCGCGGTCAGCGACGCTTACATTACGGACAATTATATCCGGGATACGTACGACACGGCCCGGGGACTCTATTCGATCCGAATTAACGAGGCGGACGGCACGTTCTCGAATATTCGCCTGAAGAACAATTGCATCGCCTCGAAGCAGGGCGGGCTGTGGCTCGACCTCGGTCCGGGCATCCTTTTTGATGAGCGGGACGGCGCCGTTTCGAGATTTGTGCAAGCGTTTCCACCAGTCTCGGGTACGTTCGAGGCCGGCGCATTCGTCTATGTGGCCGATCCGACCGTAGAACAGGGCCGGACGCCGGCCGGCTACAAGGTGACTTCGGGCGGAACGGCAGGGGCTTTGACCGGGGTAACGGCTTCGGGAAGCTCCGGATCGGCGGTGCTGAACGTGAATAACGCTTCTGCGCTTGCCGCAGGTCAATGGATTCGCATCGGAAGCGGTAGCCAGCGGCTGAGGATCGTCGCCATTTCCGGCACAGTTCTGCGCGTGCACGAACCGGTCGCCTCCGGCCAGCCAGTCACCGGCGCGGTCAGCTTCGCTGCGCCTTCGTTCGAGCCGTTCGGCGCGATTGGCCGACTCTCCGCCATCGGCGATACGAACGGCTCCACCTTGGCGCAGCTTGAGTCGGAGGTGAACAAGCTGAAGCAGGCTTTGCGCGATTACGGTGTGCTGTCTCTGTAAAAATCCGGCCACGGACGAAAATGCAAAATTTTCGTACCAACCTGCAAACCGAAGTACAAAAAGTGCGGCGAAACGGGCAAAGCTTTTGCCAAAACCTTCGTTTATCATTAGCAGGGAAGAGACCAAGAAAGCGGGTGAACCCTTTGGAAATCGGTGTCATTAACATTTTGCGGAACGGCGGAGATTGCTTTGGGCATGTCAGAGACTTCGGCTTGTCGGTATGTCAGCTGATGTGTTGGGACCCGGAGCTGGCCACTGAGGAAGTGGCCGATCGCGTCGTAGAATGCGCAGCCCGGGCGGGCGTCCGTATCTGTGCGGTCTGGGGCTGGGTCGTGGGTCCCGGGAAGTGGAATTTTACCGAAGGTCCGGTTACTCTCGGTCTGATCCCCGAGGAATACCGCAGCGAGCGGGTTGTGACCCTCAAGCGTTGGGCGGACTTTGCCGAGCGGATCGGCGCCCCGGCGCTCATTACCCACTGCGGCTTCATTCCGGAAAATATGACCGACCCCGCTTATCCGGCGGTGGTGGAGGCGATTCGCGAAGTCGCCGCGTACTGCGAATCGAAGGGGCTCGGCTTCTGGTTCGAGACCGGCCAGGAAACGCCGGTCGTTCTGCTTCGAACGATCGAGCGGGTCGGGACGTCCAATCTCGGCATCAATTTGGATCCGGCCAATCTGATTTTGTACGGAAAAGGCAATCCGGTCGATGCGCTCGACGTCATCGGTCCTTATGTGCGCAACGTGCATGTGAAGGACGGATTGTATCCGACCGACGGCGATCGTCTCGGCAAGGAAGTGCCCGCCGGAGAAGGGAAAGTGAATTTCCCTGTGCTGCTTGCCAAGCTGCAGGAGCTTGGCTACGACGGCGAGCTGATTATCGAACGGGAAATATCCGGCGACGAGCAGGCCCGGGATATACGGGCGACGATCGGGCGGCTGGAGCGGTGGAGGAGACGGGAGGAATTCGCATGAACTTGTTCACGACGCTGAAGGGCTCTTTGATGGAAAGCTTTTTCCCGCAAGGGTGGGATTTGGAGAAAATGGACGCCTGCTGCAACCTGGGCCCCGGGCGTCTGCTGGCGCGTCAAAGCCACTGGCATGACCGGTTCGAGCCGGTGGCCTGCGAAGATTTGCAGGAATTTAACGCGCTGATGGGCCATGAGATCGCCCTGACGATCAAACAGGCGCGGGACCGCGGGGAAAAGCTTGCGATCATTTTCCCGGTAGGGCCGATGGGGATGTACAAGTGGACTGTCTACTTTCTCAAGGCTTGGGATGTGAGCGCTTCCCATGTTTATGGCTTCAATATGGACGAATGGAGCGACGCCGAAGGACGCACGCTGCCGCCGTCCGATCCGGGAGCGTTCCAATACGCGATGGAGCACAGCTTTTACAACCTGCTGGGCGAACGGACGGTGCCGAAGGCACAGCGGCATTACGCAACGGCGGAAAGCTTGCCGAGATATGCCGAGCGCATTGCCATGCTGAAGAAGGAAGGCGCCAAGCTGCTGGTTATTTATGGCATCGGGCGCGTCTGCCACATCGCCTTCTGGGAGCCGCAGTATGCCGGGGAATATGCGGACGAAGCGGCTTGGCGGGCCGCCACGCACCGGATCGGGGCGAAGCTGCACCCGCTTACGATCGAGCAAAATGCGATAACGAGCTTCAAGAGCCGGACGACGCGCGTGCCATGCTATGCGAATACGATCGGGCCCGGGCTGTTCCTGCAGGCCGATTATGCGATAGGCGGCGCGGACGGCGCGCTCGGACGCGGGATGATGTGGCAGGGCATGTCGCTGGCCGTTACGCTTCAGCACGGCGCCGACCCCTGGATTCCGTCAACGTATATGCCGACGCTGCCCGGCAAGCTGTTTTTCCTAAGCGAACTGGCCGGACCGCTTGAGCCGGAGCTGAACTAAGGAGGAGGCGCTTCATGATCGTACTTGCCATCGGCGCGCACCCCGACGACATCGAAATTTCGTGCGCGGGTACGCTTGCCAAGCTGAAGCAGGCAGGGCACGAGGTCGTGCTGTGCCACGTCTGCAAAGGGGATAAAGGGCATTACCACATCCCGCCGCACGAGCTGACGGACATCCGCCGCAAAGAGGCGGAGGAAGCGGGAGGCGTCATCGGCAGCCGGGTACTGACGCTCGGCTTCGGCGACGGCGAAGTGATCGCCGACAACCAGGAGAACCGGATGAAGTTCATCGATCTGATTCGCGAGGTGCGCCCGGATCTCGTTATCACGCACGCTCCGAACGATTATATGCCGGATCATATCGCCGTCAGCCACTTGGTGTTTTACGCGACATTTTTTGCCACGCTGCCGCATTTCGTCACGGACCGTCCGGCGGCGGCCAAGGTGCCCGGACTGTACTACATGGACAATTTGTCCGGTCTCGGTTTCGAGCCGACGTTTTACGTCGATGTGACCGACCATTTCGCCACGAAGCTGGAAATGCTCAAGAAGCACCAGAGCCAGCTTGTCTGGCTTAAAGAGCATGATGGGGTCGATATTGTCGATTTTGTGGATGCTCTCGGAAAGACGAGAGGAATTCAAGCAGGCTGCGCTTACGCCGAAGGGTTCGTCCAGCATTTGGTCTGGACCCGCCCGAACGCCGTCCGCTTCCCGGTCTGACGGGAGGGCATCGTGGGGCGACGGACATGCCATTATTTCATTTTGGAGGAGAGAGAAACCGGATGCTGAACGTAGGGTTAATCGGAATTGGCTTTATGGGCCGGACTCACATGACCCAATATCTCCGGCTGGAGCGCGAAGGCTTCCCACTCCGGCTGACTTCGATATGCGATGTCGATGCGAAGAAATTCCAGGGTATCTTTACCGAGGGCAACATTCAGAACCCGTCGACGCAGTATGACTTCAGCCCGTACCGGCTGTATAACGAGGTCGACCGGATGCTGAAGGAGGAACGGCTGGATATGGTTGACATCTCGCTGCCGACGTATCTGCATGCCGAAGTGGCGCTCAAGGCGCTGCGCCAAGGCGTCCATGTCCTATGCGAAAAGCCGATGGCTCTCACGACGGGCGAAGGCGAGGCGATGATCGAAGCCGCCCGGGAATATGGCAAGAAGCTGATGATCGCGCAGGTGCTGCGCTTTTGGCCGGAATACGAATATTTGAAGGACACGGTTTCCAGCGGGAGATACGGTAACGTGCTGTCGGCTTACTTTTTCCGCGGAGGCAATCCGCCGGTATGGACGTACAACGACTGGATGGTGCTCGAGAATACGAGCGGGGGCGGCATGCTCGATCTTCATATTCACGACATCGATATGGTGAATTGGCTGTTCGGCATCCCCGGCTCCGTAGCGACGATTGCCCGCAGTGTTCTGCCGGGAAGCGCATACGATATTATTTCCACGAACTATACGTATCCCGACGGCAAAGTGGTCAATTCGCAAATCGACCGGTCGCTGCAAGGCGATTTTGGCTTCGAAATGGCGTTTCGCGTCAATTTCGAGGGCGGCAATCTGGTATACGACAAACGGGTGCTGAAGGATAACCCCAAGAACGGCAAAGGCTTCGTGCCGGAGCTGTCCCAGGACAGCGGGTACTACCGCGAGATCAAATATTTCGCGGAAGCGGTCATGCACGACCGCCCGTTGGACCGCTCGGCTCCGGAGGATACGCTCGTATCGCTGCGAATTGCGGAAGCGGAAAAGCAGTCCGCCGATCAGGAAGGCGTGCCGGTGCGGATCGCGTAAAATTTGCAATAACTTGAAAGGGGGAAAAGCGAATGCTTTCAGGTATCGGATTATCGGGATTGTTGCTCATCGTTTTGGTGACGCTCATTTTATTCGGCCCGTCCAAGCTGCCACAGCTCGGGCGGGCGGTCGGGACCACGCTAAGCGAGTTTCGCCAGGGGAGCCGGGAGCTGGTGGAGGAGATCGGGACGGAGGAACGGCATCAAGCGGAGGAAGGCAGACGATAATCATTTTCCCTTGCTAAACGATGCAGCAGGTATCATTCAGGAGAGAATTCGATCGCTTCCCTGGGGTCGGGTTCTTTCTTTTCGTTGCGGAATCGAGCGAAGGAAGGCGTCGATCTCCCGGGCGCGGCGCTCCCAAGTATGCTCCAGGGCATAGGTGATACGGGCCGCCCCGTCGCCCGGTTTGACAAGCCGTTCTGCAACCTTTCGTATAAAATCCCCGCGGGATGAGGCGATATCCACATGCGGAGCCATCCCCTGACATTCGGGAAGCGCCGTGGATACCACGGGTTTGCCGGCGGCCAGGTATTCGTACGCTTTGACCGGATTGGCTGCGACCGTGACGGGCGTTATGCGGAAAGGAATGATGCAGACGCTGAAGCTTCGAATATAGTCCCGCAGCTCCTCATGCCGCTTGAGCCCCAAGAACCGTACCGTGTCGCCGAAAGCGTCGGGCCGGAGTTTTCTGTCGAATTGCGGCCCGATTACCGACACTTCGGCCCCGGGCAGCCGTGAGCATAAGCCGATCAGCCCTTCGTCGATCCAGGGCGCCCATGCTCCGACGTAGCCGATCTGTTTTCGCTTCGATGATCCACGGCTTGCAGCCGCTTCTTCGTCCGGCAGGTGAAGCTTCATGCTTGGATCGTAAGCATTGCGGATCAAAATGGCCCGCTGCTCCCGGTAACATCTTCGGATTCGGTCGTACAGCCGCTGCGATGAGCATACGATGGCATCCGCCCGGACGGCCAGCTGTTTTTCGGCCCGGAACCACTCGCCGAGCTCGTCCGAACAGTCGTAAACGATCTGATAAGGGGAGTAGGCAGCGGCAATGGACAAGTAGGCGAAGGGCAGCGAGCACCAGACGAGAACCGGGGCGGTTTTGCGGATTTTGGGCCAAGCGGTTTGAAGCCAATGCTCATGATGATGAACGACAAACAGGTTCGGCTCGATGCGTTCCACCCGCGGAATCGATCTGGTCCGGTTGCAGAAAAATACCGTGTAGCCCAGTCTTGCCAGTTGGGTCATCAACTGCTGCGGGCGCTGCTTCATCCATAGCCAATCGAGGGTCGGCGGATAAATGACGATGCTCACCGGACAGTTCCTCCTTCGAAAAATCGATAACATATTCTAGGTGTTTATCATATAGTAAACAGTGAATCCGAAAGTGCAGATGACAGGAGGCCGTTCCCGAGATGCTGTTTATCGTGCTGGACTCGCATCAAAGCGGACCTGCGGAGCAAACGCTAGCATCCGTCCGGGCCGTCTTCCCGGATAGCCGGTGCGTACTGCTGGAATCGCATGCTGCGGGCGGCATGAATGAAGCTCTAGCCGATGATGACGGGCCTTGGTTTGTCGTGCTGTATGCGGGCGAGCTGCTGCTCCCGGCGTTTCGCCGCGAGCTCGAGACTTGGGTCCGTTCATTGGAGGAGAGCGATGCCGGTGTGCTCCTGCTCCCGGCGGCAGCGGAAGGCCGTCGTCTGCCTGCCGCCAGCGTACCCAGAGGGCCTGTGCTCTGGCGAACGAAAGCGTGTAGAAGCGGCCTGTCTCCGGGATTTGCCGGGCCTGGGCTGCTTCCGTTCGAACGGTATGCCCTGGTGGAAAAGCAATTCCAGTTAAGCGCGGCATGGCATTGGCCGGAGCGGCAGTCAGTGGGGTGGCTGCCCGCTGTGACGGGTATTCCCGTCTCCAAGAGAGCGGCGGACGAATGGCGCGAGGTTGTCCCGATCCTGAAAGGGCGGTATAGCGCCGCCATTCCCGGCAAGTCTCCGTTCGTAACGGTAGTCCTTTGCCTATTCAATGATGCGGAATATTTGGTTTGGGCGATCCGAAGCGTCTGCGTACAATCGTACCCGCACTGGGAATTGCTCATTATGGACGACGGATCGACCGACGGCGCCGAGGAGAAGCTGAGAGCCTGCCCTTTTTCGGCGGACCCCCGCATCCGGTTCGTGCGCTGCGAGCGGAACATGGGAAAGTCCCATACCTTGAATCGGGCGTTATCGATGGCCCGGGGACGATGGCTGCTTGAGCTTGACGCCGACGATTGGCTGATGCCGGACTGCTTGCGTTTACTCGCTGGCCGGGCTGTGCAAGGAAACGGAGCGGCCTTCCTCTACGGGAGTCACAGGCTATGGCACGAACGCCGGGACAAAAGCTTGATCATGGGACGGATCGGCGAGTGTCCGAAAGCGATGACGGTCGATTTGCTTCTGAAAGACGGGTTTCCGCTGGCTCCCCGCATGTATAACGTAGAGCGGCTGAAGCAGTTGGGAGGCTGGCTGACCACGGACCCGTTCGAGGGGCGTTTGTACGAAGACCTTCAGCTTCTGGCACGTCTTCTGCCGTTCGGGCCGCCGGAGGAAGTACCTGAAGTCATGTACCATCGAAGACTGCGAATGTCCAGCATAACCCACCGCCACCCGGGCCGTTATGCCAAGTGGCTTCAGTGGATGAGGGAAATGCTGCCGGCCATAAGCCCGTAGCAAGATTAAGCCGCAAGAATGCGTACGAATTCTACATTTTGGTTAAATACCGTCACTTGAATCGTCGGAGAAGTGTAAGAAGGATTGGGGACCAGTACCGTAAAAAAGCCGTCTCCTACGCCGAGCAGCGTACCTTGTACGAATTGATTCGTCAAAAACGCTTCGATCTTTCTGCCGATGAAGGCGGCCAGCGCCTGCGAGAAATTCATGTCCTGCGGCCTCCTTTCTCAAGTTACGGAATTTACGTTGGCGAGAGGGATTAAGACAATGTCGCCGGTAGGCTCTTGGATTTGGGCAAAATCGTCGCCGACCGCAGTCAGCGTACCGGAGATGGAGCCTGCGTTTGTATCGAGAGATACCGTCGTGCCGACACGTCCTTGCAGCACCGTACGAACGGCACGGCTCGTGGCGTAGAGACTCTCCACTTCCGCTTGCAAGTCGGCGATCTGGGCGGCGAATGGCTCCGTCCGGGCTGCAAGCGCGGAGACTTGCCCGCTTAAACCGTTCAGCGACTGGTTCGTTTGCGCCAACTGCGCGGCCAATTGCTTCTCTTGCGCGGAGACGGCGTTCACCTGTCCGGCGAGCCGGCTTACGTCGCGCGAGATTCGACGAATGCGCCGGCTTAAGATGGTAAACAGCCTGAGCAAACGGTGACGGAGCCTGCTGACGATGTCTGACAAGGTCGGGCGTTTCTTTCGGGGAACCGCCTTTTTGCGTGCCGGAACGCAGTTGCTTTTCACTAAAAGAATTTGCCGTAAGGACACGGTCATTACACCCTCCTTCCGAATAGATACGTTGTACCATATGTCAGTCAAATGCTTATAGGAACTTGTCACATCGAAAATGATGAATCAACCTATTTATGGAAAAAACGGAACGAACGCAGACCGCCGTTTGATTCGGTAACGAAGGGGAGGTAGAGGAAGGTGACGGCAGAGACGAAACCGCACTTTCGTTCGGAATATCATTACAGGCAGCAGTATTATTCCAGTTTCCTGCATGGTCCGATCGATCCGTATGCAGCGGAAGTGATGAAGCTGATGGGGAACAAAACATACAAAGCGATCGTCGTATTCCCCGAAGCCGTTCCCTGGGAGCCGCTCCAGCGTCCGCAGCAGCTGCTGAAAGAGTTTGCCGGACGAGGTTATCTTTGTTTTTTTTGCGATCCTACCGGCGAACCTTTTCAGCTTCGCGAAGCCGAGCCGAACCTTTTCGTCGTGAGCGGCGAAGCGTATTTGCTTCCTGCGCTTCGCAGCCAATCCGTAATTGTGCTGTGTACTTGGCTGCTGCAGATGGCTTGGGCGGACCAATTGCCGCATAAGGTGCTTTGGTACGATGTGCTCGACTGTCTTGAATTTTTTTCGTTATATGATGAGAACATGCTCGAAAAGCACCGTCAAACGACGGCCCAAGCGGACATCGTGACCTATTCCGCGAAATCGCTGCAGAGGTATGTGACGGAACGGTCCGACGCCTATTATTTGCCTAACGCTGCGAGAATCGAAGATTTCGGCATGCCACGTGCGTTCATTCCCGGGGATATGGCCCCGTTTGCCGCAGCAGGCTCCCCGGTCATCGGATATTTCGGAGCGGTGGAAGAATGGTTCGACGACGGGCTGGTGCTGGAACTGGCCCGCAGAAAGCCGGAGTGGCAGTTCATTATTATCGGCAAGCCGGGCATTTCCAGCGATAAACTCGATGCACCCAACGTCCACCTGCTCGGGATGAAGCCGTACCATCAACTGGTCCACTATGGCAAATGGTTTGATGCGGCCATCATTCCATTCCGCGTCAACGAAACGACCAACGGCGTGTCTCCTGTCAAATTTTTCGAATATGCAGCGCTTGGCCTTCCAGTCGTTTCTACGCCGCTGCTGGAATTAACGGCGTACCAGACCGACATCTTGCGTCTGGCGGAAGGCGCTGACGAATTCGAAGCGGCGCTTGAATCGGTCCTGGCTCCGGAATTCGCTGCGGTCGCGGCCCGGGAAGGGGTTCGTTTCGCCGCAGGACACCAATGGTCGGAGCGGACGGATCAAGCGGAGCGTCTGCTGGAGGAACGGCAGGGAGCCTGGAAGGCGTATGCCAATTACGATCCGGCCGGCAAAGCTGCGGTGATGACGGTTACGTTTCTGGATTATGAGGGGGAGAAGTTCTATAACGGCGGAGCGGAGCGGTATTTGACAGATTTGCACCGGCTGATGGAGCAGCAGGGGGTGCCGCTTACCGTCTATCAGTACGGCCATGATGCGTGGCTGCGCCGGGTCAGGGGCATCGATGTCGTGTCTTTATCGCGAGGCGGACAGCACGCGAAGCAATATACGATCCCCACCGTCAAAACGTACAGCCGCTTGTTTCAGGAGCAGACGGCCGAGCGTTCGGCACTGACGGTCTATTCCGCCTTTTTCAACGCGTGGCCCTATGAAACGAGCGGTTCGGGCATCGGTATTATTCACGGCGTGAGCTGGGATAACCCGGATTGCAGCTATGCGGACGGGACGATTTTCTGGGAAACGAACCGCCGTTTTATCGAAGGGGCCCGGCTGTGCGGAACGCTGGTGTCGGTAGATACGAATTCGGCGAACTGGCTGCAGACGGTCGATTATGCTTTGGGCCACGCGATCAAAGTGATTCCGAACTATGTAGATACGGACGAATTTACGCCAAGACCCGATTACGACAAGCCGGGGAGCCGCATCGTCATCTTGTATCCCCGGAGATTGTACCATGCGAGAGGGTTGTACCTGGTACTGGAAGTTATCGATCAAATTTTGCTTAAATATCCTCATGTCGATTTTCATTTTGTCGGGCAAGGACTCGATGACGACCTTCGGCATGTAGACATCAAAATCAAACGGTGGCCCGGCCGTATTAAACGGTACTCGCTTAAACTTGACGACATGCCGCAGGCTTACCGGCAGGCGGATATCTCGCTGATCCCGACGCTGTACAGCGAAGGCACAAGCTTGTCCTGTCTGGAGGCGATGGCTTCCGGGAATGCGGTCATCGCCACCCGGGTCGGCGGCTTGACGGACCTCGTCATCGACGGGTACAACGGGCTGCTCATCGAGCCTAACGCCCATGCCCTGAAACAAGCCATCGGCAGCTTGCTGGACGATCCGGCGAAGCTCGTTTCCTTCAAGCAAAAAGCGACCGAAGTCGCAGAGGTATTCACCAAGAAGCGCTGGACACGACAGTGGACGGACATCATCGCTTCCCATGGGCGCAGCCGTGCCGACTTGTCCGCTTCGCCCGGCCGCAGCCGGCTGATCGAGATTTGGCTGACCCATTTCCCGGCAGAACAGAGCGCAGGTCAAGCGATCGTGAACTATTTGGCCGGAGGCGATTTGGTCTATATCCGGGTGAAGGATGGAAAGGCGTACCGGTCCTACAGCTTCGGCCGCTTGCAATGGCTGGACTGGGACGATCCGCAGCATGACGAACCAGATGAGCTTATCGTGGAGCAGGGGATCGAACGGGAGTTCGGCCGTCCGGTCCGAACCGTCGCGATCGAAGAGGGGAACTGGAGGATGGAGGCTGGCGGCTAAGGCGCGCCAGCCCTTTTGGGTTAGGCAAAATTTCCGATAAAATCATCCGACATGCAGGGAATTCCACCATGCGCCAAAATATGGTACGATGAACAGGAAGAGGTACGGATGGCGGTGTATGACTGGTGCCCGACTGCTTAGCCCGCGGCCATGGCCGAGTGCTTGGCAATCAAGCCCCGGTATGCCTCTTTCGGCCTCAAGCCGACCAGCCTTTCGACAGGTTCGCCATCCTTGAGCAGGATGACCGTCGGCATCGACATCACCCCGTATTGGGCCGCAATGTGCGGCGAAGCGTCGACGTCCACCTTCAGAATCGTCACGCGCTCTCCCAGCTCTTGCCCAAGCTCCTCCAGCAGCGGGATCAGCCTTTTGCACGGCGGGCACCATACGGCGGTAAAATCGACCAGCGTCAGTTCGGATTTGCGGATATCCTCGGAAAATTCGGCGTCATTGCTTGTTTTAAGACTCATCGTTCGTTCCCTCCATGGATTCGTTATCGGTTCGTTCCGATAGAATAGATTGTATGCGCTCCGCCAGATTGGACCTGATCCGGACCAGCGTCTGGATTTGCTCGTCGAGTTCCTGCAGCTTCTGCTGATAAACGGGCAACACCTCGTTGCAGAACGCTTCTTTGTTCATGAGCACGCAGTGCAGAAAACCGGCAATCTGCTCGGTAGACAAGCCCAGATTCAGATACAACCGGATCGTTTTGACCTGTTCTACGGCAAATTTGTGATATTCCCGGTAGCCGCTTTCGGTGCGGGCCGGCGCGATTAGCCCTTGCTTCTCGTAATAGCGGAGCGATCGGATGCTGGCTCCGGTCGCCTTGGACAGCTCGCCGATTTTCAGGGGCCATCCCTCCTTCGGGTGGATTGCGGATCGTAGTTTTATTATAGACCGTGACATTAATGTCAGAGTCAATCGTTTTTTTTACATCAATGTAAAGGGTGAGGATAAGTCATGATACTTCGTAAACTGGAGCCTCAAGACGTGGAGGCATTTTGGAGCTTGCGGTTAAAATCGCTGAAAGAACATCCGGAATCATTCGGCTCGAACTACGAGGACGCGTCGCTTACCGGAATGGACGAGGTTCGCCGCCGTTTTCCGAATTCGGCGGACCAGTTTCTTCTGGGAGCGTTCGGAGAGAACGACGGATTGATGGGTATGATCGGCTTTCGCCGGGAGTCTTCGCGTAACCTGGCTCACAAGGGCATGCTGTGGGGAGTGTATGTGGACAGCGCCCATCAGGGGAAAGGGATCGCTTCCGCGCTGCTTCGGCATGTGCTGGAGGAGGCGCGCTTGCTGGAAGGACTGGAGCAGATTTATTTGGCTGTGGTGACCGCCAACGAACCGGCGGTTCGATTGTACCGTTCGGCCGGATTCGAAATTTTCGGCACCGAACCGAACGCATTGAAAATCGGCGGCGAGTACTACGACGAATACTGGATGGTATGCAAACTATAGACGACGGATTCAAGGGGAGAAGCGGATGGTTAAAACGATAAGGAACGCCCTTTTGTTCGCAGCGGCAGTTCATCTTGTGTATGTTATCGTGCAAGTCGTTTCGGGGATGCTACTTACTATGCGGTATGTGCCGAAGATGGTCGACGATTATTCGAGCAAGCAAGGGATGGAATCGCAGGTTTCCTTCGGGCTGACGGCGGGCCCGTCCGGATGGCTTTACGCCCTGACGTTCGCCGGCAGCGCCGCCTTGTACGCCTTAGCCCTGCAGCCGCTGTTGCGGAGATGGGCCAATCGGCGGAACCGGCCGTAGCTTCCCGGGCGGCGCTAACGATAGGTAGCATGGAGGACTCGCCGGTTTCGTATAAATGAACAGAAGCTTTTTGCCTAGGGAAAACGATGGACTGGGGGGAGCATGATGGACTTTATATTCGTCATTCACGGTGAAGCGCAGCATTCGCTCGGTTTGCCCGGAAGCCGGGAAATGAAGGATCCGCAGCTCACGGAACGAGGCAGAACGGACGCGCTTCGGCTTCGAAGCTTGAAGCCGCTCTCGGATACGGACGCGGTCGTTGCCGGTCCAACGCTGCGAATGCTCCAAACGGCGGAGCTCTGGTGCGAAGGGATGCCCGTCGCCCGGTTTGTGCATCCGCTCGCAGGTCCGCGCCAATATCCTTTCCGTTACGATTTTCATACGATGCCTTGTGACATGCCTTTGGAGCCTGGCCGGCTTGCGAGCCGGTTCCCCAAGTGGCAGCTGCCTGCCGACTTGCCCGAATATTTGTGGCTGCAGGGCATCCATACGCTGCCGGGTCTGCTCTTCGCCCAACAGGCGGACCGCTTTCTTGCATGGTGCCGCGCTCTAGGCAAAGAACGGGTCTATGTGGTGACCGAGACGGGTACGAGCCGAGCCTATCAGGAGCATCTGGCGGAAGCTCGCTGCAATGGGACAAAGAAATTTTTTACATGTCTAGAAAAAAACGGAGGCTTCGCGCTATCTGTCTGCTCGGGTTGATA
Organism: Paenibacillus tyrphae; assembly: GCF_024158745.1. Classification (GTDB taxonomy): domain Bacteria; phylum Bacillota; class Bacilli; order Paenibacillales; family NBRC-103111; genus Paenibacillus_G; species Paenibacillus_G tyrfis_A. The sequence continues at coordinate 278,582 of NZ_JAMZAW010000004.1, read as the reverse complement.
TTTTACTATTTCAAGAGAGACAGGGCATATGATATAATAACTCACTAGTTATGTAAAAGTTTGCGTAGGGAGTGAGCAGCTTTGTCTCTGATAGTGATGAAATTCGGCGGGAGCTCCGTAGGTGACGCGGAGCGAATGAAGCGGGTGGCGAACCGCATCGTGGAAAGAAAGCTTGAAGGCCACGATTGTGTCGTCGTCGTTTCGGCCATGGGAGATACAACGGACGATTTGATCGATTTGTCCAAACAACTGTGCCCCGGCACGCCGCCGGCGCGAGAAATGGACATGCTGCTGACGACGGGCGAGCAGGTTTCGGTTGCGCTGCTGGCGATGACGATCCACAGCCTCGGGCAAGAAGCCGTTTCGTTTACAGGCTGGCAAGCCGGCATGTACACGGAAGCGCTTCATGGCAAGGCGCGCATTACCGATATCCGTCCGGATCGTATCCGCAATGCGGTCGCAGCCGGCAAAATCGTCATCGTTGCGGGCTTCCAAGGTATGACGGAGGAAGGCGAAATTACGACGCTCGGACGCGGCGGGTCGGATACGACGGCCGTAGCGCTGGCGGCTGCCATTGAAGCGGATGTCTGCGAAATCTTCACCGATGTGGACGGCATTTATTCGACCGACCCGCGGATCGTGAAGTGCGCGCGCAAGCTGAACGAAATTTCGTACGACGAAATGCTGGAGCTTGCCAATCTCGGAGCGGCGGTTCTGCATCCGCGCGCCGTAGAATACGCCAAAAATTACAATGTACAGCTGGTCGTCAGATCCAGCTTCAATCATAATGAGGGCACGAAAGTGAAGGAGGAAGCGGCGATGGAGCAAGGCATCGTAGTACGCGGCATTGCTTACGACAAAAATGTGGCGAGAATCAGTATTTTGGGAGTGGAAGAAAAGCCGGGGCAATTGGCTAAAGTCTTCTCTGCCTTGGCCAAAGCGCAAATCGATGTGGATATCATCGTCCAAAGCGGCGTACAGAACGGTCTTGCCGATTTCTCCTGCACCGTATCGCTGTCCGATCAAGAGAAGGCGCTTCAAGTCATCGAAGGGATTCGTCCGGAAGTCGGCTTCCGTCAAGTGACCTCCGAAACCAATCTGGTCAAAGTATCCATCGTTGGCGCGGGCATGGTTAGTACGCCGGGCGTGGCCGCGAAAATGTTCGAGGTCATCTCCGAGCTTGGCATCAGCATTCTGCTGGTGAGCACGTCCGAAATCAAGACGTCCTGCGTCATTGAAAACGGCCGTTTGAACGAAGTGATTACGGCGCTGCACAGTGCTTACGGCCTCGATACGGATCAGACCGTATTTGTGGGCGGCCCTTCCGAAAGAAGATAAGCTAACGCAGCTTATCGAAGACGAACGTAAACAGTTTGAACAGAAAAGCGGTAATTCCGGCGGCCATCAGCGGCCCGACCGGAATGCCTTTCAAGAAAATAATCCCGAAAATGGACCCAATGACAAGACCCACAATCAATTGTGGGTCTATTTTTAATAACTCCAAGCCTTTGCCGTTCATATACGTTGCGATTGCGCCCCCGACCAAGGCCAAGATCCCCGGCCAAGTCGTGAACATCGACGTCACGTCTTTAATGGTGATTCGTTCGCTGGCGAACGGAACCAATACCCCCATCGTCAAAAACAGCAGCCCGAGCTCCAGCCCTCTCCGTTCGATGGTAGGCAAATACCGTTCCAAACTGATGAGCTTGATAATCAACAGCACGCACGCCGCCGTTGTAATAATATGGGAGCGACCGATTAGGCCGATGATAATCAGCGCCACCAGCAAAATGTCTCCGTTCATGGTCAGGCCCCTTGTCCATTGGTTTCTTTTCCAGTGTATGAACGAGGGCTTGGTTTAGAACTAGAGCGAGGCGGAGGTGGGTTCCGGCTCCAGCTTCCCGGCACGTACGACAGGGGCTAAGGGCAATAGATCGATTTCCGAGCAGTACGTCACATCGTCGCGGAAGCCGAGCTTGGTCAGCCGTCGTCCGCCGGCGCAGGAGAGCAGTGTCTCGGTCAGACGGTCCTGCACTTGCCGGTAGGCGTGAAGCATGGCCAGGCCGAAATCGCCGACCGCCTGTGCGGCGGCCGGACTGTCCGGGTCGCAGCCGGACAACCCGAGCAATTCGTGCACAAGCAGACCGGCGCATAGGCCGTCTTCCAGCGAGAACACGTCCTGGGCTCCCGAGCAGACCAGCACGATTTCCTGGTCCAGCGAGGTCGCCTTGCGGGCACAGGCCCCGGCGTTCAGGAAAGCGCCGATCAGCACGTGATCCGCCTTCCTGGCCTTATGAATCGCCCGGGTGCCGTTAGTCGTCGTCATGATTAACGTTTTTCCGGCCACAGCTTCAGGCGTATACTCGAGCGGAGAATTGCCGAAGTCGAAGCCGGGAATTTTTTTGCACGAACGTTCGCCCCCGAGCAAATTCCCCGGGCTCTGCAAGCTCTTCGCCTGGCTCACCGTTTCGACCGGGATAAGCGTCCGGCATCCCCCGGCAAGTGCTGTCAGCATCGTGGAGGTCGCACGAAGCACATCGATGACGATAACGGTTTTGTGCTGAAGATCGTCGGACCGCGCTTCGTTAATGGAGGCGATCACTTGAATATTCATGGAAACCGGACCTCCCCCGCTTCAAATTTGATAATCCCACGAATGGCCGACGGCAGCGGATTGCAACCCTTCGGGAAGCATCGTATCCGAACGGAGCCCCCGACGGAGCGCTTCGAGCGAGATGACGTCCGAAGGAGCGACATTGCCGAGATGAACGTCAGCTCCCAGCATTTGCATCAGATGCACCTGCTGCTCCTTTTGCGGCGCTTCCCAGAGCAGAACGCCCGGACTCGGCACCTGCCTGAGCACCTGCGCGATTTCCTTATCCTTGCAAGCGCCTTGAGCGTCGTAGATGCCGACGCCTTTGCCGGATTCCCGGCCTTCGATCGTGACCAGCGCGGCGCCAAGCCCGGTATCCAGGATCACTGTCTCAATCAATGCGTCCAATTCGATGGTGGAGCCCCACCCTTTTTTTCCGTATTCGGTGATGACCGTAAGTCCTGCTTCCACCCCCCGGGAGATCAGCTCGCTGCGCAGACTCCTAGGCACCTCGATGGTTCCGTCCGATACTTCCACACCGCTGAAGCCCATGTAAGCCGCCATATCAAAGTAATGATCGACCGCATCCTGCCGGATCGCCACCTCGAGAAAAGTGCCTCCGGGGTAGACGATAATGTCGTGGGCTTTCGCCATTTCGATTTTTCGCTTAAGCAACTCCGTCTTATAAAGCGGCGAGGTGCCGAATCCGATTTTCAGCATGTCGATATAGACGCCGGCCGTCTGCAGCAAATCCTCAAGTGCATGAAGCCCAAGGCCTTTGTCGATGACCATCGTTTTGCCCAAGGCTCGCGGCTTCTCCGTACGACGCCCGGTCGGATCGCTGAGCAGGGTGTTCCACTGCAGCGGTGATGTAACCTCCATCTTGTATCGCCTCGCAGTAACATAAAGTTGGATTACGGTGCATCATATGCATTTTGGGCGAATGGTGTGCCCCGCAAGCCTAAAATAAGACGAGCCCGCATACAGTGATAAGGAAAGTGAAGGGGGGAAACCAATGTCTGTCATCAACAAAATCGTCCTCAGTATGGCGCTGATCCGAATCTTCTCAGGGAGCATTGAGATTATGGCGGGGCTGCTTATGCTGCGCTACAACCAGATTGAGAAAGCGCTCCTGATTAATTCGGCGCTGGCGCTGGTCGGGCCTCTCGTGCTGCTTACGACTACGACGATCGGACTTGTGGGGATGGCGGAAAAGCTGTCGGCGGGCAAAATGCTATGGGTGCTTGTCGGCGTAAGCTGTATTTTTATTGGAATCTTAAAAAAGTAATCGGTCATAGTTCAGTAGATTGCATCATACATATGATTGTAAAAGATGGACAGCTTGGAGGGATAGCCATGATCCGGTCGCTGCTGCCGTTCTTCTCCGCCGCTATGCAGCAGATCCTAGCAACTCTACCAACCCGCATTGCAGCCGAGCTGCAAGAAATCCGGATCCGCGAAGAGAGGCCTCTGGAAGTCGTTTGGGCTTCGGGCTGCGGCTTCGTATCGGACAAGGGCAGCTTGTGCGCCGATCCTGGGCAAGCCTACCGGCCGACGCGCCGGGACTGCGCGGAGCTGCTAGAGCAGCTGACGCAGCATTCGATGTACACGTTCGAGGAGGAACTGAAGCGGGGGTTCATTACCGTTTCCGGCGGACACCGGATCGGCCTCGCCGGACGAACCGTTCTGGAACAGGGAAAAGTAAAGTACATCAAGGATGTCAGCGGCTTCAACGTTCGGCTGGCGCGGGAATGGAAAAACACCGCCAAGCCGGTCCTTCCCTATCTGCTCGAACCGGGCGGCGACCGGGTGTACCGCACGCTGATCGTCTCCCCTCCGCAGCAGGGAAAGACGACGCTGATCCGCGATCTGGCCCGATTGCTGGGCAGTGGAGGAGCGGACAACGGCTTGCGCCGGTCCTTCAAGATCGGCATCGTCGACGAACGTTCCGAGATTGCCGCTTGCGTCAAAGGAGTGCCCCGCTTCGATGTCGGGTACCGGACGGACGTGCTGGACGGCTGCCCGAAGGCGGAAGGCATGATGATGATGATCCGCTCCATGTCGCCGGAGGTGCTGATTGCCGACGAGATCGGCCGGGCCGAGGACGCGCTTGCGATCCACGAAGCACTGCACGCCGGTGTCGGCGTCATCGCTACGGCCCACGGCCGGGATGCCGCGGAGCTCCGGCGCCGTCCGATCCTGCGCGAGCTGCTCGAAGACGGCGTGTTCGACCGCTTTGTTGTACTGGCCCGACCGCCGGGAGCGGGCCCGGAAACGGCCGTTTATGACAAGCAGGGCAAACGGCTGGACGACAGACTCGCTTGGAGAGGGGGGCTGAGCTGATGAAACGAACCGGTGAAGAGGACGAGGACCCCGCATGCTGAAGCTGCTCGGCGCCATGCTGATTTTGCTGGCAGGCACGCTGTTCGGCTTTTACCAGGCTTCCCAATTGTCGCGCCGACCGAGGCAAATCGCCGATCTGATCCGCATGCTGCAGCGGCTGGAAACGGAAATCGTCTACGGCTTCACGCCGCTGCCGGACGCGCTACGGCGTGCCGCAAGAGCGGATGACTCTCCGGCAGGTGTTTTGTTTACGGCCGCAGCGGAGGAACTCGGCAAGCCCGGCGGCCGTTCCGTACAGACCGTCTGGGAGCAGGCGGTAAGCCGGGGATGGAAAACGACGTCGATGAAAGCGGCGGAGCGGGACATTTTGCTGCAGCTTGGCTCTACGCTGGGGCTGACGGACCGCGATGACCAGGTCAAGCACCTGAGGCTTGCCGCCAGCAGCCTGCAGGGGGAAGCGGACATTGCGCGGGACGAGCGGGAGCGGTATGAGCGGATGTGGAAAAGCCTCGGCCTGCTGATGGGCGCGTTAGTCGTCATTTTAATGTATTAGAAGCAGAGCCAGGCTTAAGGGTGAGGTGCCGCCAATGAACGTGGACGTAAACGCGATATTCCAGATCGCCGGCATCGGCATCATTATCGCAATGATTCATACCGTGCTGAAGCAGATGGGCAAAGAAGATATGGCGCATTGGGTCACCGTGATCGGCTTCGTCGTCGTGCTGTTTATGGTGGTCCGGCTGCTGGACAGCTTGTTTAAAGAGATCAAGACGATTTTTCTCTTCCAATAAAAGCAGGTGAAGCCCGTGGAGATCATTCAAATCGTAGGGCTCGGGTTGGTGACGACCGTGCTGGTGCTGATCATCAAGGAGCAAAAGCCGATGTTCGCCTTCCTGCTGACGGCCTTCACCGGCATTACGATCTTTCTCTTCCTGATCGGCAAAATAACCTCCGTGATCGGCGTGCTGGAGGAACTGGCCAACAAGGCGAACATCAACCTGATTTTTCTGAAAACAATTCTGAAAATTATCGGCATTGCCTACATTGCCGAATTCGGCGCCCAGATCGTCCGGGATGCCGGCCAGGAAGCGATCGCCTCCAAAATCGAGCTGTCCGGCAAAGTTCTCATTATGGTGATGGCGATTCCGATCGTCTCGGCCATCATCGAAACGGTCGTCAAGCTGCTTCCCGCGTAGCGCCGGAGATGGGCAGCTCGGCATGAAAAGGCGGGTGGAGGCGAAGCGATGAGGCGGCGCTGGATGCAAGGGTTACGACATTCGTTCGGGAGACTAGCTGCCTGCGGCGCGCTCCGGCTCGGACTGCTGCTAAGCGTGGCGTTCCTCACGACTCTCATGCCGGACGGAGGAGCGGGCTGCTGCGGCACCGCTTATGCCGCCGTACCGGCGGAAGAGCTGATCCGTGAGCAGGCGCAGCGGCTGCCGCTTGATCAGGTCGAGCAATTCTGGAGCCGGCTGACCCGGCAGTACGGCGGATATTTTCCGGACAGCCGGGCCCCCAGCTTCATGGAGCTGCTGCTCGGAGCCAAGGATTTCGGCCTCGGTTCGATTTTCTCGGGACTGTTCAAATACTTATTTCATGAGCTTCTCTTCAACGGCAAGCTGCTCGTTTCCATCGTCATTCTTACGGTGTTCAGCATGCTGCTGGAAACGCTGCAAAGCTCCTTCGAGAAAAATAACGTCAGCAAAATCGCCTACGCCATTTCGTTTCTGGTCCTGATGATCATGGCGGTCAACAGCTTCAGCGTAGCGATCGGCTATGCGAAATCGGCGATAACCGATATGATCCACTTCATGATCGCCGTCGTGCCGCTCCTTCTTACGCTGCTCGCTTCTATGGGCAACGTGGTGACCGTTTCCGTCCTGCACCCGCTGATCGTATTCATGATCCACGCCGTCGGGACGGCGATCTACTTCATCGTATTTCCGCTGCTGTTTTTCTCGGCGGTGCTGCATATTGTCAGCTCGCTGTCGGACAAATACAAGGTGACCCAGCTTGCAAATTTGCTGCGAAACGTCAGCGTAGGGTGTCTTGGAGTTTTCGTTACGGTATTTTTGGGGGTCGTTTCGGTACAAGGCATCGGCAGCGCCGCGGCGGACGGGGTGACGATCCGGACGGCCAAGTACATTGCCGGCAACTTCGTGCCGGTCGTCGGGCGGCTCTTCTCGGACGCCTCGGAAACCGTGATCGGTGCCTCGCTGCTGGTGAAAAACGCGGTAGGGCTGGCGGGGGTCGTCATTCTTCTGGTGCTTTGTGCCTTCCCGGCGCTTAAAATATTGGCGCTTGCCTTCATCTATAATGTATCGGCTGCAGTGATGCAGCCCTTGGGAGATAACCCGATGATTACGTGCTTGGAAACAATTGGGAAAAGTTTGATATTCGTATTTGCGGCGCTTGCCGTCGTCGGGCTGATGTTTTTCCTGGCGATCACCATTGTGATTGCCGCAGGCAACGTATCCGTCATGATGCGCTGAACCGCGCCCCGCGAAGGAGAGGATGACGATTGGACTTCCTGAGCGGGTGGCTCAAGTCGATCGTCATGGTCATCTTGCTCGCCACCTTCGTCGACCTGCTGCTGCCGAACCAGTCGATGCAGCGCTACGTCAAAACCGTGATCGGCCTGTTCCTGCTGCTTACGCTGCTGCAGCCGCTCTTCTCGCTGCTTGGCCAGCGGTCGCAATTGGATGAGCGCGTCAAGGACGCGCTGTTCAAAAGCGGAGCGGCGAGTCCGGAACGGCCGGCGGGCGGGGCAAGCGAAGAAGTCGAGTCGCTGCCCGTCACCCTGCAGCGGGCCGAAGCGCTGAAAGCCAAGCAGCAGGAGCAATCGCGCAAGCTGGTGGAGGCGCAGGCTACCGATCTGATGAAGCGAAGCATCGAGCAGAAGGCCGGAGTAAAGGTGCGAAGCATTCAGGTGGAGACTACCGCCGATAGCGATGGCCAGCTTGTCATTCGCAGCGTCTCCCTCGCCTTGGAACCGCAGCCACCGGTGACGTCCGTTACGGATACGGCTTCAAGGCCAGGTAGAGGAATCGAGCCGGTCAAACCGGTGGAACCCGTTGCAGGTGTCGATATCCGCATCGGAGAGCCGCAATCGAAGCCTGTTTCCCGGATAAGCAGCAGGGAATCGGATGAAAATAAGCTATCGCCTGAATGGTTGCAGAAAAAGACGCAAATATTACTGATGTTGGAGCAGGATTGGCAGGTAGGCGAAGACCAAATCCGGCTGGAGCTGACGGTGGGGAGGTGATGCTGATGGGAGAGATGCGGAGAAAGATGCAATCGTGGCTTGGCGGCGGCCCGGGCGGTCCAAAGCGGGTTCAGACGTTTAGGTGGGTGCTGCTGCTTGGGCTCGCAGGCGCGGCGCTTATGATTCTGAACTCGTTTATCACCGTGAAGGAGGTGGATCCCATCGGCACGGGACGGGCGTCTCCTCCCGATCAGACCAAGCCGGCCTTCGGTCAGGGAAGCAAAGAACGAAGCATGTTCAAAGATTATGAGGAAGCGTATGAAACCGAGCTTAGAGACATCTTGTCGAAAATTGTCGGAGTAGGCGATGTAGAAGTGCTGGTGACCATTGAGTCGACGGAGGAACTAAACGTTGAGCGTAACACCAAGGAAACGCAGCAAATTACCAATGAGAAAGATCCGCAGGGGGCCACGAGACATATCACCGACGTGACCCGTAACGGCGAAGTTGTGCTCTACGAGATCTCGGGCGGCAAGCAGCCGCTCGTCGTCAAGACGATTAAGCCGAAAATCCGCGGCGTGCTCGTCGTCGCCAAGGGCGCGGAGAATCTGACGGTGAAAAAAATGATTACCGAAGCGGTAGAACGCGGGCTGGACGTCCCTGCCCACCGGATATCGATCCAGCCCCGCAAGCAGTAAGCCGTACGGGGCCGGTGCGATACATTCAATTTTAAACAAGGATAAACGTTAAGGAGGATATGCAATGAATTCGAAAAGACAAACCATTTGGCTTGTATCCATGCTTAGTTTGATGGTGGTGCTGTCCGCCTACTACTTGTTTACGGAAGACGTGGGCAATGTGGAAGTGACGGGAACGACGCCGAAGGAAATGACGATCAGCGCCGGGCAAACGGACGCGATGCATCCCACGGCGACGGATACGAACGCCGGTCCGAGAGGCGAGCAAAAGCCGGGGCAAAAACCGGAAGTGAAGCCCGAACAAAAGCCTGAGGTGAAGCCGGAGCAAAAGCCGGAAATAAAACCGGAGCAGAAGCCTGAGATAAAACCCGAACAAAAGCCTGAGGTGAAGCCGGAGCAAAAGCCGGAAATGAAACCCGAGCAAAAGCCCGAGATGAAGCCCGAGCAGAAGCCCGAAATGAAGCCCGAGCAAAAACCGGAAATGAAGCCGGAACAGAAGCCCATGAAGCCGGAACAAAAGCCGGAAGGCAAACCGGAGCAAAAGCCTGGAAAGGGCGACAAATCCACCAGCACGGGGGCAGATATCGCCGCTCAGCCGGTCTCCAAAAACGAAACGGACGCCAAAGTGCTGCAGCAAGTGCAAGCGCAGGCGCATGCCCAATCGGGGAACGATTATTTTGTAAACCTTCAGCTTAAGCGCAACGAGGAGATGGCTAAGAAGGCCGAACAGCTTCTGACGATTATCGCGGATCCGAAACAAACAACCGAAGCAGCCGTCAAGGCACAGGAAGAGCTGCGGAAGATCGAAGATATGGAAGCCAAAGTCACGAATCTCGAAGAAAGCTTGACGAAAGATTTCCCGCAGGCTGTTGTAACACAAGATTCCAGCAAATGGAAGGTTACAGTCCAAGCCAGCAAGCTGGAGAAAAGCCAGGCGCTCAGCATCATCGACAAAACGATCAAAGAATTGAGCATCGGCCCCGACAGCGTATCGGTGCAAATGATTCCTTAAGCAAGAATTTGTAAGGAGAGTCCGGAAAACCCGGCTCTCCTTTTTTTTGCGGCATCGTTCGACGATTTTCGCCATATTCTTTTTTTTATTAGCGGCGGCTTTTTTGGAGAGCCGATGGAGCTGAAAAGTTCGCGCTGTTCCCGGAGCAAGGAAACTCTTTTCTTACCGAAAGATTGTGATATAATAACAACGTCGTTTGTTTTACGGTGTTGACCGCTGCCGCGGGACAAGCCGTCGGTTCGCGCGCCGCTTGGTCCGGGGCGTGCCGCAGCTTGCATGAGCAGCCGTCAACAAGATGCCCAAAGGAGTGAATTCCGTGTTTAAGTTAAGCGAAATTAAAGAATTGATCAAGCTGGTGGATCAAACATCTTTGCAAGAACTTGAGATCGAAAACGAAGGCTCCCGCCTTTTAATCCGTAAACCGAATAAAACCGAGCAAGTCGTCGTCACCGCCGCACAGCCCGCGGCTAGCCTCGTTGCCCAGCAGTCTGCTCCTCAAGCCGTCGTTCAGACGTCCGCAGCGGTCAACATCCCCGCAGCCGAACCTTCGGCAGCAGCCCAATCCAATTTACATACGATTGTTTCCCCAATGGTCGGCACCTTCTACGAAGCTCCGGCTCCGGGCGCGGCGTCGTTCGTTTCCAAGGGCAGCAGCGTGAAGGAAACGACGATCGTCTGCATCATCGAAGCGATGAAGCTGATGAACGAGATCGAAGCCGAAGTCAAAGGACAGATCGTCGAAGTGCTTGTCGAGAACGGCCAGTTGGTAGAGTACGGCCAACCGTTGTTCCTGGTGAAGCCGGAATAATCCGCTAGGAGGAGAACCCATTGAAGTTTCAAAAAGTATTGATCGCCAACCGTGGGGAAATCGCCGTGCGCATTATTCGCGCATGCCGTGAGCTCGGAATTTCTACGGTCGCGGTCTACTCGGAAGCGGACCGTGAAGCGCTGCATGTCCGTTTGGCGGACGAAGCCTATTGTATCGGACCTACAGCTTCCAAAGACAGCTATTTGAATTATACGAATCTGATGAGCGTCGCGACGTTGACGGAGACCGACGCGATTCATCCGGGATACGGCTTTTTGGCCGAGAACGCCGACTTCGCCGAAATTTGCGAGAGCTGCAACATTGCGTTCATCGGTCCTTCGCCGGAAGCGATCAGCAAGATGGGCGACAAATCCGTTGCGAAGCAGACGATGAAGGAAGCGGGCGTGCCCGTTATCCCCGGCTCCGACGGCCTTGTCGAGGATATGGACGAAGCGATCCGGCTGGGCCGCGAGATCGGCTATCCGATCATTATTAAAGCGACGGCCGGAGGCGGAGGCAAAGGCATTCGTCTGGCCGAAAACGAAGAGATGCTGATTCAGCAAATTACGACTGCCCAGCAGGAAGCGCAAAAAGCGTTCGGCAATGCGGGAGTTTATTTGGAGAAATATTTGACGGGGATGAAGCACGTCGAAATTCAGGTGCTGGCTGACAAGCACGGCAACGTAGTGCATCTGGGCGAGCGCGACTGTTCGGTGCAGCGCCGTCGCCAGAAGCTGGTGGAGGAAGCGCCTTGTCCGATTCTGACCGAAGACATTCGTGAACGAATGGGCGAAGCGGCCGTTCGCGCGGCCAAGGCCGTCGATTATTCCGGTGCCGGTACGTTGGAGTTTTTGCTCGGACCGGACGGACAGTTTTACTTCATGGAAATGAACACCCGGATACAGGTAGAGCATCCGGTTACGGAGCTCATCACGGGCATCGATATTATTAAAGAAATGATCCGTGTCGCGGAAGGCGAGCCGCTTTCGTTCACTCAAGACGAGGTCCGCATCGACGGCTGGGCGATCGAATGCCGGATCAACGCGGAAGACCCGGAGCGCAACTTCATGCCGTCCGCGGGTCAAATCAAATTTTATTTGCCACCCGGAGGCTTCGGCGTCCGTGTCGACAGCGCCGCATACCCAGGCTACACGATTCCGCCTCACTACGATTCAATGATCGCGAAGCTGATCGTGTGGGGAGCGGACCGCAACGATGCGATCCAGCGGATGAAGCGCGCTTTGGCCGAATTTACGATCGAAGGCATTCATTCGACGATCCCGTTCCATCTTAAGCTGCTGGAGCATAAAAAGTTTTTGGCCGGCGACTTCGATATCAAGTTTTTGGAAGAGCATGACGTGAACGATCCGAACTCTTAAGCACACCGTTCGCTTCATTGTCATATTTTTAAGGGAATGGTATAGTATACAATAAGTTTAGGTGTGGGCAAGCCAAATGTTTAGGAGGTCCTGACCATGAGTACACTGGCAGCGGATTATGAGAAGACCGAGATGGGCACGATTCAGATCGCCCCGGAGGTGATCGAGATCATCGCCGGTATGGCAACCGTGGAAGTGTCCGGAGTTGCAGGCATGAGCGGCGGATTTGCCGGAGATATCGCCGAGTTTCTCGGACGCAAAAATATGTCCAAAGGCGTAAAAGTCGAAGTAGGCCAGCGCGAAGCGGCGATTGATGTGTCTGTCGTCATCGAATTCGGCACGCGGATTCCGGAGGTTGCAAGCGCGGTTCAGCATAATGTGAAGCAGGCCATCGAATCGATGACCGGACTTAGCGTCGTTCAAGTGAACGTTCACATTCATGACGTCATTTTCAAAGGTGCGGACAAAGTCGAAGAGCCGGAAATGCCCGCACAGCGCGTAAAATAATTAATAAATACCCCGGTTGAACCCCCATCCTTCACCGTTTGGGGGTTTCCTCCATCTTAGGAAGGAGTCAGGATTCGTGGTAAAAGTTCTCGACAGACTGCTGCTCTTTATTTTCAGCTTGGCCGTGCTGATCGCAACGTTCATTCTGCTGTTCGCTGCATTCGGCCTGATTTCCTTCGACACGGCGGGCAACTTTGCTCACGACGTCTATTTCGATTTAAGAACGGCGATTATTTTCATCAGCTCCACGGTGGTGGCTGCGTTGTTAAGCCTTCGCTTCCTGTATTTGTCCGTAAGGCGCGGGAAATCTTCGTCGCCATCGATCGATCAGCGGACCGAATTCGGGGACATCCGCATTTCGCTCGATACGGTGGAGAATTTGTCGTTGAAAGCGGCAGGCCGGACGCGCGGGGTTCAAGATTTGCGCGCCCGTGTCAAAGTGAATCAATCCGGACTTGAAATCGTCATTCGCGCCATCGTCGACGGCGAAAATTCCATTCCGGCGATGACTGAAGAGATGCAGGCGAACGTGAAGCGGCATATTGAGGAAATTACCGGAATTCCCGTGGCTTTCGTCACGGTATTTATCGCGAATATTCAACAATCGTCCCCGACCTTCAAAAGTCGAGTGGAATAGAGGTGAGCCCCCGGATGTGGATGCGAATTTGGGAGCAGCTGTGGGAACAGCATAGGGGTAAGACGATCGGCGTCCTGGCCGGGAGTGCCCTTGGCCTCATTTATTTGTTCTTCGGCTTCTGGCGTATGTTAATCTTTATCCTGATCGTATATACTGGATACTACATAGGGAAAAGGTTGGACCGGAACGAGCCGGTGTTTCCCGCAGAAGACACTTGGCGCCGGCTAATGGACAAATGGAGACTGTTCCGCTAAAATCCTTGGATGACGCCCAAGGATTTTTTCGGTTGATAACGATTTATAAGTCTTCAACTTAAGACAAGGAAGACGCAGCCGGTTTATTCCGGTGAAGCAAGTGCAAACCCACAGGAGGATTTGATCGGATGAGACGAAGATTGGCAAGGGAGCTTGCGGTGCAAAGCTTATATCAGATCGAAATGAACGAAGCGACAGCGGCCGATGCCATCGCGCACGTAATCGAAGAAGCGCGGACGGAGGACGAGGCGCAGCTGACGCGGGAGCGCGATCAGATTGCGCCTCATGAGGTGCTTGAGCTCGTGGAAGGCACGATGCAGCACAAGCGGCAAATCGACGGCCTGCTTTCCGATTATTTGAAGGGCTGGCAGATGGACAGGCTGTCCAAGGTAGACCGGGAAATTATGCGGCTTGCCACGTACGAAATGGTGTTTCGGGAAGACGTGCCGCCGAAAGTTGTCGTGAACGAAGCGATCGAAATGGCCAAAAACTTTGGCACGGAGGAATCGGGGAAGTTCGTCAACGGCGTGCTCGGCAAAATGATCAAAGACCTGGAGACGATCCGCAGCCGTTCGTCCGAAGCGTAGAAGCTACCTAGCGAAAGGGGAAAACAAGCATGTCCGCGCAAATCATTAACGGCAAAGAAATCGTCAGCGCTTACCGCGCTGATATTAAGCAGCAAGTCGAGCAGTTGAAGCAGCAAGGGGTACAGCCAGGGCTTGCGGTGGTCATCGTCGGGGACGACCCGGCCTCGCACGTTTACGTGCGCAATAAAGCGAAAGCCTGTGAAGAAGCGGGCATGCATTCCGAAGTGTACAAGCTTCCGGAAAATACGCCGGAGGCGGATGTGCTGGCGCTCATCTCCAAGCTGAACGGCGATAAGGCGATTCACGGCATTCTTGTCCAGTCGCCGCTGCCGGGACATATCTCGGAGGAAGGGGTAGTCGAAGCGATCGCGGTCGAAAAAGACGTCGACTGCTTCCATCCGGTCAATGTGGGCAACCTGATGATCGGCAAGGAAGGGCCGGCTCCTTGTACGCCTGCGGGCGTCATTGAGATTCTGAAGAAAGTCGGTGTTGAAATCGCCGGCAAGCATGCCGTCGTGATCGGCCGCAGCAACATCGTCGGCAAGCCGATGGCGATTCTGCTGCTTCGCGAGAATGCAACCGTAACGGTGTGCCACTCGCGCACGAAAAATATGGAAGAAATTACGCGGCAGGCGGATATTTTGATCGCGGCGGTCGGCAAAGCGAAGATGATCAACCGCAGCCACATCAAGCCGGGAGCCGTTGTCGTCGACGTGGGCATCAACCGGCTCGATACGGGCAAGCTGGCGGGAGACGTCGATTTTGACGACGTTCTGGAAACGGCAAGCTATGTCACGCCGGTGCCGGGCTGCGTCGGTCCGATGACGATTACGATCCTGCTTCGCAATACGCTTGAAGCGGCACAGCGTGCGGCTTCTGCAACCAACTAGCGGTAACGGGCGTAATTATGAAAGAAAAACAAATTTTATCGATCAAAGAGCTGAATCGATACATTAAAATGCTGCTTGAGGGCACCGACCGACTGCAGGACGTTTGGGTGCGGGGTGAGATTTCCAATTTCACCCACCATTCCAGCGGTCATATGTATTTTACGTTAAAAGATGCGGATAGCCGGTTAAAAAGCATTATGTTCGCCTCCTATAACCAGCGCCTTCCGTTCATTCCCCGGGAAGGGACGAAGGTGATTGCCTGCGGAAACATCTCGGTATACGAACGGGACGGGCAGTACCAATTCTACGTCACGCAAATGCAGCCGGACGGCATCGGGAGCCTGTATCTGGCATTCGAGCAGTTGAAGAAAAAGCTGGAATCCGAAGGCCTGTTCGCTCCGGCGACAAAGAAGCCGATTCCACGCTTCCCGCGTGCGATCGGGGTCATTACGTCGCCGACGGGCGCGGCGGTTCGCGATATTATCATCACGCTGCAGCGCCGCCATCCGACCGTCCCCATTCTGCTGTATCCGGCGCTTGTGCAGGGCAAGCAGGCGGCCCCTTCGATTGTGAGAGCGATCGAGGAGATGAATGCCAGGAACGAAGTCGATGTGCTAATCGTCGGCCGCGGCGGCGGATCGCTTGAGGAGCTGTGGGCCTTCAACGAAGAGGCGGTGGCCCGGGCGATCTTCGCTTCGAGCCTGCCGATCATTTCGGCCGTCGGCCACGAAACGGATTTCACGATCGCGGATTTCGTCGCCGATCTGCGCGCGCCGACTCCAACGGCGGCCGCCGAGCTGGCCGTTCCGCATCATCTGGAGCTGAAGCAGCAGCTCGGCTACTTGCGCCAGCAACTATACGGCGGGTTGACGCAGCAGCTCGAGCGGAGCAAAGAGCGGCTGAAGCGGCTTCAGCGGTCGCCTTACCTGACGAATCCCCGCAGGCAGCTGCTGCTGCAGCCCGCGGAGCGTCTTGACCGCATGCGCGAGCAGCTCGGCTACAAGATGCGCAGCCGCCTGACGAAAAGTCACGAGCGGCTGATGAAGGCCGACCGGCAGCTCGCCTCGTTTAATCCGAAGGAGCAGGTCGTCTACTCCCGGAAGCGGCTGGACTCTTCCGCCCGTTTGCTTCGCCAGACGATGCAGGCGGTGCTGAAGCGCAAGCAGCAGGAACTCGTATCATCGATGCGCCAGCTGGATGCGCTCAGCCCGCTCAAGATCATGCAGCGCGGATACGGCCTCGTATATGACGAGAAAGAGAAACAGCTCGTGAAATCGATCCGCCAGGTGCAAATTGGGGATATTTTGAAGCTGCGCTTGATGGACGGACGGATCGATTGTCATGTTTGGTCTATGGAGGAGAAGACGGAGGAGAAAAGCGATGTCAAACCAGGAAGCGACGCCTAGCTTCGAGCAGGCGATGGACCAGCTTGAGCGCATTGTGGCACAGCTCGAAAGCGGCGATATTCCGCTTGAAAAAGCGATAGAGCTGTTTCAAGAGGGGATGAAGCTGTCTCAATTGTGCGGGCAGAAGCTGGAGCAGGTGGAACGAAAAATCGAAATTTTGCTGGAAGAAGAGGGCGGACTGGCGAAAAAGCCGTTTCAGCCGCAGGAAACCGATAAAGGGGATAACCGATGAACGAGTCATCCGGCATCCAAGAATACATTCGAGACATGGCTTCGCTCATAGAGCGGGAGCTGCAGCAGTCGATTCCGTCGCCGTGGGCGATTCCCGCCCCGCTTCGCGAATCGATGATGTACTCCTTGATGGCCGGCGGCAAGCGGCTGCGGCCGATTCTGGTGCTGGCAGCGGCGGAAGCGCTGGGCGGCAGCCCGGAAGCGGCCGTTCCTGCAGCGTTGGCCGTG
Organism: Paenibacillus tyrphae; assembly: GCF_024158745.1. Classification (GTDB taxonomy): domain Bacteria; phylum Bacillota; class Bacilli; order Paenibacillales; family NBRC-103111; genus Paenibacillus_G; species Paenibacillus_G tyrfis_A. The sequence goes on along the minus strand of NZ_JAMZAW010000004.1, from coordinate 261,804 downwards.
GAGATGATCCACACGTATTCGCTTATTCATGACGATCTTCCCGCCATGGACAACGATGACTTTCGGCGAGGCAAACCGACGAACCATAAGGTTTACGGCGAAGCGATGGCGATTCTGGCCGGGGATGCTTTGCTAACCCATGCGTTTTTCTCGGTCGTCCAATCCGCGAGGAAGCATAACATTCCGGCTGATCGCGTGATCGACATCGTCGAAGATCTGTCCCGGCTTTCCGGAGCCCCCGGTATGGTCGGCGGTCAAGCGGCGGACATGCTGGGCGAGCAGGGAGTCACGAAGCTGGAAGAGCTGGAGTACATCCATCTGCACAAGACGAGCGACTTGATCGTCTTTTCCTTGAAAGCCGGCGGCCGGATCGCAGGGGCGACGGAAGCCCAGCTTGCCGCATTGGAGCGGTTCGGCACATGCATCGGGCTGGCGTTTCAAATTCAGGACGATGTGCTCGATCTGATCGGGGACGAAAGCAAGCTCGGCAAACCGGTCCAAAGCGACGTCAAACAGCAGAAAGTCACCTACCCTTATTTTATCGGGATTGAAGCGTCGATTGCGAAGGTCGGGGAACTGACGCGCGAGGCGAAGCAAGCGATCTTGGCGGCGGATTTCCCGCGCCCGGAGCGGCTGCTGGAGCTTGCGGATTATTTAATGAAGCGCGACCATTAGCGCTTGGCCGGGTTCTGCCGCCCATGGGCGCGGCTGCTTTCGCACCGGTCCCGTTTGAGCGCGTGACGGTCCTGTGCTATAATGGCATCGTATTCAAGCACATTACATAGCCTATGCAATGAAGCAGATCGTTACCGACTCTTACCTGCCATTCGTTAGGCATACTCCAACTATGGAAAGCGAGGGAACAAGCGTGCTGCTCGATCACATTCATCAGCCTGAGGACTTGAAACGTCTGACTGTGGAACAGTTGGAGCAAGTGGCTGCGGAAACGAGACATTTTCTTGTCGAGAAGCTTTCGGTCACCGGCGGTCACCTCGCGCCCAACCTTGGCGTTGTCGAGTTAACGATTGCTATGCACTATTTGTTCGACAGTCCGAAGGATAAATTTATTTTCGATGTCGGTCACCAGTCGTATGTTCACAAGATTTTAACCGGTCGAAAAGACAAGTTCGATACATTGCGCAAATATAAAGGCCTGTGCGGCTTCGTGAAACGTTCCGAAAGCGAGCATGACGTCTGGGAGGCCGGCCACAGCAGCACTTCGCTGTCCGCAGCGATGGGGATGGCCGTTGCCCGCGATTTGAAGGGCGAGAAGAACCGGATCATTGCCATGATCGGCGACGGAGCGCTTACCGGAGGTATGGCTCTGGAAGCTCTGAACCACATCGGCCACGAGAAGCGGAAGCTGATGGTCATTCTGAACGACAACGAAATGTCCATCGCCCCGAACGTCGGAGCGCTCAGCCATTATTTGGCGCGTATTCGTTCGGACCGGCACTATGTGAAGGCAAAGGAAGAATTCGAACACCTGATCAAAAAGATTCCGGCCATCGGCGGCACGTTGGCGAAGACGGCGGAACGGGTGAAGGATTCGTTCAAATATTTGGTTGTCCCCGGCGTTTGGTTCGAAGAGCTCGGCCTGACGTATCTGGGACCTGTGGACGGCCACAACTTGCCGCTGCTGCTCGAAACGATGAAGCAAGCGGATAAGGTTAACGGGCCTGTCCTGGTCCATGTGATCACGACCAAAGGCAAGGGCTATTCGCCAGCCGAGGCGGATTCCCACAAATGGCACGGTATCAGCCCGTACAAAATCGAATCCGGCCAAGTCCTGAAGACGGTCGGCCCTCCGATGTATACGGAAGTGTTTGGAAGCACGCTGATTGAGCTGGCGAAGCAGGATGAGCGTGTTGTGGCGATTACCCCGGCAATGCCCGGCGGTTCGGGCCTACTCGGCTTTGCAAAGGAATTTCCCGGCCGGATGTTCGACGTAGGGATCGCGGAGCAGCATGCCGCTACGTTTTCCGCCGGTTTGGCCGAGGAAGGATTGAAGCCGGTGTTCGCCGTCTACTCGACCTTCCTGCAGCGCGCTTACGACCAGGTCGTGCACGATATTTGCCGCGCAAACCTGAACGTGGTATTTGCCATTGACCGTGCGGGGTTTGTCGGTCCGGACGGCGAAACGCATCAAGGAGTGTACGATATTGCGTACTTGCGCAGCATTCCGAATATGGTGCTGATGATGCCGAAGGACGAGAACGAGCTGCGGCATATGATGAAGACGGCTTTCGAGTATAACGAAGGCCCGATCGCTTACCGTTATCCGCGGGAAAGCGGACTTGGGGTGCCGATCGACGAGACGCTCCAGCCGATTCCGATCGGCACTTGGGAAGTGCTCCGTCCGGGAAGCGATGCGGCGATTCTGGCCGTCGGCCCGATGATTCCGCTTGCGTTGGAAGCGGCCGAAGCGATGAGCAAGGAAGGCGTTCAAGTTCGCGTCATCAACGCGCGGTTTATCAAGCCGATGGACGAGGCGATGCTTCTCCAATTGGCGAAAGAAGACATTCCGATCCTGACCCTGGAGGAAGGAGCGGAGCTCGGGGGTTTCGGTAGCGGCGTGCTGGAGCATTACTCGCAGCAAAATATTTACGGCCTGCGAATCAAAATTATCGGCGTGCCGGATTATTTCGTCGAGCACGGCTCCGTCAAGGAACAGCGCAAAGAGGTTGGATTTACAGCCGAGCGGCTCGTATCGGAACTGCAGGCACTCGTTCCGCGCAGACGGCAGCGGGCCTAACAATATGAGGTAGGAGCAATTCATGGCTGCGGACAAAGCGGAAAAAGAACGACTCGATGTCCTGCTCGTCGAGCAGGGCTATTATGAAACAAGAGAAAAGGCCAAGGCGGCCATTATGGCCGGATTGGTGTTGGTGGACGACGTTCCGGTCGACAAGGCCGGGACAAAGATTGCCCGCACGTCCCGGCTGATCGTCAAGGGTGCGGTTCATCCTTACGTCAGCCGCGGCGGGCTGAAGCTGGAGAAGGCGCTCAACGTGTTCGGCATCGACTTGAATGGCGTTACGATGTTGGATATCGGTGCGTCGACCGGGGGATTTACCGATTGTGCGTTGCAGAATGGGGCGGTTCACGTCTATGCGGTCGATGTCGGCTACAACCAGCTGGATTGGTCGCTGCGCAAGGACCCCAGGGTCAGCGTGATGGAGCGGACCAATTTCCGTTACATGCAGCCGGGCGACTTGCAGGGACCGGAACCGGCATTTGCTTCGATCGACGTGTCCTTTATTTCTTTGAAGCTCATTTTGCCGCCGCTGAAGCAGCTGCTTGCGCCGAAAGGGCAGGTCGTTGCCTTAATTAAGCCGCAATTTGAAGCGGGCCGGGAGAAGGTCGGCAAATCCGGCGTCGTCCGCGACCCCCGGGTCCATCAAGAAGTGCTGGAGGATATCCTCCGGTTTGCCCAGGATATCGGTTATGCCATTCGGGGATTGACTTACTCCCCGATCAAGGGCGGCGAGGGCAACATTGAATTTTTAGTACATCTTCTCCATACGGACGAGCCCGGGTTGTCCGGTCCCGAACTGGACCGGTTGATCCGAGAGGTCACCCAAGAGTCGCAAAGCATGCAGAGCTCATCTTGACGGATGAGTTTTTTTGCCTTTACACAGGAATTTGGATGCGGTTTCTCGAATATTCCTTCGAGGTGATTCCATGCAAAGCGGGGACGGCTTGATCGTGTTTTTGGTGGCGCTGGCACTGGGGGCATGGGTGTATTTTTACACCCGGACCAAGCTGAAGGAAGCCGTAGAAGACGAGCCTCCGTTCGAATTTCTCGCCGACGCGGAGGTGCCCGAGGATGAAGCGACGGAACTTCTTGAGGCGCGAGGCTATTCGGTCCTTAGCGGGAAGAAACGCATTCCCGTGCACATCAAAGTCAACCGCAGCGAAACGCTTCAAAGCCGGCTGTTCGTCGATTACACCGTAGAGAAAAACGGCCGGTATTACATCGTCAAGACAGCAAAAGAGCGTAAACCGATGGAGAGGACCGGAAGCGGCGTCCGCGACCATCTGCTCGTGTATCAACTGCTATACCCGAAGACGGCAGGAGTACTATTCGTAAATGTGCCTGAGCAAACGGTGGATTGCTATGTGTTCGAACTGCAAGCCGAAGAAGAAGATACCGAGACCCCATAACCAGGGAGGATGCCATGAAAGGCCAACGACATGTTAGAATACGCGAAATCATCACCAACAACGAAATCGAAACGCAGGATGAGCTCGTCGAACAGCTTCGCAAAGCGGGCTTTCATGTGACGCAGGCGACCATTTCCAGAGACATTAAAGAAATGCACCTGATCAAAGTGCCGCTGGACGACGGAAGGTACAAATATTCCATGCCGGCCGATCAGCGCTACAATCCGCTGCAGCGCTTGCGGCGGGCGCTAAACGATCATTTTGTGCATATTGACCATACCGAGAATTTCGTCGTACTCAAAAGCTTGCCGGGGACGGCAAGTGCGATTGCAGCGCTCATCGACAGTCTGGAATGGAATGAAATTATGGGAACGATCAGCGGCGACGATACGATTCTGATCATTTGCCGGACTAAGGATCACAGCTCACATGTCGTTAATCAAGTCTTGGGAATGCTCAGTTAATGTTCAAAGAGGTGTAGCTATGCTGCTGGAACTATCCATTCGCCATCTGGCGGTTATCGAACACGTCGAATTGCATTGCAAAACCGGATTCCACGTCTTGACGGGGGAAACGGGTGCGGGCAAATCGATCATCATCGACGCGCTCGGTCTGATTGCCGGGGGTCGCAGCTCGTCGGATCTGGTTCGCTATGGAAGCGACAAAGCGTCGATCGAAGCGCTGTATCAGATCGGAACGGATCATCCCGTTTGGAATATTTTGTACGGCGTGGGAATAGAAGCCGACCCGGAGGAGCATCTTATTATTCGCAGAGAAATTACGGCTCAAGGCAAAAGCACCAGCCGCGTGAACGGACAGTTGGTCAACCGGGCGGTGCTTAGGGAGATCGGCGATTATCTGGTCAATATTCACGGACAGCACGAGCATCAATCGTTGTTCCGGGTGGAGGAGCATATCCGATGGCTCGACATGTTCGGCGAGCCGCAGATTTTGCCCGCCAAGCTTGTTTACCAGGAAGCGTACGACGTCTACCAGGGGATCCGCAAGCAGCTTAAGGAGCTGCAGGAAACGAGCAAGCAAGCGCTGCAAATGATGGATTTGTACCGGTTTCAGGTGGAGGAAATCCGTTCGGCCAAGCTGAAAGCGGGAGAAGACGAGGCGCTGGCCGACGAGAAACGAAAGCTGGTCAATGCGGAACGGCTGTTTCAAAATGCTTCGGACGCTTACGATCTGCTGTACGGGGGAAGCAAGGGACTGGATGCCGTCGGTCGCGCCGTCCAGAAGCTTCAGGATATTGCCGCGCTCGATCCCGCTAAGCTTCAGTCGCTGCTGGAGCAGGTGCAAGGAGCGTTCTACCAGCTGGAAGACGCCGCTTACCAAGTTCGAGATTACCGCGATGAAGTGGAGTTCAACCCTTCCAGGCTTGATTTCATCGAGCAAAGGCTGGATACGATTTCGTCGCTTCGCAGAAAATATGGAGAATCGGTTTCGGATATTCTTGCTTATGTTGAAAAGATTGAACGGGAATTGGATCTGATTGAGAACAAGGACGAAAAGCTTCAGCAGCTGCAAAAAGAGGAAGCGGCGGCCCTCGAACAGGTACAACGGCTGGCTTCGGTTCTGACCGAGCAGCGTATGATCGTAGCGGACAAGCTCGCGGCGGAAATCGTGGCGGAGCTCCGTGAGCTGCAGATGGAGCGGACGCAATTCCGGGTGCATTTTGCCGTGGGTGGGGAGAAGAAGCTGACGCGTGAAGGCGCCGATCAGGTCGAGTTTCTCATTTCGGCCAATCCCGGAGAGCCGATGCGTGCGCTCAGCAAAATTGCATCCGGCGGTGAAATCTCTCGCGTCATGCTGGCGCTTAAATCGATTTTTGCCCGGGTGGACAGCATTCCGGTAATGGTCTTCGACGAAGTGGATACCGGGGTAAGCGGTCGCGCCGCGCAGGCGATAGCCGAAAAAATGTCCAGGCTATCCCGGAGCTGCCAAATCTTCTCCATCACGCATCTGCCGCAGGTCGCCTGCATGGCGGACGTGCATTACCGCATTCATAAAACGACGGATGGAGACCGCACTTATACGAATATTGACGACTTGAATACGGAAGAGCGCATGCACGAGCTGGCCCGGATGCTGGGAGGCGTCGAAGTGACCGACAAAACGCTCCAGCACGCGCAGGAAATGCTTGCGCTTGCCGATAACATGAAAGCAAAGATGAGCTAGCCAAGGGAGCATTTTGGAGTTATAAAAGAAAAGGGCGGGGGTTACCTTAAAGGTACACAAACGGCGGTGCAGCCAGCTTTGAAGCCGGAAGTCGCAAGCCGCGTGCCGCAAAGCAAAGGAAGCAAGGGAGCGTGAGCGAATTGGGTTCCAACCATAGAAAAAGATTGATTGGATTACTGCTCGTCCTCTTCGTTTGTTTGGGTAGCCTCACCACCCCTTTCCGCAGTTTTGCCTCATTCCCCGAGGAGCTCCGGCTTTTTACCGGACAGCAAACCCAACTGAAGTTGGCGATGCCGGTCAGCGCGCAAGTGACAGTCAACCATCCGGAAGTGCTCAAGGTCAACGGCTCGGCAAGGCACTCATTCCAAGTGGATCTTCATCATCCTATCGCACTTGAATCTTATCAAGCTGGACAAGCTGAAATGAAGCTGAAGCTATTCGGAAAAATTCCTTTCAAGACGGTTAAAGTCAATGTCGTCCCTGATCTGAAAGTTATTCCCGGCGGGCAGACGATCGGCGTGAAGCTGAAATCGGCCGGAATTATGATCGTCGGGCATCATTTGGTTGCGATCACGGATGACCGCAAATCGTCTCCGGGCGAAGAAGCCAAAGTACAGCTCGGCGATCTCATCGTCAAAATGAACGGTAAAACCGTAAGCGACGTAAGCCGGGTAGCGGATCTCGTCAAAGCGGCGGGAGAGAACAAAAAGCCGATTATGCTGACGATCCGCCGCGGAAACGAAACGCTCGATATTCCGATTACTCCTGCGTATGATATCGTGGACAAGGCGTACAGGCTCGGGCTGTATATACGCGATTCGGCCGCCGGGGTCGGGACGCTGACCTTCTATGCCCCGGATCAACGCGTATACGGAGCGCTGGGCCATGTCATTACCGATATGGACACGCAAGTGCCGATCATGGTAGGCAACGGAGAGATCGTGCATTCGAACGTCACTTCGATATCGAAGAGCCAAAACGGCGAGCCGGGTGAAAAGCGTGCCCAGTTCTCCAAGGAAAGCAGAGCCATCGGCAATATTGAGAAAAATACGCAGTTCGGCATTTTCGGCAAAATGTTTGACACGCCGGGGCATAGCTACAGCGACAAGGCACTGCCCGTCGCCTTCGCCGAAGAGGTGAAGGAAGGTCCTGCACAGATTTATACGGTGGTCAACGGTCAGAAGGTCGAGAAATTCGATATCGAGGTCGTTCATGTGGCGAAGCAGGAATATCCGGCCACCAAAGGGATGGTAATCAAAATTACCGATTCCCGCCTGCTGGACAAGACTGGAGGGATCGTGCAAGGCATGAGCGGAAGCCCGATTATTCAGAACGGAAAAGTGATCGGAGCGGTGACTCACGTCTTCGTCAATGACCCGACGAGCGGCTACGGATGCTTTATCGAATGGATGCTGCAGGATGCAGGCATTATGCTTCGTCCTTCCAATACGGAAACAACGGAACTGAAGGCCAGTTAATGGTCTTCGGTTTTTTTGTTGGGCAGTACGTAAATCTTTGCTCCGTTTCGAATCGTTTGTAGGTGGACGTTTTGTTATTGTTCGAGGATAGATACGATATGTAGCATATAATCATTCTTTGTCGAATGATGTATAATGGTGAAGTAAATTATTAATTATAAAATAAAAATCAGAAAAAATCCAGAAAAATAATATTCGACAGAAGGAATTTTAAAGTGCATGTCGAAATTGTATTACAGGTAAATAATGCTAAAGCGAATTGCCGCAAATGAAGGAGGCGCTTACCGTTGCAAACCATTGAAGTTCTTTTAGCAGACGACAACCGAGAATTTACAAATCTTCTCTCCGAATTCATCGATGATCAGGCCGATATGCAAGTGACCGGCGTTGCTTACAATGGAAATGATGTGCTTCGTCTAATCGAGCAAGGCCCGCGGGTACCGGACGTATTGATTTTGGACATTATTATGCCTCATCTGGACGGTCTTGGCGTGCTCGAGAAGCTGCGGGAAATGGATTTGAATCCGCAGCCGAAAATCATCATGCTCACTGCTTTTGGTCAAGAAAACATTACCCAAAAAGCAGTTCAGCTCGGCGCCTCGTATTACATTTTGAAACCGTTCGATATGGAAATTTTGACGAATCGGATTCGGCAGTTGATCGGCACAAGCCCAGCTGTGCCTGTGATGTCCTCTTCGTCGTCGCAGAAAGCGAACGTCGTTCAATTGCCGAAAGGCAAAAATCTGGATGCCAACATTACGACCATCATTCACGAAATCGGCGTACCCGCTCATATCAAAGGATACCAATATTTGCGTGAAGCGATCACGATGGTATATAACAACATCGAAATTCTCGGAGCGATTACGAAGACGCTGTATCCGGCCATTGCCGAAAAATACAAAACAACGCCGAGCCGCGTCGAGCGGGCGATCCGCCATGCGATCGAAGTCGCTTGGACACGCGGCAATATCGACAGTATCTCGCATTTGTTCGGCTATACGATCAATATTAGCAAAGCGAAGCCGACGAATAGCGAATTCATCGCAATGGTGGCGGACAAGCTGCGGATCGAGCATAAAGTTTCGTGAAATAAGTGAGCTTTCCTACGTCGGGTCCCAACGGGCTCGACGTTTTCATTTTCATGGAGTTCTGTCCATATGCGAACGAATATTCTCTAGTATGTCGCACATTCCCAGTGTAGAATTACGGTATATACTGGAAAGGGGTCATGGCGTGAAACATCTACTGACTTTCACCGCGGCGCTTATGATTGTTGTGATTAGTGGTTGCGGAGCGGCACCTGCCAAGGAAGCAAACACTCCGGCAAAGGAAACTAGTTCGACTACAAAGGAAGCAAGCACACCGGCCAAAGAAGCAGGCGCACCTGCAGGGGAAAAGAAGACGGAATCGAAGCAAGCAACCATTACGAAAGAGGAATTCGATAAGATTGAGAATGGGCAGACCTATGAGGAAGTCTCAAAGATTATCGGGGGACCGGGCGAATTGGTAGCCGAAGCTGGAACGAAAGGCGAAAAGTCTCACACTGTCGGCTATATGTATAAAGGCGAGGGCTCACCCGGAGCAAACGCTAATTTTGCATTCCAAGACGGCAAACTTGTGACAAAAGCACAATTCGGCTTGAAATAGCGTAATTCGTCAAAACGATAAATGAATGTCACATAAACAAAAGACGGCAGCTTTTCGGTGCATTAGTCCGATTGGCTGCCGTCTTTTTCTATTACTAGAAACTCGTTAATGTCGTCAATATTTAGAGCGTCTGCTAATTTCGCAAGATGAATGAGACTTATTTGTTCGCGAACATTACGAGACATCTCGCTTATTGCAGATTGCCTAACCCCGATAATGCCGAAAGCTGTATCTGGGTTAATCCTCGTTGTTCCATAATTTCTTTTAATCTTAAGCGAACTCTGCGCAACTGTTGATCACCCACCTATAAAGCTATTATACTTATCCAAAATTTACGAAATATACGTAATAACGTTTAAACTGATAGGCATATAATATGTTTATGCGTTTATATGTATATTTTAGTGGGAGTTAACCAATTCATCATCCCCACCACTCATTTTCGCAAATTTCCACGAAATCTTTAGCGGATGGTTATCGAATCGAATTTTTCGGGTAAGGATCAGTATGTCGCGTTACGGGGTCTTTGTGTTATCTTCCGGTACATATTCAATCAAATCTCCTGGCGTGACACCAAGTCCTCGACAGAGACCCTCAAGGGTATCGTAATCAATCCTCTTTGTGGCATTAGCGGCCAACGAAGTAATTGTGTTTCGGCTAACTCCTGTTAACGCTACGACTTCTTTATTGGAAAGTCCACGCAGCTTCATAATGTCTCCAAGTTTACAACGAACGGACATACGGATTCCTCCTAAAACATTTGCACAACATGTTGACATTTTGAACGGTAAGAGTTAATATAATTCTATGCACAACATGTTGACAAATCGAAATATTGACTCATGATTCAAGTACATCTTAACAAAAAGTTTCATCTCTTTCAATTCACGAATAGGGGGCTTCATTCTTACGAACAAAGCCGTTATATTCACCACTTCTTAATTCCGAGTTATCATCTAATTTTTGTTTGTTATATTGCTGAAATTAGGCTCTTTTGGTCATCTAAATAGTGTCATGCGTTGACCAGATGAACCTGTGCAGATAAATTCAAACGAAAGGGGCTGCATGCCGTGTTAAAAAGAATCAAGCTCGTCATTGATTCGGGTAACGGTGACTTCGAAATCGTTGACGCTTTTCTCACGCCCGATAAGAACCATGCCAATTTTGTTTCCGATGGTATCGTCAACTATACGATGGCCGCCCGCAAACAAGTTGAACGTGTCTATGTGGAATGTCACGTGGCGATCAAGCTGGGCGAGACTGCACGCGGCGAGGTCGCCATTTATGATTTGCACGAAAAACTAAACGCAATGACGGCCTATCAACTATTGAATTTCCATGTCATTCATAATGTGAGCGACATCGTGCTGCTTCGCGAAGACTAAAAATAACCGTTTTTTATCTTACAAATGCAAGCAAGCCAGCCGTGGATGGATATCCGAAGGGCTGGCTTTTCTCTTCAAAAGCTCGGATTAAGGGCGAATGTCGCACTTGTTCTTGATGAACCGAATCTGGTTCTCCAGACGGTTGACCGTTTGCTGAGACTGTTCGTCCAGCTCGGTATTGTGCATCCCGGCCAGCTGCTGCTGCAGCTCTTGAAGATCGCCACCTGCATTGGAGCAGTCATAATTGCTTTCGAGATTGTCAACCATTTCAAAAGCACCTCCGCCTAAGTGAATTCAAACTTAGTATGGAACGTGCTTATCCAAGTATGCGGCTGACGTCAGGCAATTATAGGATTGACTGAGTGATGGGCAGCATGGCCTTATTTTCGGCGTTATTGTCGGAATACAAATCGTGTGCCCAATCAAGCCAGCCTTCGGGCAGACGCTTCATGATGGAGGAACGGAGTTCCGAACTGGAGCATGCCATCTCGTAAATGAGCTGCTCGTAAGTATGGAGTATGGAATCAAAATCCAGACCGATATCGTCCATCAGCAATTCCTTCAATGCGCTTTCATTGTCACTGAAGTCTCGGTAAACCAAGCCATCATAAATTTCCGTAATCAGACCATCCTGAACACGAACAATTTTCTGACATGTTTTTTGCATTGAATCTACTCCTTACCCTAGGATAGAACTAATTATACCATACGATAAAATCGATTTTTGTAGAATATTGTAAGTGTTTTCGTTAATTTTTGATTTTTTTTGGACACGATCTTCGTTCTTTTTGCATATGCCTTTGGAACGAGGGGAAGCTAAACCAAGGAAAATCGGAAGGAGGCGCCGCGATGCATCAAGCTGACAGCTTGCAAAAAGTCGACTCTTATAAGGTCGGTGTCGGCCACATGAAAGAGCTTATGCCGACGATGGTGGAAGCATACCATCATTTTACAGCCGCTTGTTTTGCCCCCGGAGCACTCGATGAAAAGCAAAAGCAGTTGATTGCCCTTGGCATCGGCTTGTTTGCCAATAACGAGGTGTGTACGCTATATCACGTTCAAGAAGCGCTGGCGAAAGGAGCTTCCCGGCAAGAAATTCTCGAGGCGACGGCCGTGGCGTCGGCGGTGGCTAGCGGACATGCGATGTCTCAAGGGGTCACGAGGGTGGAGCAGGCGCTGGATTCCTTGACGTGATTGGGGATGAAGCTATGAGATGGAAGTCGAAAATGGGACTTTTACCCATCACCGGGATAACGGAAAGTGACCGAAGCACTAAGCGGCTGCTTCAACGATTGGGACCGGGGCGAATCGCCGTGCTGGCGCACGATGATTTGGACGAGTTGGCCGTGCGCGGCCTGCTCAAAGCTCGGGTATCCGCCGTCGTGAACACGGGCCGGACGATGACCGGGACGATTGCCTCCCGGGCGGTTTTAGAGCTTCTGGAGGCGGGTACGCCGCTTGTGGAGACGTCTCCGGACGCTTTCGAGCTGCTGCAGACCTCCCGGACCGTTACCGTGACCGAACACGGGATCGATACGGGGACGTCGTGGGTGCCCTGCCGCCGGTTTACCCGGCAAAGCTGGTTCGCCGGATACCGGGCCGCACAAGCTTCGGAGCCGAAGCAGCTCGCCAGGTTTATCGAGAATACGCTGAAATACGCTGCCGAGGAAAAGGAGCAGCTGCTCGAACCACTGCCGCCCGTTACATTGCGAACGGAGCTGCCGGGAAGGCATGCGCTGGTGGTGGTGCGGGGAAGCGGGTACCGGGAAGATTTCGCCGCGCTGAAACGTTACATACGGAAAGTCCGTCCTGTGCTGATCGGTGTGGACGGAGGGGCTGACGCCATTTTGGAAGCGGGGTACAACCCCGACATGATCATAGGGGATATGGACAGCGTATCGGATCTTGCTTTATTCAGCGGGGCGGAACTTATCGTACATAGCTATCGGAACGGAGCGGCTCCGGGGATGGAGCGCCTTCGGCGGCTCGGGCTTTCGGCGGCTTCCCTGCCGACGGGAGGAACGAGCGAGGATGCGGCGCTCCTGCTGGCTTACGAACAAGGCTGCGAGCAGATTATCACCGTTGGATTGCACAGCCATATGCAGGACTTTATGGAAAAAGGACGCAAAGGCATGGGCAGCAGTTGGCTTGTGCGGATGAAGATTGGGAGCAGGCTTGTCGATGCAAGGGGGATTAGCCGCCTATACCCTGCAACCGAACGGCGTAAGCCGGCAAGCCCAGGGGCAGCGTGGTTATCATTTGTCCGTTTTTTGCATTGAGAGAAGGGAGAGGACGCCAATGGTTCCGCTTATATCCGTCATTATTCCTGCGTGGAACGAGTCCCGCCTGCTGGCTTCGACGCTGGAAGCGGTCTCGAAGGCGCACGCCTCAGCGGAATTTTCATTCGACATGCAGCTCATCGTGGTGGATGACGGAAGCCGCGACGGAACGGGTGACGTCGCTTGTGCGTGGGCTGACGTCGTATTGCGTTTTCCCGTGAATTCGGGCAAAGGAGCGGCGATGTTCGCGGGCTGGCAAGCGGCGTCCGGGGAGATTGTCGTGTTTCTGGACGCCGATCTCGGCAGCACCGCCGAAAAGTTCCCTCTGCTTCTTGAGCCTGTGCTGCGGGGGGAAGCGGATTTGACCGTGGCGAAGCTTCCACCGGCAAGCATCCCGGGTGGCTTCGGGCTCGTCAGAGGCTTGGCCGGCCGCGGCGTCCGTCTGTTGAGCGGCTATGACTCGGGGGCTCCGTTATCCGGGCAACGGGCGATGCGAAGCGAAGTGCTGCGGCGCTGCGAAAGGAAATACCAGGGATTCGGCGCCGAGGTCGGCATGATGGTCGATGCCGTCAGGCTCGGCTTTCGGATCGTCGAACTGGAGGTTCCTTTCCGGCACCGGGAGACCGGACGGACCTGGCAGGGATGGCTCCATCGCGGCAAGCAGCTTTGCGAGGTCGGACTTACCTTGTGGCAGTGCTGGCGGAAACCGGCATGCTGACCGTGACCGGCTGGTTATGGGCATGGGCAGTTCCGTTGGGCTTGCTGATCGCGGCGGGAGCCGTTTTGCTGCCGGGAACGATTCGTTTTTTGCAGGAGCACGGGCTCTCGGAAACGAACTACCGGGGACGTCTTGTTCCGACGGCTGGAGGCGTGCTTCTGTGGCTGCTGCTTCTGCTGTGGTATCTGTACGGGGTGTGCGTAGTGCCTTCCTCTTGGCCCGATACAGACCGATGGATGCTGGCGGTCACGTTGGTCGGTTTTGCGGGATTGCTTGACGATCTGCTCGGGGAGCGGGAGGTCAAAGGGCTGCGCAATCATTGGAAGACTTGGATCGAGCAGCGGAGGATAACGACCGGGATCGTCAAGGCGGGGACGACCTTAGTGGCCGGAATGCTTATCCTGCTGCCGGAAGCGGAACAGCTTCGCGGCGGGACGGGGACAACCCTCACAGCGGATAGCCGTGCGCTGTGGCTGCTTCCCTTCAAGTTGCTTCTTATTCTGCTCGCCACCAATGCGGTGAATCTGCTTGACGTCCGGCCCGGACGGGCCTTGAAGGGCTTTTTTGTTTCGCTGCTTCTGCTCGTATGGCTTGCTTCTTGGAAGGAGAGCGGAACGGAAGCCGTTTGGAATGTATGGCGTATGTTGGTTCCGCTTACGATCGGAGCGGGGATGTTCGCAGGCGCAGACCTGCGCGGCAAGGCTATGCTGGGCGACGCCGGAGCCAACGTGCTGGGGTTTGCGCTTGGTGTCGGGTTCGCGCTGCTGACACCGGTTTCGGTGCAGGCCGCTGCATTAGCCGTGCTCATAGGGCTTCACGCGATCACCTGGCGGCGGTCGCTTAGCGTCATCATCGAGCGTCACACGCTGCTCCGCTGGCTGGATCAAGCCGGCCGCGGACGAGGCTGAACGACAAAAAAAGGGACAGGCTGCGATTGCTGCCTATCCCTTTTTGCGTTTCTTGCGAAAGCGCGGCGCGACATAATTGCGTTTGCGGTCCCGGAAAAAAATCCATCCCCCGATAAAAGCGACTCCTGCGGCAAACAGCAGCAGTCCCAGCGCAAATTTCCACCAGAGGAAGCCGATCGCCGGATCGAATTGGGCGAACCAGGCGTCCTTCATTGCCAAAAATCCGTAAGTTGCCATGAGTCCGGGCACGACCAGCAGCAGCATGGCGATGAAACGAGAAATAACGGCCATCATGCTTGGCTCCTTCTATTGCTTCAAAATCGTCAATCTCTACGTTATCATAAATTTATCAAGAATTCATGTCATTTCACAAATTGGACTATATTTCTGCCGCAGAATAGAGTTACAATAGGAGAATCTTAAGTATCAGGAGGAATTATGGATGACGCATACTTTTGATATGGTTGTTCTTGGCGGAGGCATTGGCGGTTATACGGCGGCCATTCGGACCGCGCAGCTTGGAAAAAGCGTGGCCATTGTCGAGCAGGACAAGATCGGAGGAACTTGTCTCCACCGCGGTTGTATTCCAAGCAAGGCGCTGCTGCGAAGCGCGGAAGTATTCGCCCTCATGAAAGACAGCGACAGATTCGGCGTCGGAGCCGAGGCGGTCACCCTAGATTTCACTAAAGTCGCAAGCCGCAAAGATGCGGTGGTCGAGCAACTATACAGCGGGCTGCAATTTTTGATGAAAAAAAATAAAATCACCGTATTCCAGGGGAAGGGCAGATTAATCGGTCCTTCCATCTTTTCGCCCCGGAGCGGTACGGTATCCGTCGATCAAGGCGAGGATGAGATCTTGACGCTGGTGCCGGAGAAGGTAGTCATCGCGACGGGCTCCCGTCCGAGAAGTCTGCCGGGTCTGGAAACCGACGGCGTGTCGATTCTGAACAGCGACGAGGCGCTTCGTTTGGAGAAGCTGCCGGCTTCGGCGGTCATTATCGGCGGCGGCGTCATCGGCGTGGAATGGGCTTCGCTGCTTAGCGATTTTGGCGTGCAGGTGACGGTCGTGGAATTTGCCCCCAGACTGCTTCCGAGCGAGGATGAAGACGTATCGCGCGAGCTGGAGCGGCTGCTGAAAAAACGCGGGGTTAGCGTGCGCACAGGCACCAAGGTGCTCACGGAATCCGTCCGCAAGCATGAGGGCGGCGTGACGCTGAATGTAGAACATCGCGAGGAACAAGCCGCACTGTCGGCCGAAATCGCGCTCGTGTGCGTAGGGCGTCAAGCCAATGTCGAAGGCATCGGTTTGGAAAATACCGACGTGAAGGTCGAAGGCGGCTTCATTCGCGTCAACGAATTGATGCAGACGGCCGAGCTGCACATTTATGCAGTCGGGGATTGCATCGGCGGACTTCAGCTCGCCCACGCCGCCGCCCATGAAGGCTTGACTGCGGCCGAGCATGCCTGGGGCCTGAAGCCGCACAAGGTGGAGCCGCACCAAGTGCCGCGGTGCGTCTATTCCCGGCCGGAGACGGCAAGCATCGGCTGGACGGAACGGGAAGCCAAGGAACGGGGACGCGACGTCAAAGTGTCCAAAGTTCATTTCCGGGCGCTGGGGAAAGCGATCGTGCTCGGGGAGACCGATGGGTTTATCAAAGTGGTGGCCGATAAAGAAACGAACGATTTGCTTGGCGTCCATATGATCGGACCGCACGTGACCGATTATATCTCCGAAGCGGCGTTAGCTCAGTTGCTTGATGCGACCCCATGGGAAATCGGACAGACGATCCATCCGCATCCGACCCTCTCCGAGCTATTGGGCGAGGCGATGCTGGCCGTGGACGGGCGGTCCATCAATATGTAAATTGCTGCCGGAAGGCCGGGAGAGCGCCTCTTTATCTAATAAAATTGTATTCATAGACCAAACGGTTTATAATAAGTTATAGTGTCTGGTATTAGCACCAGGTATTAAAAAACTCTTGCTGTTTTAAAAGGAGGCGTCTATAACTCCATGTCCATCGGTCAAATGACAAAACACCGGCAGCTCGGATTGACGGACGGTCAGGCTCTGGAAATGTATACATACATGTTGAAAGCCCGCATGTTTGACGAGCGGTGCTTCCTGCTGCAGCGTTCGGGCAAAATTGCGTTCCACGTGTCCGGAATCGGCCAGGAAACGGCGCAAGTGGCCGCGGCCTTCGCGCTTTCGCGCGGGGAAGACTACTTTTTACCGTATTACCGGGATTACGGCTTCGTGCTCTCGGTCGGCATGACGTTAAAGGAACTGATGTTGTCCGTCTTCGCCAAGGCGGAGGACCCGAACAGCGGCGGACGTCAAATGCCGGGCCATTTCGGCCATAAAAAGCTGAATATCGTGACCGGTTCTTCCCCGGTAACGACCCAAGTGCCTCACGCGGTCGGATTTGCGCTGGCAGCCAAGATGAAACGGAAAAACTTCGTGGCGTTCACGACCTTCGGCGACGGATCGAGCAATCAGGGCGATTTCCACGAAGGCTGCAACTTTGCGGGCGTTCACAAGCTTCCGGTCATTTTCATGTGCGAAAACAACCAGTACGCGATCTCCATCCCGCTGCACAAGCAGGTGGGCGGCAGCATCGCCGAGCGCGCCCACGGCTACGGTTTCCCGGGCGTTAAGGTAGACGGCCGGGATGCGCTTGAAGTGTACCGCGTCGTGAAGGAAGCACGTGAGCGCGCCCTTCGCGGCGAAGGTCCGACCTTGATCGAAGCGGTCATGTACCGGATCTCTCCGCATTCGACGTCCGACAACGATTTGCTCTACCGCACCCCGGAGGAAGTCGAAGAGAACCGCGCGAAGGACGGCTTGCCTCGGTTCAAGCAGTATCTGATCGACTGCGGCCTCTGGAGCGAGGCGCAGGACGCCGAGCTTGCGGCGGCCATCAAGCAGGAATTGGTCGAAGCGACGAATTACGCGGACGATGCGCCTTTTCCGAAGCCGGAAGATACGCTCAAGCATGTGTACGCGGAACAGAGGGAGGGCTAATTCGTGGCGGTCATTACGTATTTGGAAGCGATTCGCACGGCAATGAAGGAAGAACTGGAGCGGGACGAGAACGTGTTCGTCCTGGGCGAGGACGTCGGCAAGGGCGGCGTCATGAATGCGACGAAAGGGCTGAAAGAGCAGTTCGGGGAAGAGCGGATCATGGATACGCCGCTCGCCGAATCGGCGATTGCGGGTGTAGCGATCGGCGCCGCCATGTACGGGATGAAGCCGGTGGCGGAAATGCAGTACGCTGACTTTATTTTTCCGGCGACGAACCAGATCATCAGCGAGGCGGCCCGCATCCGGTACCGTTCGAACAACGATTGGAGCTGTCCCGTCGTGATCCGCGCTCCGTACGGGGCGACCGGCGGCGGCGCGCTGTATCACTCCCAATGTCCGGAATCCGTCTTTTTCGGCACGCCGGGGCTTGTCATCGTCGCCCCTTCAGACCCGTATGATGCGAAAGGGCTATTGAAAGCCGCGATCCGCAATCCGGATCCGGTGCTGTACTTCGAGCATAAGAAATGCTATTTGTCTGTCACGGGCGAAGTGCCCGAGGACGATTACATCGTGCCGATCGGCGAAGCTGCCGTGAAGCGTGAGGGTTCCGACATCACCGTCATCACGTACGGCATCACCGTGCAATATGCGCTGCGTGCGGCGGAAGAGCTGGCTAAAGAAGGCATTCAGGCTCATGTGCTCGATCTGAGAACGCTGCAGCCTTTGGATACGGAAGCGATTCTCAAAGCGGCTGCCAAAACCGGCAAAGTGCTGATCATCCACGAGGATAACAAGACCGGAGGCGTCGGGGCGGAAGTGTCCGCGATCATCGCCGAGGAGCTGCTGTTCGAGCTGGACGCGCCGATTATGCGGCTCTGCGCGCCGGACGTTCCGGCCGTCGGAATGAACCCGCCGATGGAGAAGTTTTTCCTTCTCAATACGGATAAGATCATGGAAGCCATGCGGAAGCTGGCTTTGTTCTAGGAGGACCGTTACATGAACGATCAAGCGACGAAAGGAACCGGGGTCAAGGTTCCTCATCTGGCCGAGAGTTTGGTATCGGCGACGATCGGCAAATGGCTCAAGCAGCCGGGGGATTATATCGAGCAGTACGACGTATTGTGCGAGCTGATCACCGACAAGGTGACGGTGGAGATGCCGTCCCCGATCGAAGGCCGGTTGGTCAAGCTGCTGGCGGAAGAAGGATATACGGCTGCGGTCGGAGAAGAGATTTGTTTGATCGAGGAGCCGCATCAGGCAGCAGACAGCACGGCGGAAGCCGCAGAAGCCGTTTCTCAGCCGCAGCGCGCTCAAGGCGGACAAGCCCGTCGCGAAGCGCAAGCTGCCGGAGGTGAAGCGGGCATGAGCGGCCGTTATTCGCCTGCGGTGCTCAAGCTTGCCGCAGAACACGGGATCGCGCTGTCGGAAGTGAAGGGAACGGGCCTTGGCGGCCGCATTACGCGCAAAGACGTGGAAGCTTACGTCGCGAGCGGCAAGCCTGCAACGGTCGTAGAGGGTAAACCCGTGGCCGCCGTCAATGCGGAAGCCGCTGCAGAAGCTGCGACCGCCGGCGTGTTCCTTCCGGTGCCGCCGAAGGGACCGGTTCGTTCGACCGGCATCCATTTGTCGGAAAACCCGCCGCTGCCGAAAATCGAGGTGGAGGGTCAGCCGCTTGACGGCCGGGGCGAATATTTGATCGACGTAACGCCGATCCGCAATACGATTGCCAGCCGCATGCGCCAGAGCGTGACGGAAATTCCGCATGCCTGGACGATGATCGAGGTCGACGTGACCAACCTTGTGCTGCTGCGGAACAAAGTGAAGGGCGAATTCATGAAACAGGAAGGGATCAACATTACGTATCTGGCCTTCCTGCTCAAAGCGGTCGTTGGCGCGATCAAGGATTATCCGATCATGAACTCGGTCTGGGCGGTAGACAAAATTATCGTCAAGCGGGACATCAACCTTGCGCTGGCCGTAGGTACCGAGGACTTCGTCGTCACGCCGGTCATCCAAAAGGCCGACCAAATGAATATTGCCGGCCTCGCCCGGGAGATCGATTCTTTAACCCGGAAAGCAAGAGCCGGCAAGCTGACGCTTAACGATATGCAAGGCGGAACGTTTACCGTAAACAATACGGGCTCGTTTGGATCGATTTTGTCGTACCCGATCATCAACTACCCGCAAGCCGCCATATTGACCTTCGAATCGATCGTGAAAAAGCCGGTCGTCATTCAGGACATGATTGCCGTCCGTTCGATGGTCAACCTGTGCTTGTCCTTGGACCACCGCATTTTGGACGGGGTCATCTGCGGACGCTTCCTGCAGCGGGTGAAAGAGAACCTGGAAGCGTACAATCAGGACACGAAGCTGTACTAAAGGCCGGCGGCAGCTCGGGGAGGCTTGTCCCTAACCTGTCGCCCGTCGACCAGCTAGAAGAAATTGCTTACCGTAAACAACAGCGTCGATAACAGCATCGAGACAATCATCGTGTAGACGACGATTTTGAAAATCAATTTATTTCGCAACGATTTCAGCTCCTTATCAAGGGAATACTATTCCTATAATAACCCAAGCGGCCTAATGGAGGAAAGCTATGATTCAGCAAAAGCGATTGGTAGACGAATTTATCGAGTTGGTTCAAATCGACAGCGAAACGAAGCACGAACAGGAAATCAGCCGCGTGCTGAAGGCAAAATTCACTGAGCTGGGCTTGAAGGTAGAAGAGGACGATTCCGCAGCGAAAACCGGCCACGGCTCGGGCAATCTCATCTGCACGCTGCCGGCGACATCCGCGAAGCCGCTGCCGAAGCTGTTCTTCACTTCGCATATGGATACGGTTACTCCGGGAAAAGGCATCAAGCCGCAGATCGGCGAAGACGGTTATATCCGCAGCGACGGAACGACGATTCTCGGGGCGGACGACAAAGCGGGCCTCGCCGCCATGTTTGAAGCGATTCGCGTCCTGAAAGAGAACAACATCGAGCACGGGCAGATTCAGTTTATCATTACGGCGGGTGAGGAATCCGGCTTGAAGGGCTCCCGGGCAATGGACGCCAAATGGGTCGATGCGGATCTCGGTTTCGCGCTGGACTCGAACGGCACCATCGGAGACATCGCCGTAGCCGCTCCGACGCAGGCGAAGGTGTACATCACGTTCTGGGGCCGCTCGGCTCATGCAGGCGTGAATCCGGAAGCGGGCGTGAGCGCGATTACCGTTGCGAGCAAAGCGATTGCGTGCATGCCGCTCGGCCGCATCGACAAAGAAACGACCGCGAACATCGGTCGCTTCGAAGGCGGCGTGGAAGGCGCGACGAACATCGTCGTCGAGCGGGTAACGCTCGAAGGCGAGGCGCGCAGCATCACGCAGGCCAAAATGTACGAGCAGGTCGAGAAAATGCGTCAAGCGTGCGAGGAAGCGGCGGAGGAAATGGGCGGGAAGCTTGACTTCAAAAGCGAAGTCATCTATCCGGCGTTTATGTACGACGAATCCGTTCCGGTCGTGAAGCTTGCGATGAACGCGCTGACGAACGTCGGCTGCACGCCGCGCACCTTCCATTCCGGCGGGGGCAGTGACGCCAATATGTTCAACGGCATGGGCGTACCGACCGTCAATCTGGCTATCGGCTATCTGGATATCCACACGACGAAAGAACGGATCGCGATCTCGGACCTTGTCAAAACGGCCGAAGTGGTCGTCTCGATCGTCAATGAAGTTACCAAGGCATAATGCTTGACCTTCCGGCATAAAGTAATAGCATACAGGTTGTTTTAATCGCTGCTTATCTCTTTTTAGGGTAAGCGGCGATTTTTTTTGTGCGAAAGCGGGAGGAAACGGACGGTGAGGATACAATGGGAAACGGCAGTCGTTACAGAAACGGTGGGGGAGCCTTTGTCTTCAAATGGTCTGCAGGAGGTCCGGGTGCGGCTTGCGAACGGCGAAACGGCCGCTGCGCTGCACGATCTTGCCATAGGGACGCCGCTTCGGCCGGGGGACGAGGTGCTGCTGAATACGACCGCGGTTCGTCTGGGGCTCGGTACGGGCGGCATTCATTTCGTCCACGCGAGACTTGGGAGGGCGGAAGAGACCATCGACAGCCTGAACGTTGGAGCTACAATCCCTCGGGAGCCAGAGACGCCAGACCGGCTGCGGTCCCCTGGGCCGCAGGAAGGGCATATTATGAAGCTGCGGTACACGTCTTTGCAGCGGGCTGTGCTCTCGGTCGAGGAGCCGTCAAGTCCGCATCACGCTCTGTTTGCCGAATCACTTACGCTGAATGGGATGCCGGTGCTCATCGGCGAGCTCCACAGCATGCTGCCTGCCGCCGTCTGCTGGCTCCGCGAGCTTGCACGCGAGGCGGGAGCGCCAGTACCGCGCATCGCTTATGTCATGACCGACGGGGGCGCCCTGCCTCTGGCGGTTAGCGGACATGTACGGCGATTGCGGGAGCTCGGCTTGCTGGCCGGGGCGGTCACATACGGGCACGCCTACGGAGGCGACGTCGAAGCCGTCAACAAATACACGGCGCTCCTTGCCGCGAGGCATGTGCTAAAAGCCGATCTGGCCGTCGTCTGTATGGGCCCCGGCATCGTAGGCACCGGCACGCTATACGGCTTCAGCGGCATCGAGGCGGGCGAGCTTGTGGGCGCAGTGCATGCCCTTGGGGGCGTGCCCGTGGCGATGGCTCGCATCAGCTTCGCCGATCCGCGGCCGCAGCACCGCGGGCTCAGCCGCCATACGGCGGTGGCGTTGGGCCGAGCCGCGCTCGCGTCGGCCTGCGTCCCGCTGCCGCGGCTGCCTGCCGAAGCGGACACCGCGCTGCTGCGCGAGCAGGTCCGGCAGAGCGGACTCGCCCGGCGTCACCGGCTGTTGTGGGAGACGCCGCCGTCCTTGGAGCAAATGGCCGCTGCGCTGGCAGCGTATGGGCGGCAAATTACTACCATGGGGCGAGCCTTGCCGGACGATCCGGCGTTTTTTGCGGCCATTTGTACGGCGGCAGGGGCGGCGTACCGGCTCCTTCGGAACGAGGAGCCGCAGTAGCCGCACTGCTGGACCGCGTCCCGTCCAGGAAGGCCGAAAGGGGCACATCGGGCGAGACGCGGTCCAGCGCCATTTTCAAATAGTTGCGGATTTCCCAGCCTTTTCCTACCAAACGAAGCTGCCTTGCATTGACATATGTTTTCATAGAGTACCCCCCCTGCTTCGATAGGTTCATATAATCCACCTTATGCGGGAGACGACACGATTATGTCCTTAGTCGGGCGGCCAGCAGCCGCCGGATGTGGTATAATGAGCTTTGGTCTTATTCTTACAATACCCGTAAAGAGAAGAGAGGAATCTTCCATGCCGCATAAGACGCATAAAAAATTCGAAGAAGTGACCGTCTCCACCCAGCCGATTTTTCAAGGCAAAATCATTTCCTTGCAAGTGGATACCGTAAAGCTGCCGAACGGCGCGGAAGCGACCCGCGAGATCGTCAAGCATCCCGGTGCGGTCGCGGTTCTGGCCCTTACCCCGGATGACCGGATGATTGTCGTCGAACAATACCGCAAGCCGCTGGAGAAAAGCCAGGTGGAAATTCCGGCAGGGAAGCTGGACGCCGGCGAGAATCCGCTGGATGCCGCCAAGCGCGAGCTGGAGGAGGAAACTGGCTATACCGCAGGCTCGATCCGCCATATCAGCTCTTTCTATACATCGCCCGGCTTCGCCGACGAAATTCTTCATCTGTATGCCGCCGAGCAGTTGGTGAAAGGACAAGCGAACCCCGACGAAGACGAATTCCTCGAAATCGAAGAGCTTACGCTGGAGCAGGCGCAAGCGTATATCCGGGAGCAGCGGATCAGCGACGCCAAGACGATCATGGCCGTTTACGCCTGGCAGCTGTACAAGCTTACCGGCTCGTTCCCGACATGAGCACGAACGCGTACTACGCCGACCTGCATATCCACATCGGGCGAACGGAAGCGGGCGAAGCGGTCAAAATAAGCGCCGCGAACAACCTGACGTTCTACAACATCGCGCAGGAAGCGTCGGAGCGCAAAGGGATCGACATGATCGGCATCATCGACTGCCATTCGCCGGGCGTGCAGCGCGAAATGCTGCATTATTTGGATACGGGCGAGATGGAAGAGCTGGAAGGAGGGGGCATCCGCTTCCACCGGACGACCGTCCTGCTGGGCTGCGAGATCGAGGTGCGCGACCCCGGCTTGGGGACCGCCCATTTGCTCGCTTATTTGCCCAAGCTTGGCGACATGCAGAGCTTCACGGAGTGGTTGCGCAAGCATATGAAAAATGTGCAGCTCAGCTCGCAGCGCATCTATGTCACGGCCCGGGAGCTTCAGCGGGAAGTTATCGCGCGCGGAGGCTTCTTGATTCCGGCCCATATCTTCACGCCGCATAAAAGCGTCTACGGGAGCTGCTCGACGCGGATGGAGCATCTGCTCGACTTGGATGGAATCGCGGCCGTAGAGCTCGGTCTCAGCGCCGACACCGTCATGGCCGGGCATATCAGCGAACTGGACCGCTATACCTTTTTGACCAACTCCGATGCTCATTCGCTTCCGAAGATCGGACGCGAATACAATAAACTGGCGCTTGAGGTGCCGACGTTCGAGGAGCTGCGGAAGGCTTTGTCGCAGGAGGACGGACGCGGCGTGCTTGCCAATTACGGGCTCAATCCGCGTCTTGGCAAATACCACCGCACGTACTGCGGCGATTGCAGCTCGATTCTCGACGAGCAGGGCCAGACTGCCGTGGAGCGCTGCTTGTACTGCGGCAGCCCACGGATTGTCCGCGGCGTCATGGACCGCATTCTGAGCCTTGCGGATCGGGAGGAGCCTCGGGTTGCCCCGGACCGACCGCCTTATTGCTACCAAGTGCCGCTTGAATACATTCCGGGCCTCGGGCCGAAAACGTTCAATCGTCTCATCGAGCGGTTCGGCTCCGAAATGAACCTGCTACACCGCGTATCGTTCGAAGAGCTCGCGGCTGCGGCGGGCGAAACGATAGCCGGCTATATTATGGAAGCGCGCGCGGGTACGCTGCGGCTCGATACGGGCGGCGGCGGCAAATACGGCAAAGTGTCCTCACGGCAAGAATAACGCGAAAAACGGACGGAGTCATAAACCGGTGTGCCCCCTCATATTCTGTACTATTCGGACAAGGGGGGCGCACCGGCATGATGCGGAACCGTACGCTTGAGCAGTATATGAAGGAGCATTTGTCGTTCTATTTATTCGTAAGCGTCGTCTTCGTCACGGGCGTCGTTTTCGGTGCGGTTATGGTGAACGCCCTGTCGCTGGAGCAGAAGCAGGAGCTGAGCCGGTATTTGGGCAGCTTTTTTGCGTCCGTCCATCAAGGCGGGCTGGAGGGCGATGTTACGGGTTCGTTCAAAGATTCGTTTTCCATGCATATCAAATGGTTTTTAATTATTTGGGTGCTGGGCCTGTCCGTCATCGGCTTGCCGTTAATCCTTATTCTGGATTTTTTAAAGGGCGTGCTGGTCGGCTTCACCGTCGGCTATCTGGTCGGCACCTTATCGTGGAAAGGGCTGCTGTTTGCGCTCGTTTCGGTCGTGCCGCCGAACCTGGTAGTCATCCCTTTGCTGCTCGTATGCAGCGTCACGGCGATGGCTTTCACGATTCATCTGGTCAAAAACCGGTTTATCAGCCGCAAAGGCGCTCTATACGAACCGTTTATGCGATTTTCGGGCGTCATTCTGGCTTCCGGGGCGCTGCTGCTCGGCGTGGCGGTATTCGAGGCTTATGTCTCACCGGCCATGATGAAATGGGTAACTCCCATGCTGGTAACGATGTCCGGGTCTTAAAAGGTTTGACTTTCCCTAAGTCCTCCTCCTATAATGTAAGCATGAAGAAAGCTTAAGCTTACGAGAAAGGTTTTGCTTCGGTGCAAAACCCGTGGGGGAGAAGCATGGAATCTCGCATCGAAAAAATCAAACAACAGCTGCAATCGCAAGGCTACAAGCTGACGCCTCAACGGGAAGCGACCGTCAGGGTTTTGCTGGAGAACGAAGAGGATCATCTGAGCGCGGAAGACGTGTTTATGCTCGTCAAAGATAAAGCGCCCGAAATCGGCCTTGCCACCGTCTATCGTACGTTGGAACTGCTCAGCGAGCTGCACGTCCTCGAGAAAATGAACTTCGGCGACGGTGTGGCACGCTACGACTTGCGCAACGACAGCTCTCATCACCATCATCATCACCTCATCTGCGTGCAGTGCGGTGCCGTCGACGAAATTATGGAAGATTGGCTCGGCGCGCTGGAAGAACGGCTGGAGCGGGAATACCGGTTCCAGGTGCTCGACCACCGGCTCGATTTTCAGGGCATTTGCCACCGCTGCCGCGACAAGAACAAATCGTAAACACGAAACCTTCGGCTTGACGCTAGATCAAGTATGAAGGTTTTTTGCATTTTGTCACATATTCGCACCGAAAAGGCAAACGCTATACAATATCATACGCTTTGGTTGAACAACGGGAACAGGAGGCATGGAACGATGATTATCGGGATACCGAAAGAAATCAAAAACAACGAAAACCGCGTTGCCTTAACCCCTGGCGGCGCAGCGGTCCTGAGAGAAGCCGGGCATAGCGTTATTGTGGAAGCGGGAGCCGGTGCGGGCAGCGGATTTTCCGACGAAGAGTATGCCAAGGAAGGCGCCGAGCTGCTACCTACGGCTGCCGAGGTTTGGGGCAAAGCGGAGATGATTATGAAGGTGAAGGAGCCGCTCTCTGCGGAATTCGGTTATTTCCGCGAAGGGTTGACGCTGTTTACCTATCTTCATTTGGCGGCCGAGCCGAAGCTGACTGAGGCGCTTGTGCAGCAGAAAGTAACCGCCATCGCGTACGAGACCATCCAGCTTCCGAGCGGGGGATTGCCGCTGCTTACTCCGATGAGCGAAGTGGCCGGGCGCATGTCCGTTCAGGTCGGTGCGCAGTTTCTGGAGAAAAATTACGGCGGGCGCGGCATTCTGCTCGGCGGCGTACCTGGAGTGCCTCCGGCGGACGTGATCATTTTGGGCGGAGGCATCGTCGGAACCAACGCTGCGAAAATGGCGCTCGGACTCGGCGCCAACGTCGTCGTCATCGAACGCAGCGCGGAACGGCTCCGGTATTTGGACGACGTGTTCCACGGCCGCATCCGCACGTTGATGTCCAACCCCTACAACATTGCCAATGCGGTACAAAAGGCGGATCTGCTGATCGGGGCCGTCCTTATTCCCGGAGCGAAAGCACCGAAGCTCGTTAGCGAGGACATGGTGCGGCAGATGAAGCCCGGGGCCGTCATCGTGGACGTAGCCGTCGATCAAGGCGGATCGATCGCGACGGTGGATCGCGTGACGACGCACAGCGCGCCGACGTACGAGAAGCATGGCGTCCTTCATTATGCGGTCGCCAACATGCCGGGAGCCGTGCCGCGTACCTCTACGCTGGCGCTTACGAATGTGACCATCGGCTACGCCCTCGAATTGGCTGGCAAAGGGGTGACCCGTGCGCTCTACGGCAATCCGCCGCTGAAGCTCGGCGTGAACACCTATCAGGGCCACGTCACGTATCCCGCGGTAGCCGAAGCCGTCGGTTTGCCTTATACGGGCTTGGATTCGCTGCTGCCAATAAGTTGATCAAGGCAGCGGTGCATGCTGGCGGTAGTTTCGTCTCGTCCTTCGTTCGAGTACGCATAATTTGGCCAGTCCGGTCATAGTGTACTCTTAGAACCTGTCTGAACTCCCGCGGTCCGGCGCCAAGCCGTCGGCAGGGAGCAGGGGAGGAGGGGACAAGCCGTGATTGTTCATGTTCGGGCGCGAAAATGGCTCGGCCGCTTTCGCTTCGCACTTTTGTTCGTGGTGTTTACGTTCGCGCTTTATCACATGCTGCTCGCCGTTACGCGATGGCTGGAGCCGGAGCCGAAGTACAAGGAGCCTGCAGGCCGCGCCGTCAAAGCGTTCCAGAACGATAAGACGGCTTCGGTTTCCGACAAAATCAAGATGAGCGAACGACTGAAGCTGTTCTACCGGATCGGCGAGTAAAAAAGCTTCCCGATGCGGAAGGAAAATTGATCCTGCATGTGGAATTGTTTTAAAAGC
Organism: Paenibacillus tyrphae; assembly: GCF_024158745.1. Classification (GTDB taxonomy): domain Bacteria; phylum Bacillota; class Bacilli; order Paenibacillales; family NBRC-103111; genus Paenibacillus_G; species Paenibacillus_G tyrfis_A. Next base: position 233,911 of record NZ_JAMZAW010000004.1, on the reverse strand, counting down.
GCCGATGCAAGACATAAAAGGGGATCAATTGCGCATGAAACAGGAACTCAACTCGTTTATCCGTTTTTTGGCGGAGGATCGGGGCCTTGCTCAGAATACGCTGGACTCGTACCGACGCGATTTGTCTCAGTATATAGATTATTTGGAAAGCTCCGGCATCTCTTCGCTGGGCGACAGCGGGAAGCTGAACATTTCCGGCTATATGCTGGACCTGAAGCAGCGGGGGAGGGCTACGGCCACGCTTTCCCGGAGTATGGTTTCCATCCGCGCCTTTTACCAGTTCCTCGTGAAGGAACGTCTGCTGGACAGCGATCCGTCGCTGCACATGGAGACGCCGAGACTCGAGAAACGGATTCCGAAGGTGCTGTCGGTTCAAGAGGTTGGCAAGCTGCTCCAAGCCCCCCTGACGACGACGCCCAACGGGATGCGGGATAAGGCAATGCTGGAGGTGCTGTACGCGACGGGAATCCGGGTATCGGAGCTCATCTCGCTTGACGTGGACAGCGTCAATCCGAGTATGGGCTTTATCCGTTGTGTCGGCAAAGGCAAAGAACGGATCGTTCCGCTCGGAAGAATCGCTTCGGAGTATGTGGAGGCCTATATCCAAACGATGCGTCCGAAGCTGCTTAAGCCGTCCAAGACCGAGGAGGCGTTGTTTGTCAGCCATTTGGGGACCCGGATGACGCGTCAGGGCTTCTGGAAAATCATTAAACGTTATGCTGCGGAATCCGACATTCGGATGGAAATTACCCCGCACACGCTCCGGCATTCGTTTGCCGCGCACTTGCTGGAGAACGGAGCCGACCTCCGGTCTGTTCAGGAAATGCTCGGTCATGCGGACATCTCGACGACGCAGATTTATACGCAAGTTACCCGGAGCAAAATGAAGGAGGTCTATGATCGGACCCATCCCCGGGCCAAAATCGAATAGTCTTCCGGCGAGCCCGTTCCTCTGCGCCTGAGAGACCGGGTTTTTCGTATTGCGGCTTTTTGCAAACCATGTCCGCTTTTGCGATAATAATGGTAGGCTTGTCGAAAGGATCGGCCTGCGAGGATGGCATTGCCTCACCATGGCCAAGTTTTCGCTTTCGCTGTAGCATTGCTGCGCAATGCCCGAATCGGCGCTTACGAAGAAAGCATTGCTGTGCAATACCAAGCTTGTGCTTACGAAGATGGCATTGCTGCGCAATGCCAAGCCTGTGCTTACGAAGAAAGTATTGCTTCGCAATACTCTGAGGAGGGACATCCATGAAATTTAAACGAGTATGCTTGATTGTGCTTGATAGCGTAGGGATCGGCGAACTGCCGGATGCCGCGCGTTTTAACGATACCGGAGCCCATACGCTCGGCCACATCGCAGAGCGCGTGCCGTCGCTGCGCGTGCCCCATATGCAGCAGCTCGGCCTCGGAAATATTGCCGGGCTTCAGGGCGTTGATCCGGTTGAACGCCCAGGCGGATATTACGGCAAAATGGCCGAGGTATCGGTCGGCAAAGATACGATGACCGGCCACTGGGAAATTATGGGTCTGAATGTGACCGTTCCGTTCAATGTATTTCCGGACGGCTTCCCACCGGAGCTGATCGCCCGTTTCGAACAGGAAACCGGGCGCAAGGTCATTGGCAACAAGCCGGCCTCCGGAACGGAAATATTGGATGAACTGGGCGAGGAGCAGATGAAAACCGGGGCTTGGATCGTCTACACTTCGGCGGACAGCGTGTTCCAGCTTGCGGCGCATGAAGAGATTATTCCGCTGGAGGAGCTGTACCGCGCCTGCGAGATCGCCCGCAAGCTGACGCTCGAAGATCCGTATACGGTCGGTCGTGTTATAGCGCGGCCTTATGTTGGAACGCCAGGGGCGTTCAAACGCACGCCGAATCGTCACGATTATGCGGTGAAGCCGCCGGCTCCGACGGTCATGAACCAGCTGAAGGATGCGGGACTCGATTGCATCGCCGTCGGGAAGATCAACGATATTTTTGACGGAGAAGGCGTGACCCGTGCGCTTCCGACCAAAAGCAATCTCGACGGGATTCACAAGACGATTGACGTTATGGGAGAATCGTTCCAAGGGCTGCTGTTTACGAACCTCGTCGATTTTGACTCGCTGTACGGCCACCGCCGTGACCCGGAAGGGTATGCCATGGCGCTGAACGAATTCGACGAATGGCTGCCCAAGCTGATGGAACGGGTCGGCAAGGACGACCTGCTTATTCTGACTGCCGATCACGGCAACGATCCGATTCATCACGGGACGGACCATACCCGCGAGTATGTGCCGCTTCTGGTGTACAGCCCGGCGTTCGAAACAACGGGGACGGTCGGAGTCCGCAGCACGTTTTCGGATCTTGGCGCGACGGTTGCCGAAAACTTCGGCGTGAAGGGAACAGGCAACGGAGCCAGCTTTTTGAACGAATTGAAATAACAAGTACATATTGCCGGGGAGGACGATTCGAATGAGCGATCAAACGACGCTGTTGAAGAACATTAAGGAAGCCGCGGAATATATCCGCGGGAAATATCCGGAGAAGCCGGAAATTAGCCTGATTCTTGGCTCCGGCCTCGGCGTGCTGGCCGATTTGGTGGAAGGCGGGGTAACAATTCCATATGAGGACATTCCGCATTTTCCGGTATCTACGGTTGAAGGCCATGCCGGCGAGCTGCTGCTCGGTAAAGTGGAAGGCAAGCACGTGCTGATGATGAAAGGCCGTTTTCATATGTATGAAGGATACGGCGTAGAAACGGTATCGTTCCCGGTCCGCGTCATGAAGGAGCTTGGCGTGGAGAAACTGCTGGTGACCAACGCTGCCGGCGGCATCAACACGTCGTTCGAGGTCGGTGACCTGATGCTGATCCGTGATCATATTAACTTTACGTTCCGCAATCCGCTTATTGGACCGAACCACAGCGAACTGGGCGTTCGTTTCCCGGACATGTCCGAAGCGTACAGCCGCCGTTTGCGCGAGGCTGCGAAGGAGGTAGCGGCAGAGCAGGGGCTGAAGCTGCAGGAGGGGGTATACCTCGGGCTGCTCGGACCGTCGTACGAAACGCCTGCGGAAATCCGCATGATGCGGACGCTCGGCGGCGACGCCGTGGGCATGTCCACCGTACCGGAAGTGCTTGTTGCGCGGCATGCGGGTATTGAAGTGCTCGGTTTTTCCTGCATCAGCAATATGGCGGCGGGCATCCTGGATCAGCCGTTGTCCCATGCGGAGGTTATGGAAACGACGGAGCGCGCGAAGCCGAAATTTCTTAAGCTGGTGCTCGGAATCATCTCGCGAATCTAGAATGTCATGGTGATTGGAACGGCGTCCGCCTTTCAAGCGACCGCCAAATTCGATTCGAAAGAGGGAGAAGAGATGGAACCGAACTACGTTGAACATATTCAAGAAGCAGCTCAATGGATCAGCGACCGCATCGAACGAAGATCTTTGGATATGGGCTTGGTGCTTGGCTCCGGCCTTGGCGATATGGCCGCTCAGGTGGAGGATGCGATCGCCATTCCTTACGATAGAATTCCGCATTTTCCGGTATCTACGGTGGAAGGCCATGCCGGGCAATTTGTCATCGGCAAGCTCGAAGGCAAAAATGTCATCGTCATGCAGGGCCGCTTTCATTATTACGAAGGCTACTCCATGAAAAAAGTCGTCTTCCCGATCTACGTCATGATGCAGCTCGGCGTTCGGTCGCTTGTCATTACGAACGCGGCGGGCGGCATGAACCGCGGCTTTCAGGCGGGCGATTTGATGCTGATCTCCGACCAGCTCAATCTGACGGGGGACAACCCGCTCATCGGAATCAATCATCCGGAGCTCGGTCCTCGTTTTCCGGACATGTCGCAGGCGTATACCCCGCAATTCCGTGATCTCGCCAAGCGGATTGCTGCCCAAATGGGACAGGAGCGCGGCGAAGCGATCCGGCTGCAGGAAGGCGTATACGCGGGCATTAGCGGTCCGAACTATTTGCCTCCGGCCGAGCTGACCATGCTCGCGAACCTCGGCGGCGACGCCGTAGGCATGTCTACGGTAGGCGAAGTGATTGCTGCAAGCCACGCAGGCCTTAAGGTGCTCGGCATCTCCTGCATTACCGACATGGCGATCGGCGAGGAGCTGGAGCCGCTCACGCATGAGCAGGTTGTGGCAGTGGCGAACCGCACGAAGCCGATCTTCATCGAGCTGGTGCGCCGTTTTGTGAAAGAAGCATAGGCTTACCGTCTAAATAAAGCTAATGAAAGAACCGCTTTCCTTCGATTTTTACAGGGGAAGCGGTTTTTTTAGCTTAAAAAAGGAACATGAAAGGCTTGACAGAAGCTGGCACCATATGATAAATTTTAAACAATTAAATTGTATACAATTTAATTTTCGATTCGCTAATTAGTATTAAAACCGCATCAACCAAATCAAACGACAATGGAGGAATTATCATGTCTATCTATTCATTCCAAGCGAACAATATCCGAGGCCAAGAAGTCAGCCTGGAGCAATATGAGGGCAAGGTCGTGCTGATCGTCAATACGGCCAGCAAATGCGGCTTCACCTCGCAGTACGCCGACCTGCAAAAACTGTACGAAAAATTCCGGGACCAGGGGCTGGTCATTCTGGGCTTCCCTTGCAATCAATTCGGCGAGCAGGAGCCGGGGAGCAGTGAAGATGTCCATACCTTCTGCCAATTGAACTACGGGGTTTCGTTTCCGTTGTTTGAGAAAGTGAACGTGCGCGGTTCGGAGAAACATCCGCTTTTTGCTTATGTGACGGAGCAAGCCCCGTTCGAGGGATTCGATCTCGACCAGTCGGCCGGCAAAATGCTGAGTGCATTTCTGCAAGAGAAGCAGCCTGAGCTGCTGGCCGGGGACGACATTAAATGGAACTTCACGAAGTTTCTCGTCAATCGCGAAGGCAAGGTTGTTAAGCGGTTTGAATCGACGGTCGACCCGCTCGATATCGAACCGGCAGTCGAAGCATTACTTTAACGGTACAATGAATAGTCCCTGAGAGCCTTCGCTTCTAGGCTTTCGGGGATTTTTTCTATTTTTTGCTCAAATCCGATTGACATAGAAGTTGCTTGGATATATAGTTAGTTACATGAGTAATTAACCAGTTTGGTGGTGAACAAATGACCTTAATAGACGACAGCCGTCCGATTTTTGTTCAGATCGCCGAACGGATTGAAAATGACATCATCGAAGGCGGCATGCCCGAAGAATCGCAGGTTCCTTCGACGAATCAATTCGCGGCATTTTATCAGATCAACCCGGCAACGGCGGCCAAGGGAGTCAATCTGTTGGTGGACCAAGGTATATTGTACAAGAAGCGGGGGATAGGCATGTTTGTAGCGACCGGCGCGCGCGCACAATTGATGGAGAAGCGGAGAGAGCAGTTTTTTGAGCAATATGTGGTGACGATGATCCGTGAAGCCGAGAAGCTCGGGATTACATCGGAGCAGCTGATGGATATGATCCGGAGAGGGGATGGGGGCAAGTGAATCCGATAGTCGAAGTGAGCCGGCTGACCAAGTCTTACGGGAACGTCAAAGCGGTGGACGACATCAGCTTTTCCATCGAGCCGAACAAAATTTACGGGCTTCTCGGGCGAAACGGTGCGGGCAAGACGACAGTCATGCATATGATCACGGCTCAAATTTTTCCTACGAGTGGAGAAGTTGAAGTATTCGGTGAAAGCCCGTACGAGAACAATAGCGTGCTTAGCAGAATGTGCTTTATCAAGGAAAGCCAAAAGTACCCGGACAACTTCCACGTTATCGATGTGCTGGAGGTGGCAGAATCGTTGTTTCCGCAGTGGGACCGCGAGTACGCCTATGAACTGATTGAGACATTCGGGCTTCCGCTGAAAAGGAAAATGAAGAAGCTGTCCCGAGGCATGCTATCCGCTGCAGGAATCGTCGTGGGTCTTGCCAGCCGAGCGCCGCTTACGATATTCGACGAGCCCTATTTGGGTCTCGATGCGGTGGCCAGAGGGTTATTCTACGAAAAGCTGCTTGAGGATTACTCGGCTTATCCGAGAACCGTCATATTGTCGACGCATTTGATTGATGAAGTCAGCCGGCTTCTGGAGCATGTGATTGTGATCGATGGCGGCAAGCTGATTTTGAACGAGGATACCGAGGCGCTTCGGGGGCGGGCGTTTGCCGTCGTAGGAACGGCCCGTACCGTGGAAAAATTCATTCGAGCCCGGGAAATCATACATCAGGAAGCATTCGGCGGACTGATTTCGGCAACGGTGATGGATGAACTGAGCGAGAAAGAGCGGAAAGAAGGGGAAGCGCTCGGGCTCGAATTCTCCCCCGTTTCCTTACAGCAATTAGTCGTCCATTTAACGAAGCATACCTCGGACAGAAAGGCGGGAAGTACTCTATGAACCGCATTGCGAGCGTAGCAAAAATGCATTTAAGAGATAAGCTTTCCTGGATATACATGCCTTGGATCATTATCTTATTCAATCTCATCATACATCTTACCATCCGGTTTTCGATCGGCGGGAAAGACGGAATGTATACCGGCGGCATTACTTCCCTTTATGTATATATGCTGGTTATCGGGATGATCGCTCTGCCTCAAACGTTTGTCTTTGCACTTGGCTTGGGTGTCCGGAGAAAAGATTATTTTGCCGGAACGGCGATGAACTTTGCTCTGATCAGCCTGGGTACGGCCATCCTGCTATTGCTGCTCTCCCTGATTGAAGGCTGGAGCGGCGGCTGGGGAATGGGGCTCCACTTTTTCCGTATGCCTTATTGGGGTGACGGTGCGGCGATCGGGCAAGTGATGAGAAACTTCGTGTTACTGCTGCATCTGTTCTTTCTTGGATTTGCCATTTCGAGCGTCCAGCGGCGTTATGGGTGGTTCGGTATGATTTTGCTATCGGGCGGCATCTTCGCGGTTGTTAGTGTCCTCGTGGTTATGTCAAGCTATTACCAATGGTGGGGAGACTTGTTTCAATGGATCGCGGGCAAATCGGCGTCTGAATGGGCGGGCTGGTTGTTTGCACTCATGGTCGTCTATGCGCTTGCGTCGTATTCCATGCTTCGCAAGTCGGCAATATGACGAAACCGGAAGGTAAAATAACGTTATAACGAAACGGTTCGTTGCTTTGTCCCTTTGTGCTGGGCTATCATGGTTATTAAAGCATGAATAACTCGGGAGGAAGCGGAATGGAAGCAACGATCGACGATTTTCATAAGCTGGACCTGCGCATCGGCACGGTGATTGCCGCCGAGCCTTTCCCGGAAGCGCGGGTTCCGGCCATCAAGCTGCAGATCGATTTCGGAGAGCTCGGGATCAAGCGCTCCAGCGCACAGATTACGAAGCGGTATGTGCCGGAAGAGCTTATCGGCAGACAGGTTGTAGCGGTTGTTAATTTTCCACCCAGACGCATTGCCGGATACGTATCCGAGGTGCTGGTGCTCGGCGGGGTGCCGGAGCAGGGAGATGTCATTTTGCTCGCGCCGGACCAGGCGGCTCCGAACGGGACGCCGATCGCATAGTTATGGAAAAAGTACTCCACCTTCCTCGGAAGCGGGAGTACTTTTTTTGTCGCGGCTCGTTATTTCGATTTCTTTGCGCCTTTGTCGCTGGTACGGGTCGTCGTGTTCTGATTCCCGTGGCCTTGCTGCTTGTCAGACATGTGCGGCACCTCCTGTTCCTTGCTTCTGGTATGAATGGGTCCTTTATAGTATGACAATCCGCGATAGGGTTATTCAGGCATAATACTTTAGGGGCAGATCCCGAAAAAAGTTGGGACGTCCCTCTGTTCGGGCCGAAGCGACTGTGCTACAATTGGGCATATAGGACTACTTTCGATAATTCGTTAGAACCATCTCTGACGATACTAAGGTAGGAAAAAGAGGGGCGTGCCGCCATGACGATGCTTAAAGTAGCCAACTGCCCGAACTGTGGAAAAGTGTTTCAAAAAAATTTACGCAATCTGTGTCAGGATTGTATCGATCAGGTCCACGACGATTTTGACCGCTGCGAGGCTTATTTGCGCGGCAACCGGAAGGCAAGTACCGAAGAGCTGAGCAGAGCTACAGGGGTCTCCGTTAAACGAATCGCCGAATTCATCGTATCGAACCGGCTGCCGGTCGCCTATTATCCCGGATTGACCTACCCGTGCAACAGCTGCGGTTCCCCGATCAAACAGCACCATTTATGCAGCTCGTGCCGGATTCGGATCGTGAACGATATACATAAGATGAACCAACAGGAAGCGAAGCGGAAAGAGCGAGGTATTGGCTTTCAAATTCGCGATCGGCTCAGCCGTTGAATCCAATTGTAAATACTATGCCGCCACGGCGGAGTTTTTTTTGCGGGCAGAGGAAGTCCGCGTATTTTGGCTTAAAGGTTATCTCATGCTAAGAGGGAATTTCGTGTCGAACCGGTCTAAATTTGTTCACAAATTTTTCACGGGAATGGCATGAAAGGGCATGTGTAAAGTCGCTCGTATTTTGTACAATAAGACTATACGTCTTTACGGCCAAACAGTAAGGGGGGATTATCTATGCAAAAGTGGGCTATGTTTTCACTGTTCATCGTCGCCTGTCTCCTTGGCGCGGGCGTTTTGTTCCAGAACATCTCTGCCCGTCAAGCGGAAATGGCAAAAGAGGAATCGGCGGGTCCTTCGATTAAATTCGTAGCCTCGAACTATCAGTTCGATAAGCCGGAATACACGGCGAAAGCCGGCGAGAAGATGACCGTTTCTTTGATGAACAAGGAAGGGCTTCATGCGCTTGAGATCGTAGGCACCAGCGTTAAGCTGGATAACAACAACAAGTCGATGGAAGTCACGTTCGACAAACCGGGTACGTATGAAGTGCACTGCACGCTGCCTTGCGGTCCGGGTCATGCGGAGATGAAAACCAAGATCGTCGTTTCCTAATAGCAATATATCGTTTTAACCATGAGCCAAGGAAGTCTCGGGAGCTGTTTCCCGGGGCTTTCTTTTCTTTTTGCCTGGGAGGGAATATAATACGGGGGAGAGACTACGTGACAGGGGAGTTGGCCTGGATGAGAACGGTCGATATCATACATAGCAAGCGGGACGGCAAGGAGCTGTCCTCCGAAGAAATCGCTTTTTTGATCGAAGGCTATACGAAAGGGGAAATTCCGGATTACCAAATGTCCGCTTGGGCGATGGCGGTATATTTCAACGGCATGTCCGCGCGGGAAACGGCGGACCTAACGCTGGCGATGGCACGTTCGGGAGATCAGGTCGATCTTAGCTCCATTCCCGGCATCAAGGTCGATAAGCACAGCACGGGTGGAGTCGGAGATACGACGACGCTCATCGTAGGGCCGTTGGTAGCGGCAGCCGGTATTCCTGTGGCGAAAATGTCCGGCCGGGGCCTCGGCCATACGGGCGGGACGATCGACAAGCTGGAAGCGATTCCCGGCTTTGCCGTCGAGCGGACAACGGAGCAGTTTTTGGCGCAGGTGCGAGAGATCGGGCTTGCGGTAGTCGGTCAGACCGGCAACCTGACGCCGGCGGACAAGAAGCTGTACGGCTTGCGGGACGTGACGGCGACGGTAGAATCGATTCCTCTAATCGCCAGCTCGATCATGAGCAAAAAGATCGCTTCCGGCGCGGATGCTATTGTCCTCGATGTCAAGACCGGACGCGGCGCGTTTATGAAATCGCTTGACGATTCCATCAAGCTGGCTCAAGCGATGGTCGATATCGGGACGGAGGTCGGCCGGGATACGGTTGCGGTGATTACGAATATGGATGAGCCGCTCGGGCCTTCGATCGGCAACTCGCTTGAGGTGCTGGAGGCGATCGATACGCTCAGCGGCCGGGGACCGGCCGAGCTGACGGAGCTTTGTCTGGAGTTGGCGGCGCATATGGTGCGCCTTGGGGGCAAAGCGGACAGCGAAGCCGAAGCAAAGGAATTCGTCACCCGCCTGCTTGAAAATGGCGAGGCGCTCGCGAAGCTGAAGCAGTTCATTGCCGCGCAGGGAGGCGACGCCCGTGTTGCGGAAGATCCTTCCAGGCTTCCCCAAGCAGCCCGCCGCGTGGACGTTCCGGCGCCGGAAGAAGGCTTCGTAGCTGCGATCGATGCGGAAGCGCTAGGGATTACCGCCATGCTGCTTGGCGCGGGCCGCGCGACCAAAGAAGACAAGATCGATCTGGCGGTGGGCATCAAGCTGTTCAAGCGTGTCGGCGATCCGGTGAAGAAGGGCGAGCCGCTGGCCGAACTGTACATCAACCGTGAGGATTCGGCAGAAACGGCCGAAATGATGCAGCGGACGGCTGCCGCTTTTACAATCGCTTCGGCGCCTGCCGAAAAATTGAAGTTGATTTATGCGGTTGTCACGAAGGACGGTATTCGCCAGTTATAATAGCTGTGATCCATACATGAAAGCCCGGGATTTTCGTCCCGGGCTTCTTTGCGTGCATGCCAAACGATGGGAGTAAGCATACTAAAGGCGAACAATCATCCACAGGGAGGCTGAAACAACGATGCATCACGTGAAAGTATGGGTCCGCGCCTCGGTCGTGCTTGGCTGCGTCGCCGTCCTGGCTGCCGGCTGCACGAACAGGCAGCAGGCGCGTATGCAGCAGCAAGCTGCCCAAACCCAGCAGCAGACTCATCACGCACAGCAGGGAACGAATCAAGGGGCTCAACCGAATCAAAGCACCGCCAGAAAAATCGATATCGCGGATGCGGCCGCAGGCAAAATTGTCTCCGAGGTGCCGGAAGTACATTCGGCGAATGTGCTCGTTACTGACCGTACGGCTTATGTGGCATCCGTGCTGAAGCCCAACCAGACGCTGACGCAGGATGTCGAAAATCGCATCGCCGGGAAAGTCCGGGTGGTAAATGCGAACGTACAGCGCGTCTACGTATCCGTCAATCCGGATTTTGTCGGGCGCGTCAATACGTATATATCGGATGTGCGTGCTGGACGTCCGGTCGGCGGATTCGTGCAAGGGTTTGCGGATTTGGTCCGCCGCGTCTTCCCGACTGCGCATTAGAGCCGCATCCTCCAGTGCGAATGTCAATGCAAGCCGGGGATCAAGCCTGCTTCCCGGTTGTTTGTTTTCCTGTTTTGGAATATTTTGCTGCTGATTCGTCAACACTGAATACCAGTACCTACAATCGAGCTCCGACAGGAGGGGAGAATAGGGTTATGTTCAGCAAAGTGATCAAGTGGTCGATTTGCCTCCAGCTTCTGCTGCTGGTCGCGCTGCCGCCCGCAATGGCCGAGGAAACGAAAAGGGCGCAGCCGATTGAGCTGGCTCCGAATGCCGTATCTTCCGTTATTATCGATGCGGATTCCGGCACGGTTATTCACGACAAAAACAAAGATGCCAGGCTTCCCCCGGCCAGCATCACGAAAATTATGACGATGCTGCTTATTATGGAAGCGCTGGACCAAGGAAAAATCAAGCTGGACGAGAAGGTGCGGACAAGCGAATACGCCGCTTCCATGGGCGGCTCGCAGATTTTTCTGGAAGTCGGCGAAGAAATGACGGTACGCGATATGCTGAAAGGCATCGCCATGGCCTCCGGCAACGACGCATCGGTAGCGATGGCGGAGAAAATTGCAGGTACGGAACAAGCGTTCGTTCGGATGATGAACGAGCGTGCCGCGCAGCTGGGGATGAAAAATACCCATTTTGCCAATCCGAACGGACTGCCTGCCGAAAATCACTACTCTTCCGCCTACGATATTGCGCTGATGTCCAAAGAATTGCTTAAGCACGAAGAGATTACCCAGTATACCGGCTTGTACCAAGACTATTTGCGCAAGGAAACGCCCAAGCCGTTTTGGCTCGTCAATACGAACAAGCTCGTGCGCTTTTATTCGGGGGCGGACGGCTTGAAAACCGGCTACACGAGTGAAGCGAAGTTTTGTCTGTCGGCAACGGCGAAGCGCGACAATCTGCGCGTCGTCTCCGTGGTCATGGGCGAACCGGATACCAAAACGCGCAATGCGGAAGTCACGCGGATGTTCGATTATGCGTTCTCGCAATATACGAATCTTCCGATCTATAAGACCGGCGATTCGCTTGGCGAATTGAGAATCGGCAAAGGCGAGGTGCCGGTCGTCCCGTTGACGGCGACACATCCGTACAGCTTGCTGCTCAAAAAAGGGGAAGCGGCCGACGGAATCCGCCATGAAGTCCAACTGCGGACGGATTTGAAAGCGCCGATTGCAGCCGGGGATTCGATCGGGAAAATCGTCGTGTACAAAGGCGATCAGGTATTGACCGAATTCGCGCTGGAAGCGCCCGTGAATGTGAAAAAAGCCGGTTGGTGGACCTTGACGAAACGAACGGCGAAGCGGATGTTGTTCTTGGATTGACGAACGGCCGCAGCCTGACATACACAGCATGATCCCCGCAGATACAGCCTACGCCGCCGCGGGGATTTTGCGCTATTCCGCTGCGCTTTCTGTCGCTTTTGTTCTAGTTATAGCGCATTTCTTCTAGTTTTGTCGGGGGGCAGGAAAAGGATTCCTTCACGTAGAAATGAGTGTGCATGAACGGGAAGGAGTGAGCAGCTTGAGTCTGCAAATCGAACTCGAACATCACCGCCAAACTCTGATCGTCAGGCTTCAGGGAGAGCTGGACCATCATACAGCGGATACGGTCAAAACGCGGATGGAAGAGGCGGTCATGCGCGGAAACGTCAACCACATCATTATGAGCTTCAAGGAGCTAACCTTTATGGACAGCTCCGGCCTTGGCGTCATTCTGGGCCGCTACAAGCAGATTACGGCGCGCGGCGGCAAAATGGTCGTCTGCGACCTGAATCCTGCCGTATACCGGCTTCTTGAAATGTCCGGGCTGTTCAAAATCTTGTCGATTCAGGATAACGAAACAAAAGCGCTGCAAAGTCTGGAGGTCGCCCTATGAGTGAACGAAACTTTATGACGCTGAAGTTTGCGAGCCGCTCCGAGAACGAATCGTTCGCCCGCGTAACCGTCGCCGCTTTCGTATCGCAGCTGGACCCGACGCTGGATGAGCTGACGGATATCAAGACGGTCGTGTCCGAAGCGGTAACGAACTCCATCATTCACGGCTACGACAACCGCCCGGACGGAATTGTAACGATTACGGCCGAGCTCGAAGCGGACACGGTTTTTATTACCGTGACGGACGAAGGAGCGGGGATCGAGGATCTGGATCTGGCCAAGCAGCCGCTTTACACGTCGAAGCCGGAGCTGGAGCGGTCCGGCATGGGCTTCACGATTATGGAAAATTTCATGGATGCGATCGAAGTGACGACAACCTTAGGCACAGGCACCACGATTAGAATGAAGAAGCGAATCGAATCGAAAAAAGCTCTTTTCAATTAGGGGTCTGATCTCATGGATGTAGATTTGAAGCACGCCTCACACAGCTATTTGGACGATAGCGAAGTCAAACGATTGATCGCGCTCAGCCAGTCCGGCGACACCGTGGCCAGAGATACGCTGGTGCAATGCAATATCCGCCTGGTCTGGTCGGTAGTGCAGCGGTTTCTCAACCGGGGCTACGAGGCCGAGGACTTGTTTCAGATCGGCTGCATCGGACTGCTCAAGTCGGTGGATAAGTTTGACTTGTCGTATGATGTGAAGTTTTCAACGTATGCGGTCCCGATGATCATCGGGGAAATCCAGCGTTTTCTGCGCGACGACGGAACGCTTAAGGTCAGCCGCTCGCTCAAGGAGCTGGCTAACAAAATCCGCAAGACGAAGGACGAGCTTTCGAAACGGAACGGCCGGCTGCCGACGATCAAGGAAGTGGCGGAGGAGCTTCAAATCACGCCGGAGGAGGTCGTCTTCGCTCAAGAAGCGAACAAGCCTTTGTCCTCGATCCATGAAACCGTTTTTGAAAACGATGGCGACCCGATCACCTTGATGGACCAGATCGCGGACGAGGGCGGGGACAAGTGGTTCGACAAGCTGGCGCTCAATGAGGCGATCGGCGCGCTGAACGAGCGGGAACGCTTGATCGTATATCTCCGATATTTCCGGGATCAGACGCAGTCCGAGGTAGCCAGCAGGCTCGGAATTTCCCAGGTGCAGGTCTCGCGGCTCGAGAAAAAAATCTTGCAGTCGATCAAGGATCAGATTGCCCAATAACTAGCTGCCTAAAGAAGCTCTCCGAGGTTCCTCTTACTGGAATCGATGGGGAGCTGTTTTTCTTGCAGCCTAAAAAGAGAACGAGCGAACGCTCTCGTCCTCTTGGCGCGTTCTTGAGGACAGCCTTGCCGTTACCGGGCCCGGGCTCTGTCGTCGTCGCGGAACAGCAAGGCGATGCAGTACAGCCCTGCCAAACCGACCAAGGTATAGATAATTCGGCTTAAGCCCGAAGATACCCGATGGGCGTCGCCTCCGAACAAGGCGGCAACCAAGTCCCATTGAAACAATCCGACCAACAGCCAGTTTAAAGCCCCGATGATTACGAGCGTTAAAGCCGTTCTTCTCATATGCTCGACACCTTCCTCTAAAGAAAAGTTTGGGTGATCTTTGTTCTTGCCCTTACTGTTTGTCACGCCGCTTTCCTTTATGCTTCGGCTCCCAGTGAAATTTTTGCCAAAGTCCGGGATGTTTACCGCCATGCGTAATTATTCATACTACCGTTAAATGCATGGTAAGGGAGGATTCGGAGATGAACCGTGCTTCCGCTCCGTCCCTGTACATCCGATTGCGCAAACGGATGCGGGTCAGCCGCGGCGATCCGATTCGGCTCGGGCATATTGCCGTCTTTCTGACGGAACCCGAATACGAGGCGGAGCTGCTTGAACTGGAATTGTACCGCCCCGAAGAGCATGACGGCAGCTTGCTGCTTATCGATATGATGCTGGTCGTGAGCAAAGTCAAAGAGCGGTTTCCGTCCATGACCATCGAGCATTTCGGCGAACCGCACACGCTGGTTGAAATTTCGGGTAAAGCGCGCCCTCCCAGTAGGCTTCTCATCGTTCTCGTGTGGCTGCTGCTTTTTATCGGCTCGGGTCTGGCCATTATGAACTTTCACGCCGACGTCAGCATGGCCGAAGTCCACCGGAGCATCTATAGGCTGCTCACCGGCAAACAGACCGAGCGCCCGCTGCTGCTGCAGATTCCATATTCGTTTGGCATCGGCATCGGGATGATCGTCTTTTTCAATCACCTGTTCAAGAAAAAGTTCAACGAGGAGCCGAGCCCGTTGGAGGTGGAAATGTTCATGTACCAGGAAAACGTCAACCAGTATGTCATCGCCGAGGAATACGCCAAAATCAATCGCACGCCGGACCGGGAGCCGCCGCCTTGACCGGACTGCTGAGCGGATTTCTGCTTGCTTTTGTCGGCTTGGCCGGCGGCCTTGCGGTGGGCAGCGGCATGGTTGCTTTTCTAGTGGTGCTGGACATCATACCGAGGCTGGCGCAAATCAGCAGATCGTACCGGTCGATCCGCTTATACGAAGGCGCAGTCGTGCTCGGTGCGGTTTTTTTTACGGTGACGGATTTCTTTCAATGGAAGTTCCGGCTGTTTCCTTTGTCCGCCTCGGTGCTCGGCCTGTTAGCCGGCTGCTTTGTCGGAATGCTTGCGGCGGCGCTGACCGAGGTCATCAACGTGCTGCCGATTTTGGCCAAAAGAATCCGGATGGAAGAGTACATGATCTGGCTGCTGATGGCGATGATTTTCGGGAAAGTGCTCGGCTCGCTGATCGACTGGCTCGGGCTGGTGCAGTAATGCCGGAAGCTGCGCCGCAGCAAAATTCACTGGGAGGTGAAGGGCGTGAACAAACAAATCAAACGTGCGAAATTAATAGGCGGGAAAACGAAAAAGCTTCGCAGCTTCAAGCCGCCGGAGGAAGATAAGCTGATCGTTGACCGGGAAGGCAATATTATCGGCAGCTTGTCGGCGGACGAACCGGAGGAGCCATCCGCGAAGGACGGAAGAGAGCGCGATACCGGATCAGGTGATTCGGAAGCGGGAATGTCGCGCAAGATGCGTCAGGAGACGCAATTGACGGCGGAGGAGCGGGAGCTCAAGGAGAGCACGAAAATTTCCGAGGATTTCGACCGTCTGAAGCGGCAGTTGGAAGAGCAAGTAGGCTTGA
The DNA here is from genome assembly GCF_024158745.1 of Paenibacillus tyrphae. Classification (GTDB taxonomy): domain Bacteria; phylum Bacillota; class Bacilli; order Paenibacillales; family NBRC-103111; genus Paenibacillus_G; species Paenibacillus_G tyrfis_A. The sequence goes on along the minus strand of NZ_JAMZAW010000004.1, from coordinate 217,866 downwards.
ACAAAAGCTTCGACGTCATCTTTCGCGAAATGGTGTTCGGCGGGCAAAAAACGGGGATTTTCTACTATAACGGGTTCATTAAAGATTTTGTGCTGACCGAAATTCTGGAACGGCTTTCTTATGCCGATCAGGTGCGCCGGGAAGCGGGGCACCGGGAACCGGGGGAGGAGCGCCGGAGACCTTACCGGAATTGGAGATCGGACCATGAGGAAGAGCCGTCCGATCGACAGGAGGAGGACAAGCGCCGCAATATTATCGGCTTGTTCGAAGAGGCGCTGATTCCTCACGTGCAGGTGAAGCGGGCCTGCAAGCTGAAGGAAGCGATCGATAATGTGTCGATGGGCGGCACGGCCTTTTTCTTTGAGGGTCAACACGAAGCCGTGCTGGTCGATGCCAAGAGCTTTCCTGCCCGCACGACCGAAGAGCCCGAGCTCGAACGGGTCGTGCGGGGCTCGCGCGACGGCTTTGTCGAGACGCTGCTTACCAATGTTACATTAGTACGCCGAAGAGTGCGGGACCCGCGGCTGAAGTTGGAGATTACGCAGGTCGGCAAACGGACGCAGACCGACGTTTGCATTGGTTACATTCAAGATATTTGCGACATGAAGCTGGTCGAATCGATCCGCGATAAAATCAAAAAAGTGAAAGTGGACGGGGTGCCGCTCGCCGAAAAGCAGCTGGAAGAAGCGATTGTCGGAAAAAGCTGGAATCCGTATCCGTCGGTCCGGTATTCGGAGCGTCCCGATGTGGTGGCGGCTCACCTGCTGGAAGGCCATGTCATCGTGTTTGTCGATACATCCCCTTCGGTTATGATTTTGCCGACGACGTTTTTCCACCATGTGCAGCATGCGGAAGAATACCGTCAGACGCCGATTGTGGGCACCTATCTCCGCTGGGTGCGGTTTATCGGCATCGCCGCATCGATCTTTCTGCTGCCGCTTTGGCTTCTTATCGTGACATCTCCGGGGCTTAAGCCGGCCGGGCTCGAGTTTTTGGGGCCGCAGAAGCCGGGGAAAATCCCGCTGCTCGGCCAGTTTCTAATTGCGGAGCTCGGCATCGATTTGATGCGGATGGCCGCCGTACATACGCCTTCGCCGCTCGCGATCGCCATGGGCTTGGTGGCGGCAATTTTGGTAGGAGATGTAGCCGTCAAGGCGGGATTGTTTTCAAACGAAATCATCCTCTACTTGTCGGTTGCCGCGGTCGGTACGTTTGCAACCCCCAGCTACGAGCTCAGCTTGGCGAACCGCCTTTCTCGGCTCGCGCTGCTCGTGATTGCCGCCATTTTCAAAGTGCCGGGTTTTGTCATCGGCTCCACCTTGTTGCTGCTTATGCTGGCGCTGCAGCGCTCGTACAATACCCCGTATTTGTGGCCGTTTATCCCGTTCAATATGAACGCGATGAGGCACATTTTGGTAAGGCCGCCGTTTCTGTCCATGAAAACGCGCCTAAGTCTGACGAGGCCGAAGGACAGAACCCGGCAGCCGCAGCGGCAGGAATAGTTTCACTCCTCGCACCCCTTCGAAGCCCGCTTCGGAGGGGTGTTTTGCATATTGTGTTTTGGCGCTTGTCTGTGGTACTTTAAAAGTAATGTCTTTTCATGGGGAGAAGGAGTCGAACAAGATGTATCTACACGGCACCAGCAAGATTAACGGCAGGGGACATCTGGAAATCGGCGGCTGCGACACAGTCGATTTAGCCGAGCGCTACGGAACACCGCTGTATGTTATGGACGAACAATTGATCCGCCAGCGCTGCCGCGAATTTGTGCAAGCTTTTCGCGCTACAGGCCTCCGGTTTCAGGTAGCATATGCCAGCAAAGCGTTCTGCGTTATGGCGATGTGCCGTATTGTGGAGGAAGAAGGGATGTCGTTGGACATCGTATCGGACGGTGAATTGTATACCGCACTGGAAGCCGGCTTTCCGGCCGAGCGGATTCATTTTCACGGCAATAACAAAACGCCGCAGGAGCTTGAGATGGCGGTTAACGCGAAGATCGGCTGCTTCGTCGTCGATAACTTCGTCGAGCTGCACATGCTGAATGCCATTGCGGGAGAGAAACGGCAAAAAGTCAATGTTCTGCTGCGCATCACCCCTGGGGTGGATGCTCACACGCATGAATATATATCGACAGGCCAGACCGATTCGAAGTTCGGCTTCGATCTGGCCAACGGCGCGGCCGAGCAGGCGGTCAAGGAAGCGTCGGAGCTGCCGAATATCGAGCTGCTCGGCGTTCATTCGCATATCGGATCGCAAATTTTCGAGGTCGGCGGCTTCCGGCTCGCGGTGGATAAAGTAGCCGATTTTGCAGTCCATATTCGGGAGCAGCTAGGTCTGACGTTCCCGGTTATCAATCTGGGCGGAGGCTTCGGCATCCGTTATGTCGATGGCGATTCGCCGCTGCCTGTCGCCGAGTACGTGAATTCGATCGCCGAAGCGATCCAAACGAAATTCGGCCAAAACGGCTATCCGCTGCCCGAGATCTGGACCGAGCCGGGCCGCAGTATCGTCGGAGACGCAGGGACGACGCTGTATACGATCGGCACGTACAAGGATATTCCCGGTGTGCGCAAATACGTCGCCGTCGACGGCGGGATGACGGACAATCCGCGTCCGGCGCTGTACGAAGCGCAGTATGAGGCCATGCTCGCCAATCGGGCGAGCGAAGCGGACGAAGAGGTCGTATCCATCGCGGGCAAATGCTGCGAGAGCGGCGATATGCTCATTTGGGACGTCAGCCTGCCGCAGGCGCGCACGGGCGATCTGCTCGCCGTAGCCTGCACCGGTGCGTACAATTACGCGATGTCGAGCAACTATAACCGGATTCGCCGGCCGGCCGTCGTTTTCGTGAAGGACGGCGAGGCCGATATCGTGGTCAATCGCGAATCGTTCGAGCATTTGCTCGGCAACGATGTCGTCCCCGAACGGATGCGGCAAGTGACGGCCAAAACGTTATAATCAAGCGAGAGAGAACGTCCGGTCCCTGTGGCCGGCGTTTTTTTTATTGTCGGTGTGAGCGATAGGGGCGGATGCTGATTTGTGCGAAGCCGCTTTTCATAGTAAAATAGGAAGGGTTGTCCGGGAGCATCGCGAAAGGATGCGTCCGGCAGAACAAGCAATTAAAGGAGTGTACGTCCTATGGCAAAACAGGCGATTATTAAAATGACCGACGGCAACGAGATCGTGCTCGATTTGTTCGAGAAAGACGCGCCGAATACGGTAGCGAACTTTGAAAAGCTTGCAAACGAAGGCTTCTACAACGGAGTCGTGTTTCACCGTGTCATTCCGGGCTTCGTAGCGCAAGGCGGCTGCCCGCACGGCACAGGCACCGGCGGCCCGGGCTATACGATCAACTGCGAGATCAACCCGAACAAGCATGAACGCGGAACGCTTGCCATGGCGCATGCCGGCCGAAACACCGGCGGCAGCCAATTCTACATCTGCTACCAGCCGCAGCCTCACTTGGACGGTCAGCATACCGTATTCGGGAAAGTCGTCAAAGGCATGGAGCATGTCGATGCATTCAAAGGCCGTGACAAAATGGAATCCGTTCAAATCGTGGAAGCTTAATCGGTTTCCTGTTTGCTGTGCTTGATGCGGAAAAACGCCGAATCCCCTGATGAACTACGGGGTTTCGGCGTTTTTTAATTAGTGATGTCTTGACGAACTGATTTTTGCCTACCTTGTGCTTATAGGTTTTTTTACAAGCGTCCGGTTCATTCGCTCGGTCCTCCCTTTCGTTTATTTTCCCTATTACTTTATGTTGGACATAACCGGCTAGTCCCGGCGAATGTTATAAAGCGAGCGAAAGCGGGCCTCCGGCCCCGAAAAAAGCAAAAAGACCGCGCTTGCAATTTTCACTTCGCGATGGTACTATTGCAATCAATGCTAGGTATGTTTTTCTGGTAGACCATAAGTTCATACAGCTTACCTTCGGGGCAGGGTGAAATTCCCTACCGGCGGTGATGTTTCGGCTGATTTGTTTTCGGCCGAACTCAGTCCGTGACCCGTGCAGCCAGCTTCTGGTTGCCGGTGGACTCGGTGCAATTCCGAGACCGACAGTATAGTCTGGATGGGAGAAGGGAAAGCGGAATCGACGATAGACTGTCTGCGTGCGTATGTGCGTTATTTCACATACTCAACATGCCACAGGTGTGTCTGTTCAAGCATGTCTTCTTGCCGCGTGTCTTCGGACATGGAGCAAGGTTTTTTTAGGCATGCATCGACGCGCGTTAGTGGCATGCATGGCATTGCGATCTATCGCTGCAAGGGATTCCGCCTGCGTTTGTTTACCTGAACGCGACGCTTCTCACAAGCCCCTTTTTGCTAAGCAAAAAGAGGGCTTTTTCGCATTTTCCGGCAAGCTAATCAGGGAGAAGGAGGCTGCGTCAATTGACTGTGAGGTTGCTGAACGACGAGTATTACATGAATCTGGCTTTGCAGTTGGCTGCTTCGGCGGCAGGACAGACGGGCATTAATCCGGTCGTCGGCTGCGTCATCGTCAAGGAAGGACGTATTGTCGGCATGGGCGCCCACCTGAAGCGGGGCGAAGCGCATGCCGAAGTTCACGCGCTGAACATGGCGGGAAGCGAAGCGGCGGGCGCTACGGCCTACGTGACGCTGGAGCCGTGCAGCCACTTCGGAAAGACACCGCCGTGCAGCGACCGGCTGATCCGCGAAGGCGTCAAGCGAGTCGTCGTTGCGGCGACCGACCCGAATCCGCTTGTGGCGGGCAGCGGGATCGCCCGGCTTCGGGCGAGCGGCATCGAGGTGACGGAAGGGGTGCTGGAGCGGGAGGCGAACGCTTTGAACGAAGCGTTCAATACGTTCATCGTCACCCGGCGGCCGTTCGTCACCGTCAAATCGGCCAGCACGCTAGATGGCAAAATCGCCGCAAGGACGGGCGATAGCAAGTGGATTACGGGCGAGCCCTCCCGAGCCTACGTTCATACGCTCCGCCATCGCCATCAGGCGATTATGGTCGGCATCGGCACCGTGCTGGCCGACGACCCGTCTCTGACGACCCGGCTGCCCGTGCCGGGTCTGCACCCCATCCGCGTCGTCGTCGACTCGACGCTGCGGCTGCCGCACGAGGCGAAGCTCGTGCGGGACGGGGCTACGCCAACGGTCGTGCTCACGACCGAACAGGCGCCGGCGGCGCGCCGCCGCGAGCTCGAAGCGCGCGGCGTAGAGATCGTCGACTGCGGGCCGGGCCCCGCTGTCGATCTGGACGCCGCCATGGCGCGGCTCGGCGAGCGCGAGATCGGCTCGCTGCTCGTGGAAGGCGGCGGCAAGCTGAGCGGTGCGCTGCTGGAGCGTAGGCTCGCCCACAAGCTCGTGCTCTTCCTCGCGCCGAAGATCATCGGTGGCGGCGCGCTGGCGCCGGCGAACTTCGACTTCGCCGGCTTCGGGCAAATGCGTGAGGCGATTCGGCTGGAGCACATGCAGGTCAAGACGTTCGGCGACGACTTGTGCCTGATCGGGTACCCGAAGTATGCGGAGCCGAGCGAATAGACAAGCTGTTCTGAGAAGATGGATAGCGAGAAGAAGGAGGGATATGCCGTGTTCACAGGAATTATCGAGGAAATAGGAACGTTGCGCCGCATTGCCAAGCAAGGTCAGGCGATGGTGCTGACGATCGGGGCGAAGCGGATTCTGGACGATGTGAAGCTTGGCGACAGCATTGCGGTGAACGGCGTCTGCTTGACCGTCATCGCTTATGACGAAGCGTCTTTCACCGTCGATGTCATGCCGGAGACATTCCGGCGAACGAACTTGTCCCGGCTGTCGAGCGCGTCTCCGGTCAATCTGGAGCGGGCGATGACGGCAGGCGGCCGGTTCGGCGGTCACATCGTACAGGGACACGTCGATTCGACAGGCATCATCCGGGGACGGACACCGGAAGAAAACGCCGTCGTCTTCCGCGTAGAGCCGCGCGACCCGGGTATCTTAAAATATATTATCCCGCATGGCTCGATCACGATCGACGGGATCAGCCTGACGGTCGTCGAGCTGGGAGAAACGTTGTTTACCGTATCCATCATCCCGCATACGCTCGCGGAAACGGTGCTGCAGCATAAGAAGCAAGGGGATGAAGTCAATCTCGAAGCCGATGTGCTCGGCAAATACATCGAACGGCTGCTGACCTTCCGATCGGGAGAAGGAGCCGCAGTCGCTAAAGGGACAACCACCGGGGGGCTGAGCGCAGCGTTTTTAACGGAGCATGGGTTCCTGTAATCTGGATGCCGCTCCCATCGACAATAAGGAGGAGAGAGCAATGGACGAACCGATCCGGTTTCATCCGATTGAAGAAGCGATATACGATCTGATGCTCGGCAAAGTCATTATCGTCGTGGACGACGAAGATCGCGAGAACGAAGGCGACTTCATCGCCCTGGCTGAGAAAGCGACGCCGGAGGTCATCAACTTCATGATCAAGGAAGGACGCGGCCTCGTCTGCGCCCCGATTACCGAAGAGCGGGCCCAGGAGCTGGATTTGCCGCAGATGGTATCGCGCAACACGGATTACCATGGCACGGCCTTCACGGTCTCGATCGATCACGTCGAAACGTCGACCGGCATTTCCGCATCGGAGCGTTCTCGGACCGTGCAGGCGTTGATCGATCCGCAGACGAAGCCGCAGAGCTTCCGCCGTCCGGGACATATTTTTCCGCTCACGGCCAAAAAAGGCGGTGTACTGCGCCGCGCCGGACATACGGAAGCGGCGGTCGATCTGGCGCGCATGTGCGGCGCTTACCCGGCTGCCGTCATCTGCGAAGTGATCAAGGAAGACGGCGAAATGGCCCGCGTCCCGGACCTGATGGCGATCAGCCGCAAGCATGAGCTGAAGATTATCACGATTCAGGACCTGATCCGTTACCGCAATCAGAAAGAGAAGCTGGTGCAGCGCGAGGTCGAGGTGCGGATGCCGACGGACTTTGGCGTTTTTACCGCCATCGCCTACTCGAACGATGTTGATCGCAAGGAGCATGTGGCGCTCGTCAAAGGCAAGATCGACAGCGACCGCCCGACGCTCGTGCGCGTCCACTCCGAATGCTTGACCGGCGACGTCTTCCACTCGCACCGCTGCGATTGCGGACCGCAGCTCGCGGCGGCGCTGAAGCAGATCGAAGAAGCGGGCTCTGGTGTGCTGCTGTACATGCGGCAGGAAGGACGGGGCATCGGCTTGATCAACAAGCTGAAGGCGTATAAGCTGCAGGAGCAGGGGCTCGATACCGTCGATGCGAACCTGAAGCTGGGCTTCGCCCCCGACCTCCGGGATTATGGGATCGGCGCACAAATCTTGAAGGATCTCGGCATTGGGCGCATCCGGCTCATGACCAACAACCCGCGGAAAATTCGCGGTTTGGAAGGCTACGGGCTTGAGGTGGTCGAGCGCGTGCCGCTGCAAATGGAAGAAAACGAGGACAATACGAATTACCTGCATACGAAACAGGCGAAGCTGGGGCATCTGCTTGATTTTACCATTTAAAAAAATATTTCATCAAATGAAGGGAAGTTGAAGGGACATGGCGAAAGTATACGAAGGACATCTGGTCTCGCAAGGATTAAAATACGGGATCGTGGTCGGACGGTTCAACGAATTTATTACGAACAAGCTGCTGGGCGGCGCGCTGGATGCGCTGAAGCGGCACGGCGTACAGGAAGACGAAGTCGAGATTGCCTGGGTTCCGGGCGCGTTCGAAATTCCGTTGATCGCCCAGAAAATGGCCGAGAGCGGCAAGTACGACGCCGTCATCACGCTGGGTGCGGTCATTCGCGGCTCCACTCCGCATTTCGATTACGTTTGCAATGAAGCGGCCAAAGGCGTGGCTGCCATTTCGCTCAAAACCGGCATTCCCGTTATTTTCGGCGTGCTGACGACCGACTCGATCGAGCAGGCGGTGGAGCGTGCGGGGACCAAAGCCGGTAACAAAGGCTGGGAAGCGGCTGCGAGCGCCATCGAGATGGCCAATTTGACGAAACAGCTGACAACCTGACGAAAGCTGCATGAGGATTAAGGGGGAACGAGAGGAAAGTGAAAGTCACAGTAAAACTGGAAACCTTTGAAGGCCCCCTTGATTTGCTGCTGCACTTGATCGATAAAGCGGAAGTCGATATTTACGACATTCCGATCAAAGAAATTACGGATCAATACATGGAATACTTGGACGCCATGCAGGAACTGGAGCTCGAAGTGACGAGCGAGTTCCTCGTCATGGCCGCGACGCTGCTTTCCATTAAGAGCAAGATGCTTCTGCCGAAGCCTCCCGTCGTGGACATGGAGTTCGACGATTACATGATGGACGAAGAGTACGACCCCCGCGCCGAGCTCGTAGCGAAGCTGATCGAATACCGCAAGTATAAAGCGATTGCGGATCATTTGCGGGATAAAGAGATGGAGCGCAGCCTCATTTATACGAGAGAACCCGAAGACTTGACCCCGTATGTGCCTGCGGTGCAGGAAAACCCGGTCAAAGGTCTGCATGTGGCCGATCTCGTTAACGCATTTCGCAAGGCGATGCGGCGGATGCAGAGCCGTCAGGCGATTGCCAAAATCCGCAAAGACGAAATCTCGGTGAAGGATCGCATGTACGAGGTGGTCGATACGCTCGAGAAGTGCGGGGGCAAAGTCATGTTTTCGAAGCTGCTGAGCGACGACGCGACGAAAGACGCGATTGTCGTTACATTTTTGGCGCTGCTGGAGCTGATGAAAGTCAAGAGGATCGTCTGCTTCCAGCATAAGCTTTTTGACGATATTGTGATTCAGGCAAGAGAGGAAGGAACGGCGGATGGATTTTGGGCAGATGAAATCAGTTATTGAAGGCTTGTTGTTTGTGGCGGGAGACGAGGGATTGGACGCCAAACAGCTGGCCGATGTGCTGGAGCTCAGCGCCGAGTTCGTGACCGATCTTGTGCTGGATCTGCAGGAGGACATGAAGCGTCAGGGCCGCGGGATTCAAATTGTCGAGCTGGCGGGTACGTATCAGCTTACGACCGTACCGGAGCATGCGCCGTATCTTGAGCGGCTGGCCTACTCTCCTTCGCGGACGTCACTTTCTCAGGCGGCGCTGGAGACGCTCGCGATCGTAGCGTACAAGCAGCCGATTACGCGGGTGGAGATCGAAGAGATTCGCGGGGTGAAGTCGGACCGCGCGCTTCAGACGCTGGTGGCCAAAGATCTGATTCAACAGGTAGACCGCGCGGACGCGCCGGGAAGGCCGATTCTGTACGGGACGACCAAATCGTTTCTCGATTATTTTGCGCTCAGTACGATTGAAGATCTTCCGGAGACATCGATGTTCGAAAATGACGATAATTTGGAAGAAGAGACAAGGCTGCTTTTCGAGAAGCTGGACGGCAAACAGATCACGTTCGAGGACGTAGCGGAACCGGACGGCATGTAACGTACGCATGTTTTTCCAATGCTGGGCTATACTAACTCCTGAGGAAACGAAGCAAAAGGCTTCCGGCTCAGGAGTATTTGTGCTGCCCGCAAGCGTCTCGGGCCGAAGAGGAGGAGCATCGCATGATATGGGCTTGGATCGCCGGAGCGGTCGCGGTCTTGATTTTTGCCGTGGCGCAAAGCAAGATCAAAATTTGCCTGTCTTTCGTACATATGGAACAAAATGACGAAATTCGAATCGATGTCCGCTCCTTATTCGGACTTATCCGCTACAGGTACATCGTGCCAATGCTCCGCTTCCAGGGATGGCTGGAAGGGCTCGAACTGAATTCGGAGAAGACGAATCCGAACAGGGGGGATCTTCAGCGCGACCCTAAACGTAAAATCGACTTCGATAAAATTAAAAAGGCGATCGATAACTTTCGTGTATTGCTTCACAACTGCTTTAAGTTCAACCAATGGTTCCGCCGGCTGCTCAGCCGTTTTCATTGTACCGAGCTGAACTGGAAAACATCGGCCGGTATCGGGGATGCGGCGGAGACGGCCGTTGTCGTAGGTACTTTATGGGGGCTTAAAACATCGTTTCTGGGGTATATCTTCCGGACGGTTCGGCTTGAGGCGAAGCCGGAGCTTCAAGTCATGCCGGTGTTTAATCAGAACGTGTTTATTACCGAAGGCATATGCCGCCTGCATATCCGCTTATGGCATCTTGTAGCGGCGGGACTCCAGCTACTCTTCCGGATTTTAAAAGTAAAAGGCGGACTGCGCGCCTGGAAAAAAGTGCTGCTGCGCACCTGACGAAGCTGTCGTGAACTGCATTGCGCAGAAGCGGCGGCTTTTCGGCATTTACGGACCGCCTCCGCATACCGTTTTCGGCTTTGGGTAATGCTAAAAAAGCAATCGAAAATTGTAGCGTTCAAGCCTTTTCGAAAAGGAGGATCTTCATTTATGTCTGAGCATCCGATTCAAGGACTCATGAAAACGGCCATGGAAAACATCAAAGAAATGGTCGACGTCAATACGATTGTGGGCGATCCGGTCGAAACCCCGGACGGCAGCGTCATTATGCCGATCAGCAAAGTAGGCTTCGGGTTTGCGGCCGGCGGCAGCGAGTTTGTAACCGACGAATCCTCGTCCGCTGGCTTTAGCCGCAACGATGCGCATAACGCCAATGTGGCCTTGCCGTTCGGCGGCGGCAGCGGCGGCGGGGTATCCATCACGCCGATCGCTTTTCTGGTCGTAGGCAAGCATGGCGTCAAGGTTGTGCCGCTCGATAACCAGACCCACTTGCTGGAGCGCCTGATCGATTCGGCGCCGCATGTCGTTGACCGCATTCAAACGATGATCAAGAACGGGGCGAAAGCCGGTACGGGTGCGATGACGGAAGGAACCGGCGGCGCTACTACCGTCACGAACAACATCGAAAATCAGAACTTTATTGTCTGATTTGTCGGTGTTTGGAAAGAGTTGTTTCCCTTTCCAGCAACATTCCCTTTTCACCCGACCCTTTTTTGGTCATAATAAAACCTGTAGACAAAGACATAATTGATATGAAAAAGGTTAGATCGTATCATTCGGCGAGCTGCTCTCAGGAGCAGCTTTACATATTTTTTACTGTTTTTTGATTAATTAACATGACACATATTGCTCTTTCCCAAAGGTTGGACTATAGTTATTTTGTAACCGTAGGACTGAAGACATGGGGAAAGAGGTATACGTTCATGCGGCTGTTGCCCACCAGATCGTGCGAACCGGGTATGCGCCTCGGGAAGTGCATTTATAACGAAGAAGGCGTCATTCTTTTAAATGAAGGAGTGGAATTGACGGGAGGATTACTCGGGCGTTTGGAGAGGCTCGGCATCGATTATTTATATATTGCCGATAAGGCGACAGAGGACCTTAAGATTGAGGAACCGCTTGCTGATGAAACGAGAATCAGAGCGCTAACCGAAATCCGAACTCATTTTCGCAGCTTCATGGAAAACGAAAGCCGATCCAAATTTTCTAAAAACCACGTGCTCGGACGTTCGTTCGGAAATGTCATGAAGATGATTATCGATGACTTGAACGAAAAGCAAGGCACCGCGATTATGCTGTTGAATATGAACGTTCTGAACAATTATTTGTATCAGCACTCGTTGAATGTTTGTATTTATGCAACCATGCTCGGCATGATAAGCGGCTACAACCGGGACGAGCTGATGGCGCTCGGAATGGGCGCGCTGCTGCATGATATCGGCAAGACCAAGATTAATCTGGACATCATTAAGAAGCCCGGACCGCTCACGGCGGAGGAATTCGAAGAGGTGAAGAAGCATACGGAGATCGGCTTCCGCCTGCTCAAGGACGAGCCGAATATGCCCCTGCTTTCCGCCCACTGCGCCTTTCAGCATCACGAACGGGAAAATGGCAGCGGATACCCGAGAGGGATTACGGGAAAAGATATTCACGAATATGCCAAGTGGATCGCCGTCGCCGATAGCTACGACGCGATGACGACGCACCGGCCGCACCGGCTCGCGATGCTTCCGCATCAAGCGATGGAAATGTTGTTTGCGGGCGTCGGAACACTGTACGATCAGCGTAAAGTAGCGTTGTTCCGGGATAACGTCGCCATTTATCCGCTCGGCTTGACCGTCACGCTTAGCACGGGGGAGCAGGGGGTTGTCGTTAATATTAACCCGGCGGTGCCGCAGCGTCCCGTCGTCCGGGTGCTGATCGACGCCTATGGCCAAGTGCTGGGGCAGCCTTACGAAATCGATTTGGCCGAGAAGCTGACGGTATTTATTAACCATGCGGACAATATAACTCAAGCCCGCCAAGCTTGAAAGGGGGAGCTCCGGCATGTGCGGACGCTATACCGTTACCGTAAGTTTCGAAGAGCTGGTGCTGTATTTTATGCTGGACCGTCGTCCCGCGCCATTTCAGCCGCGCTATAATGCGGCGCCGGGCCAATGGATTCCCGCGATTATCGGGGGTGCAGGCGGCGGGGCGAACCGGCTTGGCGAGCTTCGCTGGGGCCTGGTTCCCTCCTGGGCGCAGGATGACAAATCCGGCGCGCGCATGATGAATGCGCGGGCCGAAACCGCCGCCGAGAAGCCCGCCTTCCGCAGCCTGCTGAAGCGGAAGCGCTGCCTCATTCCGGCCGACGGCTTTTACGAATGGAAGCGGATCGGTTCGCAGAAGCAGCCGGTCCGTTTCGTGCTGCAGGACGGAGGACTGTTCGGCATGGCTGCCTTGTATGACACATGGGTGGCAGAGGACGGAACGAAACTGCACACTTGCACGATCCTTACGACAGCCGCGAACGAATTGGTGGCCGAGGTTCACGAGCGGATGCCCGTCATGTTGCCGCGAGAGCATGAAAGCTTGTGGCTGAACCGGACCGTGCAGGACGAAAGGGAGCTGCTTCCCGTTTTACAGCCGTATCCCGCCGAGCGGATGAGGTATTACGAGGTCGATCCGAAGGTCGGCCGTGTTTCATACAATGAGCCCGATTGCATAGAGCCAATAGCCTTGTAGCCTGTAGGGAGACACCCTCAGGCGCAAGGTTTTTTTATTTTACATCTTTTCCCATACGCTTCGGAAATTTCAGCATGTCATGGGCCGTTCATAACCTGGAGTGACAAGCATATACTTGTACAAAGACATGGAGTTGTCCGACCGATGGCAGTCGGCTTTTCCTATAGGATGGCGCGTGGGAGGATAAAGATGAGAAAAGGATGTCTGCTTTTGCTCGCATTGCTGCTGGCTTATATGGGTGCGCTTCCGCCTGCGGGGGTTAACGCCGCTCCGGGCGTATCGACCGGCGCGCAGGCTGCGGCGCTGATCGACGTCGCTTCCGGGCGTCTGCTTTACAGCTCCAGGGGAGACAAACCGATGCGCATCGCCAGCCTGACCAAAATCATGACTGCGATTGTCGCGATTGAGCATGGACGCTTGACCGACCGGGCGAAAGTAGGCAAGAACGCTTTCGGCAAAGAAGGGTCGTCCATTTTCCTGAGGCTGAACGAGGAAATGAATCTCAAGGATTTGCTGTACGGCTTGATGCTCCGTTCCGGGAATGATGCGGCGATTACGATTGCCGAGCATGTGGGCGGCAGCGTGGAAGGCTTCGCCTTCTTGATGAACGAGAAGGCGAAAGTCGTCGGGATGACGAATTCCAGCTTCAAAAATCCTTCCGGTCTGGACGAGCAAGGGCACTATTCGACTGCGAACGATATGGCCAAGCTGACCGCTTATGCGCTCAAAAACCCCGTGTTTCAGGAGATTGTGAAGACGAAAGTGAAGAAGGTGCCAAATCCGAACGAATCCTGGGATTACAGCTGGGTCAATAAAAATAAAATGCTTACGCTTTACGACGGGGCGAATGGAGTGAAAACCGGCTATACGAAGCTGGCGAAGCGTTGCCTTGTCTCTTCGGCGACCCGCGGCGGGCAGCAGCTTGCTGTCGTGACCTTGAACGATCCGGACGATTGGATCGACCACGCCCGACTGCTCGACTTCGGCTTCAAGCATTTCCCCCTGCTTTCTTTGGCCGAGAAGGGGGAGACGATTGAGGGGACCGGGCTTGTCGCCGGGGCATCGTTCCAATATCCGGCGGAGCAGGCGGAACGCGGACGGCTGGCGCGTCAGCCGATATTATACGATGCGGCTTCCGTTGAGAGTCGGCTCGGGGAAGCGGGGCGGCTGCAATTTCTGCTGGACGGTAAGCCGGTCGGCTCGATCCCGCTGTTTGCCAAGGACAGCCCCCGGCTGAAGCAGCAAGAACGGTCCGCCTATTCGTTCGCGGAAGCGGAAGAGCTTGGCGGCGGCTATTCGCGCAAATGGCTCTACATCTTGACCGAACTGACCCGGGTGCTGTTTACCGGGCAAGCGGATTAAGCGGAAGGGAGCGGCGGGCATGGTCAACTGGATATGGTTGTTTTTCATTGTTGCGGGGTTTGTCGTCGCTGCTTTTCAGGGCAAAATCGAATTGGTGACCGAGGCGGTATTTGACGGCGCGAAGAGCGGGGTGACGGTCTGCTTCGGGCTTATCAGCATTATGGTGTTCTGGCTCGGCATCATGCGGATCGCCGAGGACGCGGGTTTGCTGCAGAAGCTGGCGAAATTGCTCTCTCCGGTCGTCCGCGCGCTGTTTCCTAGCGTGCCCAAAAATCATCCGGCGCTCGGATACATTATGTCAAACATGAGCGCCAACATCCTGGGATTGGGCAATGCCGCCACACCGATGGGCATTAAAGCGATGCAGGAGCTGCAGCTCCTGAACAAGCATAAGGACATAGCGAGCCCGGCCATGTGCACGCTCCTGGCGCTCAATACGGCCAGCATTACCCTGATTCCGACAACGCTGATCGCCATTCGGATGAATTACAATTCGGCGAATCCGGCCGAAATCGTCGGTACGACGCTGCTGGCTACCTTTGTCTCGACCTTGGCGGCCATCGTGGTTGACCGGTGGTACCGCAAGCGCTCAACGCCGCCCGGACAGGGGAAAGGATGAACCCGCGTGTATAACTTGGTCAATTGGATATCGGCATGGGCCATCCCTGTCGTGATCGTCTTCATTCCTCTTTACGCCGCTTACCGGAAAGTTCCCGTCTACGAATCGTTCGTGGAAGGGGCTAAAGAAGGCTTCGATACGACGATCCGGATTATTCCGCATCTGGTCGGCATGATGGTAGCGATCAGCGTGTTTCGTGCATCCGGAGCAATGGATCTGATGATCGGCTGGCTGAAGCCGATTTGCGAGCGGCTTGGCATTCCGGGCGATATTATTCCGCTCGCCTTTTTGCGCCCGATTACCGGCGCCGGCTCGCTTGCCTTTACGACAGACTTGATCTCCGAGTTCGGCCCCGATTCGATGATCGGACGGATCGCTTCCACGATCCAAGGAAGCACGGATACGACGCTGTACGTTATCACGGTTTATTTCGGCGCCATCGGCATCCGCAAGGCCGGCTACGCCCTCAAGGTCGGTCTTATTTCCGACGCCGTCGGTTTTATCGCTTCAATTGCGATCTGTTCGTTGGTATTTGCCTGAACGCTGCCGGTAAATTGCAGGCCGCATGCGTGCGGACCAATTCCGCCCGCTCCGGCATATACGCCGGTCCACGCATCACCCCCCATCCTCTCCGCACATATACTGTGAGCAGTCCAGCCTTAACGAGGTGAACCGCATGCAGTATTACGGCATTGTCATCCACCACTCCGCCTGCTCCTCCATTAACGGAAAAGGGTATGATTATTTCATCGCAAAAAACGGCGACATCATCCCTTCTTCCGAGCAAACCGATCCGCTCTACATCCACCTGTGTCTCGAAGGGGACTTCTCCGGGCCGCGCGCCGTCCGCACTCCCGCGGAAAAAGAGCAGCTGTTTTTGATGAACAAGCTAATTCTCCGGCTGGCGGAAACGTACGGTTTTCAGCCCGACGACATTTTTCCGCATTCGATTACGTGCCCGGGCGGCGATTTTCCGTGGGCGCAACTTGTGATTTCACCCGAGGATAGGTATCATTAGCTTGAGGTGAATCCAACAGATGGACAGATTGCAAAAAGTGTTGGCCGAAGCGGGTGTGGCCTCCCGCCGCAAGTGTGAAGAATTGATTACCGCAGGACGTGTGGAAGTCAATGACAAGGTAGTAACGACCCTGGGGGTGAAGGTTGACCCTTCCCAGGATTTTATTAAAGTGGACGGCAAGCCGATCCGCCGGCAGTCCAAAGTGTATGTGATCTTTAACAAGCCGAAAGGCGTCATCACAAGCGCTCAAGATCCCGAGGGACGTAAAACGGTGACAGAGTTTTTCAAAAACATCAAGCAGCGCATTTACCCGATCGGCAGGCTGGATTACGATACGGAAGGCTTGCTGCTGCTCACCAATGACGGCGAATTCGCTCATTTGCTGACCCATCCGAAGCACCACGTGCCGCGCACCTATTTGGCCACGGTCAAAGGTGTGCCCCATGGCAGCTTGTTGGACAAGCTGAAGAACGGAATTGAGCTGGAGGACGGGATGACCGCGCCCGCCGAGGTGGAGTACCAGGACGTGCGTCTGGAAACCAACGAAGCCGTCGTGAAAATTACGATTTACGAAGGACGCAACCGGCAGGTGCGGCGGATGTTCGACGCAATTCATCATCCGGTCATCAAGCTGAAACGGATTCAATTCGGGCCGCTTCAGCTATCCGGCATCCCCCGGGGCAAGTTTCGCCACCTGACCCCGCAGGAGGTCAACGAGCTTCGCCAGGAAGCGCTTAAAGCGGGAGAAAGCAAGTCACACAAAATTCAAAAAGGCGAATAATTACAGGAACCATTTTCGATATAATGGTAGTGTGATATTTGTCAGTCAGTCAACTCTCGTTTTAAAGGTGTGAGAATATGGGAAAACATAGACGATGGGTCCAAGTTTCCATTTTTGCCGTCATTATCGTCATCGGCGCGCTCACGCTCGCGAGCAATCTGTTCGGGAGCGACAAGAAACCGACGCAAGGCTCGGAGGCGCCGGATTTTAAGCTGCTCGGTTTGGACGGCACCACCCGCAAACTGTCCGATTACCGCGGCAAAGTCGTCGTCGTCAACTTCTGGGGAACGTTCTGCGAGCCCTGCCGCAACGAGATGCCGGCGCTCGAAAGACAGCGCGCCAAGTGGGCGGATAAAAATGTCGAGATTCTCGGCCTCAATCTGGACGAGCCCAGAGTCGCGGTCGAAAACTTCGTCAGCCAATATAAGGTTACGTTCCCGATTTTGCTCGACAAGAACGAGGAAACCCGCAAGCGTTACGGCGTTTCCCAATATCCGACCACGTTCTTCGTCGACCGGGAAGGGAAGGTCGGCGTCATCCGGATCGGCGAAATGGACGAGGCATATATTGAAAAGACCATCACATCGCTATTACCGCAGAAGCAAGGGTGAGTAGGCATGATTCAAAACACGAAATGCGAATGCGGACACCAGAATCATGTCGGCACCATGCTGTGCGAGTCCTGTGGCAAGCCGCTTTCAGACGAAGGCGGCAGCGAGCCGCTTGAGATGCGGTACGACGGGGTCGCCCGGCGATCCCAGCGTGCCAATCCCGGCGTGCTGGACCGGGTGTGGAATTTTTTCTCGTCCGTCAAAATCGCCGTTTATCTCATAGCGATTACACTGCTGGGCTCGATTCTGGGGACCGTATATCCGCAGGAAAATACGTTTTTGAACATCGATCCTGCGGTGTATTATAAAGAAACGTACGGAACGATCGGGTACATTTATTATTTGCTGGGGCTGTCGCATACGTTCGAATCTTGGTGGTTCATCACGCTGCTGTTCATGATTGGCACATCGCTCGTCGTCTGCAGTCTGGACCGTGTGCTGCCGTTGTACCGGGCGCTCAATAAGCAGCAGATCCGCAAGCATTTAAGCTTCATCACGCGACAAAAAGTGACATTTACCGGACCGCTTCCTTCCACTGCCCAAGGTTCGGTACAGACGCCGGAAGCTTGGACGGAGCAGGCGGCGGAGGTGCTCCGCAAGCAGCGCTACCGCGTACATACGGACGGCACGGCGCTGCTGGCGGAGAAAAACCGGTTCAGCCGCTGGGGACCTTATATCAATCATATCGGGTTGATTATTTTTCTAGGCGCCGTATTGATGCGCAGCATTCCGGGGTGGCATATGGATCAGCATATCGCTTTTCCGGAAGGCAAACTTGTCAAAATTCCCGAGACTTCTTATTATTTGAAGAACGAGAAATTTACGTTGGAGTTTTACAAGCCGGAAGAGATGTCGGAGAGCTTCCGGTCCAAAGGACAGGACGTCCCGAAGGTATTCGAAACGAAAGCGGTGCTCTACCAGTGCAAGGCGGACTGCGACGATCCGGCGAAGGAGCCGGTGCTTGAAGAAGTGCACCGCCAGGATATTGTCGTGAACAAGCCGTTGGAGTACAATGGATTTCTCGCGTATCAATTCGACTTCAAGCCTTCTCCGACGCTCATATCCGTCAAGCCGACGCTTAAGAACAAACAAACCGGCGAAACGTACGGAAGCTTCGAGCTGCCGATGAACAAGCCTGCGGAATCGTACAGCGCAGGTTCTTACCAATTGAAGCTGAAGGCGTATTTCCCCGAATTCGCTTTGGACGACAAAGGTGTGCCGATGACCAAGTCCAACGAACCGAAAGCCCCGGCGTTCGTATTCGCCATTTCGGGTCCTGGCTTGAAGCCGGAAGGGGAGCCTTACATGTACTTCCCGCGTCAGGTGGATAAAGTCAATTTCCGTCAAGACGAAATCAACGGAGCGCTCGGCGCCAAGCTGGAGCTGTCCGTTGGTTCCATGGCCGACGTAGCTATTTCAGAGTATGTCAGTTACTTGAATATCCGGGTCGACCGGGCAATGCCGTATATCTGGGTCGGCGCGGCCATTTCGATGATCGGCTTGATCATGGGCTTTTATTGGCACCATCGCCGGATCTGGCTGCGCATCGATAACGGACAGCTTGCGCTCGGCGCTCATACGAACAAGAACTGGTACGGTATCCGGAAGGAAGTGGCCCAGGTCTTGATAAAAACGGGAATCGACATCGATCCGAAGACGCTGGAAAGAAAGGTGATTGAAACTTGAGCAGCACGTTTTTGCTGATTGCTTTTATCGTGTACGCCCTGGCTTTGCTCGGCTTCGTCATAGCCGTTACCGGGAAAAAATCGGTTCAGGAGGCGGACCCCGAAGGGTTCGCCAAACGATGGGGCTTCATCGGCTTCATCTTGACCGTGATCGGATTTTTGTGTCACGTGACGTTTTTCTTTACCCGCTGGGTGGAAGGCGGGCATATTCCGACGAGCAACATGTACGAGTTCATGACGTTCCTCGGAATGATGATCGTGCTCGCATTTATCGTCGTCTACTTGATTTATCGCACGCCCGCGCTTGGCGTATTCGCGATGCCCGTATCGATTATCATCATCGCATACGCTTCGGTGTTTCCGCGCGAAGTGCAGCCGCTTATTCCGGCGCTGCAAAGCTACTGGCTCAAAATCCACGTGACGACCGCGGCGCTCGGTGAAGCGTTCTTCGCCGTCGGGTTTGCCGCAGGCTTGATGTATCTGCTCCAGAACGTCAACTTCGGCGGAGCATCCAAAGCGGACCGCAGGGAGCAGCGTGGCGTCGAGTTTACCATTTTTACCCTGCTCATGATTATTTCGTTCGTCGTTGCCATCTTCGGCTTTAACGCAACAGGGTATAAAGCGACGTTCGTCAGCGACGTCAAGATGACCGATATCAATAATGTCGAGCAGGTCGTGAAGCAAAACGTCGAGTACGTACTGCCGCCGATCGTAAAACCGTATCAGAGCGAGCAGTTGGAAATGAAGCCCTTTCTCGGGATGACCGAGCCGCTTTTCGAAGCTCCATCCTGGATGGAGGGGGCGAATGCCGGGCGGAAGTTCAACACGGTGATTTGGTCGGTCCTTCTGGGCACCTTGCTGTACGCGCTGATTCGTCTTGTAATCCGCAAGCCGTTAGGCCGGGCGCTTCAGCCGGCAATGCGGGGGATTGACTCGGAGGATGTGGATGAGATCGGCTACCGGGCGATTGCTATCGGTTACCCGATCTTCACGCTCGGGGCGCTCATCTTTGCGATGATTTGGGCGCATGAAGCATGGGGACGCTTCTGGGGCTGGGACCCGAAGGAAGTATGGGCGCTGATTGTCTGGTTGTTTTATGCGGTGTACCTGCATCTTCGTCTTTCCCGCGGCTGGCAGGGCAAAAAATCCGCCTGGCTGTCCGTGATCGGGTTTCTCGTCGTCATGTTTACGCTCATCGGCGTAAACCTGGTGATCGCCGGCTTGCATTCGTATTCCGGCACGTAAACCGGCACAGCGACAGCATGCCGAGTTTCAATAAACGGTCGTTAATCTCAATTGAAAAGAGGTTCAGCCATGAGCGAGACGAAGTTGAACATATTGGTTGTAGATGATGAGGAACGGATTCGCCGCTTGCTGCGGATGTATTTGGAGAAAGAAAATTACAGCATTGACGAAGCCGAGGACGGCGAATCGGCGCTGCGCAAAGCGCTGGATCAGGATTACGACCTGATTCTGCTTGACGTGATGCTGCCGGGCATCGACGGCAACGAGGTGTGCGCCCGGCTGCGCCAGGTGAAATCGACGCCGGTCATTATGCTGACGGCCAAAGGCGAAGAAACGAACCGTGTCCAAGGCTTCGAATCGGGAGCGGACGACTATGTGGTGAAGCCGTTCAGTCCCCGCGAGGTCATTTACCGCGTCAAGGCCATTTTGCGGAGGTCTTCGGTCACCGCGTATTTGTCCAAGGAAGTGAATTCGAGCAACAATATCGTGTTCCCGAATCTGGTCATCGAGCACGACGCTCACCGCGTCACGGCCGGAGGACAGGAAGTGGCATTGACTCCGAAAGAATACGAGCTGCTTCATTATTTGGCGGTGTCGCCGGATAAGGTGTTTTCCCGTGAGGAGCTGCTCAAAGACGTATGGAACTACGAGTTTTTCGGTGATTTGCGCACGGTCGATACCCATGTGAAGCGGCTGCGCGAGAAGCTGAATAAAGTGTCGCCGGACGCCGCCTCCATGATTACGACCGTTTGGGGCGTAGGCTACAAGCTCGAGGTCCCGAAATAACGTGTTTATTTTAAAAAGCGTTGTCGGTAAACTGTGGATTACGATTATCGGGCTGGTTGTTGTCGTTTTATTGACGCTCAGCCTTTTTTTGTTCCGATATATCGAAACGTCGTTCCCCAAGTCGAAGGATCAGGCGGAAACGCTCACGAGGCTCGCGGTCAAGGTGGCCAATGAAATTTCCTTGCATAAGGAAGAACGGCGGTATTTGCAGGTTGTCAACGAACTGCTTAGCGCCCAAGGGGCGAGCATTCTGATGGTGACTGCCAATTTCGAGCAGATCGATCCGCCGTTTGCGCAAACGCAGGACAAAACGTTTCGTTATACCGATTTCTTCACGAAAGCGGATCTGCAGAAGGCGTTCGCCGGGCAGCCGGTCGATAACCGCAATACGAGCTCGGGCCTTCCGCGTGCGCCGTTGAGCAATCAATACACGGCCGTAGCCGTGCCTTATCTGAATGAAGGCCAGACGCAGACCGCCGGAGCGCTGATTCTGTATCAACTCACACAGTCGGCGGAGGAGACGCAGGCTTATGTCAAAAAGCTGTTCGTCGTCGTCGGCGTCGCCGGCTTTCTGATGACGACGTTCTTCGCTTTCTTCCTGCTGACCAAAATTACGCAGCCGCTGCTCCAGCTCAAGAAGGCGGCCGATCTGATCTCAATGGGCGAATACGATACCCGCGTGCCGATCACGTCTTCCGACGAACTGGGCGAGCTGGGCAAAACGTTCAACCATATGGGAGAGAAGCTGTCGGATACGATCAAAGCCCTAAGTCATGAGAAGGAGCACTTGGCCAGCGTGCTGCGAAGCATGGGGGATGCGGTGATTACGTTCGACGCCGACGGGAAAGTCATTCTGACTAATCCTCCGGGAGATAAGGTCGTACGGGATTGGAACGAGATTCATTGGACGGACGACTGGTCCGGCCAGGAAGAAAGACAGATGCCGGGGAAGCCGGGAACGGTCCCCGAACCGCTTCAACCGTTATTCCAAGGGGTGATCTCCGAGGCAAAGGAAATGACGGCCAAGCTGCATGTTCAGAGTGAAGTATGGTCCGTCGTGATGGCGCCGTTGTATTCGCGTGAGCTTGTACGCGGGGTTGTTGCCGTGATGCGGGACGTTACCGAGGAATTCCGGCTCGACAAGCTGCGCAAAGATTTTGTCGCCAACGTATCGCACGAGCTGCGCACGCCGCTTTCGATGCTGCAGGGCTATAGCGAGGCATTGATCGACGATATCGCGGCTACACCCGAAGAACGCAAGGATTTGGCGCAGGTCATTCATGACGAATCGCTTCGCATGGGCCGGCTGGTGAAAGATTTGCTCGATCTCGCGAAGATGGAGACGGGCAATATGGAATTGAACTTCCGTGAGCTGGAAGTGAACACATTCTTAAAGCGGGTACACCGTAAATTCGCCGGCTTGTCCAAGGAACACGGCATTACGATGACCTGCATCCTGCCCGAGGAAGAGCTGGTGCTGTGCCATGCCGATGAAGACCGGATGGAGCAGGTGCTGACCAACTTGCTGGACAATGCGATCCGGCATACGCCGTCGCAATCGCTTATTCAATTGAGCGCGGCACAAACGCGCTACAAAGGGGAAGACGCGGTATTGATCGAGGTGGCCGACCAAGGCTACGGCATTCCGGCGGAAGACCTGCCCTTCATCTTCGAGCGTTTCTACAAGGCGGACAAAGCTCGTACGCGCGGAGCTACCGGCGGAACGGGATTGGGGTTGTCCATCGTAAAAAACATCATAGAAGCTCACGAGGGTACCGTACATGTTAAAAGCCAGCCGGGGCAGGGGACGACATTTTCCATCACACTTCCCTGCAAAGCGGTGTAAAACCAGACAAAAGCCTCCGATTCGTCATCGGAGGCTTCTTTCTTTTTGTAGAACAAACGTCTTTTTTCTTGTTGTTCGTGAAACAATCGTGGAACGTTGTATATCCGATTACAGCGTCAACTCGCGCGCATTGGTCAATTCCGGAAGCTGAATCAGGCGGTCGAGCACTTCCTTCGGCGTTTCTTTATCGGTGGTCAGCACCATGATCGCCGAGCCGCCGACGACTTTACGTCCAACCTGCATTGTCGCGATATTGACGCCGTTGTCGCCAAGCAGCGTTCCGACTTTACCGATGATGCCCGGTTTATCGTTATGCGAGATCAGAAGCAGATGGCCGGACGGTGCGATATCGACAGGATATTGGTCGATTTGAACGATCCGCTCGCCGTAGCCGGAAAGCAGGGTGCCGGCAAGCACGCGTTCTTCTTGCTTCGTTTTCAGCGTAACGGAAACGAGGTTCGTAAAGCTCTTCGCTGCGGACGACTTTTGTACGACGACGTTAAGCCCGCGCGTTTTGGCCAGATGCATCGCGTTGACGATATTCACGCCTTCCAATTGGTTGGCGAGAATGCCTTTGACGATGTAGCGGGTGAGCGGCGTCGTATCGACGTCGGTCAAATCACCGGAATAGTTGACCACGATTTCGCTGACCGGTCCGTCGATCGTCTGACCAAGGAAGACGCCGAGCTTCTCGCCGAGATTGAAATAAGGCTGCAGCGCATTGAGCACGTTAGCCGGTACCGGCGGCATGTTGACGGCGTTCTTGAACGGCTGGTCGCGCAGAATGTGAAGCACTTCCTCGGATACGTCGATCGCGACGTTCTCCTGTGCCTCGACCGTCGATGCGCCGAGGTGGGGCGTGACGACAATTTTCGGATGGTTCAGGAACGGGTGATCTGCCGCCGGTGGTTCTTTCTCGAACACGTCGAACGCCGCTCCGGCGACGATGCCGGCATCGATCGCTTCGACAAGCGCCATTTCGTCGATAATGCCGCCGCGTGCACAGTTGATGATGCGAGCGCCTTTTTTCATCAGCTCAAATTGCGGCTTGCTGATCATATGGCGGGTTTCGTTGGTCAGCGGCGTATGAACCGTAATGAAGTCCGCTGCGGCACAGATTTCGTTCACGGAGCCGAGCTTCACGCCGAGCTTTTCCGCACGCTCTTCGGTCAGGAATGGGTCATAGCCGAGTACTTCCATGCCGAACGCTTTCGCCCGTTTGGCGACCTCGCTGCCGATGCGGCCCATGCCGAGCACGCCGAGCACCTTGTTGCGAAGCTCTACACCGACGAACGTTTTGCGGTCCCATTCGCCGCCAACCGTTTTCTTGTACGCTTGCGGAATCATACGGGCGACGGACATCATCATCGCGAAAGTCAATTCGCAGGTGGCGATCGTATTGCCGTCTGGTGCATTGATGACAACAATGCCGCGCTTCGTCGCCGCTTCCAAATCGATATTGTCGACGCCAACACCGGCGCGTCCGACAACTTTCAATTTGCTGCCGGCGCCCATAATGCGTTCGGTTACCTTCGTGGCGCTGCGCACCAATAAAGCGTCATAGTCTGCAATAATCGCCACCAGTTCGTCTTCGGACAATCCGTTCTTTTTTTCCACCTCGACATCCGGTGCGTCATACAACAGTTGAATTCCCATGTCGCTGATTCCATCCATAACTAACACTTTGTACATTTTTCCCAGACCTCCATGTAGTTAATTACGAAAAAAACACAAAAAACTCCCCGCCCCGACACGACTAGCGTATACAAGGGACGAGGAGCTGATTCTCGTGGTACCACCCTACTTCGCTGTGCGCTCGCGCGCAACAGCCTCATGAGGTCTGCGATGAACAGACCAGGAAAAATAACGGTTTCCGGCCGGCTGCGCCTACTGTAAGGTTCGGCACAACAACTCAGGAGTGCTCCGCATATCGAATTCGTCCGGTTCGCACCGACCACCGGCTCTCTGATCGATTCGGCTTATGCTTGGCTCCGTCAAAGTTTGTTACAGGTGAAATTTTTCATTAGCGTAACATGACTATTTCGACATTGTCAATAGGCAGGCAAACGATTTGCAAATCCGAAATATTTGTGAAAAATAAATTCGCCGTGCTAAAATAAACCGTGCAACCCGTATGAAATTATCGTACAGCGAAAGGGGCATTCATGATGTTCGAAAGTATAGAGCCCGAAGCGTTCCGGGCAAAAACGGACAACGGAGAGCTGGGGGACGCGCTAATGCTCGATGTCCGGGAGTCGTACGAATGGGAGTATTATCATTGGGAACAAGCACAGCTGATGCCGATGAACAGCATTCCGGGAAGGCTGGCCGAGCTTCCGAAGGACCGGACGATTTATGTCGTTTGCGCCCATGGCGTGCGAAGCGCTAACGTGTGCTACTATTTGAAGCAGAACGGCTTCGACGATGTGATCAATGTCGAGGGCGGCATGGCTGCGCTCGCAGCCCTTCGCGGGTTCCAGTACGACTAATCGGCGCATGGAAAAAGCCACGAGTACGAGTGACCGCACATCGTGGCTTCGGAAGCCTATGTATTAATTGGCAGTGAAAAACGGAAGCTGCGGCAACGTTTCTTTGCCGTAATATTTGTCTTTGTTGTGGATAAAATCGCTTTTGCGAACGGCATCGGTAGCCATTAGCACGTCGACGACTTGCCCCACGTCGTTCAGATTCATTTTTTGCGCTTGACCGGACTGGATCATTTCGTCGATCCGGCTGGTCAGATCTTGCGGAGTGAACGGTTTAAACAGCTTATTGCCGAGCATCAGTTGGGCGACGTATTCGTTTTTCATATTCAGGCTTTGGCTCTTCCAATCGTTCAGGGAGAGCGGCTTGGTCACATCGACAGGCTTAAATTGCGGGTTGGTCGTAGCATACCATTTGTCGATCGACTCGTAGTAGCTTTTTTCAGCCTTGAGCGCAAAGGTCTTCGCTTCGCCGAGATAAGGGTCCGCTTGAAGCTGTGCGATCAGCTCGGCCGCGGGAATGCCGTTTGCCTTGGCCGAATAGCTTTTCAGGCCCTCACCGAACAGCTTTAAGCTTTTCATGTAATCCTTGTGCGCTTCCTGCAGCAGCGGAGAGGAGTCCGGCATCGATTTCGAACCGAGACTGTCGTAGCTTTCCTGCGCGAGCTTGCTCAAGTCCTTGAGAATCAAGGAAGCGTCGGCCGTACGATTCGTCAGCAGCTCGTCGGTTTTCTCAAACCACTTTTTATGAAATTCCCTGTATGGCTGATAAATGGTATGATAGAAAGACACCAAGTACTGCTGATGGTAGGCGGTAAAGCTCTTGGCCGCTTCATTTTGCTTGTTGAGCAGATCTTCGTATTTCAGCGAAGAACGGTCCTGTCCCATTTTTAAACCGAAGAAGAAGGCCCCCATAGCCACGACAAGCATGAAAATGAAGGTAACGGCGAATAAGTAGTCCGTTCGGGTAAGCCGTTTTTCCATGATCAAGCACCTCAAATTCTTGTTCTATGCAGATAGTATAGGTGAAATTGTCGAAAAAGGGAATCAGAATGAAAAAATTTGACTTTAAACGGATCAAGCTGCGAAAAATCAATCCGGACGAAATCGACGAGCGCTTTTTGCTCGTGAACTTGTATGTGACTCAGTTCCTTGTCTTCCTGGCAGCCGTCGTTCTGATGCTTTTTCAGAAGCCGGACCTGCGGGCGATGTTTTCCCCGGGCTCGGGCTACACGATCCTGCTATGGGGAGCGGGCTTTGCCGTCGCCGTACTGCTCGTCGATCTGCTCGTTTCCAGATGGGTGCCTCCCGAAGTGACGGACGACGGGGGCATCAACGAAATGCTGTTTAAAAACAGGCCGCTTTGGCATATTGCACTCATCTCGCTAATTGTCGCATTTTGCGAAGAGCTGCTGTTCCGCGGTACGATCCAAGCCTGGTGGGGACCGTACTGGACCAGCATCCTGTTCGCGGCCATTCATGTCCGCTATTTGCAGCACTGGCTGATGACGGGACTTGTCTTCAGCATCAGCTACGGGCTCGGCTGGATTTATATTCGGACCGGGTCCTTGTTAACACCGATTATCGCCCATTTCCTGATTGATTTCGTCATGGGCTGCATTCTTCGTTACAGGAGAGAAGAATCATGAACAACAAGTATCTGCAACCTCCGCACCGACCGAAGGAAGAGGCCGATCATCAACCCGACCCGGCGAAGGAAGCGGGACCCGACGATCATTATTTGCCTCCCCGCAAAACCGTGCATCCGACAGAGAAAGAAAAGTGGCTGCCTTATTTTTATCGGTCGTTGCTGTGGATTTTTATACTCCTTGTTGCAGGTCTTTCCGTTTGGGGCTGGAAACTCGTCATGATGTAAGTTCAATTTCTTCCGGATCAACGAATCCGTAGCCTTTTTCCTCGAGTTGTGTCAAAAGTTTGTCCAGCGCCTCTACCGTCCATGGCAATTCGTGCATTAAAATGTTGCTCCCCGGGTGAAGCTGATTCAGCACGTTGCTGATCACTTGCTCGGGGCTATTTTTCTTCACCGTCATTTCCCAATCCTTCGATCCGTTGGACCAGGTCATGAACAGCAGCCCCTCTTCCTTGGCCTTGGCCCGAACGTCGTCGCTGCCGGAGCCGAACGGCGGACGAAAGAAGACCGGCGCTTTGCCCGTCAGCTCTTTGATCGCTTTTTGCACATCTCCGATTTGTTGGTTTACCTTTTCTTTGGATTCCTTTTTCAAATCGATATGATCCCAGGAATGATTGCCGATCGTTTGGCCGCTGGAGGCAAGCAGCTTGACGAGCTCGGGCTTCTGTTTGACGCGGTAGCCGTTCAGGAAGAAGATGGCCTTCGCTTTATGTTTTTGCAGTGTATCGAGCAACGCTTTATTTATCTCAAGGTCCTTCGGACCGTCATCGAATGTCAGCAGAACGACTTTTTTGGGCGCCCCGTTCGGATCGATCGGCACGATATCGTAAGTTTTCGGATTCATCGTATAGCGCTTCGCGACTTGCTGCTCTTGTTTTTTGACGCCGTCCGCAGGCGCAGATTCTTTGCCGTCCTTGGCAGGAGTCGGTGCAGGCTGATTCGAAGCGGAGGCGTCGTCCGCGGATTTCGGTTTCTCGCTCCCTGAGACCGGCTGCGAAGCAGGCGGCTCCGTTTTAGCCGAGGCGTCAGGCGATGCGTCCGGTTTGGTGCCGCAGGAAGTCAGAAGCAGAAGCGCGGCCAGAATGGCAATCCATTGTTTAGACATGTGTAATCCCCTCGTTAGGTTTGGTATGAATCTTTTGGCTTTTCCTTATTTTATCATGCATGATTCATAGGATATAGCGAAAAATAGTAACGAATTAGAAAACAATACGGGAGGGATTGGCATGAGATGGGGTGCTTTTCTGCTTGGCGGGCTTGTCGGGGCGACCGCAGCGGTCGTACTAACGGGCAAAAGAAAACCGATGCTGTTCTCCGCAATGACGAATAGCGACGCCATTGGAAGCTTTCTGAACCAGGTCATGGATCGATCTGACAAAAAAGAAAAGGTTCTGACGGATTCGGCCGAGCCGAACGCCGATTACGGCAAGAGCGCCGCCGACGTGGCGACTTCCGCCGCGGGTCTCGGCAAGGTCCAGGAACTGATCAATCAGGATTCGGGGCTTAAAGCGGCAGTGAACGACATTTTGGCCAGCAACGGGGGAAAATCCGAAATTCGGGCGCATTAAGCGTTCGACTTGCGTGTAAAGACACAACTCCGCCTTCTCCAAAAGGCGGCGTATGTGTCTTTTTGTATGAAAAGGGCATTTTTTCAGGCGACAACCGTTCTTTTCTGCGCGGTTTGTGATATAATAGTCATAGCATGGCAAACAAGCTGTACCGTTTCCGAGGGGAAAGGCTGGAGGACGCAATTTCGAACGCGTTTTCGAATCCTTTATATAGCGGAACGAACACGGCTCACCTTTGTTTACCAAACTTCATAAGCTGTTTATTATTAGTCGGCAAGGGAGGAATCCAGTATGAAAATGGAGCGTTTAAGTCAAGACAAGATACGGATTTTCCTCACATTCGATGACTTAACGGAGCGCGGGATTCACAAGGATGACATGTGGAGAGAAATCCCCAAGGTTCACGAGCTGTTCAGCGAGATGATGGACCAAGCCTATACCGAGCTTGGCTTCGACGCAACCGGACCGCTTGCCGTGGAAGTCCTCGCCATGCCGGCGCAAGGGATGATGGTGATCGTCACACGCGGCCGAATGAATTTCAGCCAAGGCGACGATACGCTAGAGGACGAAATGGAAGAAGTGTACGAGCTTGAAGTGACGATGGATGAGACCGACGAAATCATTTACGCTTTCCACGATTTCGAGGATCTGCTCCGGCTTGCCAAAGTCATCAATCCGCTCCTGACGGACGGAGGAACGTTGTATTCCTATAAAAATAAATGGATCCTGCTGCTGGATGCCGTCGAGATGGAAGAAAAGCGGCTTCAATCGGTCGTGGCCGTCTTGTCCGAGTTCGGAGAAGCCACATCCGTCACGCAAGCGGTTCTGGAGGAATACGGCAAGATCGTGATTGAATCCGATGCCGTGAAGGTGCTTTGTTCCAAGTTTTAATGAGGCTTGTTTAGCTTAATGAATCGTAAGCATTCTCAAAAACAGCGTTGTTTTTGCGGAATGCTTTTTTTGCGGGGGGGAAGAACGTCATGAGCGAAGTTCAACACATTGGCGCAGCCAAGACCGCGTTTGATTTGGAGGAGCTTGTCACCCATTACCACAAACAGCTTAAGGAAGAAGCTTATGCTTATTTGGAGCGGCGGGGCATCCATCAGGAGACGGCGGAACATTATCGAATCGGCTTTGAGCCGGGCAAGTTCGGGTTTTACATCAACTCGGGCAAGCTGGGTGATTTTTTTGAGAACCGCATTATTATTCCGATTACGAACGCGGATGGGGTTACGGTCGATTTAATCGGTCGATCGGTCGACCAGCGCGAGCCAAAATACAAATCGCTGCTCGGAGAGGGCGATTATTTATTCAACGAGGAGATCTTGGAGCAGACGGAGGACGTCATCGTGTGCAGCGGGGTGTTCGATGTGCTCAGCTTGGCTCAGGCGCACCTGCCGGCGGTATGCGTGCCGATCTGGATGTCTTTTAAAGAAATTCATGCGGACAAGCTGCGGGACAAGCGGGTGTTCATCTGTCTGGGCAACGATGAAGCGGGGCGCCGGGAAAGCGTCAGAATCCAGGCGCTGCTGCAATCGACGGCAAAGCAAACGTTTGTCATGCAGTTGCCGGAGTCGATCCGAGACGCCAACGATTTCTTCGTGCGGGTGCAAAATCCGCTGGATTCGTTCATGCGGCTGTTGAACGAAACGATGGAAGAGACGATGCTGCTTCCGATTGCTCCCGATACGAAAAATATTACCATATATACCGAAGAATTCATGAAGCGGCATCGCGGACAAGCCTCGGGCGTCCCGACAGGTTTCGCCGCATTGGACGAAGCGTTGTTCGGCGGGCTTCGGAGCGGGCTGTATTTGCTGGCCGGGGCCGCTTCTTCGGGCAAAACGATGCTTATGAAGCAAATAGCGGATCACATCGCCGTGCACCAGACGCCGGTCGTTTACGTATCCTGGGACATGACGGGATTCGAGCTTTGGGCGCGCAGCATAGCCAGGCTCATCGGCACCGAGCCGCAGAACGTGCTCAGCGGGAAGATCGAGCCGGGGCAAGTGGCCGAAGCCAATAAACGCTATATGCCCATCAGCAATATGCTTTGGACGATCGAATGCTCGCTCGATTCCACGATCGATCGCGTCATGACCAATGTCGAGCGGATTGCCGGCATGTCCGGTAGAACGCCCGTCGTATTCATCGACCATATAAACCGCATCCCGGCAGGCGGATTGCCCAATCCGCCCCGCTCGTCCGCCGAGCATCAGACGATAATCGCTTATATGCTCAAGCATTGGTCCAAGGAATGGGGCGGCCCGGTTGTTGCAGCCGTTCCTTCGGATATCGGGGAGGAGCGTCTACCGGAAGGGGCGGAAGCGTCAGCCGACGTCATTATGCGGCTGAAGCCGGAGCCGGACGGAACGTCCGCTAACGGGATACGCTCGAGTCTGCAGCTTCTGAAGCACCGCAATGGGACGCTGGCGACCATTCCGCTCCGGTTTTACGACCAGCAGGCGCGTTTTGCTGAAGCGGAAGAGTGAAGCGCCTGAAGTAGGACGAATGCGGAAGTGTATGCCAGATTCCAAGAAATGATGGAAAAAGCCATTCAAAATGTCTATAATATTCATAGGAAAAGAAATATCGACAAGCGCCTGCCCGTATCACGGTCGGCATCCGCAAAGTTGCGGGGGCCGGCCGTTGCTGCGGGCGGGTTTAAACCATTGTGATGGAGGGGAGACACTTTGAGCGTCTTAACTGTCCTGACGGCGGCTATAGCGCCGGGTGTCGCTCTGCTGGCCTATTTTTATTTAAAAGACCGATACGATACGGAGCCTATTTCCCTAGTGATCAAGCTGTTCTTGTTCGGCGTTCTGATCGTATTCCCGGTCATGGTGCTGCAGCGGGCTCTGGTGCAGGGGCTCGGCGAGGATCCGTTCGTTTTTTCGTTCCTCACGTCTTCGCTGCCGGAGGAGTTTTTTAAGTGGTTTCTGGTTTATTTCATTACTTATAAGCATGCATCGTTCGACGAACCATATGACGGCATCGTGTACGCGGTAGCGGTGTCCCTCGGATTCGCCACGCTCGAAAACGTGTTTTATGCGTTCTTGAACGGCTCGAGCTTTTCGTCGCTCATGATTCGGGCGTTCCTGCCGGTTTCCGGTCATGCCATGTTCGGCGTCATGATGGGCTACCATTTTGGAAAAGCAAAGTTTACGCCGGACCACACCCGCAAGCATCTGATTTTGGCGCTGGCGCTGCCGGTATTTTGGCACGGGGTGTTCGATTATACGCTGCTCCTAAGCAAAGCGTACTGGGTCTGGTTTATGGTGCCGCTCATGTGCTTCTTGTGGCTGCGCAGCCTGCGCAAAGTGAATCGGGCCAATGCCAAATCGCCGCTCAGGGTCGCCACGCGGGAGGATCAGGTTAAAATTTAGCCGGAATGACCATAATGGATATATAAAAACCATAGGTCGTACCGGAGGGATATGATGAATGTCGTTAGTCCGCGGGTGAAAGTTGCCATCCGCTGCAAGCATTGCGGCGAGAAATTCATCTTGAAGGGCCGGAAAGAAAAGGAAAAGATCGATACCGGGTTCAAGCAGTGCATATGCAACAATGAAAAAGATTTCGATATCGAAACCCTTGATTTCTAGTCCGGGAAAGAGTCGGCCAAGAGCCGGCTTTTTTCTTTTTTTGCACGGCTCGATTGCGATGTCCTGTGCTTCGTGAATAATCCGTCTCGCTTCAGGCGAAAACTAAGCCCAAGTTTTGCTGATGAAGGGAGATTTCTCGAACATGTACAAAAGACTGAGCATGGTCATGTTTCCGATTCTTTTGGTGGCGCTCATCGGCACCGGGGTCTGGGGTTACTTGGAGCATCAAGAGAAAAACGCCGTCTTGATCAAGGCGGAAAACCATTATCAACGGGCGTTCCACGATTTGTCGTTTCACGTGGACAAGCTGCACACGGAGCTCGGCAATACGCTCGCGGTGAATTCGACATCCCAGGACGCCTACAAAAAAGGGCTGATCAACGTTTGGCGGATCACGAGCGAAGCGCAGAACGAAATCAGTCAATTGCCGTTGACCATGCTGCCTTTCAACAAAACCGAGGAGTTTTTGGCTAATATTTCGAATTTTGCTTATCGGGCGGCAGTACGCGACCTTTCCAAAAATCCGCTGGACGGAAACGAAATGAAGACGCTCAATACGCTATACGAGCACGCGGCGGAAATTTCCAAAGATCTGCGCGGGGTTCAAAGCAAGGTCATCCAGAACAACTTGCGCTGGATGGATGTCGAGCTGGCGCTGGCAACGCAGAAGGAACCTCATGACAACGTCATCGTCGACGGGTTCACTACGGTGGATAAAAAGGTGCGCGAATATCCGGAAATCAACTGGAGCCCGGCGGTCATGAGTATGTATCAGAAGCGGGACATGCACATGCTTTCCGGCCCGGAGGTGAATGCGGACGAAATTAAGCAAAAGGCCGCTCAGTTTCTTGGTATCCAGGACCCGTCCGGTCTTCAGGTCGTAGAAAACGGCCCCGGGACCGAGTACCAGTCTTTCAGTGTCACGGCTCCTAAACAGGGCACGGCGGACGGCGCTCATTTGGATTATTCGAAAAGAGGCGGCCAGCTTTTATGGTTCGCGGCTTCCCGCAATGTGCCTGACAAGAAGCTCGACTTGCGGCAGGCGCGCGACATTGGGGCGCAGTTCCTTGATGAGCACGGCTACAAGAATATGACCGCGGTCAGCTACGACGAATACGGCAACGTCGCCCATATGACGTATGCGGCGCGCACGAACAACGTGATCAATTACGTGGAAAAGGTCGCGGTTCAGGTGGCGTTGGACAACGGCGAGGTCACGGGACTCGAAGCGACGGATTACGTGTACGGCAAGAAGGACCGCCAGATCAAAGCGCCGAAGCTGACGGCGGACGAAGCCCGCAAAACGCTGAATGCCGATTTTAAAGCGGATAGCGTCAACCAGGCGCTGATCAAGAACGATATCGACGAAGAGGTGCTCTGCTACCAGTATATCGGCCGCGTGAATGGCGGCTTGTACCGGATCTACGTCAACGCCGAGAGCGGCGCGCAAGAGAAGATCGACCGCCTTGGCGCGGAAGAGGCCGCCGCCGTCACCCCAACCTGATGTTTCATTTTTTTTAGTCCTCTCCCAAGCCCGATGTGTTCGGGCTTTTTTGCATTCTTGCTTCTTTTGTTTGGGGTGGTACTTGGTGATGAGCCGAAGGCGAAATCGCGATTGGCGGCGAGTTTTTTGACCTGGTCCCAATTCCATAGGAAAATTGTTCCATGGGACCGGGTCAAAACGTGTCTGAGCATTAGCCAATCGCGATTTCGCCGCAGGCCGCGCCACCGTCCTCTCACCGTCCCTCTCACCGTCCCGCAACGCTCCAAAGAAGAAACTCCGAACGCTGTGCGCTCACCCCTTCCCATATTTTCTTCACGTGCTATAATAAAGCTTGGACTTATCGAAGTTTACACTCCGGGGAGGTGAGCCGATTGCTGCCGAAAGTAAACCAGACGCTTTTTATCCAAATCAATTCCATCGATGAAGAAGAGGCGAAGCAGGAATATAAATCCAGAATTACAAACGTCTCGGATGCGTATATCAGCATGGAAATTCCTATGAACGACAAATCGGGGAAGCTGAAGCGTTTGTATCCGGGCGACGAGCTTTCCGTTTATTTTATAACCGAGGGCGGCGTCAAGAACTACTTCAACTCGTCCGTACTCGGATTTTCCGATGATGTGATCCGGCTTGTCCTGATCAAAAAACCGGATCCCGAATCGATCACGAAAGTGCAGCGCCGCAACTTTTTGCGCGTGCCGGCCATACTCGAAATCGCCGTGAAATTCTCGGAGCAGCTGCAGTTCGTATCGCTGACCGACGATGTCGGAGGTGGAGGCATATCGTTCCTATGTGAAGGCTACGTGCCAGTGGAGTCCGGCCACACGGTCGAATGCTGGCTGCTTGTCCCGTTCAAGAACGGCCAGATCGAGCATGTGCCGTTCAAAAGCGAAATCGTTCGCGTCAAAGAGCTGGAGACGGGCAAAAAGCAGGTCATGATGCGCTTTTCGGAGATCACGGACCGCGACCGCCAAAAAATTATCCGGTACTGCTTTGAGCGGCAGCTTGATTTCCGCAAAAGATAATACATAATAACTTGGCATGACGGGCACACTATCCCCCAAATATTGGATGGGCGTGGTGGCCGCGGATGAATACAAAGAATCAAAATGAATCGGACGATAGGTACGAAGAATTATTTTTGCAGTTTGCCCATCGGGCGGAACGATGGATTGCCTGGGCATTGGCGGGATGCGCCATTGCTTTGGTCGCTTCCCAATTGCTGCTTCTTAACCCGCGAATCCGTTATGTTTTAGTCAAGGTAGAGCAGTTGGAGGGACTTCCATATTCGATGTCCCGGCTTCAGGCCGCGGAAGGAAAATAATGGAGGGTGCGTGAGTTTTGCAATCCACGGTAAAACTATGGTATAATTTTCTTCGTTCGAGGCTTCGGCCTGTTTTTTTTTCAGGCTGCTCGTCCGCTTCATTTTGTAAGGAGGCCGCATCTTGGAAAAGTTTAACATCGCAATCGACGGTCCGGCGGGAGCGGGGAAAAGCACGATCGCTCGTCTGGTCGCCGGTGCGCTCGGCTTCGTTTATGTCGATACGGGAGCCATGTACCGAGCCGTGACCTGGAAGATTTTACGGGAAGGCCTTCAAGCGGAACAGATCTCGGACATGATTGCGCTCACAGGCTGTATGGACATTCGCTTAGTGCCGGGCAGCGATGGCCAAATGGTCTTTGTCGATGGCGAAGACGTGACGGGCATGATTCGCCTTGCGGAGGTGACCGGAAACGTCTCCAGAATCGCTTCCATCGCTGAAATTCGCAGTATCCTTACCGCCAAACAGCAGGAAATGGCCCGAAGCAAAGGAATTGTCATGGATGGCCGGGATATCGGCAGTCATGTGTTGCCGGACGCCGAGGTCAAGGTGTTTTTGACCGCAAGCGTCAGCGTCCGTGCCCAACGCCGGTTCAAAGAAATTTGCGATTCGCAGCCGGATATCACGCTTGAGAGATTGGAGCGCGATATTGCGGAGCGGGACCGGATGGACGAGCAACGCGAGGCTTCGCCGCTTGTGAAAGCGCCGGATGCCGTACTGCTGGATACGACCGAGATGACGATACCGCAAGTGGTGGATCGCATTTTGGAGCTTTGCAGGCTCCGGGTCGGTGGGGGGCAGTAGCATGTTGTACGTCTTTTTTCGAGGGATTTTTCGCGTCTTGTTCCGCACCGTGTTTTTTTTGCGGGCGGAAGGGATCGAGAACATTCCCGCCGAAGGCGCCGTCGTTCTGTGCGGCAACCACACCAGCAACTGGGACCCGCCGCTGATGGGCTCTCCGCTGAAGCGAAAGGTGCATTACATGGCCAAGGCCGAGCTGTTCGACGTTCCCGTTTTGGGGTACGTTTTGCCGAGAATAGCGGCATTTCCCGTCAAACGCGGTGGTGTCAGCAAAGAATCGATCCGCTTGTCGCTGCAGCTGCTTAAAGACGGCGAGGTTATGGGCATTTTCCCTGAAGGGACGCGCAGCAACGCGGGAGGCATGGGTAAAAAGGGAGCGGCCAGCCTGGCATTGAAATCTGGGGCTGTAGTCATTCCGGCAGCCATTATCGGCAATTATAAGCCGTTTCGGCAAATGAAGGTCGTGTATGGTCCGCCAGTCGATTTAAGCGAATTTGAGAACAGCGGTTCGGAAGGCTTGGAACAGGCGACCGACAAAATCATGAGCACGATCCGAAGCATGGTCAAGCAGCACGAATCGAAATGATAAATTGTGGCATACTTAAGAAAATGATGAAGTAAATTTTTTATCCAAATACATTACACGTTGTCAGGTTGTTTAAGGAGGGTAATTGGACATGTCAGAAGAAACAAAAGATCAAGAAGTTCAATCCGCAGAGGTATCTCAAGAAGAGTCCATGGCGAATGTCAGCATTATCAAAAAAGGCGACATCGTTACTGGCAAAGTCATTAAAGTGGATGCGGATCAAGCGGTTGTCGACGTAGGTTACAAATACGACGGCATCGTGCCAGTGCGCGAGCTTTCGTCCGTCCAACTGGACAATGCGGAAGAGATCGTACAAGTCGGTCAAGACATCGAGCTGAAAGTTGTTACCATCGATGACAATAAGGAAAAGCTTGTGCTTTCCAAACGCGCCATCGACAGCGAGAAATCGTGGGAGAAGCTTGCAGCGGACATGGAAAACAAAACGATCCTCGAAGCGAAAGTTGCCGAAGTGGTTAAAGGCGGTCTTGTCGTTGACGTAGGTCTGCGCGGATTCGTTCCGGCTTCCATGGTTGAGCGCACGTTCGTCGAAGATTTCAGTGATTACAAAGGCCGCACGCTGCGTCTGCGCGTGAAAGAAATGGACCGCGAGAAAAACAAAGTCATTCTTTCCCAAAAAGACGTGCTGGATGAAGAGTTCGAAGCGAAAAAGCAAGAAACGATTTCCAAACTGTCGGTCGGTCAAGAGCTGACCGGTACGGTTCAACGCTTGACGCAATTCGGCGCATTTGTCGATATCGGCGGCGTGGACGGACTCGTTCATATTTCCGAGATGGCTTGGCATCATGTCGAGCATGCTTCCGAAGTCGTGAAGGAAGGCGACCAAGTTCGCGTTCAAGTTCTGAAATTGGATCCGGCCAACGAGCGCATCTCCTTGAGCATCAAAGCTACGCAGCCGGGACCTTGGGAATCCGTTAAGAACAAAATCAACATCGGGGATATCGTCACCGGTACCGTTAAACGGCTCGTGCAATTCGGCGCGTTCATCGAAGTCGCTCCTGGCGTTGAGGGATTGGTTCATATTTCCCAAATCGCACACCGTCACATTGCAACGCCGTTCGAAGTGCTGAAGGAAGGTCAAGAGGTTCAAGTGAAAGTGTTGGATATGAACCCGGGCGAGAAGCGCATCTCGCTCAGCATCAAAGAGACGGAAGAAGCACCTGCCCGTGAACCGAGACCGGAAAGAGAGCGTGCGCCGAAACGGGAATCCGTTTCCCACGAAGAGCTTCAAGGCCTAAACCTGACGCTCGGAGAGCGTTTTGGCGACAAGCTGAGCAAATTCAAGTAAACCGCTGTCTATAGACGAAAAGAGGAATCAGGGGTGCGCATACCACGAAAAATGGAGCATGTTCATCATGCGCTCCGGCTTGGGCAAAGCGGCGAGCAGGGCTTCCGCGATATCAAGCTGGTCCATAATTGTCTCCCCGGTATTTCTTCGGAATCCATAGCATTGCATACCCGAATCGGCGAACTCTTATTGAGCTCGCCGATTGTTATTAATGCCATGACCGGAGGAGCCCGCGAGACCGAAGAAATTAACCGAGAGCTTGCCGTTGCCGCTCGAGAGACGGGACTTGCCATGGCGGTAGGTTCGCAGATGGCCGCCATCAAAAACCCGGAGACGGCTGAAAGCTACCGTATCGTAAGAAAGATAAACCCGCGCGGCATCGTATTTGGCAATCTTGGAAGCGAAGCGACGCTGGAGCAAGCGCTAAGAGCGGTGGACATGCTGCAAGCCGACGGGCTTCAAATCCACCTGAATGTGATGCAGGAACTGATCATGCCCGAAGGGGACAGAGATTTCCGGGGAATGCTGGAGCGGATCCGGACGATCATTGAACGGGCGGGCGTTCCCGTTATCGTCAAGGAGGTCGGCTTCGGCATGGTGCGAGAAAGCGCCGAGAAGCTGATCGACTGCGGTGTTGGATGTATCGATGTTGGCGGATCGGGAGGTACCAATTTTGCCGCAATCGAGAATGCCCGGCGCGATCTGCCGATGGATTGGCTTAACGATTGGGGCTGCAAGACCAGCATCGCGCTGTTAGAAGTATTGGAGGCCAAGCGTCGTCTGAACCGGCCGGACGTGGCGATCGTGGCGACAGGCGGCATTACAGGCGCGCTTGAGATTTGCAAAGCATTAACGCTCGGAGCCTCAGCAGTCGGTATGGCCGGAGCCATGCTGCGAGTGCTGCGAACATCGGGGACCGAAGCGTTGATCGGGCAAATTACCTCATGGCATCAGGAGCTCCGGCTGTTGATGACGGCGTTGGGCGCATCCCGAATTGAAGCTCTGCACGAACTTCCGGTCGTCATTACGTCGGAAACGGCAGAGTGGTGCTCGAACCGGGGAATGGATGTATCCACATACGCCAGGCGATTGGGCTACGCTTAAGGATTGACTAAAACTAAATAAAGAAAGCCATACTAAGGAAAAAGAGGAACAAGCTTTTTCTGCGGGTGAGAGCGAATGAATGCGGGTTACGTGTCCTTATTGTTAATCGTCGTTGCGCTGATTTTGTTCGCCAGTGGCTGGATGAACGTCATATTAAGAGGTATTACTCCTACGAGTCTACTTCTTTTTTTTATGCTTTGGATATTGTTTATGCGGTGGAGCACGGACTGGGGCGGGATTCGGGTATACGGCTGCACTTTGCTGCTGATGGCTGTTTCGTTCTGGATCTTGGTTCGCACGCCGAGCTTTTTGTATCGGTTCCATTTGCTCTCCATCGCCCTGCTGCTCGGATCGGTTTATTTCTTCCTGAAAGAGACGCTGCATCTGATGCCCGCGGTCATCTGGTTCAGCTCGGAATGGACCGTTGCCTCAAGCGTCGGTTTTTTGGCAGCGGCTCTGCTGCGTTGGCCGCCGCTGCAGATCGCAGGGCTGTCGCTCGGACTGCTGATCGGCGACGTTATGTCCGCCTACGCGCACCGGGAACAGATGGAGATGACGCTCGGGCAAGCGGAATTTCAGGATGAATGGTGGCTGACGGCCTTTGCGGCCCGAAGCTGTTCTCTGCTGCTGGAAGGGATGGTCGCGGGAACGAAGCTGGCATTTAATCGTGTGCGGCAAAGGGTTAGGTCGGGCAGAGAGCCGGAGAACGATTGACTGGCAGAGGCTGTTGCCCAAGAAGGAAGGAGACGTGATCGACATGTGGGCTTGGCTGGTGGAGCAAAAATATACCGTAGGAATCATACTGGGCGTAGTGTTCGGTGTGCTGGCCCGGCTGACGATGCTGCGAACCGATTACCGGCAATATCCGACTTATCCTCACGGCAAAATCATTCACCTTTCCTTGGGCGTCATTGCGGCGGGGCTCGGATCGGTTGCCGTCCCTTCGCTGCTGGATAAGAACTATACGGCCATGACGTTTTTGGCTATGGCGGCGCAGCAGTTCCGGGACGTCCGCAATATGGAGCGTCAGACGCTGAGCAAGATCGACAGCCTGGAGCTGGTACCGCGGGGAGCGACCTATATCGAAGGGATTGCAATGGTATTTGAAGGGCGCAACTATTTAGTCATTTTTACCGCGTTTGCCACGGCGTTCTTCGGTATCGTGTTTCCCTGGTATTGGGGGATAGTGGCCGGCATTGCGGCTATTCTGGTCACCAATATGTTCAAGACGGGCAAAACCTTGTCCCGCATTGCAAATGTAAACATCGGCCAGGTGCGGCTGGACGGACCGAATCTGTTTGTAGACGACATTTATATCATGAACGTAGGATTGAGTGATACGCAAAACGTCATCCGGAAAAAAGCCATCGGTATTGTGCTTGTGCCCAAAAACAAAAATGCAAGGGTTACTTTGGCTAACCCGGGACAGCGGCAGGCGCTGCTGCATGATGTGTCAACGATCATGGGCGTCCATCGCGACGAAGGCGAACCGGCGCTCGTACCGTTGGCCAAGCTGAATATGGAGGACGGGCGGCTGGCTGTGCTTCTGCTTCCGCAGGAGCAAGATCCGGAGAAAGCCCGGCAAGTCGCGATGAACTCGCCGGTGCTGGAAAGCGCAGTGCGGATGCCGAGCGAAGCGCATGTGCAAACCGGCGGAAAAGCGGGAGGATAGCGCTTATGGGACAAATTATGGCGGTGGTGGCTATTGAAGCAAACCGGCAAACGGTGGCAGGCGGAGCTCCCATCTTTATTGCAGACGATGCCAATCATCAGCAGAAAGTAGCCTTTAAGTTGGAAAAAATTTTGGATGCGGCGGCCCACGATTTGGAGAATGGAATCGTTATTTTAGTGAAGCATTAGCGGTTGGAAGGCTGCCCGCTAACGTTTCGTTCATTTACTTGTGAATTCGATTTTGATATAATATCAGAGCTTGCAAGCCTTGAAAAAAGGCTTGTCTTTGTACATAACGTCCCTTGGCTGAACGGCGGAGGGAGACATGAAGCAACATTGCGGTAGTCAAAGAAGGGAATGAAGTGCATGGCAAGACCAATCGTAGCGATTGTCGGCCGTCCGAACGTGGGCAAATCTACGGTATTTAACCGTATTATCGGCGATAAGCTGGCTATTGTGGAAGATAAACCGGGGGTTACCCGGGACCGGCTGTACGGCAGAGGAGAGTGGCTGGACACCGAGTTCAGCGTCATCGACACCGGCGGGATTGAGATCGACGGGGAAGATCAGATCATGAAGTCCGTTCGCGTTCAAGCGGAGCTTGCCATCGAGGAAGCGGACGTCATCGTGTTTATGGTGGATGCCAAAGCGGGCATTACGCCGGCGGACAGCGAAGTCGCGGAAATGCTGTTCCGGGCGAAAAAGCCGGTTATCGTTGCCGTCAACAAGGTGGACAATCTGAAGCGGATGGACGATATTTACGAGTTCTACAGCCTCGGCTTCGGCGAAGTCGTCGGCATCTCCGGCTCTCACGGCACGGGAATCGGCGACCTGCTTGACGAGGTGATCAAGCATTTTCCGGACACGACTGAGGAAGAGTACGGCGAGGATGTGATCAAGGTCGCATTGATCGGCCGGCCGAACGTCGGGAAATCGTCGCTCGTCAACGCCATTTTGGGAGAAGAGCGCGTCATCGTCAGCAATGTCGCCGGAACGACGCGCGATGCGATCGATACGCCTTTTGAGAAAGACGGCCAAAAGTATGTCATTATCGATACGGCGGGGATGCGCAAGCGCGGCAAAGTATACGAGACGACGGAGAAGTACAGCGTCATGCGCGCTATGAAGGCGATCGAGCGGGCGGACGTCGTGCTGGTCGTCATCGACGGCGAGGAAGGCATTATCGAGCAGGATAAGCATGTCGCCGGGTATGCGCACGAGGCGGGCAAAGCGGCGATCTTCGTTGTGAATAAATGGGATATCGTGGAAAAAGACGACAAAACAATGCATCAGTTCACACAAAAAATTCGCGACCATTTTTTGTTTATGACCTATGCTCCCGTCGTGTTTTTGTCGGCCAAGACGAAGCAGCGGCTGCATAAGCTGTTCCCGGTCGTGACCAATGTGGCCGAGCAGCATGCGGCGCGCGTGGCGACGCACGTGCTGAACGACGTCGTGTCCGATGCCGTGGCCATCAACCCGCCGCCGACGGATAAAGGGAAACGACTGCGAATCAATTATGCGACACAGGTGGCGGTCAAGCCTCCGACCATCATTTTCTTCGTGAATGATCCGGAGCTGATGCATTTCTCCTACCAGCGATATTTGGAAAATAAAATTCGCGGCGCGTTCGGTTTCGAGGGCACTCCTCTGCGCATGTTTACGCGTCGCAAATCGGACGAGGAATAGGGGCGAACCGTGTTGACTAGCTTGCTCTCACTTTTAATCGGTTATTTGCTCGGCTCGATCAGCTTTAGTTATTTGGCTGGCAAACTGCTGAAAGGCATCGATATACGCGAACACGGAAGCGGGAACGCAGGGGCTACGAACACGCTGCGGGTGCTTGGCAAAGGGCCGGGCATCGCAGTGCTTCTCTTGGATGTATTGAAGGGTGTGGCAGCCGTCTGGATCGGCACGTGGCTGAGCGGGAGCGATCCGCTGTTTGAAGTGCTTGCTGGGATCAGCGTCATCGTCGGGCACAATTGGCCCGTGTTTTTCGGGTTTCGGGGAGGCAAGGGCATTGCGACGACGATCGGAGTGATGGCGACGCTTGCCTTTTTGCCTGCGATTATCGCCGGGATTGTTGCTATTGTTTCTATTGCTGTCACGCGTTACGTTTCTCTGGGATCCCTATTGTTTACCGCACTTTTGCCGATCTTGATATGGTTTATGGCCGGTTCCCGGGAAATTTTCACGCTCAGCCTGCTTCTCTTCGTATTCGCTTGGGTCAAGCACCGGAGCAATATCGTGAAGCTGTTAAAAGGACAAGAGAACAAGCTTGGTGCCAAAAAACAAGTTTGACGAAATAGACGGAGGTGTTCGTTCATGCCGATTTCCGGTAAAACCGCCGTGCTGGTAGCGGGAAGTTGGGGAACGGCCATTGCCTCGGTGCTGGCGGATAACGGCCGCGACGTGCTGCTATGGTCCCGCAACCGTGACCAGGTACGGGAGATTAACGAAGAGCACCGTAACAGCCGGTTTTTGCCCGAGGTTTTGTTGTCTTCGCGGATTCGGGCGACCGATTCGATGGAAGAAGCCGTGAAAGATGCGGAAGCCGTCGTGGTTGTAGCGCCATCCTCGGCCATGCGGGATATCGCAGGTCAGCTTAAACCGTATTTAAGCCCCGATTCGCTTCTGGTCCACGCAACCAAAGGATTCGAAGCCGGCAGCTTGAAGCGCATGAGCGAAGTGCTGGCGGAAGAGCTGACATCTTACGATTCGAACCGGCTGGTCGTACTGTCCGGACCAAGCCATGCGGAAGAGGTCATCCGGCAATGCCCGACGACGGTCGTCGTTGCTTCGCTGGACAAAGAAGCCGCCGAAAAGGCGCAGGATTTATTGATCAACTCGTATTTTCGCGTATATACGAATCCTGATGTTATTGGCGTCGAGGTTGGCGGCGCGCTCAAAAATATTATCGCACTCGGTGCAGGCCTCAGTGACGGGTTGGAATTCGGAGATAACGCCAAAGCGGCTCTGCTTACCCGGGGACTGGCCGAAATCGCCAGACTTGGGACGGCGATGGGGGCGAGTCCGTTGACGTTCGCGGGATTGGCCGGAATCGGAGATTTGGTGGTGACGTGCACGAGTAGGCACAGCCGCAACTGGCGGGCCGGGTCAATGCTGGCACAGGGGCATTCGCTGGAAGAAGTGCTTCAGCGGATGGGAATGGTCGTAGAAGGCGTCAAAACG
Source organism: Paenibacillus tyrphae (assembly GCF_024158745.1). Classification (GTDB taxonomy): domain Bacteria; phylum Bacillota; class Bacilli; order Paenibacillales; family NBRC-103111; genus Paenibacillus_G; species Paenibacillus_G tyrfis_A. Next base: position 174,192 of record NZ_JAMZAW010000004.1, on the reverse strand, counting down.
ACGCAGGCCGCGTATCAGTTGTCCCGCCGCTACGAGATTTCCATGCCGATTACGGAACAGCTGTTCGATGTTCTGTTTAACGGGAAAAACCCGAAAACGGCCGTAGAGCATTTGATGGGTCGGGGTCCCCGGCACGAAACTGAAGAAATCGCCGACGATTCTCAAAACGGTTGGCTTCGTTAAGGCAAACGCCTATACCGACGGCAACTTTTCCACATATACTACCTCAGGCTTTATTGCATACCCAGTCTGAGGAGGGACAACGATGGCAGATAAAAACATGCCGAAAGACGTGCTCAATGTGGTTAAGAAAAAAACCGGCAAAAGCGTCTCCGAGAAAGATATATACAAGCTTGCGAGCGGAGTAAAGCCGTCCACGCTGCAGAGCGATACGCAGCTGCGGCAGCTGATTAAGCAAGTTGCGGGCCTTGTGAATGTTCCCGTTTCGGATCAAACGACGAACGAGCTGATTCAAGCGATCAAGAGCAGCAAAGTGAGTACGGACAATTTGGAACAGCTCATGAAGATGATCATGAAGAAGTAAGGTGACATTTTTAACAGTTTTATGGCATGAGCCGCCCGTCAAGCGCGCTTATGCTTTTTTTGTGTTATGATGGAGTCAATTACGTTACCAAGCTAGGGGTTGGAAAATTTATTATGTCGCCGTTGGACAAAATGTGGGCATCTTTTATTGCGATCGGTCTCATGGTTCTCGCTTCGCTGCTGATCACATTTGCGAGAAATAAAACGACGGGCATTGTCAGGTTTGTGCTTTCGTTGGTCGCGTTCTTGATGTTTATCCCGATCTTTATTTATATGGTCGTATCCCTATTGTAAGGAGTTTGGCAGTTCATGATAACTTTAAAAGGACGCAGAGTAACGAAATCCATCGAACCGGTGACCGGGTTCACGATCTTGGATTTGGCGCTGAAGGCGGAAGTGGACTGGGGCTTCTCCTGCATGCGGGGCACTTGCTCCCGATGCCGCTGTCAAGTAAGCGAGGGCATGGAGCATTTGAACGCTCCGACGGACGAGGAGCTGGACAATCTGGAGCCGGAAGAGCTGGAGCAGGGCTTTCGGTTAGGTTGTCAGGCGAAAGTAAAAAGAGAGGGCACGATCGCGGTTGCGCATAAGCCTTATTTTTGACCATTTTGCTTAGCATAGGATGATAAGATGAATACTCAACAACTTGGCACGGTGACGGAACCGCTCAAGGAGATTTTTTCCGAGCTTGCCGTACATACACGGGGATCTGACTCTATTTGGCTGGTCGGCGGCAGCACCGGACTGCTGCTGCAGGGCGTGGAACTTGACGCGCTTCCCCGGGACTTGGATATATACGCTGACCGGCGCGATGCGGAGGCTTTGCATATAGCGCTCCGACAATACGCGACTGACGATCAGACGGAGAGTGAAACGCTCATTTACCGGTCGATTCTCAGCCATTATGAGATGAACGACGTCAAGGTGGAGTTGGTCGGGGCTTTCGAGGTGCGGGCGATGGATAGCGAATATCGCGTGGAAGCCGAGTATTTGGCGCGAACGCATGCGCTTGCTGTTTCGCATGGCGTAGGAGAGACCGTCCGGTTAATGCCGCTGGCCCACGAATTGGTGTTTAACGTGCTGAGGGATCGCCCGGACCGTTATGAAGCGATTGCAAGGGTATGCCGAGTCCGGGAGCCGGAGCGTCACAGGCTGGCTCTCAACGATTTGATTGCCCGCAACCGCTTCAGCGGGGAGCTTGCCGACAGGCTGCGTACGCTGCTCGACTCGAAAGCGATGATTTAACGGAAGGAGAGCGCGTATGGCCGCGAAAGTGACTTTTTTACCCGATAACAAAACGTTGGAAGCAAGACCGGGCACGACGCTTCTGGATGCGGCCCGGCGCGCTCGCGTGCATATCCGTACCCGATGCGGGGGAAAGGCGGCTTGTCTGATGTGCAAGGTTCGCGTGACGGAGAACGCTGGCACGGGGCTGGCCGACCCGAACCGCAACGAGGCGCTGAAGCTCGGCGGCTTGCAGCAGGACGGCTATCGTCTCGCTTGCCAAGCGAAAATCACCGGGCCTGTCACGGTGCTCGTGCCGGAGGATCCGTTAAAGAGCGCGATACGCAAGCAGTTGGAGAAGCAGGAGGAGGAATGGTGATGAAGCGTTGGTTGCAGGCGGCGTCTTTGCTGCTGGTCTGCACGCTGCTCGGCGGCTGCATGTATCCGAAGGAGATGCGCAAGGAGAACCAGATCGCAAGCGGCGAGTATGTGATCGTCGTTCAGAACGCGATTGATCAATATAAGGCGAAGACCGGCGTGCTGCCGATCAAAAACTTCGAGGCGACCACGCCGCTATATGAACAGAATCCGATCGATTTCAAAAAGCTGAAAGGGCGTTACCTTAGCGAAGTGCCGGCCAATGCGTTCGAGAACGGTGGGACGGCGACCTACGTCCTGATCGATGCGGAAACGAAGCCGACGGTCAAGATGATGGATCTGCCTTCGTTCCAGCAGACGGTCGAACTGCAGCAGGAGGTGGACCGTTACAAATCGAAGACGGGCACGCTGCCGGCAGGGGAACCGCTAGCTCCCGGCTTTTTCGCCATCGATTACGCCAAGCTGAACCGGAAGCCTCTGGAAGTGACCAGCATGTATACGCGCTCGGTAAAGCTTCCGTTCCTGATGAGCGAAGCAGGTCAGGTTGCCATCGATTATGCGCCTGAAATGATGCGGCTTATCGATAAGAAACAGCTTCAAAGCAAGCTTGATGCCAAGCAGGATTTACGCGCGCTGCTCGTTCAGGAATCGTATTTCGTCCCTGCGCGCTCGTTTGCTTACATGTGGAAAGACAATAAGCCGGTTCCCGTCCCGGAATCGTTCTAACCTAGCCTCTATCAACCTTCTAGCCAAGGTGATAGAGTTTTTTTTCTTGCCATAGCTAGAATAATCGTAGAATCTCCTACATATATTTGTCAGGGATGAAGTTAAGGACGCAAGCGGCGAACACGGTAAAGCCGGATTTCCGGCGGAAAATTATTTCTGCGCCTGTCATCATATTTTGAACCGCCGTACATATATTTGTACTAGTCCAAAGCGTGTACGAGTTTCGTCTTAAACAACCTGTAGGAGGGATTCTCATTGGAAAAAGTGGATATCTTTAAGGACATTGCAGAGCGTACTGGCGGGGATATTTACCTGGGGGTCGTTGGAGCGGTCCGTACGGGAAAATCAACGTTCATCAAGCGCTTTATGGAGTCGATCGTGCTGCCGAACATCCAGAATGAAGCCGACCGGATCCGGGCAACCGACGAATTGCCGCAAAGCGCCGCCGGACGGACGATTATGACGACGGAGCCGAAATTCGTACCGAACAATGCCGTGCAGCTGCATGTTGCTGAAGGACTGAATGTCAACGTTCGACTGGTCGACTGCGTCGGGTATGTTGTCGAAGGCGCCAAAGGATATGAGGATGAGAACGGCCCCAGGATGATCAACACGCCGTGGTTCGATGAAGCGATTCCGTTCCAGGAAGCCGCGGAAATCGGTACGCGCAAGGTGATTCAAGAGCATGCGACGCTTGGCGTCGTCATTACGACCGACGGCTCGATCGCCGAAATTCCGCGCGCCTCCTACGTGGATGCGGAAGAACGCATCATTAACGAACTGAAAGAAGTCGGAAAGCCGTTCATCGTCATCGTGAACTCCACCCGCCCGCAGAGCGATGCCGTGATTGAGCTGCGCAACGAGCTGCAGGCGAAGCACGACGTGCCGGTCGTGGCGATGAGTGTTGCCAATATGAGTGAGGACGACATGATGTCCGTGCTTCGCGAAGTGTTGTACGAATTCCCTGTTCACGAGGTCAATGTGAATCTGCCCAGCTGGGTCATGGTGTTGGAGGAGAACCACTGGCTACGCTCCAGCTTCGAGAACTCCGTCCGCGAGACGGTACAGGACATTCGCAGGCTCCGTGACGTGGATCGGGTCGTCAGTCATTTCGAGGAATACGAATTTATCGATAAAGCGGCGTTGGCCGGTATGAATATGGGGCAAGGGGTCGCGGAAATCGATCTGTACGCGCCCGACGAGCTGTATGACCGTATACTTATGGAGGTCGTCGGCGTGGAAATCCGCGGCAAGGATCACCTGCTGCAGCTCATGCAGGATTTTACGCATGCGAAGCGAGAGTACGATCACTTCGCCGAAGCGCTCGAAATGGTCAAAACGACCGGCTACGGGATCGCCCCGCCGACACTCGCGGAGATGGCGCTTGACGAACCGGAGCTCATCCGGCAAGGATCCCGTTTCGGCGTCCGGCTCAAGGCGACAGCACCGTCGATTCATATGATCCGCGTCGACGTGGAGTCGGAATTCTCGCCGATTATCGGGACAGAGAAACAAAGCGAGGAGCTTGTTCGCTACCTGATGCAGGATTTCGAGGACAACCCGCTCAAAATCTGGGAATCCGATATTTTCGGACGGTCACTGCATTCGATCGTGCGCGAAGGCATTCAAGGCAAGCTGGCCATGATGCCGGACAACGCGCGCTACAAGCTCCAGGAAACGCTTGGACGGATTATAAACGAAGGCTCCGGCGGCCTCATTGCGATCATTTTGTGAGATGCTTCTCATTTTTCGTGAAAAATGCACTCCGAAGGGTGCATTTTTTGTGTTTGCACTTGAAAATGGTTGACGCGTGTATTACTATAATCTTGTTTCTTTCACCTTTGCATCGTTCCGAATGTATATTTTTCGGCGAAACGGTTAACAAAGAAAGTAACAGGACTCGTTTGTTTCGGGGGGAGGTGAATCGCATGAATAAATCCGATTTGATCAACAAGGTAGCGGAATCCACGGAGCTTTCCAAAAAGGATGCAACCAAAGCGGTTGAAGCCGTATTCGAAGCTATTTCCGAGGCGCTTCAAAGCGGAGATAAGGTACAATTGGTCGGATTCGGCAACTTCGAAGTTCGTGAGCGTTCCGCCCGCAAAGGCCGCAACCCGCAAACCGGCGAAGAAATCGAAATTCCTTCCAGCAAAATCCCGGCGTTCAGACCTGGCAAAGCGCTGAGAGACGGAATCCAGTAAGCTCTTCGGCTTTTAGGCTTTCTACATAATGGAGCCGGTTCTCCGGCTCGAAAAGACGCTCGAATGCGGTTCGGGCGTTTTTTCTTTTCTTTGGAAAAATCCTTTACAATCGATAGGGTATAAGATATAATACTCTTTGCCGGATTTTTTTGCCGGATCATTTTCGGGGTATGGCGCAGTCTGGTAGCGCGCACCCTTGGGGTGGGTGAGGTCGTGGGTTCGAATCCCGCTACTCCGATAGCATGGTATGACCGAATCGCTTTCTTGGCGGATGAAGCCCGCTGGAGGAAGCGGTTTTTGTTTTCTCCAAATCTATGGATAGGTCGGGAAACCGAAGAGGGAAACGCTCGCTTATGTAGAATTAGTAAGCAGATTCCGTTTGGCATAGTTGTAGAAGGCGAAGGGGGATGAACGGGTGAAAGCTGTAACAGTAGAAGATTTGGTAAAACGATTTTCGTTGGAAGTACTGGCCGGGGCTACGCAGCTCCATCGAACGATTCCCAAGACCAGAGTCCACCGTCCGGGGTTGGAATTCGTCGGGTATTTCGAGTTTTTCTCGCAGTCCCACCTGCAGGTGCTGGGCAGTAAAGAGATCACTTATTTACATACGCTCACGGAAGAGGAACGCAATGAACGGATCGGAAACATTGTAAAATATCATCCGCCGTGCTTTGTCGTAACCCGCAATCAGGAAGGGCTTAAATATTTGATGAAATATTGCGAGGAAGAGGGCATTCCCTTACTGCGGACGCCCCAGCCGACAACCAAATTCATCGAGCTGGTGGATGCTTTCCTGACCAAATCGATGGCGCCGGAAATTGCCGTGCATGGGGTTTGCGTCAACGTATCCGGGATTGGCATTCTGCTCCGGGGCAAATCCGGGGTAGGGAAAAGCGAGACCGCTCATACGCTCATTCGGCGGGGACACCGACTGGTAGCGGACGATATCGTGGTGCTCAAGAAGATCAGCCCGGAGACGCTTCTGGGCACGCATAACGGAAAAACAAAAGAGTTTCTCGCCCTCCGCAGCATCGGACTTATCAATGTTTCCCGCCTGTACGGCCGCAAAGCTTTTCAGGACGAGACGCGGATCGTTCTCGACATCGAGCTGACAAAATGGCAGGACAATGCGCTCAATAACGAATTGGAGCTGGCACCGAAGTTTTCGGATTATATGGACATCAAGATTCCGCACATCGAGATCCAGCTGCAACCTGGCCGGGACGTGGCCGGTTTGGTCGAAGCGGCGGCCAACAACTGGTATCTCAAGCAGCAGGGCTACAGCGCGGCAGAGGACTTCATGAAGCGTCTGCAAGAGGAGTGAAAGAGGCCGGCGATTCAGCGAGAAGCGCAAGCGACACGGGACATTTGCCCCGTGTTTTTTAATTCTGAAGCTTTTCTTAAATGTAAAAAAATTATGAAGCAAAATCATCGTTTTTTTGTTATACTTAGTTGACCTTATTTCACGAAATGGGCTTACAGCAAGCTGTTAGGTACAGTATTTAGGGGGAGTTACCGAAAATGTCAGAAAAACTTAGACGATGGTCGAACGCAAACGATTGGACGATGTACGGCATTCTGGCATCGATCTTTTTGGTTTGGCGTATCGGCGTGGTCGGCAATTGGAGCTTGGAATGCTGGGTCTTGCTTTTCATATGTCTGATGGGCGTCCGCAAAGATCAGATTGACGTCGATTGGAAACGTTTTTTTGTTGTTGGCATCCCACTTCTTGGCGTCTTCTATTATTTCTATGGCTCCGGTAGCGGAGTATGGTGGAAAATTGCCAATTGGATGTTCGAAAGCAATCGTCACCCATGGAAGTGGGATGACATGATGAACAGCATCCCCCTCAACGATGCGGCATGGGCTCGGGCGATCAATCACCCGGTGTTCGACCAGATCATGGCTTGGATCTATAATTACGGCTTCGTGCTTTCGCTCTGGATTTGCATTGTCCGAAGCTATTGGACCAAGAGCGTAAAAAAGATGATGTCCTACGCCTTATCCGGACATTTGATGCAGTTCCCGCTGATCCTGCCGTTTTACAATTTGATTTTGCTTCGCGAGGTATGGTGGGTTAAAGGGCAGCCTGACTTGCTCGGGCGCAAGTTTGCTACGGAAAACGATATGCTGGTCAATGTCATGAACTGCTTTCCGAGCATGCATACGTCGATTTCGTTCGCTATGCTGCTGCTGGCGCTTCGGGAGAAAGACCGGATCTTCAAATACATGATGGTTACTTATTGCTCCGCGATCATCTTCTCGACGATGTATCTGCAGATTCACTGGGTGCTCGACGTTATTGCAGGCATGCTGTTTGCTTACGGTGTCGTGAAGCTTGCCGATTTGATCATCCATTTGGCTTCCAAGCTCGTACCGAGCTGGTTCAAAGGTTTCTATAACAAAAAAGATCAATCCTACGCCAAAGAGAAAACGGTAGCCGCCTAAGAGGGCGGCTTTTCTCTTGAGTTGACAGCACGAGTATTTTTCTGCATGATAAAGGTAATTGGACAGATTAGCCCGGGGGGAATCAGGATGGACGCAAGTCAGAGCGAATATTTTGTTGTAAAAGCCAAAGAAAACGGAGTACAGGTCATCGGTTTGACAAGAGGACAGGATACCCGGTTTCATCACACGGAAAAGTTGGATAAAGGCGAAGTCATGATCGCTCAATTTACCGAACATACATCAGCTATCAAAATCCGTGGGAAAGCGGTTGTGGTCACGAAATTCGGCCTTATCGATACGGAGGAATAATTTTTCGGATAGCGGCAGGCATAGCCTGCTTTTTTTCGTTGTACAATGTAACAGACAGGGCATAAGCCAAGCATTCGGACCCCGTCAAAAGGAGGAAGCGGTTCGGGATGAAATGGGCTCCCCGTTTGTTGATCATTACAGTCTTATCGATAGCGGTAGCGTCGGCTTTGTCTTATTTGTCACAGCTGGATGAGAGCCTTAGCGTGTTTCGAAGCGTTAAAGCGCATCCCGTATCCGAAAACAATATTGTCGACGTCGTATCGAAGATGCAGCTTCATTTAAGAATTCGCCGGGTGGAGGTTAATCATGCCGTCGTGTCGATCGATTTGTTGGCCGTAAAAACGAGCGACAAATCCGACATGCTCGGCGATATGTACGAAGTGCCGACGATGATGTTCGCTTCGTCTACGAATATCAATCAGGTGTTGGTCCGCGTGCTGGATGCCTCCGGGGACCGGGAAGGGAATCCCCAGCCATTGGCAGCGGTGGACGCCAGGCGGGAGAGATGGCTTCCGAACGAAACGGGACTCCGCTCTGGAAACGCGGAGGAGCTGCAACAGTATTTGGATACCCGCTTTCGGATGACGTATACCTCGAAATGGCAGGAACGTTTTACTCCGAAAAGCTGATCCAGGTACATGCGAAAATAATTCGATTATGCTATAATAGTTTAGATTGCGAGTGAAGAGATTTTTCTTATCGGTTCGGAGGCTTACATATGAACACTTATCGGATTCCGGAGATGGCCAAGAAATACACGGAGCATGACATGATTCAAAAGCATACGGATCTGCCGCTCTTTCCCGAATTCCGCACCCGGCTTCTGTATGCTTTTTTAAATAAACACAGCACATTAGCCGGTTACAGCGAGCTTTACACGCTTGTGACATCCCTTGTGCAGCTCGGTCTGGATACGCATGATATGGTCAGCGTAACCAACGACGCCAAGGAGCAGAAATCCGCCCGCTCCCGACAGCTCAAGGTGCTTGCGGGAGACTACTTCAGCAGCCGTTTTTACTACCTGCTGTCTCATTCAGGACAGATCGATTTAGTCGGGATACTATCCGCAGCGATATGCGAAGCCAACCGCCTCAAAATGAACCTGTACCTCAAGATGAAGCAGCTGAAGCTTACGGCGGATGAATACATTCGGCAGTCGGTGGAAGTCAAGACGCAATTGTTTCTGTCCTTCGCCAATCTGCTTGAGGAGCGGTTTTACATCGTTTGGCCTGAGGTGCTTCGCCTGTTTACCCGCTGCGAGGTGCTGCATCAGGAAATCGTCCGGTCCGAGTCGTCTCAGCCGTATCGGGATAGCTGGGGCTTTTGGCATGTTTTGCAGCAGGCGACACGGGAAGAAAAGAAGCTGCTGCAAAGCGAGGAGCCGGACCCGGCAAAATGGCGCTCGCTATGGCTGAAGTACAAGGTAACGCCGCAGCTGCACCAAATGCTCGATGCCTGCATGAAGGAGCTTCAGGACAAGCTGCAGTCGCTTGAACCGGAGAAATTAGGCAAAGAGCTGCTGTCGATCGGCGAACCGTTCCGCCGGTACTTATCGGCCCCGCGGGCGACTCAAGAAGTTTGAGGTGAACTTTATGGAAATGAAATCGACCAAGGAACAGTTCGTTCACTCCGTCTTCGAAAGCATCGCGCCGAAGTACGATTTGATGAACGACATTTTGAGTTTCCGCCGGCATAAAGCCTGGAGAAACTTTACGATGAAGAAAATGGATGTGAAGCCGGGAGCAACGGCGATCGATCTGTGCTGCGGCACCGGCGATTGGACGATCAGCCTCGCTAAAGCGAGCGGCACCGGCAACATCGTAGGCCTCGATTTTAGCCAGAATATGCTGGATGTAGGCGACGAAAAAGTCAAGCGGCTCGGAATGGACAAGCAGATCAAGCTCGTGCAAGGCAATGCCATGGCTCTTCCGTTCGAGGATCATTCGTTCGATTATGCGACGATCGGCTTTGCGCTCCGCAATGTGCCTGATGTGGTCAAGGTCATCGAGGAAATGCAGCGGGTGGTGAAGCCTGGGGGAATGGTTGTCTCGCTGGAGCTGTCCAAACCGACCTGGAAGCCGTTTAAGGCGATTTACTTTTTTTATTTTCAAAAGGTTCTGCCGCTGCTCGGCAAACTGATCGTCAAACGGTACGAGCAGTACAAATGGCTTCCGGAATCACTTAAAAACTTCCCGGACCATAAGGAGCTCGCCGACATTTTCCGAAAGACCGGTTTGACCCGCGTCGAGGCTTACCCACTAACCGGCGGGATCGCGGCGCTTCATATCGGCATTAAGCCGCAAGCGGCAAATGGATCTAAGGGAGATGTCTGACAACATGGTATGGAGAAAGACCAAAATCTTTTTGGAAATGATCAAAATCGAGCATACGCTCTTCGCGCTTCCATTTGCTTTCATGGGAGCGCTCCTTGGTTCGGTGGTAAGCTTTAACCATCTTCCGTCATGGGGGCAGATCGGCTGGATCCTGCTGGCGATGATCGGGGCGCGGAGCGCAGCTATGGGGCTGAATCGGGTCATCGACAAAGTGTTCGATGCCAAAAATCCGCGGACGGCGATGCGGGCCATACCGGCTGGCTTGATTTCTTCAAAAGAAGCTATCATTTTTATTATTATTTCGTTCGTATGCTTGTTCTGGGCTGCCTATCATTTAAGCCCGCTGGCGATGAAGCTGCTGCCGGTTGCCGTATTTTTTCTGGTGTTCTACTCTTACACGAAACGCTTCACTTGGACATGCCATTTGATTCTGGGGATGACGGTCGCGCTCGCGCCGCTGGGCGGCTGGATCGCCGTGACAGGGGAGTTTTCGCTGGCGGCGCTCGTGTTTTACGTAGCCATCGTCTTTTGGCTGGCCGGCTTCGATACGATCTATGCGACGCAGGACGTCGAGTTTGACAGGGAAGAAGGGCTGCATTCGATTCCGGCCCGGTTCGGCATTCCTAAGGCGCTGCTCATCGCTCGCTGGTTTCATATCGTCACTGCGGCAGGTTTGATCAGCCTGTTTTTTTTAACGGATTTGAGCTGGGTCTACTTGATCGGGGTGCTTGTCTCCTACGCTCTGCTGATGTATGAGCATCTGATTGTAAAGCCGACGGACCTCACCAAATTGAATACGGCATTCTTTACGATGAACAGTACGCTTAGCATCTCGCTGTTTGTGTTCACCCTGATCGATTTGGTGGTGTTTACCGGGTGAAAAGACCGTGGGTAGTCGGCATTACCGGGGCGAGCGGCGCGGCGTACGGCGTGCGGCTTTGCCGCTTTTTGCTGTCGGCGGGGGAAGACGTTCATCTGATCGTAACGGATGCAGGCTGGCGCGTGCTAAAGGAAGAGCTCGGCTGGGACGCCGCGAAACGGCAGGAAACCGTTCGTCAGCACTTCGAGTCGGACAACTGGCCGGGGAAGCTCGAATACGTGCCTGTGCAGGATATCGGAGCGAAGACCGCCAGCGGCTCGTTTCGAACGCAGGGCATGGTGGTCGTGCCGTGCTCGATGGGTACCTTGTCCGGCATCGCGAACGGCGCCTCGGACAACCTGCTCGAGCGAACCGCGGACGTGATGCTGAAGGAAGGGCGCAAGCTGATTGTCGTACCGCGGGAGACGCCGCTGCATGCGATTCATCTGGAGAACATGTTGAAGCTTGCAAGGCTTGGCGTACGAATCCTGCCGGCAATGCCGGCGTTTTATCAAGGTCCGCAGACATTAGACGATATAATCGATTTTGTAGTCGGGAAAATATTGGACTGCATGGAGATCGAACATCAATTGTATAAAAGATGGGGTATGCCAAATGACTAACAACCAGGCGTCCGTGCGCATCGGCCGTATCGACTTCACCAATGTGTGGCCGCTCTTCTATTACTTTCCTTTCTCTTCCTTCGGCAGCGATCTGGAGATAACTCAACAGGTGCCGTCGGGGTTGAACCGCGCCATGGCCGAAGGACGAATCGATATCGGAGCCATTTCGTCATTTGCGTACGGAGAAAATTTTGACGAGTATTTAGTATTTCCTGACATGTCGGTCAGCGCTTTCGGACAGGTCAATTCCATTCTTCTGTTTCACCGAAAACCGCTGGAGGAGCTGGGGGACGCCAAGATTGCGCTGCCGACGACTTCCGCCACCTCGATCAATTTGCTGAAAATTATTTTAACCAAGTTCTACGGACTTCAGCCCGAGTACGAGTACGCGGCTCCGGAGCTTGAACCGATGATGAAGAGTGCAGATGCCGCTCTGTTGATTGGCGATCATGCGATTCGGGCAAGCTGGGAAAAGAACGGATATCTCGTTACCGATCTCGCGACGGAATGGACTCGTTTAACCGGCCAGTGGATGACGTTTGCTGTGTGCACAATCCGGAAGAAAACCGTGGAACAGTATCCGGAGCTTGTCAGCCGTATCTATGAGGCCTTTCTCGAGAGCAAGAGCAAGTCGCTTGCCGATCCGGCGGCGTTGGTTCGTGACGCGCAAAAGCTGATTGGCGGGACAGAAGCCTATTGGCAGCGTTATTTCTCCGAACTGTGCTACGAATTCGGTCCGAAGCAATGGGCCGGGCTCTCGTTATATTATCAGTATGCCGCAGAGCTCGGTTTTCTGGAGCGGAACGTTCCTCTGCAAATATGGAAAGACAATTCTGTAGTACGGGTGACGGAATGAAACTGTTGGATTTATATGCTAAATTAAAAAAAGATATCAATTTGATTGAAAAAGAGCTGGAGCGGAGCATCGATGTCGATCATCCGGTGCTTCGTGAAGCTTCCCTGCACTTGCTGAAAGCAGGCGGTAAGCGGATTCGTCCGGTATTCGTACTGCTTGGCGCCAAGTTCGGGCAATATGATCTGGAGCGGGTCAAGTACGTAGCCGTGCCTTTGGAGCTGATTCACATGGCTTCGCTTGTGCACGACGACGTCATCGACGATGCGAACACGCGGCGCGGTCAATTGACGGTCCGCTCCAAATGGGACAACCGGGTTGCCATGTACGCCGGAGATTATATTTTCGCCAAAGCGCTAAGCATCGTCACCCAACTGCCGAACCCGTCCGTCCATCGGATCATGTCCAATGCGTTGGTCGAGATGTCGATCGGAGAAATGGAACAAATCCGCTTCTTTTTCCACACGGGGCAGACCGTCCGCGACTACATGTTGCGCATTAAGCGCAAGACGGCACTGCTGCTTGCGATCAGCTGCCAATTGGGAGCGATTGCGGCGGGCGCGCCTGAGTTGACGGCCAAGCGGTTGTACGATTTCGGCTATTATACCGGCATGGCGTTCCAAATCCGGGACGATCTTCTTGACTTGTGCGGAACGGAGAAAGAAATCGGCAAGCCGCCGGGCAGCGACATCAAGCAGGGGAATATTACGATTCCCGTCATCTTTGCGCTTCAGAATCCGCAGCTTCGTCCGGACCTGCTGGAGGAAATCTCGCGTATCGAGGCCTGTGACGGGCAAACCGACATCACTGCGTTTTTGAATATGATCCGGCGCAGCGAGGGAATCTCCCGCGCCGAAGCGATGGCGTCGGCATACATAGATAAAGCGATTCGTTCCCTGGAGGGCTTGCCCAATATCCAGGCGAAAAAAGATTTGGTCAGTATTGCTCATTTTGTGGGGAACCGTTCTTATTAGGAGCTTGGTTTGACACCGTGAAAAACTGCATTCATCTGTAAGTTAGTCGGGTAAACATTGTCACTCCACCGCTCTTGAAATTCAAGTTGTCATCAATTTACCTTGCGGTAACAACTTGATTTCAAAGGCGGCCGTAAACTTTCCGTGACAATCTTTACCCTATGCAGATGATGAATGCCTAAAACTAACTCCAAAACCAATCTCCTAATAAACTTTATTATAGTGGTAGGAGGAGAAACACATGGAAAAAACGTTTTTGATGGTCAAGCCTGACGGGGTGCAGAGAGGGCTCATTGGGGAGATCGTGCGCCGCTTCGAACAAAAGGGGCTGCAATTGGTTGCGGCCAAGCTGGTGCAGGTCAGCCGCGAGCAAGCGGAAAGGCATTATGCAGAGCATATGGGCAAGCCGTTTTTCGATAACTTGATCAAGTTTATTACTTCTGGGCCCGTATTTGCGATGGTCTGGCAGGGAGATCAGGTTATTGCGCTGTCCCGGACGATGATCGGCAAGACGAATTCTTTGGAAGCGCTGCCCGGTACGATCCGCGGCGACTATGCGGTCCATACGAATTTGAACTTGATTCACGGGTCTGATTCTCCGGAAAGCGCCGAACGGGAAATTGCAAACTTTTTCCGTCCCGAAGAAGTGCTCGATTACAGCAAAGCGGTACAAACTTGGATCTGATAAGGCGGGGATGGCGGCATGGAGGATAAAGATTTCCTGTTATTCATCAAGAAAGTCAAGGACTACACGTCCATCGACTTGTCCCAGTATAAGGAAGCGCAGATGAAACGCCGTCTGACTACGCTGCGGATGAAAAAGGGGTACACGACGTTCGCTTCGTTTTTCGAGGCGATGACGAAGGACAAAGAGCTGTTTTACGAGTTTTTGGATCGGATGACGATCAACGTTTCTGAGTTTTGGCGCAATCCGAACCGTTGGGAAGTGCTGGAGCAGAAGTTTTTGCCGGACATGCTCCGCAAATCGCGCAAGGTCAAGTGCTGGAGCGCCGCATGCTCCACAGGAGAAGAGCCTTATACGCTGGCGATGATTTTGGCGGAACTGAACGCGCAGGACAGCGTGGTGCTGGCGACCGATATCGATGAAGGGGCTTTGGAAAAAGCGAAGAAGGCGATCTATTCGGATCGTTCAGTGCGGGACGTGCCGGCCAAATATTTGCAAAAATATTACCGTCAGGAAAATTTGACTTATCATATTACGGATTCGCTTAAAAAATCGATCCGCTTTCAAAAGCAAAACCTGCTTGTCGATACGTTCGATACGGGATTCGATTTAATCGTGTGCCGCAATGTGATGATCTATTTTACAGAGGAAGCCAAGCACTTATTGTATCATAAATTTGCTAATGCGTTGAAGCCTGGCGGCATCTTGTTCGTCGGCAGCACCGAGCAGATTTTCAGTCCGGCCCAGTACGGACTGGAATCCGCCGAAACGTTTTTTTACCGTAAAACGGAAGTGTAATGAATAAACGTTTCCATACGATCCCATACTATGAATAAAATGTAGACAGATCCTTTATGCCCGAAAAGCAGCAGGAGGAATCGCATGGACAAACGTAAAGTCATCAACGCTTACCGTCGGGGCTTCATCTCGGTACAAGAATGCGCCCAAATTCTCGGGATCGATTCACTGCAAATTATGGGGTTGGTTCATGATCCGCAGACGCAGGAACGCCCTCAAGTGTTAAAAAAACAACCGGCCGGAGGCTGACATACCTTCGTCCGAAACGGAAAGAAGCGCAGCCATCGGCTACATGCCTTTGGCCGGCGCTTCTTTTTGTTCTTGCATATTCTTGTCAAAGCCGCAGGCCTATACTATAATTAGCACATGACTCAGCACATAAAAGCGCTAAAGCGTTTTGAAAGAAAGAAAGCTTACGCTTTTCATGGGATAGGATGAAAGGAGACAAATCAGGTGAGATATTTAACCGCAGGGGAAACGCACGGACCACAATTGACAACGATTATTGAGGGATTTCCAAGCAACGTAACGATCGATTTCGAAGCGGTGAACGAACAGCTCGCCAGACGGCAAAAAGGCTACGGGCGGGGACGCCGCATGCAGATTGAGAAGGATACCGTCAACATTGTCGGCGGCGTGCGCCACGGCAAAACGACCGGTGCCCCGATTGCGCTTGTGGTGGAGAACAACGATTGGAAGCATTGGACTTCCATCATGAACATCGAGCCGATCGAAGGCAGTGACGAATCGAAGCGCCGGGTGAACCGCCCGCGTCCGGGTCATGCCGATTTGAACGGCGGTTTGAAATACAATCAGCGCGATTTGCGCAACATTCTCGAGCGCTCCAGCGCGCGGGAAACGACGATGCGAGTGGCTGTTGGCGGTATGGCCCGTGAGCTGCTGAAGGAATTCGGCATCAAAGTCGCCGGTCAGGTGATTCGCATCGGGGAAGTGGAAGTACAGCGGCAGGAGCTGCCGATCGACGAACTGATCCGCATCACCGAGGAATCGCCGGTGCGGGTGACGGATAAAGACGCGGAAGCGAAAATGATTGCGGCCATCGACGCGGCCAAGGACGACGGCGATACGCTTGGCGGTGTCGTCGAGTGCATCATCGAAGGTGTGCCTACGGGTCTTGGCAGCCATGTGCAATGGGACCGCAAGCTTGACGGACGCATTGCGCAGGCGGTGCTGTCGATTCAAGCGTTCAAAGGCGTAGAATTCGGGATCGGGTTCGAAGCGGCCAAGCGCAAAGGCTCGTCCGTGCACGACGAAATTATGCATGATGAGGAGCGTGGCTTTTATCGTGCGACCAACCGTGCAGGCGGATTCGAGGGCGGCATGACGACCGGCGAGCCGATCGTCGTACGCGGCGTCATGAAGCCGATCTCGACCCTCTATAAAGCGCTGCAAAGCGTAGATATCGATACGAAGGAAGCGTTCACGGCACAGGTAGAGCGCTCCGATACGTGCGCGGTACCGGCGGCCGGCGTCATCATGGAGAACGTCATTGCTTGGGAAGTGGCGAGAGCGTTTATGGAAAAATTCGGCGGTGACTCGCTGGAGGAAATCCGCAGAAATTACGACAGCTATTTGGAGCAAATCAAAACTTACTAAGCGGGAGAGCCGGATTTATGGTCAGAGAGCTAACGGTAGACCTTGGTACGAGGTCCTACCCGATTTATATTGGGGAGGGCCTGCTCGCGGATATCGCCGCGTACTTCGAGAAGCACGGGATTAGTAAAGCCTCTCCGCTGCTTGTCGTAACCGACGATCATGTGGCGAAGCATCATCTGAAGCCGGTCTTGGACCGATTGACAGAAGGCGGCTATACGGCGGTGTCCTACACCGTTGCGGCCGGCGAGAAGTCCAAATCGCTGGCGGTGCTGGAAGACGTCGTCGGCGCCTGCTTGCAGGCAGGTCTAGACCGCAAATCAACGGTTGTCGCGCTTGGCGGAGGCGTTGTCGGCGATTTGGCCGGGTTTGTGGCGGCCAGTTACATGCGCGGCATCCGGTTTGTGCAGATCCCGACGACGATCCTGGCCCACGACAGCAGCGTGGGAGGCAAGGTCGCCGTCAACCATCCGCTGGCGAAGAACATTATCGGTGCGTTTCATCAGCCGGAGATGGTACTGTATGACACGTCTACGCTGCTCACTTTGCCGGAACGGGACGTACGCGCGGGATTGTCGGAAATGATCAAGCACGGGCTGATCTGGGATGCCGAATTTACCGCGTGGTGCGAAGCGAATGCGGAGAAGCTTGTCGGGCTGGACCCGGAAGCGCTCCAATACGGTCTGTACAAAGGCTGCGCCGTTAAGGCGGCGGTCGTATCGAAGGACGAGCGGGAGAACGATCTTCGCGCCATCCTGAACCTTGGGCATACTATCGGTCACGCGCTGGAGGCGGTGGCCGGCTACAACGAGCTGCAGCATGGCGAAGCGATCTCCATCGGCATGGTCGGTGCGGCGATGCTGTCGGTGCGTATGGGCAATCCGGAAGAGATTCTTACGGTAACCGAACACATTTTCAAGAAGTTCGGTCTTCCTACGCGTATTCCGGCGCACTTCGATACCGAGGCGATCATGCGTGCGATGATGCATGACAAAAAATTTAGCGAAGGCCGCATGGTTTATATCATTCCGACGGCCATCGGCAAAGTCGATATTAACAAAAACGTATCCGCGGAATGGGTCAGAGAGATCGTGGATCGGTTAAAACGGGAGGACTGACGGATGTTCGTAAGAGGAATACGCGGAGCAACGACCGTGGAACGCAACGAAGAGAATGACATTTTAACGGCAACAACAGCGTTGCTCAACCAAATTATCGCGGAAAACGGGATTATTCCGGAGGAGATTGCCAGCGTATTTGTTACGGTAACGCCGGATTTGACGGCTACGTTCCCTGCGCGGGCCATCCGCCAGATGGCGGGCTGGGACTTGGTCCCGCTGATGTGCTCGCTCGAAATTCCGGTAGAGGGCGGATTGCCCCGCTGTATTCGTTTAATGGTAATGGTCAATACGGACAAACAGCAAAATGAAATCATCCATGTTTATCAAAGAGAAGCGATGCGGCTTCGTCCCGATTTGTCCAAATTGACAAAAGCATAATTGAGGTAGTATAGTTGATTACAACGAGTTGAGCAGATAAGAGTGAGTAAAGTAGTAACAGAGCAGAGTAGAGAGTTAGCCTAGTTCAGTTTGAGATGAGAAGAGAGAAGATTAACCGTTCGTGGAAAGAACCGTCAGGATGCGTGCGGCGCACTATCGGCAGGTTTATTTTAACCTACCCTAGGGCTGTTTAACGTACTTTGGACATACTTTCCGTTTGGACGAATCCTTCATCCGCTGAATACCGCCTCTACGATGCGTAGAGGCTTTTTTACGTTTGCAGAGCCCAGTTATTTTTGAGTTGAGAAGAGGAGAGATGACGATGCACACACCGGAAGCAAAAGAAGTCGTCCGGCTTGCCAGCCAGTATAACCTGATCCCCGTCGTCCGCCATCTGATGGCCGATACGGAGACGCCGATCCGCGTATTTCAACATTTTTACGAAGAGAAGCGTGCCTTCTTGCTGGAAAGCGTCGAGGGCGGGATCAAATGGGCGCGATATTCTTTTATCGGAACCGACCCGTTTATGTTTATTCAAGCCAAAAACGGTGTGACTCGCATCGAAGGTCCGGAAGGAACGACGACCTCGAAGGAAAAGCCGGTGGATGTGCTTAAAGCGCATTTAAGTGCGTATACGAGCCCTTCGCTGCCGGATTTGCCCCGTTTTACGGGCGGAGCCGTCGGATTTTTCGGTTATGATCTGCTGCAGTATTACGAGAAGCTGCCGGCGCATCGGCAGGACGATTTGCAGATGAACGATTTGGACTTTATGTTTTGCGATCAAGTGATCGTGTTCGACCATTTTAAGCAGCAGCTGAAAGTCATCGCCAACGTGCATGTGCCTCCCCATGGAACGGAAGCGGACATCGTCGCCGCCTACGAAAAAACATGCGCCAAAATCGATGCGACCATTGAACGCCTGAAACGCCCGCTGCCGGCGCTCAATATGAATCACCAGTCCATCCCCGACGACGTTGATTTGGGAGAAGTTCGCTCGAACGTGACGAAGGAGCAGTTTCTGGCGAATGTCGATCAAGCGAAGGAATATATCCGGGCGGGCGATATTTTTCAAGTGGTCCTGTCCCAACGCTTCGAGATCGAAACGGACATTTCGCCGCTGCATGTGTACCGCATACTAAGAACGATGAATCCGTCGCCTTACATGTACTGCCTCAAAATGGATGAGGAGGTCATCGTCGGCACTTCCCCCGAGCTGCTCGTCCGCGTCGAAGACGAGAAGGTGGAGACTCGGCCGATCGCCGGTACCCGTCCCCGCGGGCGGACGACCGAAGAAGACCTTGCGCTCGAACAAGAGCTGCTGGCGGACGAGAAAGAGCGTGCCGAGCACTTGATGCTCGTCGATCTCGGCCGCAACGACCTCGGGCGCGTCTCCGAATTCGGTACCGTCCAATGCGACACGTTCATGCAAATCGAGCGGTACTCTCATGTCATGCATATCGTGTCCAACGTTTCCGGCAAGCTGGCGAAGGACAAAGATTTCTTCGACGCTTTTATTTCGTGCCTCCCCGCTGGTACCGTCTCGGGAGCTCCGAAGCTCAGAGCGATGGAAATCATCGCCGAGCTGGAGAATGAAGCGCGCGGTCCATACGCCGGAGCCATCGGTTACTTCGGCTTCTCGGGCAACCTCGATACGTGTATTACAATCCGCACCATCGTATTCAAGAATGGCAAAGCTTATGTCCAAGCAGGCGCCGGGATCGTCTGGGATTCCGTTCCGGAGAACGAGTACCAGGAAACGATCAACAAAGCCAAGGGCATGCTGAAATCGATCCGCATGGCGGAAGCCGTTTTTGCATCGAAAACGTCGGAGTATGCATTGATCAATCACGATTATTATCAGTAATACAATCGGGATAAAAGGGGAGGCACGGACAATGGAGCAAACGACTTTGACGGTTCAACAGGCGATTGGGAAAATTATCGGGCTGCAGCATTTGACGCGGTCCGAGGCGCGCGATGTGATGTCCGACATTATGGAAGGCGGGGCGACGCCTTCGCAGATCGGAGCTTTGCTTACAGGACTCCGCATAAAAGGGGAAACGATCGAGGAAATCGCCGGCTTTGCCGAGACGATGCGGATGAAAGCAAGCCGGGTCAGCACCAGACAGACTGATCTGCTTGATACGTGCGGTACCGGCGGCGATGGCGCAGATACGTTCAACATTTCAACGACGGCGGCCATCGTAGCGGCGGCGGGCGGTATCCGCGTGGCGAAGCACGGGAACCGGGCCATGTCCAGCAAAAGCGGCAGCGCCGACGTGCTCGAAGCGCTCGGTGTCAATATTCAATTGAATCAGCAGCAGGCGGCGCGCTGCCTGGAGCAGGTCGGAATCTGCTTCATGTTTGCGCAGCTGTACCATCAGTCGATGCGGCACGTTGCCGCTCCGCGCAGGGAGCTCGGCGTCCGCACGGTGTTTAACCTGCTGGGCCCGCTCACGAACCCGGCCGGAGCCGACCGTCAGGTGCTCGGCATCTTCGACCGCGGCAAAACGGAAACGATCGCCCATGTGATGCAAGCGCTCGGCGTAAAGCGTGCGCTCGTGGTTGCCAGTCTCGACGGACTGGACGAAATCAGCATCTCTGCCGGTACGCAGGTGACCGAGCTGAAAGACGGGAACATTCGTACTTTTGAAATTACGCCGGATGAGTTGGGGCTTCGCACTTACAGCATCAAGGATGTCATCGGGGGAGACGCCCATGTGAACGCGGGCATTATTCGCCGGATTTTCGCTGGCGAGACCGGCGCTTGCCGCGACATCGTGCTGGCCAATGCCGGAGCGTGCTTCTACGTCACCGGAATGGCCGGAACGCTGCAGGAGGGCGTGAAGCTTGCCGCATCGGTTATCGATTCGGGCCAGGCCCAGGCGAAGCTGGAGCAATTAGTCCAATGTACGGGAGAAGAGAGCTATGTTTCTTGATCGCATTGTTGCCACCAAACGGCAGGAAGTAGCGTCGCTTAAAGAGCAGATTACAATCGCCGAAATGGAAAAAACGATCGCCGGACTGGCGCCGTGCCTCGGGTTCGAGCGCGCGCTCAGTACAGGGCGGAAGCGTCCGATGGGACTGATCGCGGAGGTGAAGAAGGCTTCGCCTTCCAAGGGCTTGATCCGGGAAGATTTCGAGCCTGTCCGGTTGGCGAAGGCTTATGAGGAGGCCGGGGCAGATTGCCTGTCGGTGCTGACCGACGCTCCGTATTTTCAAGGCTCCAACGATTATTTGAGCCGGGTGAGGCAGGCTGTCGGCGTGCCGCTTCTGCGCAAAGATTTTACGATCGATCCGCATCAAATCTATGAGGCGCGTTGTATCGGTGCCGACGCGATTCTGCTGATCGCCGCCATCCTGACGACCGAGCAGATGCGGCAATTCCAGTCAATCGCCCGAAGCATCGGTCTCGATGTACTAATTGAAGTGCACGATCAGGAGGAGCTGGCCCGTGTGCTGGAACTGAACCCGACGATGGTCGGCATCAACAATCGCAATCTCCAAACGTTCGTGACCGATCTTCGCACGACGGAGCAGCTTGTGGACTCCATCCCGAAGGGGATAACCGTCGTCAGCGAAAGCGGCATCTCGAAGCCGGAGGAGATCGAATGGCTTCGTTCGGCCGGAGCTCATTCGGTGCTCGTCGGCGAGCATTTCATGCGTCAGCCGGACGTTTCCGAAGCCGTCCATACCTTGATGGGTTCTTACTCTGAGGCGGGTGCCGGTAAGGAGTGAGCAGCGGATGACATCACGGGTGAGCGTGAAAATATGCGGTCTGCGGACGACTGAAATGGCGGAGCAGGTCGCCGCACTTCCGGTGGATTACGTCGGCTTCGTCTTTGCACCGAGCAAGCGGCAGGTGACGTCGCAGCAGGCCGGCGAGATGATCCGCAGCATGAAGTCGGCTGCCGGGGCGAAGGCGCCCGCAGCCGTCGGCGTCTTCGTTAATCCGACGATGGAAGAGCTGGAGGCGGTGCTGCGGGAGGCGGCGTTGGACGTTGTGCAGCTTCATGGGGAAGAGAGCGCCGAGTTTTGTCGCGCTGTGAAGCATGCTTTTCCAGGGACGCGCGTATTTAAGGTATTTACCGTGAAGGCCGGTGAAACGGAGGCTGGGAATGAGTCCCAAGGCACAAGCAGGCTGGAGCCGTACCGCCATGTTGTAGACGGCATGCTGCTGGATACATACGATCCGGTGTACGGCGGGGGTTCGGGCAAAACGTTTGCTTGGGATACGATTCCGCCTTATCTCGCCTGGTGCCGGGAAGCCGGCATTCCGCTGCTCGTGGCCGGAGGGCTGCAGCCGGATAATGTGCGGGACCTGCTCGATGTGTATACGCCCGATGGCGTAGATGTGTCCAGCGGCGTTGAAACGGAAGGCGTCAAAGATATCGAGAAAATTAAAACATTCGTCGAGAGGGTGCAGACCATTGTATAACGGACCGGATATTCACGGCCGATTCGGCAAGTTCGGCGGGCGTTACGTGCCGGAAACGCTGATGAACGCTTTGATCGAGCTGGAAGAATCGTTTAAAAAATATGCCAAAGACGCTCGTTTTCAAGAGGAGTTGAACTACTGGCTGCATCGTTATTCGGGACGTCCGACTTCCTTGTATTACGCAGGAAGACTGACCGAGCATTTGGGCGGCGCCAAAATCTATTTGAAACGCGAAGATTTAAACCATACGGGCGCCCATAAAATCAACAACGCGCTCGGCCAAGGGCTGCTCGCGAAGTGGATGGGCAAAACGAAAATTATCGCCGAAACCGGCGCCGGCCAGCATGGTGTCGCTACTGCGACGGTCGCTGCGCTGCTCGGCTTTGAGTGCAAAGTGTTCATGGGCGAAGAAGATATGAAGCGTCAGCAGCTTAACGTGTTCCGGATGAACCTGCTCGGCACGGAAGTGGTTCCGGTGCTTTCCGGCACCCGGACACTGAAGGACGCCTGCAACGAGACGCTGCGTTATTGGGTGAGCCACGTGGACGATACGTTCTACATCCTCGGTTCGGCTACCGGACCGCATCCGTACCCGATGATGGTGCGGGACTTCCAGCGCATTATTGGCGACGAGTCCCGCAAGCAAATTCTGGAGCTGGAAGGACGGCTGCCGGATACGGTTATCGCGGCCGTAGGCGGAGGCAGCAATGCGATCGGAATGTTCTATCCGTTCGTACAGGATGAGAACGTGCGTTTGATAGGTGTAGAGGCCGCCGGACGAGGCATCGATACGGATAAGCATGCCGCGACGATGACGAAAGGTAGCCAAGGAGTGTTCCAGGGCTCGTACAGCTATTTGCTGCAGGACGAATTCGGCCAAGTGCAGGAAGCGCATTCGATATCCGCCGGTCTCGACTATCCGGGCATTGGGCCGGAGCATGCTCATTTGAAAGATACCGGCCGGGCGGAATACGTTCCGATTACGGATAAAGAAGCGCTGGACGCGCTGCAGCTGCTGAGCCGCAAGGAAGGGATTATCCCAGCACTGGAAAGCGCGCACGCAATCGCCGAGACGATCAAGCGGGCGCCGGCTATGAGCAAAGACGAAATCATTGTTGTCAGTCTCTCCGGACGCGGCGACAAGGACGTGGAAGCGATCATGAATTATTTGGGAGGAACTGCCGATGAATCGCATTGACCGGAAATTTGCCGAGCTGCGTGAACAAAAACAGCCGGCTTTCATCCCGTTTTTGACGATCGGGGACCCGGACGTGCGGACCTCGGTCGATATCATTAAAGAGCTTGAGAAAGCCGGAGCGGCGATGATCGAGCTGGGCGTTCCGTATTCGGACCCGCTGGCGGACGGCCCGGTCATTCAACGCTCGTCCATGCGTGCGCTCAAAGCGAACCGCATCTCGATCCTCGATTGCATCGGAGCGGCCCGTGAGGCGCGCAGCGAAGGCTGCAAAATCCCGTTTATTTTATTTACTTACTATAACCCTGTGCTGCAAACGGGGCTCGATCATATTTTTAAGCTTCTTCAAGAAAATGGAATCGATGGACTTATTATTCCCGATCTCCCGATGGAAGAGGATGAAGAGGTACGGGCGCTGGCGCAGCAGCACGGCCTTCATCTCATTCCGCTTGTCGCCCCGACGTCCAAAGAACGCGTGCAGCGAATCGCTTCGCGCGCCAGCGGCTTCGTTTACTGCGTATCGTCGCTCGGCGTTACGGGGACGCGGACCGAGTTCCACAGCGGCATCGACGAATTTTTGACCACCGTTAAGTCGTCGACCGATCTGCCGATCGCCATCGGCTTCGGCATCTCTACGCCGGAGCAATTTGCGCGATTCGCCGGGACGTGCGACGGGATTGTTGTCGGAAGCGCCTTAGTGCGCACGGTGGAAGAAACGCTGCCGCTCCTCACGGATGAATCGACAAAATCGCAAGGGCTCTCGAAAATTCATGAATTTGTTCGACAACTGATTGGATAAGGGGAACAGCCTCGCTAAATTGACGAATTTAGCGAGGCTGTTTAGAATTTTTCGTTGTTCGTTCACGAGCAGAGGCCGTGGTGGGGCGTATACCCTAGTTTTTGGGGATTTCCCTTCCGGCAATGGCATCCAGTTTTCCAGAAACACTTCCGGAACCCGTATACGCCACATCGACATCATAAGTGGCAGGCTTCAAATAGGAGAAACTTACAAGATATGCGCCTTCGAAATCTCCCACCGTTTTGTAGTTCGTACAGTTTCCGGTTGAACGGCTGCACAACCGTACCTTTAACGTTGATGCTTTTACATTTGGTTTAAGATTATACAACACTACTTCAGCCATATTGTAAGTGGAAGTTGTTTTAACGTTTCCGTCCCATTTTCCATCTCCTGTTTTGAACACATGACCATATCCTGCTTCCACTTGTGGAACCACAGCCAAACCGAAGAATATCGCCGCGACAACAACGGCAATTCCAAAGCGTTTAAACAAATAAATCACTCCTTAAAGCAAACTATGAGTTTACAGCTAGATTATAAGTTGAATTGCAAGACAAAAAAAGGAATTTCGGCCTATTGTGTAAATAAATAGGTCATTAAATAGCAGTAAATATAAAGCTTAACATTTTCTTAGACTTGTGCGAAAATTAATGGGGAAATGATTCCGGTATTGGAGCTACTAATTCATGTGACGAGGTGACCTTTGTCGTGCAGCCTAAACAAAATATCGTTCATCTCCCGGTCTACCAGCCGGGAAAGCCGATTGACGAAGTCAAGCGCGAGCTTGGTCTGATGGAAGTGATCAAGCTTGCTTCCAATGAAAATCCTTTCGGGTGCTCGCCCAAAGCGAAAGAAGCGATTGCCGCGATGCTCGACCAAGTCAGCATCTATCCCGACGGCGGAGCCGTTGAGCTGACGAACGCCGTTGCCGGCAAGCTGGGGGTACAGCCGAATCAAATTATTTTCGGATTAGGGTCGGATGAAGTGATCCTGATGATCGCCCGCGCATTCCTGACCCCGGAAGACGAGACCATTACCGCTTATCCGACGTTTCCGCAGTACAAGCACAATGCCGAGGTCGAAGGGGCCAAGGTGATCGAGGTGCCCGTGGATGCGGACGGAAAGCATGATCTGCAAGCGATGCTGGGCAAAGTAAATTCCCGGACGAAGATTGTCTGGATCTGCAACCCGAACAATCCGACAGGGACGATGCTAAGCGAAGCGGAAATTACGGCATTCCTGGAGGCTGTGCCGAAGAGCGTCATGGTCGTGCTGGACGAAGCTTACGCGGAATACAACGTAAGCGGGCAATATCCCGACAGCGTCAAGCTGCTGGAGAAGCACAATAATGTCGTCGTGCTGCGCACGTTTTCCAAAATCTACGGCTTGGCGTCTTTGCGCATCGGTTACGGCGTAGGCCATCCCGATGTCGTTCGCTCGATCAATCAAGTGCGCGAGCCGTTCAATACGACGAGCTTTGCCCAAAAAGCGGCGCTGGCGGCGGTAAACGACGATGCGTTTATCGAGTCCTGCCGCGAGGCGAATGCGAATGGAATTCGTAAGCTGACAGCGAAATTCGCCGAATTGGGACTGCCGTACTTCGATGCACATGGCAACTTCGTTATGGTTGACGTGAAGCGGGACGGGGGCGCGGTGTTCCAAGGACTGCTGCGTAAAGGAATTATCGTCCGCCACGATCCGAGCTGGGGCTACCCGACCATGATCCGGGTAACGGTAGGTAGCGAAGAGCAAAATAACAAATTCCTTGGAGCGCTGGAGCAAGTTCTGAGCGAAGTGGCCGTCTCATGACAAAGATTTCCATATTCGGAGTCGGATTGATCGGCGGGTCGTTGGCCCTGTGCTTCAAGGGGAAGCCGGGCCTGACGGTCGTCGGGCACTCCAATAACCCAAAGTCCGTAGAGAAATATTTGAAGCGCGAAGTCGTGGATCATGCGACCACTTCGATTGAGGAAGCAGCGGCGGAAGCGGATTTTATTTTTTTGTGCGTCCCGGTCGGTAACCTTGAGGAATATTTGCACAAATTGTCTACGCTCCCGCTGAAACCGGGCTGCGTCATCACCGATGTCGGCAGCACGAAAGCGAGCGTTACTGCCTGCGCTTCACGCCTTCAGCTGCCGGGTGCCCATTTTATCGGAGGCCATCCGATGGCCGGCAAGGAAAAGTCGGGCGTGGAGGCGGCGAGCTCCAGATTGTTCGAGAACGCCTTTTACGTGCTGACGCCGGATGCCGGAACGCCGAAGGACGCTTACGACCGGCTTGCGGATCTGCTTCAGCATACCCGTGCGCATCTGGTAAAGGTAGACCCGGTGCTGCATGACGAGATCGTCGGCGCAATTAGTCACCTTCCGCATATTATTGCCGTGGCGCTCGTGAACCAAATCGCTCGTTATAACGAATCGAACGAGCTGTACCAGAATTTGGCGGCTGGCGGCTTCCGCGACATCACGCGCATCGCTTCCAGCGATCCGGTCATCTGGCGGGACATTCTGATCAACAACCGAGAAGTGCTCCTGAAGCTGCTTCGGGACTGGAACGACGAAATTGCCGGGTTTATCGGTCGGTTGGAGGCCGAGGATGGCCTTGGCATCGAACGCGAGTTTCAGAAAGCCAACGAGTTCCGCAACGGGTTGCCGGAGCGGCGCAAGGGCGTTATTCATTCGTTCTACGATATTTATGTGGACGTGCCCGACCATCCGGGTATCATCGCGCAGATCACGACGCTGCTCGGCAGCCACCGGATTAACCTCAGCAACATTCAGATCATCGAAAGCCGGGAAGATGTCCCTGGTGTTTTGCGCTTGTCGTTCCGGGAGGAAGGACAGATGGACAAAGCACTGGAATTGCTTAAAAAAGACTACGCGGTTCACGTGTAGTCTTTTTTTTCTAAAAAATTCGAAACCGTTTTCAAAAAAACCATTGACATTTTGTAAACGTATACATATAATAAAAGTACAGTATGGTTTCTCTCCACTCCTATCCGAATAATGGCACACTGTGCAGCCGCCTGAATTTCAGGCGGTCTTTTTTTTGCCGGTGTGCATATACAGAAAATGGGTCTATAAAGAAGTAAAAGTGCACACCTGTTTTTGGAAAAAGTTATGAATCTTGTCGGAAAAGCAGGATTTTTGGCTAGTTACCTCGAATCTTATATGATCGTCCCCAATTCTAAAAAAAATTTTAAATTCGACCGCAACTTTTTTACTCCCCCAACAGTACAACAAAGTAGCATCGCTGGGAGTAAGCAGGAATCACAAGGAGGGTCGCACTCGCATGACCGATTCCCAGTTGATCAGAGAAATCAAGGATGGCAACGTCCAACTATACGACGAATTAATGCGCCGCTACGAACGTAAAATATTGGCATTCATCTTTCATATGCTGAAAAGCGCACAAATGGAATCGCTGGCGGAGGACTTGTGCAACGAGACCTTTTACAAGGCTTACCGCAGCCTGCATTCGTTCCGAGAGGTGGAGGCGACCTTCTCCACTTGGCTCTACACCATTGCGCGCAATACGGTTCTTAGCGAGCTGCGTAAACATAAGAACACCCAGGTTTCATTGGAGCAAAGCGGATACACGCCTCAAACTGCAGTGGAAACATTGCCGGAACAAACGGTGCTTCGCAACGAAAAGGTGACTATGGTTCGCGATGCGATCAATAATTTGCCTGAGAAGCAGCGTTCCGCGCTTATATTGCGAGAGTATGACCAGCTTGACTATCAAGAGATAGCGAATATCCTCGGACAAACAGTGAGTTCGGTCAAGTCTTTGTTGTTCAGAGCAAGGGCCAGCGTAAAGCTTCAATTGGAGCCATACTTTCTTGAGCCGATCTTTGAGGAGTATGAGGAGATGAATCGACGATGAAATGCGATGACGTTTATGATTTTTTCGGCGTATACTGGGACCTGCCGGAAGACGATCCGAATCGGCTGGCGGTGGATGAGCATATCCAAAATTGCCCGGCATGCGCTGAAGAATTTCAAATATGGCAGGAGAGCACGGAATTAATCCGCACGGCCGGGGTGGAAATGACGTTTGACAGCGGCGAGGTTTCCGTATCTTCCAGCGTAATGAAACGAATCTATGCGGATGAATCGTGGCGCACTCCCGTCGGCGACCGTCTGTATCAGTTCTCTTATAAGCTGCGGCGGAATCTGACTGCGGTGATCGCTTGCTTTATCGCTTTGTTTATGGTCACCTTTTACTTTTCGTTTATGAACGACGGTCGGTACGAAGCCGGCTCGCCGCACGAATCCGCGGTTTTCGGGCGGATGAACGATCCCGTCGTTGCCGTTGCCGGGCAATCGGATTCGATGAACGTGCATGCGATGCCTACGGCCGTAGCAAGCTTGCGCGGGTTCAGCGATCCGTTCATGTACCAGGTCGGACCGATTCGTACGGTCAACGATTATATGCTTTTCGTTTCGTTATTCGGATTGACCGGCACGCTCTTGATCATGAATTGGTTTTCGCGCACGCGTCAGTAACGAAAGGGCCCCGTTTCCGGGGCTTTTGTCTTTTGCATCAGACAGATAAGGAGAGTCGGCGAACGAATGTTAACGCTTGGGTTTATACGTCACGGGACAACGGAATGGAATTTGGCGGGACGCATGCAGGGGCAGATGGACACGCCCTTGGCTGAAGTAGGCCGGGTACAGGCCGAGTTGCTGGCAAAGCGGCTTGCGGGAGAGGCATGGGACGGCATCATCGCCAGCGACCTGCTTCGGGCGAAAGAAACGGCTCTTACGATATCCCGCCTAACTGGAGCTCCGCTTCTTGGATTGGATGCCAGGCTGAGGGAACGAGCGTTCGGCAAGCTGGAAGGGACCACACTGCAGGATCGCGTTGACCGCTGGGGTGAGCAATGGAGAGACTTGGATCTCGGCGTTGAAAGCGATGAGAAACTGTTGGCGCGCTGGGCGTCCTTTCTCGTCGATGTGGACCGAGAGCACCAGGGCAAACGGATCTTGCTCGTCAGCCATGGCGGATACATCGCACCAGTGCTGGCGCAGTTTATCGGAAGAAAGCTTGAAGAGCATCTGAGCAATACGTCGCTTACGGTCATGGAGCGGACGCCGGACGGCTGGCAGTGCCGTCTGCTGAATTGTACCGTCCATCTTGCGGAGCTTGGACAAGGGGCTTGAGCGAGGTTTCATACTTAGCCGAAATGAAGCGGCTTTGCATGCATTTCTATTTTTTAGAAGTGCGTGCAAAGCCGCTTTTTTATATGGACGGAAATAAACTTTTAACCGGCCGCGTTTAAATCTAGAACATTTTCCCATACTGGGTACTAAGAAAGTTTTGGAGGGAAGTTCTGGAGGGACGAACGGATGAATTTAGCCGACATGTTAAGCTATGCCGACATTCACCAGTTGGGCCGCATCGCAGGTACGTACAACTGCGAGTGCAACGGGCATTCGAAGAACGAGCTGATTCAATCGATTTTGTCAACCGTAGGACGAAGGGACATTTTCGACCGTCAGATCGGAGCGTTGTCCACCCAGGATATCCGGTTTCTTAACTCACTGCTTTTCGATCAGCGGGGATCGTTCAGTCTGGAGGAGCTGGTCGCCCGGGTGCAACAAAGCCGATTCGAAAAAGAAGAAACGGATGCGGCTTGGAATCCGCGCGATACGATTACCCGCTTCAAGCAGCTAGGCTGGCTGTTTAACGGCCATTCGCAGCAGACGAAATATTTGTTTCAAGTGCCTGCGGATCTGAAGCGCCGGTTTGTGACCGCCCTGACCAAACGATTCGAGCAGCAGTTGGATGCTGCCGAAGAGCCTCCTGTCTACCGGGACGAGCAAAAGCTGATCCTGGACGATATCGCGAACTTCCTGCTCTTTCTCCGCGATCAGGAAGTGATGCTTACGAGCGATAACGCGATGTACAAAAGGAGTCTTCAGCAGGTGCTGGATCGGCTGGCCGTACGGGAGGAGCCGGTAGGGAAGACGGCCTGGCGTTTCGGCTACGGACGGATGTTCCGCGAATATCCGAACCGCTTCTCCTTCATCTACGACTATTGCTACTATAACGATCTCGTCACCGAGCATCATCAGGTGCTTGCGCTGACGGAGCAAGGGCTGGCCCGGGTCAACGAAGGAGGGAAGGAAGACCCGGTTCAGGTGTACCGTTTCTGGTTAAGGCTTTATAAAGGCCCGGTTCCTCACCTGCAATCGATCGCTCAATGGTTAAACCGTCTGTGCAAAGGCTGGGTAACGTTCGATTCTGTGAAGCGGGCGCTCGTACCGCTGATCCGTCCCTTTTATTACGATACGCCCGATTCCATCCTGGAGCAGCGTATCGTCCAAATGATGATGCATCTGGGACTGCTGCGGATCGGAGAAGAGGAACGGGGCGGCCGTGTCATTCAGGTGACGAAGCTCGGCAGCAGTATTATTGAGGGTACCTATGTGCCGGATGAAGAGAAGATCGTGCTGCCATTTGACAACCGGTAATCCCCTTGCTACAATCACTCCATTTAATCCGACTGATCCGTCCGACCGAATGAAGAACGGATGCTCAGGCTTACGAAGGAGTGGCGAAAATTATGCTTCACAGCTATAACGGCATTACCCCTACGGTTCATCCTACCGCTTTTCTCGCACCGGGCGTGCAGATCATTGGCGACGTGGAAATCGGCGAAGGCGCGACGATCTGGTACAATACGGTGCTGCGCGGCGACTTGGCCCCGATCCGAATCGGAAAAAGAAGCAACATTCAAGACGGGTGCATCGGTCACGTCAATACGGACCAGCCGCTCATCATCGAAGACGAGGTTTCCGTCGGACATGGCGCGATTATTCACGGGTGCCGCGTAGGCAAAGGCACATTAATCGGCATGGGGGCGATTGTACTTAACGGCGCCGTGATCGGTGAATATGCTTTAATAGGAGCGGGTTCTCTCGTGACCGAAAACAAAACGATCCCCCCGTTTACCCTGTCGCTCGGATCCCCGGCTAAAGTGGTGCGCGAGTTGAAGGAGTCGGACCTTGCACGAATGAAACGGACAATGGAAAGCTACTGCTTAAAGGGCGAGGAATATCGGAAGGAACGGACGTAAGGGAATGCTGGATGAATCGAAATAATCATGACCCGGTTTGGAGGTAGGTTCTCATGGGCAAAATGAATGTGACGAACGAAATGATGCTGAGTTTGTTTGCTGAAATGTTGCTTGATGAAGCACTGCGTAACTACAAAGAGCAGGTTCTATACAAAGAGATCGATCAAGCTCTGGCCAAGGGAGACGAACAATCCTTCATTGCCCTAACGACCGAACTCAATGCGCTGCGCTCTCTGGGGAAATGACGATTTCAAGGAAGTCCGGATCACAAACATGTCATTTTTGCGAAAAGACATATGAAGCCCGTTCATATGTCTTTTTTCTATGTTAAAGTAAAGATCAGGAAAGAAGGTGATACATATGAAATTCAGCGAAATTCAAGAAACGCAGTGGGAGGAGCTTCGTCCTTACTTGGACACATGCTTGTTGCCGGTAACCGGACTTCGGGGAACCGAGTCGCCGTGGCAGGCGGCAAGCGAGCTCGAACGGCTGCGCGACGCTCTCGATTTATTGGAGATCCCGTTTAAAGGCCGGACCGTTACTTACCCGGCCATTCACTTCGTTCCGTCGGTCTCGGGAGACACGTTCCTTAGAGAAACCTGTGTCAGGCTTAAGGAAGCCGGCTTCCGGTATGTGGTGATCGTGACGGCCAAATCGGAGGAAGAGCTTGTTTTAAACCCGGAAGAGCTGGGAGGAAAAGCGGATCTTTTGCTGCGATTTACACCGGAAGAGCTGCGCCAATCCGCCACGGACGCGAAGAGACGGGCTGCCGAAGAGGTAATGGCTTTATGGAGCGGAAGGCAAACGTTGTGAAGCATGTATGATCTGTGGCAACAATGCAAATTCTATGCAAGAGCCCTCGTTTTCAGGGTGTTCCGGCAGTTGTGACAATTTCGTTAACAGTGTTATCAGCGGCTAGAATTACACGCCGGAATGGCCTGTCTGCATTCTTGACGCACCCAGAGACGTAAGCTATTATTAGTTATGTCCTAGTATATGGTGTAAAGTTATGTCGAACGACTGATATATGTTGCAAAAAGGGGGTAGAACGAAAATGAACGATCACTCGAATCAAGAGTCGCAGCATCACGGTGAGAAGCCGGTGGCGCGTCGTGAAATGTCCAGACGCCAGTTTCTTAACTACACCCTTGGCGGAGCTGGAGCTTTCATGGGCGCCGGGATGCTGGTTCCGATGATTCGGTTTGCGGTGGATCCGGTTCTTCAGCCTAAAGCTCAGGCTCAATGGGTTAAGGTTGTAGAAGAATCGAAGGTAACGAACGAGCCGAAATCCTTTAAATTTAAAGTACATCAAGTGGACGGCTGGTACGAAAGCGAACCGGAGCTTGAGGCGTGGATTTCCAAAGGGAAGGACGGCAAAGTCTTCGCGCTCAATCCGACGTGTAAGCACCTTGGCTGTACCGTCAACTGGAACGGCAGCCCGGAATTTAAGGATCAGTATTACTGTCCTTGCCACGGCGCCCACTATACAGCGGACGGCAAAAACTTGGCCGTAGCACCGCTGCCGCTCGACGAATACGAAGTGAAGATCGATCAGGGCTTTGTGTATCTGGGTCAGCTCGGTCCGAACAAACGGGTGTAATAAGGAGGCGTAACATCAGATGTTTAAAAGTGTCTATAACTGGATTGATGAACGTCTGGATATCACGCCGATGTGGAGGGACGTAGCGGACCATGAGGTACCGGAGCACGTAAACCCGGCGCACCACTTCTCCGCATTCGTCTATTGCTTTGGCGGGTTGACATTCTTTATCACAGTTATACAAATCTTGTCCGGTATGTTCCTTACCATGTATTATGTGCCGGATATTATCAATGCCTATGCGAGCGTCGATTACCTGCAGCATAAAGTGGCTTTCGGCGTTATTGTTCGCGGCATGCACCACTGGGGAGCCAGCTTAGTTATCGTGATGATGTTCTTACATACGCTCCGCGTTTTCTTTACGGGTTCATACAAGGCGCCCCGCGAGATGAACTGGGTTGTAGGTATGCTCATCTTCTTCGTCATGTTGGGACTCGGTTTGACGGGTTACCTGTTGCCTTGGGATAACAAAGCCTATTTCGCAACAAGCGTAACGCTCAAGATCGTTGAGTCGGCGCCGTTCATCGGTCCGTATGCCAAGACGCTTCTGCAGGGTGGCGAGATCGTAGGCGCTCAGACGCTGACCAGATTCTTTGCTCTGCACGTGTTCTTCCTGCCGGGAGCTTTGCTTGCCCTGCTCGCCGGACACTTCTTCATGATCCGCAAGCAAGGGATTTCCGGTCCGCTGTAAGAACCGGTGAGGCCTGCTGAGCCGGTATTCATGAGAAAATGAGAAGGAGGGCGAATCGTGGCTCACGGTCATAAAACTGATGAAAAAATAGTTTACGTCGGGGATTCGCGCGTACGTGCCAAGTCGTCACGGATGATTCCCCAAGATTTTTCCGCTTATCCCGGAAAATCGGAAGTATTTATTCCGAACTTTCTATTAAAAGAATGGATGGTTGGCGTTGTCGTTCTGGTTGGGATTCTGACCTTGGTTATGTCCGAAGCGGCTCCGCTCGGTTATCCTGCCGATCCGACGAACACGCAATTCATCCCGATGCCGGACTGGTACTTCTTGTTTATGTACCAACTGCTGAAATACCCGTACACTTCGAACCAATTTGTGGTGCTTGGTACGGTCGGCGTTCCAGGTATCCTCTTCGGCGGGCTGTTGCTGGCGCCGTTCTTGGATACGGGGAAAGAAAGACGCTTTTATAAGCGTCCGATCGCTTCTTCTCTGATGTTCTTGAGCTTGATTGCCGTTACTTATCTGACGTATACATCCTGGCATCACTATCAATTGGAACTGAAAGAGAAAAACGTGATTCCCGAGCATATCAAGCGGGAAGAGGAAATGCACGCCAACAAAGGGAAAGCCGGCGGAGAAGGCGGCGGCGGAGCCAAGAAACCGGCTGCGCAAGCTGCGGCAATCGTTGCTCCGGACGACCCGGCGGCAGCGATCTACCAAAAATCCACTTGTCTTTCTTGTCACGGCGGCGAACTGAAAGGAATGCCTTCCGCCAAAATTCCGGCGCTTCGCGGAGTTGGCGACAAGCATTCGAAGGATGAGATTCTCGGCATCATCAAGAAAGGCCAAGGCACCATGCCGGCCCAATATGATGCGAACATCTCAAAAGGTTTGACGGAAGCTGACATCGACAAACTGGCCGACTGGCTCGCCAAGCAAAAAGCAAGCAAATAATCCAACCGAACCTGACCGTTAAGCGCGGTCAGGTTTTTTTAAGATCGAGGAAGCTAAGGATCGGCGGGGTTGAACACATAAGGAGCTGGAGGGAGCCGTTTTGCTGGGAAGGAGCTTGTCGTACTGGTTTTCGCGCGAATTTTTGAGCAGCCGGTTTATGTTGTGGAGTTTATTCTGGATTAATCTGCTTGGGACGGTATACGGCTATATATGGTACGGCAATCAGTTGGTCTACACGGCTGTTGAAATGTCACCGCTTTATTTGCCATTTGTGCCGGATAGCCCTACCGCCAGTTTGTTCTTTACTTGGGCAGTAGCATATTGGCTTCTTGACCATTATCGATCGAAGGCTGGCTCTTTGAATCCAACAAAGAAAAGCGGCTGGAGAAGCTTTGTTGAAGCGTTCGCTGTCGTAACTTCGTTTAAATACGGGATTTGGGCCGTTGCGATGATTTTTGCCGGGGCTTATCAGGGAGATATTCTCGTATGGCAGGATTGGATGCTGGTGTTCTCCCATCTTGGCATGGCGGCCGAAGCGGTGCTGTACTTTCGATTGTACCGATACCGGTGGTTATCCGTCATTCTTGTCGCATGTTGGGTATTGTTGAACGATACGATGGATTACGGGCAAGGGGTTTATCCGTGGCTGCCGAAAGTATTGGAGGACAATTTATCTGAAATTGCCACGTTTACTTTGGCATTGAGTGTGTTTAGCGTCGCTATGGCTCTCGTGTTATGGCTCGTAAGAGAGCTTCGGCCGGCAAGAACCTCGTCCAAATAGTCGGTCTAATTGGCACTTTCTCTCCATAGGATGAATTTAGGAGGGGATGTCCCAATGGCCGGAAAGGCTCGAAGATGGCGTAGGTTCGGGGTTTGGCTGACCCTGTCCGTCAGCTTATTGCTGGTTGCAACAGGATGCGGGGAGGGGCAAAGCGCAAAAGAAACGTCGGCGTCCAAGCCCTCGGCGGAGCAGGTGCAGAAGACAGAGCTGCTGGGCCGGACGGCGGAAGAGCTGTATCAAAAAGCAAAGCAAGGTGACGTTCCGGGAAGTCTGATGGCGCTTCAGCAGCTAAGCGATCAAATACCGAAGATACGCT
Source organism: Paenibacillus tyrphae (assembly GCF_024158745.1). Lineage (GTDB taxonomy): Bacteria > Bacillota > Bacilli > Paenibacillales > NBRC-103111 > Paenibacillus_G > Paenibacillus_G tyrfis_A. The sequence continues at coordinate 138,267 of NZ_JAMZAW010000004.1, read as the reverse complement.
TTGAAGGCCTCACGTCAATCGAAGGAATGAACGCGCTCACGAGGGCCGTTACGGATGCTAAACGAGTGTTCAACGCAGCAAGCTTCAAGCCGGAGGAAGGATTGGTGGCAGCCGCAAAAATTCGTCTCGCAGCGGATGCGCTGACGCACCCTCATACGCCATTATGGCTGCAGTATGACAAGCTGCTCTCCGACGACGTGAACCTGCTTGAAAAGGCCGCTACCGATAAAAATAGAGCGGAGGTTCGAAGAGGGGCGGCATTGCTGGAGCAGCATATCGGCATCATTCACCCGAGCTTGCTTATCAGCCGAAGTCCTACCGACGTCGAGAAGCTTGATTCGCTTGCAACTTTCATTAAGCTTCAGGCTCAAGGGGAAGGCGAGCTGTACCGCAACGTGCTTAATGCAGTTCCTCCGCTTCGCGGCCTGTTAGATAAGCTGTTTCTGAAACGGGAAACGACCGCCTATCTGCCTTACCCCGAACAGCAGAACCCGATTCTATGGATCGTAACGCTCGGCTCCGTCATCTTGGCATCGCTCGGATTCGCCGGCTGGCGGTTATCCAAGAAAAACGGCGGCCTTGTTCCGGTACGCCGAGCTGACCAAGAAAAGCCGGGAAACTAAATAAGGCTTAATTTGGCTTAAAGCCTTCACCGACAACGTCGTGAACCTCCGTAATAATGAGAAATGCGAGGGGATCGATGGAGCGGACGAGGTCTTTAAGCCTTTTCATTTCACTCCGGGCTACCACGCAGTAGACGACGTTTTTGGGCTGCTTGGAGTAGGCTCCGACCGCGGGGAACAGGGTAGCTCCCCGGTCCAATTCCTTCGCAATCGCCGCAGAAACCTCATCCGCGTGATCGGTGATGATCATGAACGATTTGGCAGCGTACGCCCCTTCGATAAGAATGTCAATCAGCTTCGAAGCGATGAAGACGGCGACAAAGGTATATAAGATTTTCTCCTTCGGGAGAAAGAAAAGCGAGGCGCCGATGACGACGACGTCCATGATCAATATCACTTGCCCGATGCTCCAGCCCTTCAGTTTGTGGGTGACTCTTGCCAGGATGTCTGATCCGCCGGTCGTACCGCCATACCGGAAAACGATACCGAGTCCGAGACCGAGCGTAAACCCGGCATAAGCCGTTGCCAGGAAGAAATCGTGCTCCGTCCGGAACGGAACCAACCACCCCGCCTGAATGATCCGCTCCATGACCCATAGAAAGAACGATACGGACAAAGTGCCGAGCACCGTATATCCCATCGACGCTTTGCCCAAAATACGCCATCCCAAGTAAAAAAGCGGGATATTCAGACCTAGAGTCGTCAAGGACGGCGGCAGCCCGAAAATATAAGAGAGAAGCAGGGCAACCCCGGTCACTCCGCCTTCCATTAATTCGTTGGAGATCACAAAATAATGAATTCCGAACGCATAAATCGCCGTGCCAAGCAAGATAGGAACGATGTTTTTTAGATGTGCTTTAAGGGGTTCCGGCATAAATCCACCTCGATTCGAAAAGATGTTTATAGTAACATTCTCTTAGGTTATCGCGTTGCCCTTTTTTTCATGATAAAGTAAATGAAAAAGTTTTAAGAAGCAAAAAAAATTTGTCATTCCCCCTCACTTTGCGTTAACATGGTACTGATACGGTTGTCACGCACAACCGTTAGTCATCTGATAATAAGGTGGGTGAACATCTCCCGGTATGTCCGAGAAAACGTTAAAGGACCTCCAAGGCGAGGTGCACGAATACATATCGCAGTTTAAAGAAGGATACTTCAAACCGCTGACGATGCTGGCCCGGATGTCGGAAGAGGTAGGGGAGCTGGCGCGGGAAGTAAACCATCGTTACGGCGAGAAGCCCAAAAAGGCGACGGAGGAGGAAAACTCCATCGAGCTTGAGCTTGGCGACATTTTGTTCATTACCATCTGCTTTGCGAATTCGCTAGGCATCGATTTGACAGAAGCGCATGATAAGGTCATGCACAAATTCCGGACGCGGGACGCGGACCGTTGGACAAAAATAAACACCGACGCTTGATCCTTTTCATATACTGTATCATCACCTTGTACTTCTCATGTCGGCCTTGGAAGGCTTGCTTCCGGCTTGGCTGAGGAAGGAGATGATGCATTTGAAAGGCGAAGAGGCAATCAAGAAAGCGTACGAATCGATTCTCAATCACGATTTCGAACAGGCCATCGTTTGGTTCGAACGTGCGATTGCGACGAATCCTGAATGCGCGGCGTACCATTATAAGCTGTCCATTACGTACGCCCGCAGCGGCAAACTGGATAAAGCGGCGGCACATGCAAGCCAAGCGGTACGGCTTGAGCCGGAGGATGAGCATTACACATTCCATCTGCAGCACCTTCAGGCACGGCAATTGACGTTTCAGGCAGAGAAGCTGTTCGAGGAGTCGGACGAACGGCTGTGGCTGGCGGTGTCGCTGCTGCAGCAAGCGGTGAAGCTTGATCCGCTTTCACAGGAAGCTTTTTTACTATTGGGTATCGCATATTCCCGGCTTCGGGAGTTCGCTCCGGCCGTGCAGGCCATTCAGGAACTGCTCAAGCTGGATCCGCAGCATTCCATCGGCTTGCGGCTGCTCGCGGACTACCGGCAAAAGTGGAAGGAATATATGAGCGTTACCTTATAAGTGCCAATGACCGACACCTAAGCGGAAAGGACAATGAATTCATATGAAACCAATCATCAAAGTAGCGGTTGCCGGAGCGGGAGGCCGTATGGGGCGCGAGGTCGTCAAGTTGGTATTAGGCGATCCGGAACTGGAGCTGGCCGCTGCGGTTAACCGTTCCGCTGTAGGAACGGATGCGGGCAGACTGGTCGGCCTGGATGCTTGCGGAATTGCGGTTACAAACGATTTGGAGCTCGCTCTTGCAGAAACGAAACCCGACGTGCTGGTTGATTTTACAGCTCCGCATTCGGCGGTAGAGCATACCCGGCTGGCTATAAAACATAAGGTTCGCCCCGTGATGGGGACGACCGGTTTTACGCCGGAAGATATTGCCGAGCTGGACAGGCAGTGCAAGGAAGCGGGGATCGGCGGATTGATCGCTCCGAACTTTTCAATCGGTGCTATTCTGATGATGAAATTCGCCGCTCAAGCCGCTAAATATTTTCCTCATTTAGAAATTATCGAGTATCATGGCGATCAAAAACTGGACGCGCCTTCAGGCACTTCCGTCAAGACGGCGGAACTGATCTCCGAAGCTCGTCAGGAGCTGCGTCAGGGCAATCCGAATGAAGTGGAAACGATCGAAGGCTCGCGCGGAGGGTACTATAACGGGTTCCGGATTCATAGCGTTCGGCTGCCGGGCATTTTCGCCCAGCAGGAGGTCATTTTCGGTGCTTTCGGACAATCCTTGAAAATCCGTCACGACTCGTATGACCGGGCCGGTTATATGCCTGGCGTGAAGGTGGCTGTTCAGAAAGTTATGGAATATACCGGTATGGTTTACGGCTTCGAACATTTTATCGATTAAAAACGAAAGAGGACATGGGGCCGGGCCGAAGAGGACCGCTCGAGTGTCCTCGTTTTATAGGAGTTTAGAGAGGAGCTGCCATCCTATGGCATTGAAAATCGCACTTATCGCACACGACCGCAAGAAGGAAGAAATGGTCAATTTCGTTACGGCTTATGAGAATGTGTTTGAAGATCATACGTTGTATGCGACCGGAACGACAGGCACGCGCATTATGGAAAATACGGACCTGCAGGTGAACCGCTTTATGTCCGGTCCGCTCGGAGGGGATCAGCAGATCGGAGCATTGGTGGCGACTAATGAAATCGATTTGATTATCTTTTTGCGCGACCCGCTGATGGCGCAGCCGCACGAGCCTGATATTATCGCATTGCTTCGTCTGTGCGACGTTCAAGGGATTCCTTGCGCGACCAATATCGCGACCGCGGAAATTTTGGTCAAAGCGCTTGACCGGGGGGACTTCGCCTGGCGGGAGCTGGTACATAAATACAAGCCGGGGATCGACCAATGAACGAGTCGCTTGATTTGCTTATTTTCGGCGCTCACCCGGACGATGCGGAAATCGGCATGGGCGGCACGATTGCGAAGCATACGGCAGCCGGGCTTAAGGTCGGCATTTGCGACTTAACTTTGGCGGAAATGTCCTCCAACGGCACGGTTGAAACGCGTCAACAAGAAGCCAAGGCGGCATCGGAGGCGCTTGGCCTGACCGTGCGCACCAATTTGCAGCTGCCGGACCGCGGACTTTATCTGCTGCCGGAGTTTGTGGAGCGCATTGCCTTGGAGATCCGCATGTGGAAGCCTCGCATCGTATTCGCTCCGTATTGGGAGGATCGGCATCCGGACCATATCGCCTGCAGCAAGCTGGTGCAGGAAGCGCTGTTCAATGCCAAGCTGAGACGGTACTTGCCCGATCACCCGGCGCATACGGTAGAAGAAAGCTACTTTTATTTCATTAACGATGTGATAGAGCCGGACGTGATGGTTGACGTGACCGCCCATTATGAGAGCAAACGCTCGTCACTGCTTGCGTACCGGAGTCAATTCGAGACTTCGGGCTCGGGTGCCGGAAACGATATCGTACGCACACCGCTGAATCAAGGCTATCTGGAGCGAGTGGAAGCCCGGGACTCTCTGCTTGGGCAAAAACGGGCGGTCCGTTATGCGGAAGGCTTTATCAGCAAGCTGCCTTACTTGACAGAACTGTTCTAAAAAGCGTGACCAAATTCAGGAGCAAAAGGAGGCGGCTCGAAAATAATGAACCGGTTAAAAATCGGAATTACATGCTATCCCACGCTAGGGGGTTCGGGCGTCGTCGCCACCGAGCTCGGCAAGCTGCTTGCGGAAAAAGGGCACGAGGTTCATTTTATTACGCACAGCATGCCTTTTCGACTTGGAAAGTTCGACCGCAACATCTTCTACCACGAAGTCGAAGTCAACGACTACTACGTGTTTAAATATCCGCCATACGATTTGTCTCTGGCCAGCAAGCTTGCACAGGTGGTGAAGCTGGAAGAGCTCGATTTGCTGCATGTCCATTACGCCATTCCGCACGCTGTTTGCGCCCTGCTTGCCAAGCAGATGGTCGGGCCGGAGCTGAAAGTGGTCACGACTTTGCATGGTACCGATATTACGGTTCTTGCGCAGGACGAATCGCTAAGCGACCTGATCCGGTATGCGATCAACCAAAGCGATGCGGTGACTGCCGTATCCCAGGATTTGATCCAGGAGACGCGGCAGCTGCTTGGCATCGAGAAGCCGATTGATTTGGCTTACAATTTCGTGGACAAACGGGTATATTACCCGCGTGAAGTGGCGTCGCTCCGCAAGGAGTTTGCGCATCCTGACGAGAAGATTCTGATTCACATTTCCAACTTCCGTCCAGTCAAGCGGGTAACGGATGTCGTGGAAATTTTCGACCGCGTCCGCAAAGAAGTGCCTTCCCGCCTGCTGTTTGTAGGCGAAGGCCCGGAGCTGTCCAAGGTGCTCTGCAAGGTGAAGGAGCTCGGGTTGTTGGATCGGGTGACGTTCTGCGGCAAGCAGGACGACGTCGCCCAGCTTTTGTCGTTAGCCGACCTGATGCTGCTTCCGTCCGAAAAGGAAAGCTTCGGCTTGGTTGCGCTGGAAGCGATGGCCTGCGGGGTGCCAACGATCGCATCGAACGCCGGCGGCATTCCCGAATTGATTACCCATGGGGAAACCGGTTACTTGGCGGACATCGGCGATGTGGAGCAAATGGCGGCGTATGCGATAGCGTTGCTGAGGGACGAAAGCTTGTACAAAAAGACGGTAGACGCTTGTTTATACAGGGCGCGCTATACGTTCTGTAACGATTTGATTACGCGGCAGTATGAAGAGTTGTATTATCGGGTGCTTGGGCGGCCGATCCCGGAATCGATTCGGGAAAATCCGCTTAATTGCTGACAAAGGAAGCGGGATTACATACATGAGCGATGCTTTAAAGCAGGGGGCCATGCAGATTGTCCGGCGCTTGTGCGAGGCGGGCTTCGAGGCTTATTTGGTCGGTGGATGCGTTCGGGACGAACAGCTCGGACGCCCTGTAAAGGATTACGATATCGCCACTTCCGCTCATCCCGACCAGGTACAGGGGCTCTTCGAGCGCACCGTGCCTACCGGCTTGCAGCATGGGACGGTCACGGTCGTGGTCGGGAAGAAGCCCTACGAAGTGACTACGTTTCGGCGGGAAGGCGGATATGAAGCGTTCCGCCGCCCGACCGAGGTGGAATATATCGACAGCTTGACTGAGGATTTGCAGCGGCGCGATTTCACGATGAATGCGATGGCTATCGATCAAAACGGCAGTCTGATCGATCCGTTCGATGGCCTGAAGGATTTGGAACGCGGCGTCCTTCGCTGCGTCGGTCAAGCGGAAGAGCGGTTTGGGGAAGATGCGCTGCGAATGATGCGGTGCCTCCGTTTTGCGTCGGAATATGGGTTGACGGTGGAACAGGCGACCTGGGACGCTCTGAACTCCGGCATTTCGCTGCTGCGGCATATCGCCATGGAACGTATCCGGGCGGAGGTGGAGCGCATGATTGGGGGCAGCGACCCGAACCGGGCCCTGGAGTTGCTCGCGGGAAGCCGGGCGCTGCGTCACGTGAAGCAGGAGCTGCTGCTGTCCGGGCTGGACAAGGAAACGGAGTGGCCGCCCCTCTCACGGTTAACGGAAATGGAGCATCGGCTTGCCTTTATCTACATTCGACTAGGAGCCGATCCGGCGGATGTTGAAGAGGATATGATCAAGCTAACCTTCTCCAGACAGCAGATGGAGACGGTCAAACGAATCGTTGGCGCGCACACCGCTCTTGTATCCGGATTGGATGACTCGACGGGACGGGACGAAGAACCATACTTGAGACGAGTATGGATCGCCGCGGCGCTTACCTACAGTGTTTCTGCGCTCCATACGTTAAGAGAGATTTACCTGCTTGAGGCCGCCTCGATTCGGACTGACAACGTCAAGGTTGGCAGGGCCGTGGATGTATGGAGAAGACTGGGCTCCGTATGGCTGGAGCAGATGCCCGTTTCTGCTCTGGCAGAGCTCGCTGTCGGAGGGAAGGAGCTTATGGGCCATCTGGGAGCCAAAGGCGGTCCGTGGACCGGCCGGCTGCTGCACCGATTGCTTGAAAGCGCTGCGCTCGGCGAACTCCGCAACGACAAAGAAACGCTGCTTGCAGCAGCCCGGGAGCATTACGAAAACATGCAGGAGAACGATGAATGATGACGGATCGACTGATCGGACTGTTCGAGCAATCGGAAGGCAAATTTTTATCTGGCGAACAGCTGAGCGAGGAGCTTGGCGTCAGCCGAACGGCCGTGTGGAAGCAGATCGAGCGTTTGCGGCAGCAAGGGTACCGCTTCGAAGCGGTATCGCGCAAAGGGTATCGGCTGTTGTCCAAGCCGGACAGGCTGGATATAAGCCGCCTGCAATTGAAGCTGGGGACGGAACGGTTCGGCCGGTTCGTGAAATATTACGACCAAGTGGAGTCGACGCAAATCGTCGCGGCGCGCTGTGTCGCGGAAGGGGCCGAGGAAGGCACGCTTATTCTGACGGAAGAGCAAACCGCCGGCAAAGGCCGCATGGGACGCAAGTGGCATTCTCCGGTCGGAAAAGGCATCTGGATGAGCCTGATTTTGAAGCCGGGTTGGATTCCCTTGTTATTCACCCCTCAATTGACTTTGCTCGTTGCCGTCGCTTTATGCCGGGCCATCCGCAGCGCAACAGGTGTGGAAGCGGGGATCAAATGGCCTAACGATCTGCTTGTCGGCGGCAAGAAGATCGCCGGCATTTTGCTCGAATCGAGCGCCGAGGATGAGCGGCTGCAGCATGTTATCGCCGGAGTCGGCATCAGCGTGAATCTGCATTCGGACGATTTTCCGCCGGAGCTACGGGATGCGGCCACCTCGCTTGCCATCGAGGCAGGTCGCCAGGTGGACCGAATCGAGGTGCTCAGCCGGTTTTTGCTGGAGTGGGAGCAGCTGTACGGACTATACCGGCGGGAGGGCTTTGCCCCCATCAAGCTGTTGTGGGAAGCGTTGACCGTGTCGATTCACCGGAATATCCGCTGCCGGACGCCTCAAGGAGAGTTTGAAGGATTTGCCGAGGGGATCGATGAGCATGGCGCTCTACAGCTTCGCCTAGCAGACGGATCGGTAAAAAAGCTGTATTCCGCCGATATCAGTTTTGGGTGACATAAGTTGAAAACTTTGGTATAATGTACGGTACGAAGACGGTATCCGCAAGGAGCTGTACTTCAACCGTATGTTTTTTTGCTTGAACAATTGAATAGCTTTACCCAAGCAATATGTCGGATTCTGCTCTGAGCCTAACCGGACCGAGACAGAAGGATCATATGAGAAGGACATGTGAACCTTTTAGCCTCCGTATGGGCTGAAAGGTTTTTTTGCTCTTTGCAACAATCCGGCCGATTATCGCAATACTATCAGGAGGAAGGACGGCAGAGGGAGATGCTCCCCGAGCGTACGGAACCCTGAACCATTCCAACCCGGAAGGCAAGGTGTTAATCATGGAGATGCGTAAACCGGTAACGACGGCCAAACTGAGAAAAATGAAAAAAGACGGGATTCCGATCAGCGTGATGACGGCCTACGATTACCCGACGGCCATGCTGGCGGAGGAAGCCGGCATCGATGTCATTCTTGTGGGGGATTCGCTGGGCAATGTCGTACTTGGCTACGATTCGACGCTCCCCGTTACGCTGGACGATATGATCTATCATTCGCGCGCGGTGACGCGCGCGGTCCGGACCAGCTTTGTAGTAACGGATCTTCCGTTCAATACGTATCACGGCAGCATCGATGCGTCGCTGCGGAATGCGGGACGGATTATGCAGGAAGGGCTGGCCAAAGCGGTGAAGATGGAGGGCGGAGCGGAGATTGCGCCGACGGTTGAAGCACTCGTGCAAGCGGGCATTCCTGTGATGGCCCATCTCGGTCTGACCCCTCAGTCGATTCACCAGATCGGCGGTTATAAAATCCAGGGCAAGACGGCCGCTCAAGCGCAAAAGTTGCTTGATGATGCCAAAGCCTTGGAGCAGGCCGGAGCATTCTCCATCGTGCTGGAGCTGGTAACCGATCAAGTGGCCGCACATCTGACGAGCGAGCTGTCCATTCCGACCATCGGAATTGGCGCCGGCCAAGATTGCGACGGTCAGGTGCTCGTATTTCACGATGCGCTCGGCTATGGATCGGATATTCATCCGAAGCGTTTTGTGAAAACTTACGGAAATGTCGGCGATATGATTCGCAGCGGGCTTCGTCAGTATGTGGACGACGTGAAGCAGCGCAGCTTCCCGGGGCCGGAGCATTCGTTCCGTATGGACGACGAAGTGGCGGAGTCCTTATACGGCGGCGGGAAACCGGTAGCAGCACATCGAGAATAAGAAACGGAGCTTCGATAACCGATGGAAATTGTTCATCAGATTGAATCATTACGACAGTTGATTAAAGCAAAGCGGGCTGCCAATCCGGCCGTACGCATCGGCTTCGTGCCGACGATGGGCTTCCTGCACCGAGGCCATGCCTCGCTGCTCGAAGCTGCGCGCAAAGAGTGCGATGTGGTTATCCTGAGCATTTTCGTCAATCCGCTGCAATTCGGGCCGAACGAAGATTTGGAGCGGTATCCGCGGGACGAGGAGCGGGATATAGCCATCGCGCGTGCAGCCGGGACGGACATCGTATTTTTCCCGCAGGTGAGCGAGATGTACCCGAAGCCGACCAGAACGATTGTCTCTGTCTCCGGAGTAACCGAGCGTCTGTGCGGAACTTCCCGGCCAGGACATTTTGATGGTGTCGCTACGGTCGTTACCAAGCTGCTGAATATCGTTCAGCCTGATAAAGCTTATTTCGGGATGAAGGATGCCCAGCAGGTAGCGGTCATCGAGCAAATGGTATACGATCTGAATATTCCTGTCACCATCGTCCCATGTCCGATCGTCCGAGAAGAAGACGGACTTGCGATGAGCTCGCGCAACGTGTATTTGAGCGAGGAAGAGCGAAAGCAGGCGCTTGTCCTTTCCGTAGCCCTGGAAGAGGCGGAATCGCTGCTCGAAGCTCGTAAGGGAGCGATATCCCCAGAAGAGCTGCGGCAGACGGTCGTTCGGCATATTCAGTCCGCGCCTTTGGCCGATATCGATTATGTGGAGCTGCTGTCTTATCCGGATCTGGCTCCAGTGGATTTTTGGGACAGTGATGAGAGGGTGATTATCGCCGTGGCCGTCCGTTTCGGGGCAACGCGCTTGATCGATAATCGGATACTTCGCGCTCCCGTTGCTTCATTGAGCCATTCGTAACCCGACAGCTTAGGGACAAGTATCCCTAGAGTGCAAAAACGTAGGAGGCGTCAGCCATGTTTCGTAACATGTTAAAATCGAAAATTCACCGTGCGACCGTAACGGAAGCCAATTTAAACTATGTCGGGAGCATTACGATCGATCAGGATTTGTTGGATCTGGTCGATATGCTGCCTAACGAAAAAGTCCAAATCGTCAATAATAACAACGGCGCCAGATTTGAGACCTATATTATTCCCGGACCGCGGGGCTCGGGAGTCGTCTGCTTGAACGGTGCTGCGGCCAGAATGGTGCACCCCGGAGATATTGTCATTATTTTATCGTATGTCATGTTATCGGACGAAGAAGCCCGCAAGCATACCCCGAGCATTGCCATTATGGGCGAGAACAATCAAGTCGTCGGCGTATTGAAGGAAGAAATTCATTCCACGGTCCTTTAAACGAGAATGAAACCGGACGGGTAGACGCACAATGTAGATACGATCACAGCGGGCCACAGCCGCGGCGAAGACGTTTAAAGCTGCTGTGGGAAACGAAGCAAAGGTGGGATACGACCGATGTTTAAACATCTTTTTGCTTCCATGAACGAAATGCTGGATGAAGTCATATCGCAATACCCGTCCTCCCAAGGCGCCGCACGCAGGGAGCTGCAGGAAAAGCTGCGGGCTCTGAAAGCGATGAGCGACGCCTGCATTGAAGAATGGCTGCAGTTCGAAGAGAAATGGAGCAAGCTGATAAGCATTGCCGGTATTTCATTGAACGGAATTGGAGCCGATCCGCTTGATCCCGAATTTTCAGGCAAACGAACCGATTTGTTTATCCGGGGACAAGGCTATTACAAGCTCCATATGTTCGACCAGGCGATCGCCGAATTCGACGAGCTGATCCGGCTCCAGCCCGATTTCAATTTGGCGCGTATTTATTTGGCCATGTCTTACTTGCGCAAAGGGGAAGCCGGAGAAAGCTACCTGCATTTTCAATTTTTATCCCGGCTGACCGAAAACATGCAGCTCAAAGCGATTTCCTTTAATGCCATGGGATGCATACAAGCTCAGCTGCACAATATGGACAAAGCGTGCGAATTGTTCAATATGGCTTACCGGACCGATCCTTCCAGCGTTCAGCCTTTGCTCGATTTGGGTGTTTGCTGCGAGAAAAAGGGCGGGCTTCAGTTTGTGTTCGACATGTCTCGGCCATCGGATTAACCGAATGTTCGTTCCTGTTTTTTTGTAAAAAGGGTAAGTTTGCTATTCCCTTTTTCCCTCAGTATTGGTATGCTTATGAGAAGAGTGGGAATGAAGGGATTGACACGACTCCGATGAAATTTGCAGTATTGGATTTTGAAACGACGGGGAGCACGGCGACGGATCGCATTATCCAAGTCGGGCTCTTTCTTATAAACGACCATGAAATGACCGACAGGTATACTTCTCTCGTCAATCCGGGCATAAGTATACCTTCTTCAATTACAACGCTTACCGGAATCGACGACGAGATGGTAAAGGATGCTCCCGCGATGGAAGAGGTTATTGCCGAGATGGTTCCTCTCCTCCAAGACGCGGTCCTGGTTGGTCATAATATTACTTTTGACCTTGCTTTTCTGCAGCGGGCGTTGGACGAGAACGGTTACTTCCCGTTCGACGGACGCGTATTGGATACGATGGATGCGCTGCGCGTCTTGTTTCCCGGCTTATCGAGCCTGCAGCTTTCGATGGTTTGCCACGCCTTCGGTATCGAACATGAGCGACCGCATCAGGCGGACAGCGATGCCGAGGTCACCGCGATGATCTGGCTCCGTTGCATGGAACGGTTTCAGTCGCTTCCGCTGCTAACTCTGCAAAGGCTGGAGCTGATATTTGCCGATTCGGCGGGAGATTTCGGCTGGTTTGTGAGCGAAATGCGGCAATACAAAGAGCTTCACCAGCCGCTTGATCCGGATATGGATCGTTATTTCCGGCAATTTGCCTTGAACGTAGGAGAATGGGGAGAAGAAGAGCCGGTGCGGGAGGAGGAAGATGTCCTGCGGCTGCCGGACGAATTTCCTGCATTCTACGATCAGCTTAAGCAAGAGCTCCAGCAGCGGTTTGCCGCTTACGAGGACAGAGAGTCCCAGGTGCAAATGCTCAGCGAGGTGGAGACGGCCTTCGAAGACGGCAAGCATCTGATGATTGAAGCCGGCACAGGGACGGGAAAGTCGCTCGGTTACTTGATTCCTTCGTTGTACTACGGGCTTAAGCAGGACAAGAAAGTGCTGATCAGCACGCATACCATTAATCTGCAAGAGCAGCTCAGAGAACGGGACGTGCCGCTGCTGCACGAGCTGTTCCCGGTAGGCTTCCGGGCGGCCGTTCTGAAGGGGCGGAGCCACTACTTGTGCCTGCGTAAATTCGAGCACAAAATGAATATGCTCGACTTCGAGCACGGCAAGGAAGACCGGATTACGGCCGGGCAGATGCTTGTCTGGTTGGGAGAAACGAAGCATGGGGATGAAGAGGAGCTTCATTTCGCCAATAAAGGAAAACAGTTTTGGCAATCGGTGGAAAGCGATACGGATTCTTGTTTGAACCGCGCTTGCCCGTGGTTTAAAAAATGCTTCTATCATCGCGCCCGTCACGAAGCGAACACCGCAGATGTTATCATTACCAACCACTCGCTGCTGTTCACCGATATGAAAGCGGAAAACCGGCTGCTGCCGGGATACAAGCATTTGGTTATCGACGAAGCTCATCACTTCGAGGAAGTGGCCGGCAAGCATCTCGGGATCGAGCTGCACTATCACGGTTTGTCTAACACGCTCCTCTGGCTTTATAAAGATGCGCGTTCGGGACAGTTGTCCAATCTGCGGATTCGGCTGCAGCGGTTCGAGGACGAACGTGCTCAAGGCTGGTGCATAACGATTGACCGGGTTGTCGAGAAGCTTCTGCAATTGAAGGAAGAATGGGATCAGATGACGGAGCTGCTGTACCAGCTTCTGGCTTCGCGAAGCGACCCGTCCCAATCGGAAGGGAACGGCCTTGTCTATCGGGTCAAAAAAGACTCGCTACCTACGGGTTGGGATAAGCTGGAAGTGCTCGAAGAGAACATGCAGCTTAACTTCGGGGAATCCCTTAAGCCTCTCGACAAGCTGATCTCGGAGATCAAAGAAGTGCAGGACGAATACGATGTCCAAAGCTTGATAACGGACCTCAGCGGCACCGTCAAGGAGCTGTACCGGCACAGGGATTCGCTTCATTTCTTCATGACGATGCCGGATGCGAACTATGTCTATTGGCTTGAAGCAGGGACCTACAGCAGAAACCGGTCGCTCCAGCTGTTCTGCGTGCCGATTGACGTCAGCGAGATGCTGAAGCAGCATTTCTTCGGGCCGAAGGATAGTGTCATCCTTACTTCGGCCACATTATCCGTCGGCAAATCGTTCGATTATACGTGCGACCAACTGGGCTTGCGAGAAAACGGGGCGGACGGCAAACTGAAAACCGTTCAGCTTCCGTCGCCGTTTAATTACCGCGAGCAAGCGCTAGTGGCCATTCCCCGGGATTTCCCTACGCTGCGCGGAGCCAGCGGCGAGAAGGAGTTCGTTGACCGGCTCGTGCCGTCGCTTGCCGAGGTGGCGTTGGAAACAAGAGGCCGGATGCTGGTATTGTTTACGTCCAATCGGATGCTGAAGCTGGTTCATGGCGCGTTGAAAGAGATGTTGAGCCCGTTCGGGATCGGCGTACTGGGCCAAGGCGTGGACAGCAGCAACCGGAGCAAGCTGACAAGGCTGTTTCAGAATAGTCCGAATTGCGTTCTGCTGGGTACAAGCAGTTTTTGGGAGGGCGTCGATATTCCCGGAAATGCGCTTAGCTGTCTGGCAATCGTCAGGCTGCCGTTTCAACCGCCGAACCATCCGTTGATCGAAGCGAAGACGGAGATGATCAAGCAGCGAAACCAGAATCCGTTTATGAAGCTGTCGGTACCGCAGGCGGTTATCAGGTTCAAGCAAGGCTTCGGCAGGCTGGTGCGAACGGCTACGGATAAAGGCATCGTCATCATATACGATACCCGGGTAATCGACACGAATTACGGGAAATATTTCTTGTATTCGCTGCCGGGCCCAAAAATCGAGCATATGAATTCGAACCAGCTCGTACCAAGAATAAAGCAGTGGATGGGTGAGAACCAAGCATGAAGACGATGAAAATTTCCGAGGCCGTCGTGCGCCGGCTTCCGGTGTACCTCCGGTTTTTGAACGAACTCAGCAAAAAGAACGTACAGACGGTATCCTCTCAGGATCTGGGACAAAAGCTGGATTTGAATCCGGCGCAAATCCGTAAAGATCTGGCCTACTTCGGGGAATTTGGCAAGAAGGGAATCGGCTACGACGTCGACTATTTGATCGAAAAAATCCGTCAAATTTTAAAGCTCGATAAAATCATCCCCGTAGCGCTGGTAGGTGCGGGAAATCTGGGCCGCGCCTTATGCAATTATAATGCCTATCTGAAGGATAATATGAAAATCGTAGCCGTTTTCGATTCGCACGAATCGAAGATCGGGGATACGATCAACAATTTGAAGGTCAAGCCGACGAGCGAAATGAAGGCGACTATCCAAGAGCTGAAGGTGCGCATCGGGATTATTACCGTCCCTGCGGCAGAGGCGCAGCAGGTTGCAAATCAGTTTGTGGACGCCGGTGTCGAGGCGATTTTGAACTTTGCACCGATGATTATTAAAGTGCCGGCTGAAATGCGGGTGCATCATGCCGATTTTACGACGGAGCTGCAAAGCTTGGCTTATTATTTGGATTAGCCGAACATGAGAAAAGGATAGAGCTGACAGAACGGTGTTCTGAAGCTCTATCCTTTTTTTTGCCGGTTTGCCCGGGCCTGTCCGTTCTTACGCAACGAGCGCGAACAAAATTTTATAAATGATAAAAGCAAGAACCATACTGATCGGAATCGTAATTACCCACGTCATGACCATGCGGGTAACCGTCCCCCATTTCACATCGTGAAACCGCATCACGGAACCCGTTCCGATAATGGAAGACGAGATGACATGCGTCGTCGAGAGCGGCATGCCAAGATGCGTAGATATCTGAATAACGATAGACGAGTTCAAATCCGAGGCGAAGCCGTTGATCGGTTCGATTTTCAGCAGCTTTTTGCTCATCGTCTTGATAATTCTCCAGCCGCCGATGGAGGTTCCAAGTCCCATGGCCGTCGCAGCTGCTATTTTAACCCACATCGGCACATCCAAATTATTTTGATATCCTAATGCAACGAGACCGAAGACGATAATCCCCATCGCTTTTTGCGCGTCGTTACCTCCGTGGGAGAAAGACAGAAGGCCTGCTGAAAGCACTTGGAAGCTCTTGAAGGTACGATTCATCTTCGAACGGGATTGGTTGCCGCTAACCAAGATAAGCTTGCGGATGATCCACATGACGACGAAGCCCGTTGCGAAAGCGATAATCGGCGAAAGGACAAGAATCAGTACAATTTCTTTAAATCCGGACCAATTGAGCGCCCCGACTCCCGCTCCCGCAATGACCGCCCCGGCGAGAGAACCGATCAGCGTATGAGAGGAAGACGAAGGAATGCCATAATACCAAGTCAGCAAGTTCCAGATAATGGCGGACAACAGCGCTGCAATAACGATATATACGCCGTTGTCGATCGTAGCGGGATTGGCGACCTTACCTCCGACCGTTTTGGCGACCTCCGAGGAAAAGACCGCACCGATGAAGTTCAGTATCGCGGCAAAAAATACGGCAAAACGGGGCGATAATGCCCGGGTTGAAATCGATGTAGCGATGGCGTTGGCCGTATCATGGAAACCGTTAATAAAGTCGAAGAGGAGCGCCAGAGCTACGATGATAATAATAGTGGTTAACATAGTTTCCTCCTAGGCAGGCTGAGTCGTACCCATGTTCCGAATCGTAAAACGGTCCTGTTAAGAATACCGCAGGACTACGCTATCCAAAATGTTGGCTACGTCTTCGCATGCGTCGGTCGTTTGCTCCAGGCGCTCGTAAAGTTCTTTTAATTTAAAATCGTGATATGGATCTTTAGGGTGGGTGAAAATTTCGCGAATGCCTTCTCTCATGAGGCGGTCGGCTTCATTTTCCAAGCTGTTGATCTGTACGGTATGCTCGGTAATTTGCATATATTTTTTCTTGGACAGCAGCTTGAAAGCGTCCAGAATATGCTGACAGCTTGCAACGAGCACGGCAGAAAATTCCTTCATATATTTATCCGATGCGGTTATGTTCAAATAATCGAAACGAGCGATTGTGGCTTCGATCCCGTCGAGCACGTCATCCACTTTGGAAGCCAGCTCCATAATATCTTCGCGGTCCAGTGGCGTGATGAACACTTTGTTCAATCCTTTGAAGATTTGGTGTGTGATTTGGTCTCCTTTGTTTTCGAGTTCTTTCAGCTGCGGGTAAAACGTAGCCGGCGGCTCGCTACCCATGACGGCGTTCCGAAACATCTGCGCGGCGTCAAGCGTATTTTCCGACGCTTTAATGAGCAGCAGCAGAAAATCGGTGTCATTCTTTTTTGTAAACAACATACAGTTTTGGCCTCCCAAGTAATTGAAGATTTACAAGAAATTAAAATTAAAAGAAAGAAATATGTAGAAAAAACGCGCCAATTCACACAAAATTAAAAATAACATAATCAAACAACGGAATGCAATTCTTAGTTTATCCAATTTACCATATGTTCATAAATCTTTTGCTATGTAAGCGCATTACCCCCGGAGGGTATAGTTAGCTTGATTTTTGTGCTCCGCAGGGTGTACATTGAAAACGAGATTGTATTTATATTTGGGAGGGGATTGTGTCCGGTGAAGAAAACAATTATTGAAAACGGAACGTTTCTAACGATGAATGAAGAGGCACCTATCATCCAGGGGTGCATGGTCATTGAAGGAAACCGCATTACATATATCGGAGAACAGGCGCCGCTTCCTGCGGGTTCATACGACGAGCGTATCGACGGCTCAGGCAAGCTGTTCATGCCGGGGCTCGTCAATACGCACGGGCATGCCGCGATGTCGCTGCTTCGCGGTTACGGCGATGATATGGCCCTTCAAGTCTGGCTTCAGGAGAAAATGTGGCCGATGGAAGGCAAGTTCACGGCGCAGGATGTACGTGCAGGCACCCGTTTGTCCGTGCTGGAAATGCTGAAAGGCGGAACGACGACCTTCGTCGATATGTACGATCATATGAATGAAGTCGCGAATGCGGCGGTTGAGAGCGGTATCCGCGCCTGCCTTACGCGCGGAGTAATCGGGCTGTGTCCGCGGGAAGTACAGGACGCTAAGCTGGCCGAGGCGATTGCTTTTGCAAAAAATTGGCACGGTCAAGCGGACGGCCGCATCACGACCATGATGTCGCCGCATTCTCCTTACACCTGCCCTCCGGATTATATTGAGCGTATTGTGCAGGCGGCTCACGACTTGAATTTGCCGATCCACACCCACATGTCGGAGACGGCCAGGGAAGTGCAGGAAAACGTCGATCAATACGGATTGCGTCCGGTAGCGCATCTGGAGAAGCTCGGCGTATTTTCCCGTCCGACTCTCGTAGCTCATGGCGTACACTTGACAGACGAAGAGATCGAAGTGCTGAAACGGTATGACGTGCGTATTTCGCACAACCCCGGCAGCAACCTGAAGCTGGCTAGCGGCGTAGCCCGTGTACCGGAGCTGCTCAAAGCAGGGGTACTCGTGTCCTTGGGAACGGACGGAGCCGCTAGCAATAACAATCTGGACATGCTCGAAGAGGTGCGGCTGGCCGCCCTGATTCATAAAGGCGTATCCGGCGATCCGGTAGCAGTATCCGCTTCGGAGGCTTTAAAGCTTGGTACGCTCGACGGCGCCCGTTCGATCTGGCTAAACGACGTTGGAGCTCTTCAGCAAGGAATGAAGGCGGACTTTATCGCGCTTGATATCGATCAGCCGCATTTCTACCCGCGGACGAATTTCATCTCGCACGTCGTTTATTCCGCTGTATCCAAAGATGTGACGGACGTCTGCATCGACGGACGTTGGGTCGTCCGAAAAGGCGAATGTCTGACCATGGATGAAGAGAAGGTCAAATTCGAGGCGCAGCAAAGCTTCGAGCGTTTGACGGCACTATAAGCGTCTCAACACGACTAGGCAGAAAGGAGGCCGCTGGTGCGCAAAGCATGGAAGATCACGATCATTGCCGGGGCCGCGGCAGTTGTGATTGTGACCGGGATGAGCATGGCTTTTAACTTTATTATGGATAAGGAATGGACGGAGCAGCGCGCTGCCGTCCTTACCGCTTACGAGAAGACGATATTGGTCAAAGCCGTTAAGGTCGAGCGATTCGTTGCAGAGAAGACTTATACGGTCATCACCGGGGAAGATAAAATCGGCCAGCCGGTGTACGTATGGGTTGGCCAAGACGAGATCCATACGGAAATGGGCAGTGCAGGAATCGATGCGGCGCAGGCTGAAGCGAAAGTGAAAACGGCGCATCCGGATGCGAAGGTGCTCCGGACGACGCCGGGAATCCGCAGCGGCCAGTTGGTCTGGGAAGTATTCTATAAGCTGGAGCCGGAGGGCAAGCTGGAACAGCACTTTTACGATTATTACGCTTTTAAGGACGGCCAACCGATCGATACGCTGCGTTTGACCATTCAGTAGCACGATCCGGCGATCAAACGCCGAAACCTGCCGCGGGAAACGCCGAACGAAGCGGCATCTTCCGCGGCTGTTCTTTATGGTTCGCTTGCAAGCGGAGTCCAAAGAACAGTAGGGCGCACACCGCGATTCATTCAATTGCCACACATTGCATCAACATTCGTATATACGATATGATATACTTACGGTATGGCTAAAACGTATAGATGGGAAACTTCGTCGGAAGCTTTTTCACATGAATTTATAGAAAGGGGGACGTATAGCTGATGAATATGAAGTTACGTCTCTTGCCTGTCGTATTGAGTGTTCTTGTGTCGGCAACGCTGCTGTTCGGCGGTTATTTTGCTTACCGGACATTGGCGATGGAAAGTCCGCTGCAGAAGGTCGTCTCCGGCATTTCCGGAGTTGAGCTGGTTTCTATGGATTTAAGCGGGCCGGATGCCCGGATGGAATTGAAACTCGCACCGGGTACGAACCTGCGTGAAGTATATAGCAAGATCCAAACCGATGGTCGTTCGACGCTTGGCACCAAGGAATTGAAGCTCAAAGTCGTGAACGATCCGTCACCGAAGTTGGAGCAATGGTGGTCTTCCGCTTTGTTCGAGGTGGCTCAGGCCATGGAAACGAAGCAGTATGCGCAAATCCCGAAAACGCTGCAGGCTCAGGGCGGCGAGGGGATAAAAGCGTCCACCGAGATGGACGATAAATACGTGTATGTTACGCTATCGGACGGTACGACAAGCAAATATGTCATGCTGCCGAGAACCCCTGCCAAACTGGGGGTGTGGCCGAATGAGTAAGTACGGTAAAGAGATTTTGCTCGGTTTTATCCCGGTTCTTGTTATTTTCTTGCTTTATATCGGAGTTAATCTGTTTCCTATCGTATTTATGGCCGCGATCTTGGGTACCTTTTTGTATATGGCCCGCGCCCGCGGGGGGCTGAACGTAGGCTCGGAGCGCAAATCGCGCGGCAAAACGCCGGGCTTCCTGACGTTCGACGATATCGGCGGACAGGATCGGGCAAAGGGCGAGTTGAAAGAGGCGCTTGATTTTCTGATCCGTTACGACGATATTAAGAAGCTCGGCATTCGTCCGTTAAAGGGCATTCTGCTGACGGGTCCTCCAGGAACCGGGAAAACGCTGATGGCAAAAGCCGCTGCGCATTACACGAACTCTGTGTTTCTGGCGGCATCCGGCAGTGAGTTCGTCGAAATGTATGTCGGTGTCGGGGCGAGCCGCATCCGCGACTTGTTCAAGGAAGCCCGCTCGCGCGCTGCGAAAGAGAACAAGGAGAGCGCAATTGTATTTATCGACGAGATCGACGTGATCGGCGGTAAACGGGACGGCGGTCAGCACCGGGAGTATGACCAGACGCTAAACCAGCTGCTCACCGAAATGGACGGGATTCATACGAGCGATACGCCTCGCGTATTGATCATAGCGGCCACGAACCGCAAGGAAATGCTGGACGGCGCGCTACTGCGCCCGGGACGGTTTGACCGTCATATCGAAGTCGATTTGCCGGACAAGAAGGGCCGTCTGCATATTTTGAATATCCATGCCAAAAATAAGCCGTTGGCCGAAGGGATTGACCTGGATGCCGTCGCGCGGGAAACGTTCCATTTCTCCGGCGCACAGCTGGAAAGCGTAATGAACGAAGCGGCGATTTATGCTATGCGGGACGAATCGGATGTGATCGGACAGCAGCACTTGTCGCTGGCCGTCGATAAGGTCATGCTCGGCGAGAAGACGGACCGCGAAGCGAATAAAGAAGAGCGGGAACGCGTCGCGCTTCATGAGCTTGGACATGCTATTGCCGCCGAGCTGGTGCGTCCGGGCTCCGTATCTCAAGTTTCGCTCAGCCCTCGCGGGAAAGCGCTCGGTTTTGTGCGTCATAATCCGCAGCAGGATCAGTATTTGTATACGAAAGCGGAGATCGAGCAGCAGATTATGGTCGCACTAGGCGGTGCCGTTGCGGAGGAAATGTTCTACGGCGGGCGAAGCACTGGCTCGCGCAACGATTTCGAGCAGGCGCTGAATATGGTGCGTACGATGATGGATTCGGGGCTTACAAGGCTCGGCATCATTGACCGCGAGATGGTCACGAAGCAGGAGCTTATGAAGGAAAATGCCGCGATTTTGGAAGAGTTGACGGAGGCGACCCGGCGCATGCTGGAAAGCCACAGAACCGTATTCGAACAATCGCTTGACATTTTGATTGCCGAAGAAGTGCTTTCCGGAGACCAGTTCCGCGAACTTCTCAAGCAATCGTCGCAAGTTCAAATTGCCTGAAAATCATTGAGAACCGAAGCCGAAGGCGACAAGCCTTCGGTTTTTTCGTATTTCCTCGTGAATTCTACGAAATTTGCCGAACGTGCAACTTTTTTGATAGAATTTAGTCTAATATATTGGTAGTTTTCGCCACGGTATTCTTTTTATCGGCTGGAAGTCGCAATCACTTCCAGCTTTCTACATAAAGCAAAAAAATTACAAGATTTTGAGGTGCAAAATGAAATTTTTAACGGCTTGGTTCACCCTATCGATCGCGTCGCTCCTGTTGCTGCCGGCCGTAAGCTCGGCTGCCGCTCCGTCCAAGTCACCTACGCCGAAGTCGTCTAAGCCGCCCGCGCCGCCAGTTCAATTGGTTTTAAATGGAAAAAAGCTCGCGCCGGAAGTTGCTCCGCGCAACGTGGACGGGAGTGTCATCGTGCCCGTTCGTATCATTGCAGAAGAACTCGGCTCCAAGGTTACATGGGACGAGAAGCAGCGAAAGGTTACGGTAGTCAAAGATGAAACCAATATACAGTTGTTTATTGACAAAAAGAATGCAACAGCAGGCGGAAAATCGTTTCAGCTTGAGGCGGCGCCCACGATCATCGAAGGAAATACGATGCTGCCTGTACGATTCGTAAGCGAGCAGTTAGGGGTAAAAGTATCTTGGGACGAACGTAACCAAGCGGTTAATTTGTCTACGCCGGAAAAGAGCAAAGACGATAAGACTCCTTCGAAAACGGATAAGCCTGACGTAAAAGAACCCGGCAGTGTGCCGGCCGATGGCAAGCCCGCTTCCTCGTTCGAGCCGGACAATACGGTGAAGGCAGGGGATAAGCCGGACAGCGAAAAGAAAGCTGGGAAGGACAACGGCACTTCGCCGTTGCCTGGAGGAACCTCGCCAGCGGGAGGGACATCGCCGGCGAAAGGCGGCTCCGGGCAGATGCTGGCCTGCATCCCCACAGCCGGGGGCATGCAGTCGACGAGCGCCGGCGCAACAGCGGCCGCAGGAAGCCAGCAGGCAGCAAACGGCGGTACGCAAACGGCCCAGCCGGCGAACGGTAACACGCAAACGGTGGCTGGCAGCGCTCAAGCTTCAAACGGAGCTGTGCAAGGGTCGGCAAACGGAACGGAACAGCCGGGAAGCGGGGCCCAGCAGACAACGAGCGGGATGCAGCCGCCGGCCGCGGGCAAGCCGGAAACGGCTGGCGATAAAAAGGCAACGAACGGCTTGGTTACCGTACAGTCGATTTCGCTGCAAGGCGATACGTTGACCATCAAAACGTCGGATTGCGCCAGAAAGCCGAGTATATTCCGTTTGGCCAATCCGGACCGGATCGTTCTGGACCTGCCCAACGCGCAGCTTGACCCGGCGCTCATGGCCAAGCTCAATCCGCAAGGCGAAGGAACTTTGCCGGATAAGAGCGAATTTGTCACACAAATTCGTTATTCGCTATTTTCAAAAGAGGCGTCTATCGTTAGAATGGTATTAGATTTGCCGCAGAAGGGGGAGCTTCGCTTAGCCTCCGTGCAGCAAAACGGGGAAATTACCGGGAAAATATCTTTCGGTAAAACCCGCTACCGTGTCTTCATAGATCCTGGACATGGTGGCAAGGATAACGGCGCCAGCTCGCTGAATAAGCGATACGAGAAGGATTTCGTTCTATCGCTCGGCCAGAAGGTGGCGGCACTGCTGGAGAAGGAACCGAAGATCGAAGTGACGATGACCCGCTCGAACGATACGTTCATCGAACTGGAAGAACGCCCGAACCTTGCGAATAACGCCGACGCCGATTTGTTCGTCTCGATTCATGCCAATTCCGCAGGAAAAGAAACCGTCGGCGGGA
The DNA here is from genome assembly GCF_024158745.1 of Paenibacillus tyrphae. Lineage (GTDB taxonomy): Bacteria > Bacillota > Bacilli > Paenibacillales > NBRC-103111 > Paenibacillus_G > Paenibacillus_G tyrfis_A. The sequence goes on along the minus strand of NZ_JAMZAW010000004.1, from coordinate 115,157 downwards.
CTGAAACGTATTATTGGACGGAGCAAAGTCTCGATTTTGCCAAGTTGATGCATAAGTATCTGGTCGAGGCTACCGGTTTTCCGGACCGCAAAGTGAAGCAGGAACGTTTTGTTGTCATTAGGAACTCAACGATGCCGGCCGTACTGCTGGAGATCGGCTTCTTGACGAATCGATCGGAAGAGGAACTGATGTATCAGGATGCTTTTCAAAGCAAGGTCGCCGCATCCATCGTGACTGCCATCAAGAAGCAGTTGAATCTCGAGTAAGGAGTGGGTGACGATGCACAAGACATGGCAAAAAGGAATGGCTGCTGCGGCAATCGCGGCTCTGCTGCTGGCAGGCTGCGGAACAAGCAAAGCGCCGTTACAAGGCACCGCAGAAACACCGCCCTCCAAGAGCGGACAGACTGCGCAGCCCGGGACGGGCGGAGACAAGACGACAACTCCGACGACTCCGCCGGAGACATCCACCCCGAAGCAGGACCCGGAAAAGAAAGAGCTCAAGATCAAAGTGTATTACAGCGATGCCCAGCTTGAGAAACTGGTTCCAAAAGATGTGACGATCAGCATCAAGCAAGATCAGGACAAATATTTGGCCGCACTTAACCAGTTGAAGAAAAGCCCTGACGACAATACCATTCCATTATTTAAAGGATTTACGTACAAAAGCGTCGCGTTGAAAGACGGCCAACTGAACCTTGACGTGTCCATTGCAGAGGACGGAAGGCTGGGTTCCGGCGGGGAAGAAATGCTATTGGATGCGCTGCAGAAGACGATGTTCCAGTTTTCCGAAGTCAAATCCATTGAAGTGCTGGTTGACGGAAAGCAGGTCGAGAGCTTGATGGGACATATGGATCTGCCGCATCCGATCAAACGCAGCCAAAGTTAACGCACATCATGAACTGACATAAGTCGATCGAGAGGAGCTATTTCATGAAAAGCATCAATTCCAGACAAGCACGCAGACTGGCGGCAGCTGTTTTGGCGCTGTCGCTGGCGTTCGGAAGCCCGGTCTTTGCCGCCGCGGCTGAAACTAAAAGCAATATTTCGACGGGAAGCTCCGTCAACTCCCAGCGCTTTACCGACGTCGGGGACCAGCACTGGGCGATCAAGCATGTCACCAAGCTGGCTTCTCTCGGGGTGATTGAAGGATATGAAAAAGGGGAATATGGTCCAGAAAAATCCGTATCTCAGCAGGAAGTCATCGTTATGGCACTGCGGTTTATGGGCCTTGAATCGGAGGTAGCGAAGAGCAAGGCAGGAACAGCGCTGCCTTTCGCTGTAGACAATTTCTTCAAGCCGTATGTCGCCTACGCGATCGATCGCGGCTTAATTAATATTCAAGAGGAAACTGCAGACGGCACAAACGCCAAAACGGCTTGGGGAGCTAAGGAAGCATCCCGCGAATGGGTAGCCAAGCTGGTCATCCGCGCCATCGGCAAACAGGAGCTGGCCAATCAGCAGGCGCAATCCTCTTCGTCATTTACGGACAGCAAGAATTTCTCGTCGTGGGCGGCCGGTTATATCAACGCGGCGGTATCGCTCAAGATCGTACAAGGCTTTGAGGATAACAGCTTCAAGCCGAAGGATAAAGTGACCCGCGCCCAAATGGCAACGTTCCTAAGCCGCGCGGATAAAGAAGCGACCTCCCGCTCCTCCCGGGTTGTTACCGGATATGTGATGGAGATGACGGACCGCAAAATAAGCGTGCTGAATGCCAATGGGCAAACGACGGAATATACGCTGTCTTCCGATACCGCCCTCTATAGCGGCAAAGATGACAGCCGGATTTCGCTGTCCAACATTAAGCTCACGAACGAAGTGTATCTGGTGCAAAATCAAGGCGCGGCGCTGTACATAGAACTCACCAACGATCAACAGAAGATGGAAACCTACGAAGGAACGCTGGCAGAAATATTCACCGACCGGATGATGGCCTCGATTCAGCGGAACGGAAAGAACGAGCTGTACGATTTGTTCCCGACCGTCACGGTGACGGATAAAGACGGCCGCGGCCTGAGCTTGAGCTCTTTGTCGCCGGGAAGCATCGTCGAATTGAAGCGGAATACGCTGCTCAAAGAATCGAAAATTTCGCAAATCGTACTTAAGCAGACGCCGGTCAGCAAAACGTCCGAAGGTACGGTGCTCAGTCTGAACAAAGATTCAAACCAAGTGACATTCTTGGAGCAGGGGACTGGGCAGAACGAATCGTTTACGCTCACTGCGCGTACGGTCGTGAAGCTGCAGGACGGCACGACGGCGGACCTCTCGAAGCTGCGCGTCGGCGACGCGGTCAGCTACGAGGTGAAAGCGAACGAGCTTCAAGTCGTTTCCGTGAAGAAGCCGGCTGATTTTAGCCAATCTGTCGAAGGAACGATGGCAAGCTTAAGCAGCGACAAACGGATCTTGACGATTAATAAAGCAGGCGGCTCGCTCGGAGCCTATCATATCGCTGACAATGCGATTATAACGATTGACGGGTTGACGAATCCAAGCTTGTTCGACATCGAATCCGGCGATCAGTTGAAGATGGATCTGGTAAACGATAAAATCGTTAAAATTTCCGTTACCAGCCGTTCGGTCAAGCAATTCATCTATGCGACGATCCTTAGTTATGACGCCAATTCCAAAGTGGTGACGATCAGCACCGAGAGCGACGGAGTAGGGGCATATCGGCTGACGGATAATACGACCATCCGCTTTATGGGCGGTCCGATACAGCAATCAAATTTCCAGAGCACGTTCATAGGCAGCGGCAACGACAAGAAAAGAGTGGACCTGAAAGTGTCCAAAGATAAAATCGTGCAGATCGAAACGACAATGAATGTGGAAGGCACGATCGCTCAAATCAATACGAGCAATATTACAAACGACTTGACTATCCGTACCGCCGGAGGGCAGAACTTAACGTTCAAAGTCAATTTTGGCGCACCAGTGGAAATGTTTAACAAAACGAACGGCACCATTTCGGACCTGAAAGTCGGCGATGCGATTCGTTTGACGCTCACAGGGAATCAGGATTTCGTAACAAACCTGATGGCCAAGAAAACGGGCGTGTACAAAGTGCTGGTCACCAACTCCAGCACGAACCAAGTCACTGCGAAGGACGAGACAGGCTCTCAGTTAACGTTTAAAGTGGAAAACAACGATCAAATCATTAACCCGGGCAAGCAATCCCATGCCTTCTCGGATATTTTGATCGACGAGTATGTCAAAGCCAGCTTTAGCGGTACCAAGCTCGACAATCTACAATTGCTCAATTCGGTGCGCGGCAAAGTAACGAATGTGGACGTAGCGGCAGGCACATTGACCGTTCAGGACTTCCAAGGCAACATCCAGGTAATCACGGTCGGCCAGCAATTCACCATCAGGCAGAACGCCAATACGTCCGCCGCGTTGAATACGATCAAGCAAAATGACCGGGTGGAGATTATCCGGGACGCGAAAGACAAGGCGATCATTCAAGTGGCGACCGCAACAAAGCGGACGGTATCCTCTTACGATACGGTGCTGAATCAATTGCTTCTGAAGCCGACGGCGAATAACGACAAGACATCGTACAATTTATTCGCTAAAGCGTATTTGCACAAAGGCACCCAAACGGTAGCGCCAAGTACGTTTATGGAGAATGAAGAAGTGATGGTTTACGTGATCGACGATAAAATTTTCGAAATTGAAAAGCCCTAATCGGTTTATTTGAAACTTTTATCCGGTTTGAGCCGTCTGTGTAGTGAGAACTTCTCGCTGCATAGGCGGTTTTTTCGTAAAAAGTTCGCATTTTGTCGGCATTAGTCATTGATTCGACTGCTGTGTTTCGGTAAACTGTAAGAAACAGGCGAAAGAAAGGACAGGGAGCATGAATCAGTCGCAAGCGAGAACCATACTGGATACGATTGCCGAAATGTTCCCGGATGCCCATTGCGAGCTAAACCACTCGAATGCGTTCGAGTTGACGATCGCCGTCCTGTTGTCGGCCCAATGTACGGACGAGACGGTCAACAAAGTTACCGCCACGTTGTTTCAGAAGTACAAGAGGCCGGAAGACTATTTGGCCGTGCCGCTCGAAGAACTGGAACAGGATATTCGGCGGATCGGTTTGTTCCGGAACAAAGCCAAGAATATTCAGGCTTTGTGCGCAATGCTTTTGGACAAGTATAACGGGGAAGTTCCCCGTGAACACGAGAAGCTGGTGGAATTGCCGGGCGTTGGACGCAAAACGGCGAATGTCGTCGTTTCCAATGCTTTCGACGTGCCTGCTATTGCCGTCGATACGCATGTGGAACGGGTATCCAAACGGCTCGGGCTTGCCGGGGTTAACGATTCGGTGCTCGAAGTGGAAAAAAAGCTGATGAAACGGGTGCCGCGCGAAGAATGGACGCAGACGCATCACCGGCTTATTTTTTTCGGACGCTATCACTGTAAAGCGCAAAACCCCAAATGCGAGGTTTGCCCGCTGATCGATCTTTGCCGAGAAGGTAAAAAACGAATGAAATCGAACTCGAATAGGAAGCCTATACCAAAAGCGAAAGCAGCTGTCAAAGCTGCAAAAACTAAAGAAGCGTAATACGAAAGGATAGGATTAGAGATGAAATGCATATCGGTCTACACCAGCGATTTTGAACTGTTTTCGGATATTTACGAGAAGGTGCTTGAGACTCCTTTGCAGGAAAACGAAGAGAAGCAGGTTGAAGGCGTCGTTGTAACGGAGTCGGGAAGCGTACCAGAAAATTACTTGAACCGCATGAAGCAGCGTCCGGAAGTTGTCGTCATGAAAGTAAAGGATAAAGACATTACGATTTTGCAGCATCGCGATGTTTTCGAAATATTTATTCCGGAGACGGAAAATATGGTACACTAAAAACCGAAGCGATTCGGTTTTTTCTTTTTGTTCGGAAAGCAAAAAAGATAGACGACAAGCGCTTGGTTTTAGACAGAGGATGAACAGGGGCAGGAGAAACGATGAATAGCGAATTGACTATAGCAGAAGCAACGTCTGTAGAAACAGGGAACGTAGAGGGGCTGCAAGGTGGGACCCCGCAGGATGAAATGTTTGCGGCGGTTCGCGGGCTGCTCGCGCAGGTAGAACAAACGGGGGACGGAGAGCACGGAAAGAAGCTGCGGCAGCTGTTGGCGAAAGCGCAGAGCGAGCGGCTTTATTTGGCGTTTTGCGGGCACTTCTCGGCCGGTAAATCGAGTCTTATTAACCGGCTGTGCGGTCATATGCTGCTGCCGTCGAGTCCGATTCCGACGAGCGCGAACATTGTGAGCATCGTGAACGGGGAAGCCGGGGCACGGGTCATTTACCGCAGTGACGAGGCGAGCGATCAGGCTCAAGGAATGGGCGAGCCGCGATCCGAAACGGTGCCGTTGGACGAGTTGGCGGAGCATTGCCGTAACGGTGAAGCGATCGAAACGGTGGAAATCCGATATCCGATCCCGTTTCTGGGAGAGCATGCGGCGCTGCTGGATACGCCGGGCATCGATTCGACGGATGACGCGCATCAGTTGGCGACGGAATCGGCGCTGCATTTGGCTGACGTTGTGTTTTATGTGATGGATTATAACCATGTGCAGTCGGAAATCAATTTGGCGTTTGCGAAAAAAATGACGGAGTGGGGCAAGCCGCTCTATTTGATCGTGAACATGATCGATAAGCATCGCGAGCAGGAACTGTCGTTCGCCGCATATCAGGAAGGCGTGCGCGAAGCGTTCGCCAGCTGGGGCGTGCGGCCGGACGGAATCGTCTATACGTCGGTCAAAGTGCCGAATCATCCGTCCAGCGAGTGGAGCAAGCTGGAGGGGCTGCTCGGGCAGTTGATCGAGCTGCGGCAGCCGCTTGTGCGGCTTAGCCTTGAGAAGTCGGCGCGGGCGCTGGCAGCGGCGCACGCCGAGAAGATGGCCGAGCGCAATGAGCCGGCCAAGGAAGCGCTGCGCGAGCAGCTCGCTGCCTCCGGCGAAGATCTGGACGCTGTCCAAGCGGAGTATGCGGAGACAGGCGCCGGGCTGGCGCGGCTGGAGTCGCTGCCTGCGGAGCTGCAGGCAGCTGTGCGTAAAGACGTGGCGGCGGTACTGGACAACGCCAACGTCATTCCGGCCGTGACGCGGGACTTCGCGCACGCGTATTTGGAAAGCCGCCGACCCGGCTTCAAGGTAGGCTGGTTTGGCGCCGCCGCGAAGACGGCGGCGGAGCGAGAGCAGCGGCTTGCTGCGCTGCATAAAGATTTTGCGTCGCAAGTGGAGACGCAGGTGGCCAGACACGTGCAGCAGACGGTCAAAGCGAAGCTGGAAGGCCACGGCCTGCCGGCCGGCCCCATTACCGAGGCGGCCGACCGGATCAACGTGGAGCTGACGCCGGATTGGCTGGCCGGTCAGGTGAACGAGGCCGCGGTGTTTGGAAACGAGTATACGTTGACGTACTCGAAGCAGATTGCCGCGGAAGCGAAAAGCTTGTACCGCAAAGAGGCGTACGCCGTCAGCGACGAGCTGATCGCGGCACTGGCGGCCGCCCTGCAGCCGCGCCTCGCGGCGCTGCGCGCGCAGCTCGCCGAGCTCGATGCGCGGCTCGCAGGCCTGCGCGAGCTGGAGCGCCTCGCGCAGGCCGAGGCCGCCTACGGCGCCGCGCTGCTCGCGCAGCTGCCGGCAGCGGCTGCGCCGGCGCTGCCCGCGCCCGCGGCTGCGGCGGGCTCGCCTGCGGCAGCGGCGGCTGCGCCGCAGGCCGCGGCGCCCGCCGGGCGCGAGTCACGCGAGTCCCTCGCGTGGCTCGCGCAGCGGGCGGGCCGCGGCGACGCCGATGGCGGCGCGGACGCGCTCGCCGCAGGCGGACACCGGCGGCGGCTGCACGAAGCCGCCGCGCGCCTGGGCGGCGCCGCGCAGGAGCTTGCCGGCGCCGCGGCGCTGCAAAGCATCCGCCGCTCGCTCGAAGAGAAGGCGGAGCGGCTGGCGAACAACCGCTTCACGATCGCGCTCTTCGGCGCGTTCAGCGCGGGCAAATCGTCGTTCGCCAACGCGTTGATCGGCGAACGGGTGCTGCCGGTATCGCCGAATCCGACGACTGCGGCGATCAACAAAATCATGCCGCCGGACCCGGAAGAGGGCTGGCCGCACGGCACGGCCAAAGTCCGAATGAAAACGACGGAACGGCTGGCCTCCGATGTCTTTTATTCGTTGGAAGTTTTGGGTGTATCTGTAAATTCGATGGATAAGGCGCTGGCTGCGATTCATAAGCTGGCAGCCGATCAAGTTCCGGGCAAGGGCAAGCCGCATTATGCGTTTCTGAAGGCCGTCGAGAAAGGCTGGGCGGAGATGAGCCCGCACCTAGGGCAGGAGCTGCGCGTTACGGCCGATGAGTTCGGCCGGTATGCCGCCGACGAGGCTAAGTCTTGCTTCGTCGAACTGATCGAGCTGTACTATGCGAACCCACTCACCGAGCAGGGCGTCGTGTTGGTCGATACGCCGGGAGCGGATTCCATTAACGCGCGTCATACCGGCGTTGCGTTCGATTACATCAAGAACGCCGACGCGATTTTGTTCGTCACGTATTATAACCATGCGTTTTCCCATGCGGATAAAGAGTTTTTGCTGCAGCTCGGACGCGTAAAAGACAGCTTCGAGCTGGACAAAATGTTTTTCATCGTCAATGCGGCAGACTTGGCTTCCTCTGCCGAAGAGCTGGAAGGGGTCGTCAAGCACGTCGAAACGAACCTGCTCCAGCATGGCATCCGGCATCCGAGGATTTATCCGCTATCGAGCTATTATGCGCTTGAAGGGAAAATCCAGGAGGACCGGGAAACGGTCGAGCAATCGGGCATTTTACGCTTCGAGCGGGAGTTCGTCCGCTTTACGTTTGCGGAGCTGACCGAGATGGCTGTCCGGGCGGGCGATGCGGATATCCGCCGTGCGGCCGATGTGCTCCAGCGCTGGATGGACAGCGCCCGGGCGGACGCTTCCGAGCGCCGCCGTCAAGCCGAAGCGCTGCGTACGGCGCTTGCCGAGGCCCAGAAGCGGCTTGCCTCCCCGGACACGGACGCGGAAGCCCGCGAGCTGTCCAAAGAAATTCAAGAGCTGCTGTACTATGTCAAGCAGCGTACGTCCTACCGCTTCGGCGATCTGTTCAATACGGCCTTCAACCCGGCTGTATTCCGCGACGACCGCCGCGATTCGAAAACGGTCATGCAGTCCGCTTGGGAGGACCTGAGACGGATGCTGTCCTTTGACTTGAACCAGGAAGTGCTGGCGACCACGCTGCGGATCGAGAACAAAATCAACCGTATAGCGGGTGACGCCTCGAAGAACTGGTCGGAAGCCGTCCGGACCGGAGGAATTCCGTCCTTTGAAGCTCCGGGGTTCGAGCCGTTTAAACTGAAGACGCCCGAGCTGAACGCGATGCTGGAGGCAGCAGACGTACAGCCGAAGTGGCTGGCAGGCTTCTTTAAAAATGCGAAGCATTTCTTCGAAGGCGACGGGAAAGCGGAGCTGCGCCGGGAGCTGGAAGCCCGGCTGAACGGGCCGATGACGCGTTTTGCCGATACGCAAGCGGCCTTTCTGGAGGACGCCTACGCAGAGCAGTTGCGAAGCGTGATGCAGGAGCTGGCGGCAAGACTCCGGCAGGCGCTGGAGGAGCACGGCGAAGGGCTGCTGGAAGCGCTCGAGATGAAGATCGACTTGAACGAGCTTCAGGCGAAGCACGGCAAATTGTTGAATTTTATTGGATGAAATGACGATATTTTTAGACGAATGAGCCACATTTTTATTGAGTGCTAAACGGTTACATCCGAGGTTGTCCGATGGCGGGCGACCTCGGATTTTTGTTTTTGTGAAAGGGCTTTCATTTGAACGATTTCGTATTATTCGGGAGAAATAGTAGCACTGTGCTTCCATATTGTGACGATTTGAAGGAATACTCTGGGAAAACCAAGATTATGGAGCAACCTGTATTTGCCGCCCCTTGGGTATGATGCTACACTTCTTCTCATAGCTGAAACGCTTTCGGAGCCATCATTCCGCTTCGAAAGCCATTTTTGCTTTTGCGGCTCTAAAGCCGTATTCCATGAGAAAAAAATGTGTCGGCAGAGGCTTTGCGCAGAAAGGAAGCGCTCTCGCAGCAAAGCCCGGAGAAGGAGGAGCTCCATGGAAGTATTTAAGCAGCTGAAGGAGTTTTACTGGTCGGAACGAAGGTTTCTGTACGCCTCGATCGTTTGCTTAATGACGGCAACGGCGCTGGGACTTGTGTACCCGAATCTGCTTCGGTACTTGATCGACGAAGTGATTTCGAAAGGGCAGTTCTCGGCCGTTCCGTACTTGGCGCTTCTCGTGGCCGGCGTGATGATCGTCAAGGCGACCTTTCAGTTTCTGCACGGCGCGACCAGTGCGCGGCTCGGCAACCAAACCGCATTCAACCTGCGGGCCGCCCTTTACCGGAAGCTGCAGTACTTGTCGTTTCAGTATTACGACAAAGCGCGCACAGGAGATTTGATGTCGCGCCTTACGGCCGATCTGCAGGCCGTAAGGGATTTTATCGGTTTCGGCTTCGTCCAGATTTTGAACGTGATCATGATGTTTGCTTTCGGCGTGATCATGATGGTGTCAATCAATTGGCAGCTTACGCTCCTCACCATGATTTGCATGCCGTTTCTCGTCTACACGGCGATCCGGTTCGAGGGGAAAATTCATCCGGCGTTCCGGTCAATCCGTCAATCGATGAGCAGTATGACGACCTCCGTGCAGGAAAATATCACTGGGGTAAGGACGGTCAAGTCGTTCGCAAGAGAACCGCATGAAATTGACAAATTTGCCGAACGCAACGGAAACTACAAGGAAAACAACGTATTGACCGCAGGCATTTGGGCCAAATATTTTCCTCTGATGGAGCTGTTCGCTAACCTGAGCGTGGTCATTTTGCTCGGCGTCGGCGGTTGGATGGTGATGAACGAAAGCATTTCGCTCGGGGAGCTTGTCGCCTTCTTCAGCTTGATCTGGTATATCATCGGCCCGATGTGGGGCATTGGCTTTCATATCAACAACTTCACGCAATCGAAAGCGGCCGGCGAACGGCTGCTCGAAGTGCTGCATCAATACGAACACGTGAAAAATAAAGAAAATGCGCTCGTTTTGCAGCCTGACAAGGTACAGGGCCACGTCCGTTTCGACAACGTAACCTTCGCGTATACGGATAAGCATCCGGCGCTCACCGATTTCAATTTGGATGCGCCTGCGGGCTCAGTCATCGGCCTGCTAGGCGGTACAGGCTCCGGGAAATCAACGGTCATTCAGCTTCTGCTTCGGGCCTACAATGTGAAAGAAGGTCGGATTACGCTCGATGGAACGGACATTCGCGACATTACGCTGGAAAGTTTGCGCAGTCAAATGGCGATCGTTTTTCAGGAGACGTTTCTGTTTTCTTCCAGCATCAAAGGCAATATCGCTTACGGTGTCAACGACGTGAGTATGGAAGAGGTCATTCAGGCGGCGAAGCTGGCCAAAGCGCACGATTTCATCATGGAGCTGCCGATGGGCTACGATACGATCGTAGGCGAACGTGGTCTGGGCCTATCCGGCGGGCAAAAGCAGCGGATTGCGATTGCGCGGGCGCTGCTAAAAAATCCGAAAATTTTAATTCTCGACGATGCCACGAGCGCCGTAGATATGGAAACCGAGCACGAAATTCAACGAGGGTTCGAAGAGGTGATGAAAGGCCGCACGACGTTTATTATCGCGCACCGGATCTCTTCGCTGAAGCATGCGGATGAAATTTTGGTGCTGGATGAGGGCCGGATCGTGCAGCGGGGCACCCACGCCGAGCTCATGAAGCAGGAGGGGCCGTACCTCGAAACGTACAAAATTCAATTTGCCGATCAGCCGGAGGATATCGATGCAGGGCCGGTCTATGAAAGGGAAGGTTCTGCCGGTACCGAAGAACAGGCTAAACACAACGACTCGACGGCGGAAGTGGCTGCTGCCTCTCAAGCCAACGTAAGGAGGTTTGCACATTGAGCGGACAACGGAACAATACATCCGGCGGTTCGAAGCCCGAAGGCGAGGAACTGCTGAAATCCCGGTTCGTCTATCAAGACGACGAGGAGCTTGACAAAGGATTCGACTGGATTCAGGTCAAGCGCGTCGGTAAATATATGAAGCCGTATACGAAGCAGATGGCGCCCGTCATCCTGATTATGATGGCCGTCGGCGCTCTGACGAAGCTGCTGAATCCGCTTCTGATCGCCTTTGCGATCGACAACGCGCTGAAGCAGAAGGACGGCAAGCTGCTCGCGCTCTGCGTAGGCACCATGTTCGTGCTGTATATCATTCAATGGCTCGCGAACAACTACCGGATCCGGTATACGAACGAGATCGGCCAGCGGATCATCTACGATTTGCGCCACGATTTGTTCAGCCATATTCAGCGGCTGTCATTCCGCTTTTTCGACAAACGTCCGGCCGGCTCGATTCTCGTTCGCGTGACGAACTATGTGAATTCGCTTCAAGACTTGCTGACGAACGGCGCGGTCAACTTGATGATCGACTGTGTGCAGCTGATCGGCATCATCTTCATCCTATTATTTTACAATGTTAAGCTGGGCGCAGCGATTATTGTCACGGTTCCGATCATGTTCCTGATTTCGACACGGGTGCGCGTAAAAATTCGCCGCGCCTGGCAGGTCGTCCAGACGAAGACGTCGCGCATAAACGCTCATCTGAACGAATGCATCCAAGGCATCAAGGTGACGCAGGCGTTCACGCAGGAAAAGCAGAACATCGCTTATTTCGAACAAATGAACCAGGATAACCATAAATCGTGGAACCGCGCTTCGACCCTGAACCAGTCGTTTAACCCGATCATTGAAGTCACCGGTGCGGTCGGCTACTTTATTTTGTTCCTGCTTGGGGCCTATTTCATTCAAAGCGGGGAAATGACTGTCGGCTTGTTCGTAGCTTTTGCCTCGTACATCGGCAGCTTCTGGGAGCCGATCAACCGGCTCGGCCAAATGTATTCGCAGATGCTTATAGCGATGGCTTCGTCGGAGCGGATCTTCGAATATATCGACGAGCAGCCTAACGTGGCGGAGAAGCCGTCGGCCCGGCCGCTGCCGACGATTCGCGGAGACATTGACTTCAAGCAGGTGGAGTTCGAATACGAGCCAGGACGGCACGCGCTGCAGCGGATCGATCTGAACGTGAAGGCGGGCCAATCGATCGCGCTTGTCGGTCATACCGGTTCAGGCAAAAGCACGATCATCAACCTGCTTTGCCGCTTTTACGATGTAACGGGCGGCAGCATTGTCATCGACGGTCACGATATCCGCGACGTGACGATTCAAAGCTTGCGTTCGCAGATCGGGATCGTGCTTCAGGATACGTTCATTTTTTCCGGGACGATTCGCGACAACATCCGGTTCGGGCGGCTCGATGCGACCGACGAGGAAGTGGAGGCGGCGGCCAAGGCTGTCCGCGCTCACGAGTTTATCGTGAATTTGCCGAACGGCTACGATACCGAGGTGCAGGAGAGAGGAAACGTGCTGTCGATGGGGCAGCGCCAGCTGCTTTCGTTTGCCCGGGCGCTCCTGGCGGACCCGCGCATCCTCATTCTGGATGAGGCGACGGCCAGCATCGATACGGAGACGGAGCTGAAAATTCAAGAAGCGCTCAAGACGCTGATGGCCGGGCGCACGTCCTTCATCATCGCTCACCGGTTGTCGACGATTCGTCATGCCGATCATATTCTCGTCTTGGATCACGGACAAATTATGGAGCAGGGCAATCACGAGGAATTGATGCATCACCAAGGTATTTACCACGGACTGATCCAAGCGCAGTACCGCTTTTTGAAAGAAACGGGTTAACAGATTGCTGGCCGGTGTGGTATGATTGTTAACGTGAACAATACCCACCGGAAGCGCATTTGTCAGGCATTGGTCTGTTTTATGCGCTCTCATAATTCAAAGGAGCTGACATCGTTGTGAAGAACAAGTTTGCGGCACAATTGTATACTCTGCGTGACGAGCTGGAGAAAGATTTTTCGGGCGTGCTACGGGAGCTGAAACGGATGGGCTGGAGCGGTGTACAAATTTCCGGTTTGCGTGGCTATACCGCCGAAGAAATCGCAGCCGTCCTCAAGGAGACGGGGCTTGGCACCGCAGGAATGCACGTTAGCTATGAAGCGCTGCAAAACGAACTTGAAACGATTGTCGAGCAGGCCAAGCTGTTCGGTACGCGAGACCTGATCTGCCCGTTCATCGTTGCTGACCTACGAGGCGAAGAAGGGTACCGGGCGGTACGCGGCAAGCTGAACGAAGTGGCAGGGAAGCTCACTCCGCTCGGCTTCCGGCTCAGCTACCACAACCATGCGTTCGAGTTCGAGACGACCGTGAACGGGGTATCCGCGCTCGAATATTTGCTGGAGCCGTCCAAGGACAACGCCGTGCTGGCTGAAGTCGACGTGTACTGGGTGAAAAAGGGCGGCCTCGATCCGGTGCCTTTTATCCGCCCATATGCCGGCCGCATGCCGATCATTCACCTCAAGGACATGTCGAATGACGAGCGTCAGACGTTTGCCGAAGTGGGTACGGGCGTTATCGACTTCATCCCGATTCTGCAGTGGGGCGAAGCAAACGGCATCGAATGGTACGCGGTGGAGCAGGACGTTTGTCCGGGTAACCCGCTGGATAGTCTGCAAATCAGCTTAACCAACCTTCATCGCATGGCCGATCAACTGGCGTCCAAGTAAGCGGATCGTCGTGTTATGCCTGCCCTCGTCGTTTTTGCGCAAGCAGAAACGTCGGGGGTTTTTTGTTTTTTTGTCTACTCGGCGCACCTCTGACATATACATGGGGAAGTGAACTTGTTCGCTGGTCCGAACATCGAATCGATCCGTTAAGGGAGGGAAGGGCGTTGAAAAAGCGCATCGTCACACCCGGCTTGCTGCTGGAGCTGTTGCAATGGGGAACGGCCTTTGCGGTCATCGTCGCCGTCTTGATCTCGGGCCGCTGGTTTGCAAAGGCGCAGCCGGTCTATCGGTTTGACGTGTTTTTGGACGATCAGCATGTAGGGACGGTCAGTGACCCGGAAATCGTCAAGCAGTGGAAGGCGGCCCGGTATGAAGAAGTAGGGCGGCAATACGACCATGCGCGCGTCACGTCCAATCTGGAGCAGCTTCGGTTCGAAGGAAACAAAACGTTCCAAGGCGCCTACGACAATGATGCGGTGATCGCCGCGCTGAACGATAAGCTTGTTTTTGCTTTTTTGGCCACGGAGATTCGGATTGACGGCACGCCGGTCGGCATTGTGAGGGACGTATTTACTGCCGCTGCCCTCCTGGATGAGGTGAAGGCGCCTTTCTTGAACGCGTCCAAAGAGAAGGAGGTTGGAATCTTGTCGGAAGCAGGCGACGGAAACCGGCCGAAGGTGAAAGTGACCGCCGAGTTTACCCAGGACGTGCAACTGCTCGAAATGGCCGTCGCCCCGGGCAGAGTCGAGCTGTCCGAAGCCGTGCTGAACCGGATTTTAAGCGGCGCCGCCCAGCCTCTCACGTATACGGTCCAGAAAGGGGACTGCATCTCGTTGATCGCACAGCGGTTTCAAGTCGCTGCCGATGTGATCCGGGCGAACAATCCGGAGATTAAGAAGGATTTGATCCGGGTCGGACAAATAATTAAACTTTCGGTCAATCAGCCGCTTTTGTCGGTCAAAACGGTCGAGACGCGTACCGAGCAGGTCCGAATCGCGAGCGGCATCGTCTACGAAAAAGACAGCGAGCTGCAGGCCGGCGTCATTCAGATCGTGGCTAATGGCAAGCCCGGCTGGAAGCAGGTGACCTACGAAGCCGTCCGCGTGAACGGCGAGCCTGCAAGCGAGTCGGTGGTCGACGAAGCGATACTCGAATTGCCGGTACGGACGGTTGTGAAGCAAGGGACGAAGGTGATTCCCGGCGTAGGTACGGGCAAATTCGCCCTGCCGGTGCTGCAGCCCAAAGTAACGAGCGAATTCGGATGGCGTTGGGGGAAAAGTCACAACGGTACGGATTTCGTCTCGGAGCAAAAGGCGATTATGGCCGCCGATCACGGTAAGGTGACGTTTGCCGGCTGGAAATCGGGCTACGGCAACTGCATTGTCATCGATCACCAGAACGGATACGAGACGCTGTACGGGCATCTTAGCAAAGTCGTAGTCCGCGAAGGGGACGGCGTCAAGAAAGGCGATAAAATCGGCGTGATGGGCAGTACGGGAAACTCGACCGGCGTCCATCTGCATTTCGAGATCATCAAGAACGGCCAACAGCAAAATCCGCTTAAATATTTGAGCGTCTGAACTCACAATTTAACGCTTTTCTTCGCATGTCGCCTGCCTCTGATTCACCCTCTTAAAAAATCCCCTCTCCTCCCCAAAGTTTGCAAATCGCGCGGCAAACCGCTACTCTAAAATGTATAGTTACTGAGTTACTGAATTGATCAGTCCTTGCAGGTAAAGCTGCCGAAAACTGGGGGAGAACGCATGAGATCCACGCGATGGTTGTGGCGGACCGTCGGCTTTGCCGCGCTGTTATCGACGGTACTGTGTGCTGTCGGATTCGCCTATGGCATCAATCAGATTATTTTTCCGAAGCCCGCTGCGCGCGACGCAGCAGAAGCCCCGCAGCAGCCCGCTGCGAAACCGAAGACGGACAACTGGGAAGCGAAGGATCAGATCCGCATTGTGGCGCTGGGAGATTCGCTAAGCGCAGGCACCGGCGATTTGTCGGGCAAAGGATATGTCGGCGGCGTGAGGGACAAGCTGGAGAAGCAGCTGGGCAAGCCGGTGTTCGTCTACAATAATTTTGCGATTCCGGGCTATCGGACGGCCGATGTGCTCAAGGATTGGGACAAGAAAGCCGACATCGCCAAGTCGCTCGCCGAAGCGGATCTGGTGCTGCTGACGATCGGGGGCAACGATTTGTTCCAGGGCGGCGCGGGCATCTTTAGTTCGGGCGACGGCACGAACGGGACAAGCGGCACATCGGGCGCGGACTCTTCGAAGTCGCAGACGTCCCAAAGCATCCAAGGCGCCGAAGCGCCGAAAAGCACCCTGGGCTCGCCGGATCAGGAAGCCGGAGCGGGCTTCAATCCGAAAGCGGCAGCCGAGCGTATCCCGGACGCATTGAAGCGTCTGGAGCAAATTTTCGACCGGGTCAGCAAGGCGAATCCGCAGGCGCGAATTTTTTACGTCGGCTTGTACCATCCGTTCCTCGATCTGGACCCTCAACGCGAAGGAGCCCCGGTTATCCGGCAGTGGAACGCGGCTGCGTTCGATTTGGCGAACCGGTACCCGAACATCACGCTGGTGCCGACGTACGATTTGTTCGAGCTGAATTTGAGCAAGTATTTATATACGGATCACTTTCATCCGAACCAGGACGGCTACGACCGGATCGCGGATCGGATCGTCGATATTTTGAAATAGCGGGGAGGACGGAAGCGCATGGCTCAGGCCGGAGAGCAGCATCGGAAGGGGAGAGACGCGGACATTGTTCTGGCGGTCGATAACGTAAAAAAGACGATCGGCAAACGGCTGATCATCAAAGGCATTTCGTTCGATGTGCGCGCAGGGGAGATTTTCGGCTTTCTCGGGCCGAACGGCTCGGGAAAAACGACGACGATCCGCATGCTGGTGGACTTAATCAAGCCGACGGAAGGTTCGATCCGCATCTGCGGCTACGACGTGCACAAAGAGCATAATGAAGCGCTGCAGTACGTCGGCTGTATCGTGGAAAATCCGGAGCTGTATTCGTATCTCAGCGGCTGGGAAAACCTGGAGCATTTTGCCCGGATGCTGCCGGGCGTGGGCGAGAAACGAATCCGCGAAGTGGTCGAGATCGTCGGCATGGACGCGCGCATCCACGATAAAGTAAAAACGTACTCGCTGGGCATGCGGCAGCGTCTCGGTATTGCACAGGCGCTTCTGAACGATCCGAAGCTGCTTATTTTGGACGAGCCGACCAACGGCCTCGATCCGCAAGGGATCAAGGAGCTGCGGGAATTTATACGCCAGTTGGCCGAGACCGGGCTCAGCTTGTTCATTTCCAGCCATCTGCTCAGCGAAATTCAGCAAATGTGCGATCGCGTCGCCATTATAAGTCACGGCGAAGTCATTACGGTCGGCGAGGTGTCGTCGCTTATAGACGAGTCCGTCAGTATGGTTGTCTGGAGCGTGCTCCCGGCGGAGACTGCGCTAAAGGTGTTGCAATCGCATCACGAGGTGCAGTCGGTCTCGTTTGCTGATGAGGCCGGGACGGAAGCAGGTGTACCACGGCTGGTTGCCCTACAAAATCCGGAGGCGATTCCGGAGCTGTCGAGGCAGCTCATGGAAGCGGGCGCAGCGCTCCACGGCATCGAAATCAAGCTTCCGACTCTGGAAGATTTATTCCTGAAGCTGACGGAGGGTGAACGCATTGGTTAGTTTGTATCCACTGGTCAAGAACGAATGCATCAAAATGATCAAAAAAAAGCGGCTGCTCGTCGTGCTGCTTATTTTGGCCGCGATCATCCCGATGTTCACGTATGCGCAAATGAAGGTGGCGGAAAATAACCGGAAGCAGTTCGGAACGACCGACTGGCGGGTCGAGCAGCGGCAGAAGATTGTGGACTATACCCGCAGTCTCAGCAGCGGACGCGTGCCCGAGGAATGGAAGCAGTGGCGCCGCGTCGAAGTGAAGCTGGCCCAGTACTATCTGGATAAAGATGTGAATCCGGCCGAACCGAACGGGGTAACCTTTACAAGAGAGTTTGTGAAAAATGCCGTAAATCTGTTCATTCCTCTCATGGTTATGGTCGTTGCTGCCGATATGGTATCGGGGGAGCATACGACGGGGACGATCAAGCTGCTGCTGACGCGTCCGGTGCAGCGCTGGAAAATTCTCTTGAGCAAGCTGCTAAGTCTGATCCTCTTCACCTCGTTTATCGTTGTTGCGACAGGAGTTTTATGCTATCTTATATCGGGCGTCGTGTTCGGTTACGGGGGCTGGGACATGCCGGTGTTCTTCGGGTTCCAGGTGAAGGGGACGGAGGTCGACTTTTCGTTCGTACGCCCGGTAGACCAGTGGCTGTACCTGATCATGGAATTCGGGCTGGTTTGGTTTGCGGCGCTCATCGTCGCGGTGATGACGCTGATGATCTCGGTGCTCGTCCGCAGCACGGCGGCGGGAATGGGCATCATGCTGGCGCTGCTCATCTCGGGCACGATCTTGACGAATATGGTCTCTTCTTGGGAGGCGGCCAAATATTTGTTCATGGTCAATTTGAACTTGACAACGTATCTCAGCGGGACGCTTCCGCCCATCAAAGGCATGGATTTGCCGTTCTCCTTGGCGGTGTTGACCGTATGGGGAATCGCGTCAGTGATCGTCTCGTTTGCGGTATTCACGAAAAAAGATGTATTGAACTAATCCGATCAAATGTTATAATGTTGCGGAGACATAGGTGTTTTTAGGGAGGCTGCGATGGCGGATCAACTCGATTTGTTTGGAAAAACGACAGCAGCGCCGGCGGACTACGGTGCAGACGATATCCAGGTGCTCGAAGGACTGGTAGCGGTACGCAAGCGGCCGGGGATGTATATCGGCAGTACCAGCACGTCCGGGCTTCACCATCTGATCTGGGAAATCGTCGACAATGCCGTGGATGAGCATCTGGCCAAGCATTGTTCGCAAATCGACGTGACGATCCATAAGGATCAGTCCGTGACGGTGTGCGACAACGGCCGCGGCATTCCGACCGGCATGCACAAAACGGGGATTCCCACACCGCAGGTGGTGTTTACGATGCTTCATGCCGGCGGCAAGTTCGGCGGCGGGGGATATAAAAAGTCCGGCGGCTTGCACGGCGTAGGCGCTTCCGTGACGAATGCGCTGTCCGAATGGCTTGAAGTGGAAATTTACCGCGAAGGCAAAACACACCGCCAGCGGTTTGAATATTGGGTGGACGATCAAGGCAAGGAGCACGTCGGAGAGCCGGTCACGGGCCTGGAAGTGATCGGTTCGACGCGCAAAAGCGGAACAAAGGTGACGTTCAAGCCCGACAAACGCGTCTTTCAGGGCGGAACGACGATCAATTTCGATACGCTCTACGAGCGGCTGCAGGAAATTGCCTTTTTGAACTCGGGGCTGAAGGTCACGCTGACCGATCAGCGCGCGGATAAGCAGGAAGAGTTCCAATACGAAGGCGGCGCCAGCCAGTTCGTGCAGTTCTTGAACGAGGAAAAAACGGTGCTGCATGACGTCATTCACTTCGTAGCGGAGAAAGACGAAATCGAAGTCGAAGTGGCGATGCAGTATAACGACGGCTACACGGAGACGATCGTGTCCTTCGTCAACTCGATTCCGACGCGCGGCGGGGGAACGCACGAAACGGGCTTCAAAACCGCCTATACCCGCGTCATGAACGACTATGCGCGCAAGAACGGGATGCTCAAGGAAAAAGAGAAAAATCTGGACGGGCAGGATCTGCGCGAAGGCATGATGGCGGTCATCAACATCAAGATGGGCGAGGTCGAATTCGTCGGCCAGACGAAAGACCAGCTCGGCAGCGCTTCGGCGCGGAGCGCGGTCGATTCGGTCGTCTCCGATAAAATGGCGGTATTCCTCGAAGAAAATCCGCAGGTCGCGCAGATGATCATGAAGAAGGCGATCCAGTCGGCCAAAGCGCGCGAGGCGGCAAGAAAGGCGCGGGAAGAGGTGCGCAGCGGCAAGAAGGGCAAGAGCGAAAGCTCGAACCTGGGCGGTAAGCTGACGCCGGCGCAATCGAAGGACTATACCCGCAACGAGCTGTTCATCGTCGAAGGCGATTCTGCGGGCGGGTCGGCGAAGCAGGGGCGCGATTCGAAGCATCAGGCGATTTTGCCGCTCAAGGGCAAGCCGATGAACCCGGAGAAGGCCAAGCTGCTCGATATTATGAAAAACGACGAATACAAGGCGATCATTGCCGCGATCGGCGCAGGGGTCGGCCCGGAATTCGACGAGTCGGAAAGCAATTATGCGAAAATTATCATTATGACGGACGCCGATACCGACGGCGCGCATATTCAGGTGCTGCTTCTGACGTTCTTCTACCGGTACATGAAGCCGCTCATCGACGCGGGCAAGGTGTATATCGCCCAGCCGCCGCTGTTCAAGGTGACGAAAAAAGCCGGCAAAAACAGCTCGGTCCGGTACGCTTGGACCGACGAGCAACTGCAGGCGCTGACCAAAGAGCTCGGCAAAAACATCGAGCTGCAGCGATACAAAGGACTCGGTGAGATGAACCCCGACCAGCTCTGGGAAACGACGATGGACCCGGCGACGCGCACGCTGCTGCAGGTGCAGATCGAAGATGCGGCCAAAGCCGAGCGGCGCGTATCTACGCTGATGGGGGATAAAGTCGATCCGCGGAAGCGCTGGATCATCGAGAACGTGGACTTCACGGAATTTGAAGAATAAACGGGGGGCCTTTTGTGAGTATCTCGGAAAATTTTTTGCCGGCCTTTCTGGAAGAGGTTGTAGGCGACCGGTTCGGCCGGTATTCCAAATATATCATTCAAGACCGCGCGATCCCGGACGTGCGGGACGGGCTGAAGCCTGTGCAGCGGCGTATTCTGTACGCCATGTACGATTCCGGGAACACGCCGGATAAGCCGTATCGCAAATCGGCAAAGACGGTCGGGGACGTGATGGGCAATTACCATCCGCACGGCGACGCGTCGATTTATGAGGGCATGGTCCGGATGGCGCAGCCTTGGAAAATGAGTCATGTCCTGGTTGACGGCCACGGCAACTGGGGCTCAATGGACGACGACCCGCCGGCTGCAATGCGGTATACCGAAGCGCGGCTGTCCGAAATCGCGATGGAGCTGTTGCGGGACATCGAGAAGCGGACCGTCCAGTTCAAGGATAACTTCGACAATACGACGAAGGAGCCAGTTGTGCTGCCTTCGCGGTTTCCGAATTTGCTCGTCAACGGCGTCAGCGGCATCTCGTCCGGGTTTGCGACGGAAATTCCGCCGCACAGCCTGCGCGAGGTGGTCAATGCCTGCATTGCGCTGATCGATAAGCCGGACAGCACGCTGGAGGAATTGATGGGCACCATCAAGGGCCCGGATTTTCCGACTGGCGGCATTATTATGGGCTCGGAAGGGATACGCGACGCGTACCGGACCGGCCGGGGCCGCATCTATGTGCGGGCGCGCACGGCGATCGAGGACTTGCGCGGCGGGCGCCAGCAAATCGTCATTACCGAAATTCCTTATCAGGTCGTGAAATCCCGCCTGGTAACGGCGATGGAAAATATCCGTCTGGAGAAAAAACTCGAAGGCATTGCGGAGGTTCGCGACGAAAGCGGCCGCGAGGGTCTTCGTATTGTCGTCGAGCTGAAAAAGGATGCAGATGCGCAGGGGATTTTGGCGTATTTGTTTAAGAAAACCGACCTGCAGGTAGCCTATAATTTCAACATGGTCGCCATCGTCAACAAGACGCCGAAGCAGCTCGGGCTGCGCGATATGCTGGAAGCATACATCGACCATCAGAAAGAAGTGGTCACCCACCGCTCGCGATTCGAGCTGGAGAAGGCGGAAGACCGCGCCCATGTGCTCGAAGGGCTGGTCAAGGCGCTCAATATCCTGGACGAGGTCATCGCCGCAATCAAAGCGTCGAAAAACCGTCAGGACGCCCAAAACAACCTCGTTGCCAAATTCGGCTTTACCGAACGGCAAGCCGATGCGATTTTGACCTTGCAGCTGTATCGTTTGACGAATCTGGAGATTCATTCTTTAGAAAAAGAATGGAAGGACGTTCAGAAAACGATCGCGTACCTGAAAGGGATTCTTGGCAGCGAGAAGAAGCTTCTGGCTGTCATTAAGGATGAAATGTCGCAAATCCGCGACAAGTACGGCATCGACCGCCGATCGGACATCCAGGACGAAGTGGAAGAGCTTAAAGTCAATCTGGAAGTCATGGTAACGGCCGAAGACGTCTTCGTTACGCTTTCCAGCGAAGGCTATATCAAGCGTACGGGCAAGCTGTCGTTTATACGCTCCGGCGGCGAGATTGACAAGACGGGTCTGAAGGAAGGCGACTATCTTCGCTATCTGCTCGACGTCAATACGCTGGAGAGCCTGCTGATTTTCACGCAGAAAGGGCAATACTTCCTGCTGCCGGTGCATCAAATTCCGGAGTATAAATGGAAGGAAAACGGTACCGCCATCGTCAACGTCATTCCGATTTCCAAGGACGACCGCATTATTCACGTGCTGCCGGTCAAGGATTTCGAGGAACCGGGCAAGTCGCTCGTGTTCGTGACGCGCAAAGGGCAGGTCAAACGGACAGAACTAAAGGAATATTTTACGAACCGTTCGACCGGTATCGTCGCTTGCAAAGTGGGCGATCAGGATGCGGTGCTCGACGTCTTGCTCAGCACGGGTTCAAAAGAGCTGCTGCTGGTAACGAAGCAGGGGATGGCCATCCGCTTCAAGGAGGACGAAGTGAATTCGATGGGGCGTGCCGCTGCCGGGGTTCGCGGCATTCAGTTGAAGGATGACGATGAGGTCGTTGCCGCCGATTGGATCGACGGGGACGAAGGAGAAGTCGTCGTCATGACGGAGCTTGGGTATGCGAAGCGTTCGCTTGTAGCGGATTATCCCGTTCAAGGACGCGGGGGCAAAGGGATTATTACGTTCGAATTCAAGGAGGGCAAGCGGGTAAAGCCGAACGGATCGGAGTTGAAAGGCGCTTTTGTTGTTAAAGAGCCGTTCGACCTGACCGCCATCCTCAGTACGGGCGGAAGAGTGACGTTCTCGACCGAGCAGACGCCGATCGATGACCGCAAATCCACAGGGAAATGCGTCGTTCCGGTCAATAAAAATGAAGCGGTAACGGATATTTTGAAGATTACTTAATCATAGCTGGTGTATTGCGGCTCAAGCTTTTCGAGCAGCTCCAGCATCAATTGCAGAACGGCCCATACCGGCATCGAATCGTCCAGCTTTTCGAGCCAGTCTGGGTCGTTTATAATTCCTTTGGTCAATGCGGTTTCTCCGATTTTGCGTTTCCAGTCTTCCATTCCTTTCACTCCTTGTCTTCCATGGATTGACAAGCTCCGCGTATAGGCGAACGTCCCATGTGCAGTATATGTTGAACTCCGTCAAAAGGTACCCGATTTTATCGTTTTATGTCCTAAAATATTCATGGGGTTAACCTTTAAAAAGCCGGAGGTCAATGTTATAATTAGGGAAAAGATTGGTTTTTCGGGAGTGATGATTGTGATAACTCAGGAATTTGCCAAGCTGTGGTGGAAATTATCCAAAGATTTGCGCACGCATATGGAAACGGAGCTTGCTCCGACGCTGACGGAAGGGCAGCTTACGGTGCTCGAAAGGCTGCTGGGTTCCGAGCAGGACCGGATGAAGCCTTCGGATTTCATCGAGTATTTGGCGACGACGCCCGCGGCGATTACGACGCTGCTTGACCGGATGGAAAAGAGCGGGTTAATCGCAAGGGAGCGGGACGAGAAGGACCGCCGTATCGTGTGGGTATTGGTAACGGAGAAGGGGCGCTTCGAATGCGAACGCGGCGTGCAAATCCGCGAACGGTTTTTGCAGCAATATTTGAGCCGAATTTCCTCACACAATCAGCAATTGCTTGTATATTTGCTGGGCAAGGTTGCCAATGCTTAACGTTTTGGCAAACTAAAAATACGAAAATATGTTCTCATTTATCATGGCGTATGGTATAATGTGGATGCAATAGGGAAAGGCACTCAAGGACGGTTGGCACACCCCTGCCATTGATGGGTTCGCATAAGCGAATCCGGAAGGAGGTGATGCCATGGAAGTAAAGGATGCCGTAACGTTGATGTTCATGTTCGGCATGTTTATTCTCGCTTTACTTTCCTACTTAAAAAAGAAGTAGACCTCCCTTGAGCCTTGGAACCCGAGAGGTCTACCGCTTGGTTATTCCTTGCGCCGATCGCCTTGAGGGCAATCTTATTGTAGCGAGGTCGCGGATGCTGGAACATTCGCGGCCTTTCTGTTTTGCAGGCAATAACTTTTTTTGTAAATCCATCATATCATATTCCCGCTTGCTTTGAAAAGACGTTCGGAGATTTTGTACAACCTTGTCGGATGACGGCGCCAGGTCTTTTTCCAACTTTCGTCACATATGCGCGAACGCTGCTCATAGACTTATATACTGGGGCGAACGAACGTCGACGGATTTGATTCGGAAGCAAAGGAGTGTGTTCGATGGATAGACGACCTTCGGGGCATCGCGTATTTGTGCATGTGCCGCAGCCGATAAGGGAGGATGGGGCAGGCGCGGACGATCCCGGGCCGCGGGATGTGCTGCGGGATCTGGAGAATCCGAACATGCTGGTTCCTCCGGTAACCGATGCCGGAACGGTACCCAATCTGAAGTTTTCATTCTCCGATACCCATATGCGGCTCGAGCATGGCGGATGGTCCCGGGAAGTTACGGTAAGAGAACTGCCCATCTCAACCACGATCGCGGGGGTCAACATGCGGTTGACACCGGGAGGCGTACGGGAGCTGCATTGGCACAAGGAGGCGGAGTGGGCGTTCGTCATGATCGGCAGGGCGCGGATCACTGCGGTCGATCAGAACGGACGGAATTTTATTGCCGATGTAGGCGTCGGAGACCTGTGGTACTTTCCTCCTGGTATCCCGCATTCGATCCAGGGGCTGGAGGAAGGCTGCGAGTTTCTGCTCGTGTTCGATAACGGCAACTTCACCGAAAATGATACGTTCACGATCTCCGATTGGCTGGCGCACACGCCAAAGGACGTGCTGGCCGCGAACTTCGGCGTGCCCGAAAGTGCCTTCGCGCATATCCCGATGCATCAGCGCTACATGTTTCAAGCGCCGGTGCCGGGTCCGATCCCCACTCAGCAGGTTCCCGATCCGTACGGCACTGTCCCGCAGAGCTTCACGTACAGACTGCTTGCGCAGGAGCCGATCCGGACGCCGGGCGGAACGGCGCGGATCGTGGATTCCTGCAATTTTCCCGTTTCCGTGGCTATTGCCGCCGCGCTCGTGGAAATTGAACCGGGAGGAATGCGGGAGCTGCACTGGCACCCGAACAGCGATGAATGGCAGTACTACCTTACGGGTCAGGGCCGGATGACCGCATTTGCCTCTAATGGCACGGCCCGCACGTTCGACTATAGAGCCGGGGACGTAGGCTACGTGCCTGCCGCTTTCGGCCACTATATCCAGAATACCGGCAGCGACACATTGTGGTTTCTGGAAATGTTTAAGAGTTCGCGCTTCGCCGACGTGTCGCTCAATCAATGGATGGCGCTGACTCCGAGTGAGCTGATCCAGGACACCTTGTACGTCGGTCCGGAGCTGCTGGGCGCGCTGCGAAAAGAAAAGTGGCCGGTCGTCAAATACCCGAGGTCTTAAGCGTTCGGCTGTATGGCGCCCCAGAGGTTACCGCTCGGATCGTAAAACTTCAGTACCCAACCGAACCCTTCGTCCTTGTAAAAAGCAATTCGCGCGCCTATCCCCTTAAGCCTGTCGTGAAGAGCATGAATATCCGATGTGCGATACAGCAGCACCGGCATCGTTTCTCCACGGACTGTGAAATTGGCGTGCGTTTCCTCCGGGGTTTCCCACAGCATTAGCATAGGACCGGAAGACAAGGTCAAGAAGGCGTGCCTTCCCGCCGTTTGGCCTTCCAAGCGGAATCCGAGATGAAGCGTGTACCATTGAATCGCTTCCTCCACGTTGCGGACGGGGATTTGCATATGCTCCAAACGTTCTAGCATCGGATAAAGAAGCCTCCTCAGGACCGGTGTGCGACTGGAAGTCACCTAGTCTTATAAATTGGAATATCGTGTCATTATGATAACAAACATTCGTTCTTAGGGAAATAAGCTTCTCTATTTAACGGAAGTAAAACTAACGTAGGATAAAGCGCCCACCCGGATGGGTCGGCAGATTCATTTTTTGCATGAAAAGAAGGAAATGCATTCCATCTATCGAAGTTCATGCTCCTGTATGCTCTACCTTACATACTTACAAGCAGGAGGAACGCTATGAAGAAGAAAAACACCATGATGACGATGGCGCTGCTTGCCGGTTTAACGGCGGTGAACGTCATCCCGGCAAGCGCCGTACCTCAAGCGTATGCGGCGAATTACGATAAGGCACTCATTCAGGAGGTTGAGGAGCGGTACGAACGGCTGGAATCGAAATACCGGGGGATGTACGAGGAAGACAAAAAGAAATCGACCGATGCTTACAACGCTTTCTATGAGCAAATTCATGGCGAACAACGCACATTCGATAAGCTGATCGAAGAGGACCTCGATTATTTGACGACGCTGTTGGATAAGGATTATAAAAGTCTGGCCGAACAATACAGCGGCAGCAGCTATCGCGATGCCTTAAGCGCATACAAGCGGGAAATCAACCCGAATTACTCGTCCGGGGCGCTGTGGAAATATGCAACGGGCAATAACGAGAACTATTCGTCGAGCACGCATTGGAACTTCGCCACGCAAATTAATGAAAATTACAGCTCCTCGCTGATGTGGAAATATCATAACGAGAATAATCCGAACTATTCGGGAAGCACCATGTGGGACTTTTCCAATGAAATGAACCCGAACTACTCCGGAAGCAAGATGGGGGAGCTTCGCAACGAATCGAATGAGAACTATTCCGGGGGCACGATGAACAAGTATCGTCACGGCAGCTTATCACGGGCAGATGCGGAGGAAAAAATCAATAAAATCTTGACCGATGGCGAAAAAGACCTGCAAGAGATCCGCGACAAAGCCGTCGCTTCGTTGGAGAAAACGCAAAAGAATACCATTCAAGAGCTGACGGCGCTGCGCGATACGACGGTGAAGAAGGTGCTGCGCCAGCGCGCCGAGTCCCTCGAGGAAATTATGGCGCTCCGCAAGCGGCATTTTGGTGCAGGGCTGGAGATCAAGCCACTCTACATCAGCTTCGATGCCATCAAGGTGATGATTGACGGGGAGCTTCAAACCTTCGAGCAGCCTCCGGTCAACAAAGACGGCAGCGTACTGGTGCCAATGCGGGCGATTTTCGAGCGGCTTGGCGCTGTAATTTCCTGGACCGAGGCCGAGCGCTCGGTGACGGCGATCAAAGGTGACACGACGATTTACCTGCAAATCGGCAGCACGCAGCCGACGGTGAACGGGACCCCGAAGCCGCTGGAAGTTCCGGCGCAGCTCGTCAATTCCAGCACAATGGTGCCGGTGCGCTTCATCAGCGAGGCCCTTGGCAGCGAAGTGAGCTGGGACCAGGCGGCCCAGACGGTGTATATTAAGACTAAATAAAGGCCCTAAATCCAAAAAGCAAAACCTCCGACACCACCTGAATTGTGGTTTCGGAGGTTTTATCGCGTTCAAAAGGGTTATACGGCCCCTGCGGCCTTCAGGTCCCAGAGCAGCCAGGGAAAGGCTCCCGGCGGCTCCGACGTGAAGCGGAGCGCTTCCTGCGTGACCGGGTGCGTGAATTCGAGCAGGGTGGACCACAGCGCGATCTGCTGACCGGGCTTCGCCTGAGCACCGCCGTACCGCTGGTCGCCTACGAGCGGGCAGCCGATGGCCGCGAACTGGACGCGGATTTGGTGCGGCCGTCCGGTGTGCAGCTCGACCTGTACGAGTGACAAGCCGTCCCGGCCGGACAGAACGCGGTAATCGAGTACCGCCTCCTTGGCGCCGGTCTTCGAGGCGGGAACGACGGATACCATATTGGTCTTGGTATCTTTCAGCAAATGATGCCGCAGCGTTCCTTGAGGCTCTTTGGGCCGCCCGTTCACGACGGCGGTGTACACCTTGCGGATCGCACGCGTACGGACTGCATCGGAGAGCCGGGAGGCTGCCTTGGAGGTTTTGGCGAATACCATGACGCCTCCTACCGGACGGTCGAGCCGATGAACCAAACCGAGATACACGTTGCCAGGCTTCCGGTGCCGCTCCTTGAGATCGGCTTTGATCAGCGTCAGCAGGTCGGGGTCCCGGGACGCGTCCTCCTGCGTCGGAACGTTCGGCGGCTTAACGACGACGATAACGTGATTGTCCTCGTAGAGCACCGGCACGTGCGGGTGAGAGCGGCCCATATGTTACGCCTCCCAGCGGCCGAGGATGCCGCACGGCAGCGTCAGCTTCGAGGCCGTAATCGGCAGGCCGATCTCGCCGCATGTGATCGTTCCGCCATGGGTCCGGCCGAGCGACAAGGCAAGAACGTTGTGGAGCACCGTGGCAGAGATACCCGTCGTGTAGGAATTGATGAGGAAAAACAAAGGCTTGTCAGTCAAAATGCTCATGCACGTTTCCACAAACGGATACAGGTTCGTCTCCAGCTTCCAGGTTTCGCCGTTCGGTCCGCGTCCGTACGATGGCGGGTCCATAATAATGGCGTCGTATTTGCTGCCGCGTCGCTGCTCGCGTTGGACGAATTTGAACACGTCGTCCGTAATGAAGCGCACCGGACGGTCCCCGAGGCCGGACAGCTGCAGGTTCTCTTTCGCCCACTGCACGACGCCCTTGGATGCGTCGACATGGCATACCTCGGCGCCCGCCGAAGCGCACGCGACAGAAGCGCCGCCGGTATAAGCGAACAGATTCAGCACGCGGATCGGCCGGCCGGCGCTGCGGATTTTATCCATCATCCAGCTCCAGTTGATGGCTTGCTCCGGGAACAGGCCGGTGTGCTTGAAGCTGGTCGGTTTAATATGAAACGACAGCCCGCGGTACGAGATCGTCCAGCGCTCGGGAATGTCCTTTCGGTATTCCCAACTGCCGCCGCCGCTGGAGCTGCGATGGTAATGAGCGTCGGCTCCGCGCCATACGCCTGTCTCCTTGGGCAGCGGCCAAATAATCTGCGGATCGGGACGCCGTAGGACGATGCTGCCCCAGCGTTCGAGCTTCTCGCCGCCTCCGGTGTCGATCAATTCGTAATCTTTCCAATCTTGTGCTGCAAACATAAGTAGCGACCATCCTTTAATTTGATTTCCAGTCTCAGCATTGCCCATTCGGCAGAGCCGTTATTCTTCAACATTTTACACGATTCCGGCAGACGAATCCATCGGCCGGACGCAAAAAAACCGGAGACGCTCCGAAAGAGCGCTCCGGCTTGTACATCATGGTGCAAAATGGTGCGAATTTTTTTCGTATAGATGTATTACTTTGATTTAGGCAGATCCAGTTTCTCGACCAATCCCGGCAGCTCCTGCTCCATAAACGTACGGTAGGCTTTGGTCATCGCGTCATTTTTAAGCTCGTCCTTCACTTTGTCGAACGGCTGCGTGGAGCGGGCTTCGACGCGCATGATATGATAGCCGAACTCCGTCTCGACCGGCTCGCTGATCTTGTTCAGCTCCAGCTCGACAGCCGCCTTCTTGAACGCGTCGGTCCAGCCCGTTACCGGCTCGTTCTCATACAGACCGCCCGAATCTTTGGAGCCCGGGTCATCGGTGTACTGCTTGGCCAGCGCGGCAAAATCCTCGCCGTTTTTCAGCTTCCCGGCGATGTCAAGCGCCAGCTTCTTGGCGTCGTCCTTCGAGCGCTCTTTGCCGGCGGAGTCCTCGAAGCCGATCAAAATATGCCGCACGGACGCTATCACGTATTCACCGGTTTTTGCAGCAATAGCTGCATCGTAGGTTTCTTTCAGCTTCGCGTCGGTCGCTTGGGCGGAGAGGGCCTCTCCGGCGGCGAGGTAGAGGCCGAGATAGTCGCGGACATCCTGCTCGCTCAATCCTTCCTTGGCCAGCAAGGAGGCAATGTCCTCCGTTTGGTGCAGTTCGATCAAATATTTTTTTATTTCCCCGTATTCTTTGTCGACTTCAGCGGGGAGGGCGGCTTTCTGCTCCGCGGTAATCCGCCCGGCTAACACTTTGTAGCCGATCATATGCTTCAGGAACTGTTCGTCAACCTCTCCGGTACTGTTTAGCAAGTGCAAGACCGAAGCGAACTTGTTGGCCTCGCCCCATGTAATCTGGCCGCCCTTGTAAGTTGCGACGACGGCGTTCGGATCGCCTTTCTTGCCGACCCAGATCGTCCCGCTGCCTTCGTCCCAGCTTACTTCCTTGCCGAGCGCTTCGCTGACGAACCGGAGCGGCACGTAGGTGGTGCCGTTATAGATGAAACCTTGCCCCTGCTCGGCGGTCGGTTTTTTCTCTACACCGTCGAACATATATTTGAGCTGCTTAAAATATACCTCAATTTGAGTGCCGCTCGCATAGGCGACCGATCCCGTCAGCATGACGCCCAGCGATAGGCCCAGCGCCAAACCTTTCAGCTTGTCATTCATACATTAATCCATCCTCTCTCTTTGGGTGTGACTTACTACTTCCACAAAGGGAAGCAAAATCCTTTTTTTCATCTTTTTCGGATTGCCATTGTTTTTGCCAAATTCTGAATTCACGAAGAATTTGCACTTTTCAGACAGGAATTTATTCAAGCGCGTAGTATTTGTGTAAGTAGAGACAGAAACAATCATCGAAAAGGGGGATGAACGGAACGTGATGAGCTTGATCCCCGGTCCGGAGGACTTGTATCTGTTCCACGAAGGCAATTTATTCCGAAGCTACCGGATGCTTGGCGCCCATCTGGCCGAGTTGGAGGGGGAATGCGGCGTCCGCTTCGCCGTCTGGGCCCCTCACGCCCGCGAAGTCCGGGTAGTCGGCGACTTCAATTGCTGGGACGGCTCGGGTCATGCGATGCAAAAGGTCAGCACCTGGGGCGTCTGGTCGTTGTTCGTGCCCGACGTCCGGGAAGGAGAGTACTACAAGTACGAAATCGTCACCTCTGCCGGAACGCTGCTGTATAAAGCCGATCCGTATGCGTTCTGGTCCGAGCTCAAGCCGGGAACGGCTTCGCGCATCTGCTCCCTGGACGGCTACGAATGGACCGACCGGGAATGGCAATCACGCAAAGCGTCCCAATCCGTCTACCGCTCCCCGTTAAACATCTATGAAGTGCATCTCGGCACCTGGAAAAAGAAGCCTGACGGTGCCTACTATTCCTACCGCGAACTCGCAAGCGAACTGGTCGATTACGTGAAAGAGATGGGGTACACCCATATCGAGCTGCTTCCGCTTGCCGAACATCCTTACGACCGGTCCTGGGGTTACCAGGCAACCGGCTACTATTCGGTTACCAGCCGCTTTGGCACGCCGAAAGATTTCATGTATTTCGTCGACAGCTGCCACCGGGCGGGGATTGGCGTCATTATGGACTGGGTGCCGGGCCATTTCGTCAAAGACGAGCACGGTCTGCGGCAGTTCGACGGCCAGCCGCTATATGAACACAGCGATCCCGCCTTAGCCGAGAAGCCCGAATGGGGCACGCTCGCCTTCGATTTTTCCAAGCCGGAAGTCGTCAGCTTCCTGATCTCGAACGCGCTGTTCTGGATGGATATGTACCATATTGACGGACTGCGAGTCGATGCGGTCGCGAGCCTCCTTTATCTGAATTTCGGCAAGCCGCGCGAGCAGTGGATCAAGAACGTCGACGGGGGAGATGAGAATCCCGACGCGATCGCTTTATTGAAAAAGTTGAACCGCACGGTATTCGCTTGTTATCCCGATGCGCTAATGATGGCCGAAGATTCGACCGCCTGGCCGCTCGTGACGGCGCCGGTCGACGCCGGGGGCCTCGGGTTCAACTACAAGTGGAACATGGGCTGGATGAACGACATGCTGAAATACATGGAGACGGACCCGTATTTTCGCCCCGGAAGCCACGGGCTGCTGACGTTCAGCTTCATGTACGCCTTCTCCGAAAATTATGTGCTGCCGCTGTCGCACGACGAAGTGGTGCACGGCAAAAAATCGCTGCTCAACAAAATGCCTGGGGACTACTGGCGCAAGTTCGCGAATTTACGGGTGCTTTTCGGCTATATGATGGGCCATCCGGGCAAAAAGCTGCTGTTCATGGGCGGCGAATTCGGACAGTTCGACGAATGGAAGGACCTGGAGGATCTGGATTGGGAGATGCTCGGTTACGATAGTCACCGCAGCATGCACCGGTACGTCCGGGACCTGAACCAACTGTATCTGCGCGAGCCGGCGCTGTGGGAGCTGGACCATCAACCCGAGGGGTTCGCCTGGATCGATCCCCACGACCAGCGCCAAAGCGTGACGACGTTTATGCGCAGTTCCGGAAATCCGGAGGACGTGCTGGTGATCGTCTGCAACTTTACGCCCGTGTATCATGCAAAGTACCGGATCGGAGTACCGTTCGCAGGAGAGTACGTGGAGCTGTTCAACAGCGACGCAGGTGAATACGGCGGCTCCGGCAAGCTGAACGAGGGCGTGCTGCGGACGGAAGACATTCCGTGGCACGACCGGCAGGACAGCCTGCATATTTCGCTGCCTCCGCTGGCAGCCGTCATCTTCAAGCCAGTCAAAATCAAACGCAAGCGTACCAATGCGACTACGAGGAGGGGGAAAGCCGATGCGTAAAAAAGAGTGTGTGGCGATGCTGCTGGCCGGCGGGGAAGGAAGGCGTCTGGGCGTCCTGACCAGCAAGCTGGCGAAGCCTGCGGTTCATTTTGGCGGCAAATACCGGATCATCGATTTTACCCTCAGCAACTGCACGAATTCGGGCATCGATACGGTCGGCGTTCTGACGCAGTACCAACCTCTCGTGCTGAACACGTATATCGGAATCGGAACGCCGTGGGATTTGGACCGCAAGAGCGGCGGTGTGACCGTGCTGCCCCCTTATATGGAGCAAAGCGGCGGCGATTGGTACAAGGGAACGGCGAACGCGATCTACCGCAACATTTCGTTCATCGAGCAGTACGACCCGGAATACGTGCTGGTCATCTCCGGCGACCATATTTACAAGATGGATTACGACCGGATGCTCGATTTCCATAAAAGCAAAGCGGCGGACTGCACGATCGCCGTCATCGAGGTGAAGTGGGAGGAAGCGAGCCGCTTCGGCCTGATGAGCACGGATGACGAGAACCGGATCACCGAGTTCGCCGAGAAGCCGAAGGAGCCGAAGAGCAACCTGGCTTCAATGGGCATCTATATTTTCAATTGGCAGGCGCTCAAGGAATACTTGATCAAGGATGAAGCCGACCCCGAATCAAGCAAGGATTTCGGCAAAGACGTCATTCCGCTGATGCTGCGCGACGAGCGGCCGCTTTTTGCGTATCCGTTCGAAGGCTATTGGAAGGATGTCGGGACGATCCAGAGCTTGTGGGAAGCCAATATGGACCTGCTGGAGGATGAGCCCGAATTCAACCTGAACGACCGGGAGTGGCGCATTTATTCGGTCAATCCGTGCCAACCTGGGCAGTACGTGGCCCCGACGGCGCAGGTGCGGCGGTCGTTGATCAACGAAGGCTGCTGCGTGTTCGGCGAAGTCGATCATTCCGTGCTGTTCTACGGCGTGCAGGTCGGCGAGGACAGCGTCATCCGGGACTCCGTCATTATGCCGAACGTGACGATTGGCAGCAACGTGAGCATCCATAAGGCAATTATCGGCGAAGGAACGGTTGTGGAAGACGGGTGCGTCATCGGGCAACCGGACGGGGACGGCGGCGGGGATATCGTATTGATCGGCAGCAACGAGCGTATCGGCAGGACCACTAGTGCCTCTGTGAAAGGGTGAAGCCGCATGAAGCGAATGATGGGCGTAATCAATCTTGTCAACGAGCGGGACGATTTGGAGGAACTGACCTACTCCCGGTGCGTCGCGTCGGTGCCGTTCGGCGCCAGGTACCGGATGATCGATTTTGCGTTGTCCAATATGGTGAACTCGGGCATTGAGAATGTCGCCGTATTCACGCAGCATAAATACCGGTCTCTGATGGACCATCTCGGATCTGGAAAAGAATGGGACCTGGACCGCAAGCGCGGCGGATTGTTCATCCTGCCCGCCGTCCTTCACGGGGATACCGGACTTGCGCGAGGCGACCTGTTCCAGTTCTACAGCCACCGCGATTACTTTTACCGCGGGCGGCAGGATTACGTGATCATCTCGCGCAGCCATATCGTCTGCAATATCGACTACAATGCCGTGTTAGATTACCATTTGGAGAAGGGCGCCGACATCACGGTTGTCTACAAAAAGTCGGACAATGACGAATGCGCCTCCTTCCGCCGGATGGCCATCAAAGAAGACGGCCGAGTCACGCTGATCGAGGACCATTCGGGACGGCTGCGCACCGACAACGTGTCGATGGAAATGTACGTCATGAGCAAGGAGCTGCTGCTCGATATGGTCGAATCGTGCCTCGCTCAAGGTTATGATCATCTCGTCCGCGACGGGATTATGAAGAACGTCGACAAGCTGGGCGTTTACGGCTACCTTCACGAAGGCCATACTGGCATAGTGAACACGATCCAAAGCTACTACAAGCACAGCATGCAATTGCTGAATCCGAAAATATGGCGCGAGCTGTTCTTCCAGAAGAACCTGATCTACACCAAGGTCAAAGACGAACCGCCGGCCCGTTACGCCGAGAACGCCCATGCCCGCAACTCGCTGATCGCCAACGGCAGTATCATCGAAGGCAAGGTGGAGAACAGCATCTTGTTCCGCGGGGTCAAAATCCGCAAGGGCGCATATGTCAAAAACAGCATCATTCTGCAAAACTGCGAGATCGAAGAAAATGTCATTATCGAGAACGCGATCTTGGACAAAGACGTATTTATCAGCCGCGGCCGCGTGCTGACCGGCGATAAGCAAGCGCCGTTTATCGCTTCGAAGACGAAGGTGATTTAAGATATATCGGTGAAAAACAAGCGGCGCGGGCGGAATCGTTCCGGAGAAACGTCAGGCCGGGGTGGAGCGGCGATCGGAAGACAGGTCCGCTCGCGAAGCGGTTTGTTGATTTACCGGATTTTAAAAGGAGGGAGAGGAAGCCATGAAAGTGTTATTTGCCGCGTCAGAAGCCGTACCTTTTGTCAAGACGGGAGGACTTGCCGATGTCATCGGCTCACTGCCCAAGGAGCTGGCGAAGCAGGGAATCGACGTCCGGGTCATCCTGCCCAAGTACGAGGACATTCCGGCACGTTTCACGGAACAGATGGAAACCGTCGCTTCCTTTACTCTCCAGATGGGCTGGAGAAACTTATACTGCGGCATCCAAAAGCTGGAGCATGAGGGGATCACGTTTTATTTTGTCGACAACGAATATTATTTCCGGCGCAAAGGCTGCTACGGCTACGGTGACGATGCGGAACGATTCGCCTTTTACTGCCGCGCCGTGCTTGACGCTCTGCCGCATATCGATTTTATGCCGGACCTGCTTCACTGCCACGACTGGCAGGCCGGCATGATTCCGGTGCTGTATAAGGCGCATTTCAGCGATCAGCCGCTGTACTCCCATCTTAAAACGATCGTTACGATTCATAACCTGAAATATCAGGGCGTCTTCGGCAAGGAGCAGTTCCAGGACTTTTTTGCCCTGGGCGAAGAGCATCTGCACGGGTATGCGCTGGAGATGCACGACGGGGCGAGCTTCCTGAAGGGCGGCTTGCTGTACTCGGATTATATTACGACCGTCAGCCCGACGTATGCGGAAGAAATTCAGACGCCGTATTACGGGGAACATCTCGACGGGCTGCTGCGCAGCCAAAGCGGCCGACTGCAAGGCATTTTGAACGGGATCGATTACGAGGAATTCGACCCGATGACGGACCCGCATTTAGAGATCAACTATCGGGATTCTTGTGCGAAGAAGCAGGAGAACAAGCTAAAGCTGCAGGAGCGGCTGGGCCTGCCTGTCGACAAGGACGTGCCGTTGATCGCACTGGTGACGCGCTTGGTCGATCAGAAGGGGCTTGCGCTCATCGACCGGGTAATCGCCGAGCTGATGGCGCTTGACGCGCAGTGGGTCGTACTGGGCACCGGAGAGCCGCGGTTCGAGGAGCTGTTCCGCTGGGCCGCAGGGGCGTTTCCGGACAAGCTGTCGGCGCAAATTTTGTTCGACGAAGCGCTGGCCCGCCAAATATATGCCGGGTCGGATCTGTTCTTGATGCCCTCGCTGTTCGAGCCGTGCGGCATCGGCCAACTGATTGCGATGCGATACCGCTCCGTCCCGATCGTCCGCGAAACCGGCGGGCTTCGGGATACCGTGACGCCCTATGACGAAACGACCGGGGAAGGGACCGGCTTCAGCTTTACGAATTATAACGCCCATGACATGCTGTACACGATCGAACGCGCCGTCCGGCTATATCGAGAGCCGGAAGTGTGGACGAATCTGATGAACAACATCAAGAAAAAAGATTTCAGCTGGCGCAGATCGGCTCAGCAATATGCCGACTTGTACCGTCAATTGGCGGCGGCATCCGAAGCTGGACAGTGAGCGAACCAGCATCTTATCCAAATGGAGCGAAGGCCGGGCAGCGCCTTGCATGTGCGCGTACCCGGCCTTCTTTTTTTTAGCTTAGGCGCCGTCAGGCCCCTCTTCATAGTACATGGTCTCCTTGTTAAAGGAGCGGTTAATCGCCAGAAAGGCGTGCAGCAGTTCGAACAGCTCGGCTTGGTTCAGCACCAACGCCGGCCTGCCTTCAGACCCTGCCGTGTCCGAAACCTGAAACAGGATCGACTTGTACGTCGGATTCATCCGAATCTCGAACTGATCTTTTTTTAGCACGCTTTCCCACATCGTCTCATCCAACCCTTTCGCTTTCGATGGTCGCCCCACGAATGGAACGCTGTTTCCTACGATATGCGCCGTGCTGCGGATGTATTCCTGCTAGATTCTCGGTAAAGCTTTTACTCCCGCCGCGCTTCAAAAAAATAATTCTTGACGAAAACGAATAGACGAGTAAAATTTTTAGTATAGAATTATTTTAATTTGAATAGTATTTTTTACGGCTATTTTTTTACTCCAAAAGTTGCACTTGGACAACAAATTTAGCCCGGGACATGAATGTTAGATGATGACATCATTTTTTGACTGGGGCATCTTGTTGCTGGAATATATACAGATTGAGGTGTAGAACATGAACGAAGAACTGGGAGTACAAACGAGAATCGAACAAAGCCCGAGAACCAAAAGCAAAGAGCGTACGGAGAACGGCAGCGGCTGGAGATTGGAAAGAACACAGCATTCGCTGCCTGAAGTATACCGTTCCTTGAAAATCCCGAAGAGCGGAAGCTGGATCAAAAAGTTTCTGGCCTTTGCGGGGCCTGGTTATTTAGTTGCTGTAGGGTATATGGACCCGGGGAACTGGGCTACGGATATTGCCGGAGGTTCCTTGTTCGGCTACTCGCTGCTATCGGTAATATTGATCTCGAATCTGATGGCGATCCTGCTGCAGGCGCTTGCCGGGAAGCTTGGAATCGTCACCGGGCGGGATCTTGCTCAAGCGTGCCGCGACCACTACAGCAAGCCGGTCTCGATGATGCTGTGGGTGCTGTGCGAGCTGGCCATTGCGGCGTGCGATCTGGCCGAGGTCATCGGCTCCGCCATCGCGCTGCAGCTGCTGTTCGGCATCCCGCTGCTGTACGGGGTCATGATCACCGTGCTGGACGTACTGCTCGTGCTGCTGCTGCAAAACAAGGGCTTCCGTTATATTGAAACGTTGGTTATCGTGCTGATCGCGACGATCGGCGCCTGCTTCGCGGTCGAAATCTTTTTGTCCAAGCCGGATATCGGCGGCATCGCCCGCGGGTTCGTTCCGACGGCGGAGATTATGACCAATCCGGCAATGCTGTACATTGCCATCGGTATTTTGGGCGCGACCGTTATGCCACATAACCTCTACCTTCATTCGTCCGTCGTTCAGACGCGCCAATTCGAGCAGACGACGGCCGGGAAGCGGCAGGCGATCAAATACTCCACTTGGGACTCGACCATCGCTTTGTTTTTCGCGTTATTCATTAATGCGGCGATTCTGATCTTGTCGGCTGCGACCTTTCACCGGGCAGGCTTAACCGAAGTGGCGGAAATCAACGACGCTTATCAACTGCTGACACCGCTGCTGGGAACCGCCCTCGGAAGTATTTTATTCGGCGTAGCGCTTCTGGCTTCGGGGCAAAATTCGACGTTAACCGGGACGCTGGCCGGACAGATCGTCATGGAAGGTTTCCTCAACTTCCGGATGCCTTCATGGCTGCGCCGCTTGATCACGCGGCTGATCGCGATCATTCCTGCCGTCATCGTCACGGCTATTGCGGGAGAGAGCGGGACGGCTAAGCTGCTCATTCTCAGTCAGGTGATCTTATCTTTCCAACTGTCGTTCGCCGTCATTCCTCTCGTTAAGTTTACGAGCGACAAGAAAAAAATGGGCGAGTTCGTCAACGCTCCGTGGCTGACGGTATTATCGTGGATCGTGGCGATCTTTATCGCCGTCCTGAACATTTACCTGCTCTTCGAAACGTTCGCGGGCTGACCGCCTGGGAATGGGATGGAAATTGGATGCTCTACATTACGCTCCGATTGGTTCTTTTATACCGGCGCATTTTCCTGTATAGTGGAAAGAATATTGAATTTTCGATGGCAGGAGCTGGGACAAAGGATGATCAAGATTGTTTCTCTCAATGTAGGCAAACCGCAATCCGTTCCGTTTGAGAAAAAGGAAGTGTCCACGGGCATTAACAAGCAGCCGGTCGAGGGCGAGGTGTTCCTGTCTTCCCTGAATTTCGACGGGGACGGACAGGCGGATCTCGTGCATCACGGGGGCATTGACAAAGCGGTGTGCGTCTATCCTTACGAGCATTATGCTTATTGGTCCAAACAGCTCGGAAGAGAGCTGCAGTACGGCGCATTCGGAGAAAATCTGACGACGCAGGGCTTGCTGGAAGACGATCTTTGTATCGGGGATACGTTTCGGGTGGGCGGCGCCGTTCTGCAAGTGAGCCAGCCGCGGCAGCCTTGCTTCAAGCTGTCGGTCAAATACGGCGTGCCCAAGCTGCCGCTCTGGGTGCAGAACACCGGCTATACCGGCTATTACTTCCGGGTGCTGCAGGAAGGGAACGTCGCGGCAGGGGACGAGCTAATTTTGCTGGAGCGTCATCCGCACGGCAGAACGGTGACGTTCGCCAACCGCATTATGCATCATGGGAAGAACAACGCAGAAGGAATGCGCGACATGCTGGCCGTTGATCAACTGGCCGACAGCTGGCGCAAAACGTTCGAGAAACGACTGGGCGGCATCGAAACCGATACGAAGGCACGGTTGACCGGTCAAGCCTAAAGAGCAGGATCGGATCCTTCGGCTTCATAGAAAAAGGACGTGTCCACATGTTATCAAAACATGGGGCACGCCCTTTTTGCGATTCAGACTACAGCCATGTGGTTTTATCCGCGAACGGCGTGCGTTTCGTCGGCGCGGCTTCGCCTTCGGGGTAGCCGACGCAAAGCGTGGCTATGATTTTTTGCCCTTCCGTTGCGCCTACAAAACGGTGAAGCCGTTCGTCCCGGACCAAGCCGACGCCCCGGGTTCTCCAAACCATCCCAAGGCCAAGCTCGCCGGCCGCCAGCCACATGGAATGGATGGCGCAGGCGACGGCGTATTCGTTGTCCTCGGACGCTTCCGCATCGCCCGGCACGACGTCCGACGCGACAATAATAAGAAGCGGCGTGTTCTGGACCGCCGTCATGGAAGCTTCGATCAGCTCCGGTTTCGTAGGGAACCGCTCCTGCAGGAATGCAAGCGCCAGCTCCGTGTAGCGTTCCTTGGCTTCACCGCGCACCACATAGAAGTGCCACGGCTCCCGAAGCCGGTCGTTCGGCGCCGAAGTTGCGGCCTCCAGCAGCTTTTCGATCTTTTCCGTTTCGACTTCGCGGGCTTGAAAATTGCGCACGGCTCTACGGCGGCGCAGTGCTTCCGCAATCGTATGATTC
The DNA here is from genome assembly GCF_024158745.1 of Paenibacillus tyrphae. Taxonomy (GTDB): domain Bacteria; phylum Bacillota; class Bacilli; order Paenibacillales; family NBRC-103111; genus Paenibacillus_G; species Paenibacillus_G tyrfis_A. The sequence goes on along the minus strand of NZ_JAMZAW010000004.1, from coordinate 75,354 downwards.
ATGAATTCCGCTCCTCCATACCAGTCCGATAAATAATGAAATGAATGATCAACGATTATTGTATGCTTTTTCCGGCATGTTTTCAATCCGCAGCGACGGCTCTACCCGGTTGCCCCGGTCAAGGTCCAATGCTACAATGAGAGGACCATAAGTTCCGTTAGGCAGTGAAAAAAGGTGGCTGGCAGCTTGAACATCCTTGGAAATTTGTACTTCATGCTTTCGTTTATCAACATCATGTTTGCGTTTGCCGTCATCTTCCTGGAGCGACGAAATATCGGAGTTACGTGGGCGTGGCTGATGGTCCTGCTGTTTTTGCCGGGGATCGGATTCGTCGCCTATTTGCTATTCGGGCAAAACCTCAGCAAGCGCAAAATTTATAAAGCGCAGGAAGCACAGCTGCACAACATGGCGCTGCTGGTCCAGAAGCAGATTGAAGCGGTCGCCATGCGCCGGATTGAATACCACGATCCGGTCATGGAAGATTACCATGATATGATCTATATGAATTTGCAGAACGGCTACGCCTTCTTTACGCAGGATAACCGGATCGATATTTTTACGGAAGGCAACCGCAAATTCGACTCGCTCTTCGAGACGATCGCTGGGGCGAAGCATCACATTCATCTGATGTACTACATCGTCCGGGACGACGGATTGGGCCGGAGGCTGATTGCCGCGCTCAGCGAAAAGGCGAAGGAAGGCGTGCAGGTTCGTTTTTTATACGACGATATCGGGTGCGCGGGACTATCCAGGCATTTCTTCAAGCCGCTTCTGGAGGCGGGCGGTCAGGCTTCTGCCTTTTTCCCGTCCCGTATTCCGTATGTGAACATGCGGCTGAACTTCCGGAATCACCGGAAGCTGGCGATCATCGACGGAACGTGCGGGTACATCGGTGGCTTTAACGTCGGGGACGAGTATCTTGGGTTGGACTCGCGCTTCGGCCCGTGGCGGGATACGCATCTGCGAATTGAAGGCAGCTCCGTTCTTCAGATGCAGGCACAGTTCATTATGGATTGGAATTTGGCTTCACGAATCAAGCTGAACCCGATTGGGGAGTATTTTCCGCTGCCGCCTCACGAGGGGGACGCCGGGGTACAAATTTTGTCGAGCGGGCCCAACAATGACCGGGAGCAAATCAAGAACGCCTATATTAAGGTGATTAACTCCGCCAAGGAATCCGTTTATTTGCAGACGCCGTATTTCATTCCCGACGAAAGTCTGCTGAATGCGTTGAAGATGGCCGCGTTGTCCGGGGTCGACATCAAAATTATGCTTCCTGCCGTACCCGATCATAAAATCGTGTATTGGGCATCGTTCTCGTATTTGGGCGATCTGCTCGATGTCGGCGTCAAGTGTTACTTGTATCACCGGGGCTTCATTCATGCCAAGACGATTGTAGCCGACGGCAAAGTCGGTTCGGTCGGAACGGCCAATATCGATATCCGCAGCTTCAAGCTCAATTTTGAAGTCAATGCTTTAATCTACGGGGGAAATACCGCGTCCAAGCTGAAAAACATATTTGAGCACGATTTGAAGCACAGCACGGAATTGACGCTGGAGCGGTATTACAGCCGTCCGCGCTTTCACCGCGCACGTGAGTCAGTCACCCGGCTGCTGTCGCCGATCTTGTAGGTCGCAATCCTGCCGTCCGTGTCGCTGAGACGCCATCAATTCCCTCGCATAGCCTCGCCTCCCGATTTTCACAATAGGGAGGAGGAGGGATTGCATGGGCAAATCGTGGCAAAGAATCGTATGGACGCTATCCGTCTTGCTGTTCGTTTCTGGAGCGGCTGCTTCCTGCAGTCAACCGCAGCCGAAAAGCCGGATCAACTCGAACGTGCCGGGTGGACAAGCGGCCTTGCCGCCCACGCCGGACAACGGCGTACGCATGAAGGAAGCCGGCGGCGCCAAATCGTGGCGCGCAACGGCCGATGCCATTATCGCGGAAGGCGTCAAGTATATGGGGACTCCTTACGTCTATGGGACGGAACGGTTCGAAGACAAGGCGTTCGATTGCTCGTCCTACGTTCAATATTTGTACGGTCACCACAGGATCTCTCTGGGCTACAACGCCAGAGAGCAAGCGGTTCAGGGAAAAGAGATTACGTTTATGAACATGCGGCGGGGGGACTTGATGTTTTTCTCGGACGAAGATTTTCCGAATGAAACGGGTCTCAATAAAGTCCGGCATGTGGGGATCTATATGGGGGAAGGAAAAATTCTTCATACGTATCAGCCCGGGATCGGCGTGGTGATCAGCAATATTCATAAGGACGAGAAAGAAGGAGAGTACTGGTACCAGCATTTCTTGTTCGCACGTCGGGTTATTCCGGATTCAAAATAGGAGATTATTTTTATTTTTGTTGAAAAAAATGAATATTTGTTCCATAATGAATAGCGAGGCCCGTCGGACGTCTTAACGTTGCGGCGGTGCAGCGCTATTTTTTTGTTTCCTAACAAATACGGGGGTGAAAAAGGTGGTTCAACCTGCTCCAACCGAATTCGAATACTACTTGAACGAGACCGATCAACCGTTTGCCGGGTGGGATTTCTCGCATCTTACCGATACGGGAAGAATGCGGGAGTTTCCGCTTCGCTGGAATTATTACGTTCTCGTCCGGGAACGGCTGTCCGCCGTCCGGTCGCTGCTCGATATGGGCACAGGCGGGGGCGAGTTTCTCGCTTCGCTCGCGCCGCTTCCGGCGGATACCGTGGCGACCGAAGGCTACGAGCCGAATATCCCGGTTGCCGCAGAAAAGCTGAAGCCGCTGGGCGTACCGGTCGTGCCGGTGAAAGACGACGAGCGTCTTGCTTTGGAGGACGCCCGATTCGAGTTGGTCATCAACCGTCACGAATCGTTCGCTCCGCAGGAAGTTGCCCGCATCCTGAAGCCGGGCGGAACGTTCCTTACGCAGCAGGTCGGCGGGGATAACGACAGGGAAATCAACGATTGGCTCGGCGCACCGCCGTTCGAGCTTGTCGATTGGCGCCTTGAAGTGGCGGCGGAGGGGCTGGAGCGTGCCGGATTGCGGATCACATCCCGCGACGAAGAACACACGAAGACAAGGTTCTACGATATCGGAGCCATCATTTATTATCTGCAGGCGATCCCATGGCAGATTCCGGATTTCTCCGTCCGGAAGTATGAGAGCGCCCTGAGAGAAATACATGCTCATATTCACAAGCACGGCTATATCGATACGACGTGCAGCCGGTTTATTTTGACGGCCGTTAAGCCGTGAATTTAATGCTTATATCTGGACAGAGGTTTTTGTTCGATGCTTGACTCCCGGTCATTGCCATGATTTGAATCTTATTATACTAGGAGGTCGTACGTCCCATGACAAACCATTGGATAACGAACGTTCGAGTCGCGCTTGCCGATCAAGTGCTGCCGCTGGCTTCCGTGCTTGTTGAAAACGGGCGGATCGCCGCAGTGAAGGAAGGGGGGCATGAGGCACCGAATGTTATCGACGGTCAAGGCGGGCTGTTGATCCCCGGGATGATCGACGTTCACATTCACGGAGCGGACGGGTTCGACATGATGGACGGCACGCCCGAGAGCATCGAAGCGGTGTCCCGCGCCTGCGTGCGCACCGGCTGCACTTCGTTTCTGGCGACTTCGGTCAGCTCGACGATCGAGCAGCTTCTGACGATGATCGAGTGCGTGCGCCGTGTGGCCGGGAATGAACCCGGAGCGCGAATTGCCGGAATCCATATGGAAGGCCCTTATTTGCATCCGAAGCGGAAAGGCATGCAGAACGAGCGCTACCTGCGGCATCCCGATCTCGCGGAGATGGAAGAGATCCTCCGGCAGACGGGCGATCTGATGAAGATGGTGACCCTGGCTCCTGAACTTCCCGGCGGCAAAGAGCTTGTGGCCTATTTGGCTGCCAAAGGAATCATCGTCGCTCTTGCGCACTCCGATGCGACCTACGAGGAAGCGAAAGAGGCGTTCGCGCTGGGCGCCAGCCACATGACGCACTGCTTCAACGGGATGCGGCCGATTCATCATCGCGAGCCCGGTCTGATCGTCGCGGCGCTCGAGGACGAACGCGTCAGCTTGCAGGCGATCGTCGACGGCGTCCATCTGCATCCGGCCATCGTCCGGCTGATGCACCGGGTGAAAGGTCCGGAAGGCATGGTGCTCATTACCGATGCGCTGCAGGCGATGGGGCTTGGTGACGGCACGTACTTGTTCGGCGGCCATCAGGTGGAAGTGAAGGACGGCGTCGCCCGGCTCCAGGACGGCTCGCTTGCCTCCAGCACGGTCACGATGAACATGGCGCTCCGCCAGACGGTAGAGCTGGGCATCCCGCTGTATGAAGCCGTAGCGATGGCTTCGATGACACCGGCCCGCATTCTCGGCTTGGCCGGCAAGGGAAGGATTGAGCCGGGCGCCGACGCCGATATCGTGCTGCTGGACGCGGATTATAACGTCCGGTGGACGATGATCGAAGGCGAAATTGTTTACGGCCAAACGAAATAAAGTGAAAAAGGACAGACCGAGCGGAAGTTCACTCGGCTGTCCTTTTGTTGTTGAGAGGGGCTTCTCCCGGCAGTATCCATTCGCTCGATTGGCGGAACATCGGCTCGAACGGCACTAAAATTTTGATCGGCAGCGGGTACGGATCGCGGATGCATTGCAGCATCGTTTTTGCGGCAACAACACCGATCTCGTACGTCGGAATATGGATCGTGGACAGCGGCGGAATCGTGTAGCGCGACGGCTCGTTGTCGTCGAAGCCGACGATGGCGAATTCGCTCGGAATGCGGTAGCCTTTCTCGGCAATCGCCCGCATCGCCGCCATTGCCATAATGTCGCTTGCGGCAAAAACCGCCGTCGGCAAATCTTCGACGTGCTCGTCCAAATACCGCAGCATGAGCTGATAAGCATTGTTCGGCTCCCATCCGGCGTCGATGATCCGCTGCGCCCGGATCGGCAGCCCCGCCTGCTCCAAAGCCGCCCGGTATCCCCGGTAGCGTTTCTCCTTCTCGAATTTGCCGGAGCGTCCGGTGCCTCCGATAAACAAAATGTCTCGGTGGCCTTGTTCGATCAGATGATGGACGGCCTGGCGCGCCGCTTCCACCCGGTCGTACGATATCGTTGGAATGTCAGGGTCCGAAACGTCGATACCGACGATATTGCGCATGTGCTTTTTCAGATGGTTGTATAATTTGGTCTCGATGCCTTCGATGACGATCAAGCCCTCGACCTGGCTGTCCTGAACGGCATGCTTCAAAATTTCCGGCTTTTTCAGCTCTTCCTGCGTATAGGTGAAGGCGATTTTATAGCCGTGTCTGGCCAGTTCCTTCTCAATGCCGTCGCAAATGACCGAGAAGTAAGGGTGATAGTGGCGGTTCTGAAGCGTCGACACGACACAGCCGATGCCTCGGGCGCCTCTGCCGTCGTCACCGGACGATTTGATCTGATAGCCGAGCTCCCGGGCGACGTCCCATATTTTTTGTTTGGTTGCGGTATTCACGGTCCGGTTGGCGTCGTTGGCCAAGACACGGGACACCGTGGAGACGGACACGCCGACGCGGTCCGCGATATCTTTCAGTGTTGGCATAACGTAACCCCGCTTCTTATCGGATAATGAGAAAATTTGCCGCAAATTCTACTTTTCATGTTACGCAAAACGATGCGTCAGGTCAACCGAAATGATCACTGCAAAAAGAAATATATTTTTGCAATATTTGCCGCAAATAACTGAAAAATAATTGTTGACTTTGCGCAATGAAAGCGGTACATTTTGGATAGGAAATCGATTCCAATCCACGATGACGATCTACGAGAAAGGGGAACTCGAATGAAAGGTGCACAACGATTGACTAAGGCATCGCTTTTTGCCGCTCTGGGCTTATCCGTGGCACTATCCGGCTGCTCGCAAGCGCCGACGCCCGGTGCAGCTGGCGGCAATGCAAGCGGGGGGAACGGCCAAAAGGTGAAGCTGGTGTTTTGGAGCCATCAGGCGGACGCATTCAACGATAATTATAAGAAGCTGATCGACAGCTATATGAAAGCGCACCCAAATGTGGAAATCAGCTATCAAAGCTTCCCTTACGACGTCTATAACCAAAAGCTGAAAGCTTCGTTTTCCGCGCAAAATCCGCCGGACATCGCCGAGGTGTTCGGCACATGGGTGCCGGAATATTCCAAGAACGGCCTGCTGTCGGAGGTGCCCGGCGGCGAGGAGGCCGGCAAAGCGTACTACGAGGCCCCGCTGGGCGGGTTTAAGTGGGACGGCAAGCTGTACGGGCTTCCGCTCGAATTCAATATCGAGAACGGCGGCATGCTGGCGCATCCAAAAATGTTTAATGACAAAGGACTCGCTTATCCGCCGAAGACATGGACGGAGCTGGTCGACAGCGCCAAGGCTTTGACGGTGCGCGACGGCAGCGGCATGAAGGTGAAGGGCTTCGATTTCATCTCGGGGGACAACATTACGTTTACGTTCCTGTCGATGATTTTGCAGCAGAACGGCAAGTATTGGGGCAGCGACGGCCATGTCAATTTCCAGACGCCCGAGGCTGTGAAAGCGATGACGGCACTGAAGGATTTGGTTGTGCGGGATCAAGTGACCGATCTGACGGCCTTCGGGGGACAGCTCGATTCGTCCGACTACTTCTTCAAGGGCGGGGCGGCGATGACCTACCGGGGACCGTGGACGATTGCCGCCGGTCTGGACAATTACAAGGCTAAAGATTTCGAATACGTGCCGGTGCCGTCTTTTACCGACAATCCGCCGTCCTTTGCGGCCGAGTCCGGGTGGGGGCTGGTCGTTTCGAAGAAGAGCAAGGCGTCCAAGGAAGCGTGGGACTTTATTCAATTCCTCTCGTCGAAAGAAAATCTGAAGGCGTGGAACCTCGGCACCTTTACGGTACCGGCCAAGAAGGAGGTCGCGGAGGATCCGGAGTTCGCGAGCAAAAACCCGTTCATGAGGACATCCGTCAGCTTGTTGACGCATGGGCAATGGATCGGCCTCATCTGGGACCGCGACTATTTCTTTAAACAAATCAACGATCATTTCCAGCTCATGGTGAGCGGGAAGGAATCGGTGGAAAACGGATTGAAAGCGATTGAGAAGGCCGTCAATGATAGTCAAGATCAACACAAGTAAACCGGGAGTGTTAAGGGATGGAAAACAGCTCTAGTATACCCAGCAAGCCCGGCGGCAAAGCGCTCCGGAGCAGCGCAGCCGCCCAATACCGCAAGGAAAAACGGTTCGCGTTCGTATCGTTGACGCCGATTCTGCTGCTGTTCGGCCTGTTCGCCTTCGCTCCGATCGCCTGGAGCCTGATCTTATCGTTCTACAAATTCAGCCCGCTGGCGGACCAATCGCCGTTTGTCGGATTGGACAATTATGTCCGGCTGTTTCACGACGCCATCTTCTTGAAATCGCTGTGGGTGACGTTCAAGTTCGTCGCGTTCACGGTCGTCGTCAACATTGTCATTACGCTGCTGATTGCGCTCGGGATCCACCGGGTCCGTTCGCGGCGGCTGCGCAGTGTATTCCGGACCGTCTTTTTCCTGCCTGCGATCGCGCCGCTGTCCGGGTCGGCCGTCGTCTGGGGGACGATGTTCAGCGATCACGGCCTGTTCAACCTGGTGCTGAGCAAGCTGCACATCCCGCCGGTGCATTGGCTGAGCGATCCGAACTATGCGCTGTTGTCGGTTATTGTCATGACGCTGTGGGCGGACATCGGCTACAATATCGTGCTGTTCATCGCCGGGCTCGATTCAATCCCCGACATGTACTACGAAGCGGCGACGCTGGACGGCGCGAGCCGGTGGCACATGTTCCGGCATATCACGCTGCCGCTATTGAGCCGCTCGACGGTGTTCGTGACGGTCACGACCGTCGTCTCATATTTTCAGGCGTTCCCCCAATTCCAAGTCATGACCAAGGGGGAACCGTTCAACGAAACCCGGGTGCTCGCGCTGAACATTTACGATCAGGCATTCGGCAACTCGAATATGGGCTACGCTTCGGCGATGGCGGCGGTATTTCTGCTTATCATTTTGCTGGTGACGCTACTGCAGCTCAGATGGGGGCGGTCCCAATGGGAGCATTGAGAGGAGGCTGCGGAACATGAAAACGAAAACGACCTTATTCGACGGCGTGCTGATCGCGGTTTTAACCGTGGCCGCCTGCATCATGCTGCTTCCTTACCTGTGGATGGTGCTCTCGTCGCTCAAAAGCAACATGGAAATCATCTCCGCGACGCCGACGCTGCTGCCCGAGCAGCCGAGCTTCGCCGGGTACGAGACGGTGTTCCGGGAGGCGCCGTTCTGGAGATGGCTGGCGAACAGCGCGGTCACTTCGGTTCTGGTCACGGCCGCGACGTTGTTCACGAGCGCACTCGCTGGTTACATTTTCGCCAAGTACGAGTTTCCGGGCAAAAAGGTACTGTTCGTTCTTGTGCTGGGCACGATGATGATTCCGTTCCAGGTCATTATGATTCCGACGTACCTGATCGTCTCCAAGCTGGGTCTGATCAACCATCTGGCGGCGGTCATTCTGCCCAATCTGGTCAGCTCGTACGGCGTTTTTCTGGCGAAGCAGTTTATCGAGGATATTCCGAAGGATCTGATGGAGGCGGCCCGGATCGACGGAGCGGGCGAGCTGAAGGTGATGTGGCGGATCATTACGCCGCTGATTATGCCGATGCTGTCGGCGCTCGGGATTTTTACGTTCATGGCGTCGTGGAACAATTATTTGTGGCCGCTGATCGTGCTCAACGATACGGACAACATGACGGTGCCGCTCGCGCTGGTCTTTTTCAACGGGGCGCACACGGTCAACTACAATGTGGTCATGTCCGCCGCCGTGCTGATTACGGTTCCGGTCATTATCGTGTTCCTGCTTTTCCAGAAGCAGTTCATTAAGGGTTTGACGATGACGGGGATGAAGTGAGTTTTACATAAGTAAACAAAAGGACGGGAGAAGAGAGCGATGACAAAGATTGCGATTATCGGAGCGGGAAGCGCGTTTACCCGGGAGATTGTGATGGATATTTTCGGGATTTCCGGCATGGACGAGGGGATTATCGCCCTGGTCGATATCGATCCGGCCCGGCTCGCCATTGCGCGCGGATTGGTCGAGCGCATTGTTGAGATGACCGGCAAACGCTGGCAGGTGCTGGCGTCGACGGACCGCCGGGAAGTGCTGGCCGGCTCGAACTTTGTGATCAACCAGATCGAGGTCGTCGGGCTGGAAACGGTCAAGTACGAATTCGAAATTCCGCTAAAATACGGCGTAAAGCAATGCATCGGCGATACGCTGGGCCCGGGCGGCTTGTTCAAAACGCTGCGCACGCTGCCGAGCTGGATCGAAATCGTCCGGGATGTGGAGGAGCTGTGCCCGGATACGATCATTCTGAACTATACGAATCCGATGTCGGCGGTGACGCTGCTGACGTCGCGCATTACGGATATTCCAGTCGTCGGACTGTGCCATTCGATTCAAAATTCGTCGCGCCAGCTGGCGAAATATGCGGGCGTTCCGTACGAGGAATTGAAATGGAGAGCAGGCGGAATCAACCATATGTCCTGGTTCGTGGAATTGACGCATCTAGGGAAGGACCTGTATCCGGTGCTGCTGGACAAAATTCAAGACCCGGAGCTGCTGCGCAAAGACCCGGTCCGTTTCGACGCCTTGAAGTACCTCGGCGCGTTCGTCTCCGAATCGAGCGGCCATTTCTCCGAATACATTCCGTATTACCGCAAAAGGCAGGATCTGATCGACATGCACTGCAGTACGGGGTATAACGGGGCCACCGGCTTTTATGCGAACAACTGGCCGATCTGGCGGAAGAAGAACGACGAGGAAATTTTGCAGCAGCTGTCGGGCGAGCTTCCGCTCGAAATGAAATCGAGCCACGAGTATGCCGCCGTCATCATCGAGGCGATGGTGAAGAACGAGCCGAAGGTCATTTACGGTAACGTCGTCAATCAAGGGCTGATCTCGAACCTGCCGCAGGACGGCGTCGTCGAAGTCGCATGCATGGTGGACCGCAACGGCGTGAATCCGTGCCGCTTCGGCCGGCTGCCGGAGCATTTGGCCGCTTTGTGCCGAAGCAACATGGCGTTCTTCGAGCTGGCCGTATTGGCCGTGCTGGAGCGGGACAAGGACATGGCGCTGCACGCGCTGATGGTCGATCCGCTCACCTCCGCCGTCTGCTCGCTTGCCGAGATCAAGGCGATGTTCGAGGAGCTGTACGAGGCGGAGCGTGCGTTCGTGCCGGAGCTGAAGTAGAAAATCCGGTGAATAAATAGCGGAGCGTGCGGAATCGTTTTGGAGAAGCGTAAGCGTTCGCCTTTGTCCCCGGATTCTAACGACTAAAGGAGTTAATTCATAAGAATCTGGGGACAACAGCGATCGGAAAAATGATCTGCACGTGTAGCGTCTTTTTATTCACCGGACTTTTCCAAAGTAGAAAAAGGGAGGAAGAAACCATGTCTGTCGTCGTGTTTGGCGAATTGAACGTAGATATCATTATTTCGGGGAACGATCTGATGCCCGAATGGAACCGGGAGAAGCTGATCGACTCGTTCGACATCGTGCTCGGCTCCTCCTCGGCGATTACGGCATGCTCGTTGGCCGGACTCGGGCAGGACGTCCGGTTCGTCAGCGTCGTGGGGGAAGACGATTTCGGCCGGTTCTGCATCCGCGAGTTGGAGCGAATGGGCGTCGATACGTCGCATGTGAAGCGCGATCCGGAGCTGAAAACCGGCGTGACGATGTCCTTCTCGACACCGAGCGACCGAGGGTTGATGACGTATCCGGGCAGCATTCCGATGCTGCGGCCGCAGGATGTGCCGGACGCGCTGCTGAAGCAGACTGCCCACGTGCATTTCGGCTCGTATTTCCTGCAGGACGGCATGCGCGATCATTGGAAGCCGCTGTTCGAAACCGCGCGCAGACAGGGAAGCAGCACATCGTTCGACACGGGATGGGACGTGCACCAGCAGTGGCACCGGGCTTCGATTCACGCGCTGCTCGGCGCTACGGATCTGTTTATCCCGAGCGAAGAGGAGCTGCTGCACATTTACGGTGCTGCGACGCTCGAAGCGGTGTGGGAGCTGCTGCCGCCGGACGCGAGGCTGGTGGCGGTCAAACGCGGCGCGGCCGGCGCAGCGCTGTTTCAGCCGGGCACGACGCCGATGTCCGTCAAAGCCTACGATATCGTCCCGGTCGATACGACGGGGGCGGGGGACGCCTTTAACGCCGGGCTGATCCACGCCTATCTGGGCGGTCAGCGGGGCGAAGCGCTTCTCCGCTACGCCTGCGCCTGCGGAGCGATCGCCACGCAGGGCGTCGGCGGAACGGGACGACTGCCAACCGCGGAAGCGGTGGAGCGGCTGCAGACTTCCGTGGCGATTCGAAGCTGAGGCGCAGTTCATGAGACGCGGGCGGCCTGCCTGCGGGGCTTTTTTGCAGGGGGCCGCCTCATGCTCAGCTAAAGGAGGTGGTGTGCACCAGGCGACAGAAGTGGTTTTAGGGGAAGTCTGCAATGCAGCAGGTAGTAACTATGCCGATATCCAACGTTAAAGGAGATGAACGTTCGTGATCCGAATTCGAAACCAGGCGCCCCGCGTCATCGCAGCCGCCGCCATCCTTTTCGGCATGCTGGCAGCAAGTGTGGGAATGCCCCAAGCGCAAGCGAATCCCGTGACGTACTATGTGTCGACGTCAGGCAGCGATAGCAATCCCGGTACAAGCAGCAGCGCCCCGTGGAAAACGCTGCAATACGCCGCCGATCATGCTGTTCCGGGCAGCACCGTCTATGTATTGGGCGGGGTGTACAACCAGAAGTTGAAGATTTCAAAATCCGGATCGGCAGCCGCAGGACCGATCACCTTCGAGAGCTCTCCCGCTCAAGCGGCGATTATCGACGGAATCGGCTTGTCCGTGTCCGGCAGTGAGGGTCTCGTGGACATTGCCGATGCCAGCTACATCACGCTCAAAGGCTTCGAAATCCGCAACTACGCAACATCGGCCAAAGGCAAAATGCCGGTCGGCATCTTCGTCCGCGGTGCGGGCAGCCATATCGAGCTTCGCAACAACAACGTTCACCACATTAAGAACACCGCGACGCTCGGCTCGGATTTGGCCGGCCGGGATTCGCACGGCATCGCCGTGTACGGCACGAAAGCACCGGCAGCGCTAGAGCATGTCATCATCGACGGTAACACGCTGAGCGATCTGGTGCTCGGTTCCAGCGAATCGTTGGTGGTGAACGGGAATGTCGATTCATTCGAAATTACGAATAATCTCATTCACGACAACGACAATATCGGAATCGACGTTATCGGCTTCGAAGGAAAAGCGCCCAATCCGGCTTACGACCAAGCCCGAAACGGCCTGATTCGCGGCAATACCGTCTACAACATTACGTCCAACAACAACCCTTCCTACGGCAAAACGCTCCCGAACGATTCGAACGCAGCGGGCGGTATCTATGTGGACGGCGGAAAAGACACCGTGATCGAGCAAAACTACAGCTACAACAACGACATCGGCATTGAAATCGCCAGCGAGCATCAAGGTAAATCGACCAGCGGCGTCACGATCCGCAACAACCTGGTGTACGGCAACCGGTATACGGGCATTGCCATGGGCGGCTACGATACGAAGCGGGGATCGACGGTTAATTGCATCGTCGTCAACAATACGCTGTATAAGAACGATACGAAAAATCTCGGCGGCGGCCAACTGCTGCTCCAATATGACACGCAGAACAACATCGTCAAAAACAATATTATGGTGGCCAGCGCATCAAACATTTTGATTTATAACGAATATACGAAAAACAGCGGCAATGTTGTCGATTATAACTTGTACTACGCGCCGGGAGGCACTTCGAATGCGACCTGGACTTGGAAAAACAAGGAGTATACCGGTTTTGCCGCCTATAAGTCGGGAACGGGGAACGATACGCACTCCAAGTTTGCCGATCCCGGGTTCGTGAACGCATCGGCAAACAATTTTCATTTGAAAGCAACCTCTCCTGCGATGAACGCCGGGTCGACGGAGCCGGCCATCATCGGTGCCACGGATCTCGACGGGCAGCCAAGAGTGCAGGGGAGCGGCGTCGATATCGGCGCGTACGAAGCCACGCCTTAACTTGGAAAGCCTGCAGGGCGTTCATTTAAGTTTGAGAAGATTCGAGCAGAAGAGAAGATAAGTACGGGAGAGCGCCGCATGGATGCGGGAGCTCTCCCGTTTTTCATTTTTATCGGACGGTTACGGCTCAATGCCATACTGCTCGATCTTCCGGTACAGCGTCGTCCTGCCGATGTCGAGGAGGGCGGCGGATTTGCTGAGGTTCCAGCCGGTCGACCGCAGCGCCCGCTGGATCGCTCCGATCTCCGCATCCCTTAATGTCGGCACGGACGGACCGTCACTCCTGCATTCAAAGGTGTCCGTTTGGTCAAGTTCGTCAAAATGCAGATGCTCGGGACGGATCGGCCCTTCTCCTGCGAGAAACGAAGCTTGCGTCAGCACGCCGTGCAGCTCACGGATATTGCCAGGCCAGCCATAGCGCAGCAGCTTGCGCTTCGTTTCTTCCGGCAGCTGGTGGTGCGGGCAGCCGTTCTTATGCAGCCAATGCTCGACGAGCGTCAACAGATCGGATCGTTCTCGCAAGGAAGGCAACGTGATCTGGATGCCCTTCAGCCGATAGTATAAGTCCGCGCGGAAGCGCCCTTCCTTGATTTCCAGCGGCAAATGCTTGTGTGTGGCCGCGACGATTCGCACATCGATGCGTCTCGATTTGGTGCTGCCGACAGGCGTGACGGTACGCTCCTGCAGCACGCGCAGCAGCGCCGCCTGTGCGCGCAGCGACATATCCCCGATCTCGTCCAAAAAAATCGTTCCCGTATGCGCCGCCTCGAATTTACCCGTACTTCCCTCCCGGTTTGCTCCCGTGAACGCTCCGCGCTCGTAGCCGAACCATTCGCTTTCCACCAGACTATCCGGAATCGCGCCGCAGTTGACGGCAATGAAAGGGCGGTCCGCCCGCAGACTTGCCGAGTGGATCGATTGGGCGAACAGCTCTTTGCCCGTACCGCTTTCACCGAGCAGAAGGACGGGAATATCGGTGAGTGCCGCTTTGGAGGCCAGTTCCTTCTTTTCCACAAAATTGGGACATATCCCGGCGATGTCGGAGAAGCTGTAGAGGCCGTGCCGGCCTTCTTGCGGCTTGCGGACAGCTACGGAGCGCGAGACGGTGCGGTTGCTGTCCTGAATGGTTTTGACCGAAAAGCCCTCGATGCCGTTGAACGGCTTGCCGATCGCATCTTTGCCTACGGCCCGCAGCGCCGCCTGGTTCGCCCGTATGATCCGATTGTCCCTGTCGAGCGACAGCAGCGGGAGCGGGTTATGGTTCGCGGTGAATTCAAGCTCTTGAAGTGTCACGAGATGATCCTGCTTCTCCTCATCCAGCAGCAGCCGGTTTTGCAGCGATTCCGCAACCATAACGGCAAGGGTCAGACTGTAGTGGTGGTAGGTCTCCCGCTTGCCACTGAAATTGATGACGCCGATCAGCTCGCCTGTCGGACTGAAAATCGGGGAAGAAGCGCAGGTAAGAAAAGCGTTGGCCTGGCAAAAATGCTCCGCCGCATGGACGCGGACGGGAATTTTTTCGGTGATGGCGACGCCGATCGCATTGGTGCCTTTGCGTTTCTCGTCCCATACGGCCCCGACTTGCAGTTGAACGGCTTCCGCCCGTTTCGAAAAGCCGGGGTCCCCGGCAGCGTACAGAATGCAGCCTTGGGCATCGATAAGCAGGGCCGTTTGGCCGGACTGCTGAATAAAAGGTTTAATGGTGTCGAAAATTTGCGAGGCATGACGTACGAGTGTTGCGTTTTCTTTCAATCGCTCCTGAAAGAGCTTTCCGGTCAGCAGACGGTCATCAAACGGGTCGGTCGGCTTCAGTCCGTACCGCTGGCAGCGCTTCCATGAGCTGGCTACAACCTCCGAATAAATCTGAATGTCCAAGGATGACAAGAAAGACACCTCCGGAAACATCAATATAGGTATAGAATATCACAACCTGCAAAGGTTCACCATTTGTTCACAGCAATTGTTCTATTTTGAACCAGAAAGAACGGAGGAAGTGTTCCGGAATGAAACAACTTTTAATAAAACGCTTTCAAAATTTCCTTATGTGACGCAGTTCACACGTATTGGCACGCTTTTTGCTTTATTTATAGCGAAGTCAAAAAACATATCTCAAGGGGAGGAATTCATCAAGATGAAAGCGGCCGTTGTGAATGAGTTTCACCAGCAATTGGAGATTAAAGACGTACCCGTGCCGGAGATTGGCCACGGCGAAGTGCTCGTCAAGATTAAAGCGTGCGGGGTTTGCCATACCGATCTGCATGCCGCTCACGGAGATTGGCCGGTCAAACCGAAGCTGCCGCTTATTCCGGGGCATGAAGGCGTTGGCGAAATCGTGGCGCTGGGCGAAGGCGTGACTTCGCTTAAGGTCGGGGACCGCGTCGGGATTCCTTGGCTCTATTCCGCGTGCGGCGAATGCGATTATTGTTTGACGGGATGGGAGACGCTCTGCAAAAACCAGCTCAACGCAGGCTATTCGGTGGACGGCGGGTATGCCGAGTACTGCAAAGCGCCGGCCGCTTATGTGGCGAAAATTCCGGATAGCTTAAGCTACGTGGATGCGGCTCCGATCTTCTGCGCAGGCGTGACGACGTATAAGGCGCTCAAGGTGACGGGGGCGAAGCCCGGCGAGTGGGTTGCCATTTACGGCATCGGCGGACTCGGCCATGTTGCGCTCCAGTATGCCAAAGCGATGGGTTACCATGTCGTCGCCGTCGATATTCATGATGATAAGCTGGAGCTTGCCATGGCTTTGGGAGCCGACTTGACCGTCAACGGGCAGAAGGAAGACCCTACCGAAGCGATAGAGCGGGAAATCGGAGGAGCGCATGCCGCAATCAGCGTCGCCGTGACACCGAAAGCGTTCGAGCAGGCTTACCGTTCGGTTCGCCGTGGCGGCACGCTGGTCGTCGTCGGACTGCCGAATGCGGATTTGCCGATCCCGATTTTCGACACCGTGTTGAACGGCGTAACGGTCAAGGGCTCGATTGTCGGCTCGCGGAAAGATTTGCAGGAAGCGTTGGATTTTGCGGCGCGGGGCAAGGTGAAGACGAATATCGAAACGCAGTCGCTGGACCGGATCAATGAAGTGTTCGACCGGCTGCAAAAAGGTCAGGTCAACGGACGTGTCGTTCTGACGCTCGATTAACGGTACAAGGCATACATTCGAATCCGCCGCATACATCTGTATCAACACATATACCTATTCATAATCTATCCAATCCAACCGTGGGAGGACGAAACGATGATCTATGCACAACCAGGACAAACCGGAGCCAAGGTGACGTTCAAGAAGCGCTACGAAAACTTTATCGGCGGTCAATGGGTCGCGCCGGTGAAAGGGCAGTATTTTGACAATATTACGCCTGTGACGGGTCAAGCCTTTTGCGAGGTTCCCCGCTCTACGGCGGAAGATATCGAGCTGGCCCTGGACGCAGCCCATGCCGCCAAAGACGCTTGGGGCCGCACGTCGGCAGCTGCACGCGCGCAAATTTTGAACAAAATCGCGGACCGTATGGAAGCGAATTTGGAGCTGCTCGCCGTCGCGGAGACGTGGGACAACGGCAAGCCGATCCGGGAGACGCTTGCCGCCGACCTGCCGCTGGCCATCGATCATTTCCGTTATTTCGCCGGTTGCATCCGTACAGAGGAGGGCACGCTAGGGGAAGTGGACAGCGATACGGTCGCCTATCATTTCCATGAGCCGCTAGGCGTCGTCGGGCAGATCATTCCGTGGAACTTCCCGCTGCTGATGGCAACGTGGAAAATCGCACCTGCGCTGGCGGCCGGCAACTGCGTCGTGCTCAAGCCTGCGGAGCAGACGCCGGCGTCGATTCTCGTGCTCGCGGAGCTGATTGCCGACCTGCTGCCGGCCGGCGTGCTGAACATCGTGAACGGCTTCGGCCTCGAAGCCGGCAAGCCGCTCGCTTCGAGCAGCCGCATCGCCAAGATCGCATTCACCGGCGAAACGACGACGGGACGCTTGATCATGCAATATGCTTCGCAGAACATCATCCCAGTCACATTGGAGCTCGGCGGGAAGTCGCCCAATCTGTTCTTCGAGGATGTGTACGCCAAGGATGACGCTTTCCTGAACAAAGCGATTGAAGGCTTCGTGCTGTTCGCGCTGAATCAAGGCGAAGTGTGCACCTGCCCATCCCGCGCACTCATTCAGGAGTCGATCTACGACCAGTTCATGGAGCGGGCCTTGCAGCGGGTAGCGGCGATCAAGCAGGGCAACCCGCTCGATACGGAAACGATGATCGGCGCGCAGGCGTCCTCCGAGCAGGTCGAGAAAATCATGTCTTACCTGAGCATCGGGAAGCAGGAAGGAGCCGAATGTCTGATCGGCGGAGACCGGGCGGCGCTCGAAGGAGACCTGAGCGGCGGTTATTACGTTCAGCCGACGGTATTCAAAGGCCACAACAAAATGCGTATTTTCCAAGAGGAAATTTTCGGGCCGGTCGTTTCCGTTACGACCTTCAAGGATCAGGAGGAAGCGTTGGCCATCGCCAACGATACGCTGTACGGACTGGGTGCCGGACTGTGGACTCGGGATATCAACACGGCTTACCGGTTCGGAAGAAACATTCAGGCTGGCCGAGTCTGGACAAACTGCTATCATGCCTATCCGGCGCATGCGGCGTTCGGCGGGTACAAGGGCTCCGGGATTGGCCGCGAGACGCATAAGATGATGCTGTCGCATTACCAGCAAACGAAAAACCTGCTGGTCAGCTACAGCACGGACGCCTTGGGCTTCTTCTGATCCGGAGGCGCGATGGATACCGTCCCGAAGGTGTTCGCAACGGACGAAGCGTTGGCCTTAATCCGGCTGCTCCAGGACAAACACGGCCCCGTCATGTTCCATCAATCGGGAGGCTGCTGCGACGGCAGCTCTCCCATGTGCTATCCGGAGGGGGAATTCTTGATCGGGGAACAGGACGTCCGGCTCGGCGAGATCGGCGGCGCTTCGTTCTATATGAGTCAAGCTCAATATGACTATTGGAAGTATACACAGCTAATCATTGACGTGGTGTCCGGGAGAGGCGGCATGTTTTCACTTGAAGGCCCGGAGGGCGTCCGGTTTTTGACCCGGTCGCGCGTGTTTACCGACGAGGAGCGGAAAGCGCTCGGATTGTTGTAATCCTGTCGGCAGGTTGTTGTGGAGAACGCTTTTGACTATACTAGGGCTGTAAATTCGATGCTCCTTCGAGTACAGGGGGTAGACGATGACAGCCTAATCTGATCGCAAAGTCCTTGTTACATGCAAGGGCTTTTTTGCCTTTCCAATCTAACGTATAAAGGATTCGATAAAAAAACATTATATTACAGAACTATATCATACAAACCAAGGAGGATCTGCATGTCACAGTTATTGGATGCCCGCGCGCGAGAGCAAGGGACCAGATTTCTCATTTATCCGCAAAATAAAACGGTGCCAGGATTCGAACAGCCCGAAGTGGTATACATCAATGTTCCGCCCGGATCCGTTCAAGCCGGACCCGAAGATGAAAGAATGTACGTCGTCGATGCTTTGGATAAGATCCCGTTCGGGTTCAACGGTTCACCTGATTTTGCGTACCGATATCAAGGTCCTCATGCCCCTCCGGTTCAACCCAATGCTGAAGGTCATTTCGATCATCTCCGTCCTGGAGATCGCGCATTTTCGGCAGCCACGATGTACGCGACGGTTCGGAGGGTGATGGATATTTGGGAAGATTATTTCGGGAGGACGATTCCTTGGCCGTTTAATCCACCCAAGCTCCTGTTAATTCCTCGGGTGGAATGGGGGAATGCCCATTCCGGATTGGAAGGTTTTCTCGAGTTTGGTTTTCCCGCTAGGCCAGACAGACATGGTTTGGATTACGATAATCCCTACTGCGAAAATTTTGACGTTCTGGCGCACGAGATGGGACATACGATCAAATACTCCGTCATCGGTGTCCCGCAAATTCAAATCACGGATGAATACGGAGGACATCACGAAGCTTTTGGCGATCTTGTGGCTATTGTATCCACGTTACATTTTGATTCGGTCCTCGACATTCTACTGCATAGCACCAAGGGGAACTTGTTTTCGGTAAACGAATTGTCTCGGATGGGCGAATTGCGAAATGGACGGTCTATCCGGATAGCATTCAACAATAAGAAAATGTCAACGGTGGGCCGGGAGGCGCACGATTTGTCTGAACCGTTTACAGGCGGGGCGTTCGATATTTTGGTGGAAATGTTCCAAATCAATTTGATCGAGCGTGGACTCATCTCGCAGCAGCTGGGGGATCGTGCTTATTCGGCTCATTTTGAACAGGTTCCGGAGGTTCAGCAGCAATTCACAGCGCTGTATCAAGGCAAGGAGAAGGAATTCAAAGATGCGCTGTTAGATGCAAGGGATCGTTTCGGTAAGTTAATGGCAACCGCTTGGAGCAATACGTCCAAAGAAGATCTGCATTATGGGAAGGTGCTGCAGGATATCTTGAACGCCGACCGGCAGTTATACAATGGAAAATACGAACGGACAATTCGCAGTTGCTTCGATTGGCGCGAAATTACGACGAATACAGCAATTGAGGCCCCGCGGCTTGAAACCCATCTTGTGGACGAACTTGTAATGGTATGAGCGGGTTAGCGGGATCATCCATGGGACCGGGGACATCTCGTTCGAAGACGTGACGTGTGTTTTTACAAGGCCCATCAATCCCGATAGCGATCGGGAGTATTGCGGCAATCACCGCCCATCAGGGTGCGGTATTCCAATCCCGGCTGCATTCTGGAAGATCATTTTCTACGGTCCGCCGCTATTATTATGAAGCAAGATAAATTTTTGAATCGGGTGCTTCAATAAGCAGGAAGGAAAGAGCAGGGGGTTACGCCTCTGCTTTTTTTATTTGTTGAGAATTATTAATTCTCGTAATGTGGCAAACGGCCGCATCTATTATAGAGGAACGGGGATGTGCTAAATGATTTTGCGGTGACCGCCGCCTGAACTAGGGGAATTGAGATTCGCTATCCGTGTCGAAAAATAGTAAAAAGCTATCTGTGCAGCATAATAGCGCATCTGAGTTCCTCTAAGCTGTCAAATCGGCCGGTGGGAGGCAGGATAGCGCATCGTGGTTCCTCTATAGTTAGCTCATAGGGTGCAGCTGTCTTGGGGTAAGGGTTCCAATTTTTCGGGGCAATGGGGTGGAGCGGGGTTCGAATGACAGGATAATTCGATTATCATTATGTTTTCCCAGGTTATTTCGGATCATTTCTGATACTCTTATAAAAGAGGTACCTAGTCGTAGTAACGGATTGGAGAGTGGAAGCATGATCGATAGGGAAAAAATCAAACCAACCGCCCATGAATTGATGGAAATGCATGTTGAGGCCATGTTTACACATGATCGGAACATGAGGCTTCGCACAATAAACGAGCCATGGCCCGGAGAGCCTTCCGCCCCTCGGTTTTTCTTAGGGCGAACGATAGAGGGTTCGGCTCTTTGTCGGTTTCGGTATGATGTCCCGGATACGCTTGCCCGGCAATTGGAGGCGTTGTGTGCTGACGAACCGATCGTAAGAGATTTTCAAACGAATCCGAAGCATTTCGAGGCTTATATGAACCTCCTTCAAAGCGAACGCTTCACGATGGGACCTTGCTATCTTATTCCTGACACCACCGTGCCGACAATGGAAGTAGTCAGTGTCACTCGTGAAAATATGACCGAATTATTGCGCGGCGGCTTCGAATGGCTGATCTCGGAAATCGACTATGCCCAGCCCTGCATAGCACTCGTACGCGATGCCAGGGCCGTCTCGATCTGCCGCAGCGTCCGCATCACATCCCGGGCGCACGAAGCAGGACTTGAGACTTTGGACGGGTTTCGCGGGAGGGGATATGCCGCTTCCGTAGTTGCTGGATGGGCGATGGTGGTGCGGAACATGGAGTGCATCCCGTTATACAGCACTTTGTGCGATAATTTATCGTCTCAGAATGTGGCAAGAAAAACGGGCTTGTCCTTCTATGGAGTCAATTTCACCATCGCTTGACCTCATGCCGTGTCAGTGAAATTTCGATAGCTCGTTAGCTTTTATAAACCCGTCTTTGTAAAGCGGAAGAACAGCTTTGAAGATGTCCACCAGGGAGCAATGGGTCACATCTTGTACATAGCCCCGCTCCCGAAGCTCGCGTCCACTCGAAGAATCCCCGATCAATTCGGCGGAAGTAAAGGACGAAGGCGACAACGAGTGGCCGCCCCATTTTTCCGCTTCCGCTCTTCCCCGTACGAGCTGTGCATTTAACTCATCCGCATAAGCTTTAGCTTTTTCATTGATGGGTGGGGGATACGGATAAATTTCCGCTCCGTGCTCAACAGCTGTCACGACGGTGGAAGAGAAGCTAAGCACATCCACGATGAGTACTTCGCCAGCGGTGGACATCCCGGTGACGGATACTAATTTGCGGTGGCGCGCATTTGATAAACTTTAAGGATAGGGACCTGAGCGAGAATGAAAGCTCAGGCTTTTTTACGTTTTTGTAATGCGGCCGCCGTTATTTTTATTCGATTGTAACGGTTCGGGCGGTAAGATAGGTCATGTACGAAATAACTTCATAAACCCCTGCTTGAAAATACGTTCCTGAAAGCGAGATGACTTTGATGAAAACGAAAAAGATGATCACGACTGTCGCGCTGACGACTGCTGTCACGCTCGGTTCGCTTGCTCCGATTCATGTATTGAATGTACAGGCAGCGGCCTCGTTCACCGATGTCAGCGTATCGGCGCCTTACCAGACGGCGCTTGAAGCGCTCGAAAAAAGCCAGGTCGTTCAAGGCTACGGCCAGCATGACTTCCGTCCGAACCAAACGATCACCAGAGCCGAGCTTGCGACAATGGCAGTCAAAGCGTTCAAGCTTCAAGCTGCAGGCCAGGCG
Source organism: Paenibacillus tyrphae (assembly GCF_024158745.1). Lineage (GTDB taxonomy): Bacteria > Bacillota > Bacilli > Paenibacillales > NBRC-103111 > Paenibacillus_G > Paenibacillus_G tyrfis_A. The sequence goes on along the minus strand of NZ_JAMZAW010000004.1, from coordinate 53,315 downwards.
GCCGCATGGAGCGATGTTAAGAAATCCGACTGGTTCCACGAATACGTGAACGCGGTCGTCGGCCAAGGCGCCATGACCGGGGAGAACGGCGGCTTTAAGCCGAACGATTCGCTGTCGCAGGATCAATTGATCGCGATTGTTGCCAAGGCATCCAAAGCCGATGCGGCCACGCTGAAAAATGCGCTGGGTACGGCTTACTCGGGAAGCAGCCCCATTAACCGCGCCGAAGCCGCTATCGTAGTCCATGCCGCGCTGCAGGTCGCTTCCATTCAAGTGACGGAGTGGAAGGCCGTGAACCCGATCACGCTTCAAATTACGTTCTCCGCGCCGCTGCCGAAGGAAGAAATCGACGTGGAGAAGGCCAAAGCGAACTTCACGTTCGACAACGGCTTGACGCCGCTTAACATTCCGCAGCTGAAATCGGGTTCGAAATCGACCTACATTTTGCCGGTTTCTCCGCAAAAAGCGGGCACAACCTACACGTTCTCCTACAAAGGCAAAAAAATTGGCACTTTCGAAGCGATGACGAACAAAATTTCGATGAACTCCGTGCAGCAAGTGGCTTCCGATACGTTCGAAATCGAATCGAAGCTGGAAGACGGCGTTACCGACTACGGCAACGTGGTCGTAGCGTACCAAGGAAAGCGCGGCGGTCTTGAGTTTGTTCTGGACGATAACAACATGTACAACGGCAAAACGTATCAGTTGATTTCGTCCATGAGAGGCAAGCAGGTCACGATCACGCCGGAAAACGGAGAGCCGATTGTCGCTTCGTACGTGCCGTTCACGCAAGCAACGGACGGGCGCCAAGCTCCGAAATTCCGCCTGCCGGAAGGTCAGACGCTGAAGCCGGGCGTTAAGTATACAGTCACTTCCGATTGGTCGACCGTTGCCAATCCGACGTTTACGGCGAAAGAAATCGCGCCGCTTCAAATTCAATCCGTTGAACAAGTCGATGCTGCTTCGCTGAACGTGACCTTGTCGGCAGATCCGAAAGACGAGCTGTTCGCTCTCCGCAGCATCGTGCTGACAGCCGCCGACGGCACCAAGCTGAACGCGACTTACAAGTTGACCTCGCGCAAAGGCGCTGTCGGGACGTTTGATCTGCAGAACGGCGGCAAGCTGACGCCGGGAACGACGTATACGGTTGCGCCGGTCGGAAACTGGGCAACGGCATCGAACGTCACGCTCACCGCGAAATAAGAGCGGCAGGAGACGCAGTAACATAATCAGCCCATATAAAAAATCCATCGGTCCTTGGATAAGGCCGATGGATTTTTGACGTTTAACCGCCGTTTTGGATCATATAGCCTACGCCGGGGTAGGTTACGATCCATTGACCTTCGGGAAGGACGGCTTTCAGCTTCTGCCGGATGCGTGCGATGGTGACGCGCAAATATTCGACATCGTCGCGGTATTCGCTGCCCCAAATTTCGGTCAGCAGCTGCTCGTGGGTCAGCACCTTGCCTTCATGCTGGAGCAATTGGACAAGCAGCTTGTATTCCGTGTCCGTAAATTTGATTTCGCTGTCGCCGTGCCACACCCGGCGCTGGGCCAGATTGACGACGATGGGGCCGAGGCGCAGCTCCTTGGCGGCGGTCATTTGTCCGCTGCCGCGATCAAAGCGCCGCAGCACGGCGCTGACGCGGGCGAACAGCTCATCCAGCGAGAACGGCTTGGTCAAATAATCGTCGGCCCCCAGATTCAGTCCCTGCACCTTGTCGCTGGAGTTGCTCCGTGCCGTCAGGATGATGACCGCCACGTCCGTATAGGTCCGGAGCCGGGTCAATACCTCGAAGCCGTCCATTCCCGGCATCATGACGTCGAGCAGAATAAGATCGGGATCGAACAGATCAACCGCCTCCAGCGCTTCCGCGCCGCTTGCGCACGTGGCGGTTTCATAACCGGCCGATTTCAAATTGGCGGCGATAAACCGTAAAATTTTCGGTTCGTCGTCTACGATCATGATTTTATGTTTCTTCATTGTCGTCCTCCGTTTGGCCGTAATAGATAGGTACCGAGACGATCATCGTCGTGCCTGTGCCTTCCGTGCTGTGTACTTCGATCGAGCCGCTGTGAGCGTCGATGATGCCTTTGCAGATCGCAAGCCCCAGTCCCGTTCCTCCGGTACGGCGGCTGGACGAAACGTCGACCCGGTAGAACCGGTCGAAAATGTGGGGCAGATGCGCTTCGGGAATGCCAATGCCGTTGTCCTTGACGAAAATCCGCACGTTCAGCCCGTTCGGCTCCGCCGTGACCCGGATATGAGGCTTCGATTCGTTGTAACGGATGGAGTTGGTGAACAGATTGATAAAAATTTGCTCCATTCTTCGTTTGTCCGCATAGAGAAGCGGCAGTTCCTCGTCCAAGTCGATATGAAGCTGCGCATCGGCCGAGAGGGTGTGAGGCAGTCTCTGCCAAGCTCCTTCGACGACAGAGCGGACCCGGACGGGAGCGGGATGAATGCTCAGCGCTCCGGCTTCGATCTTGGAAATGTCGAGCCATTCGTCGATCAGCTCCTGAATCCGGCCGATATCCTCGTGAATGCCTTCCAACAGCTCCTGCTTGAACTCCTCGTCCCATCCGGCATGCTTGCGCAGCAGCGTCTCGACGCTTCCTTTGATACTCGTAATCGGGGTCTTGAACTCATGCGAGGCGAGCGAGATCAAGTCGTTCTTCAGCGAGTCGATCTCATGCTCCTTCGTCATGTCCCGGAAGACGTAGCCGCGTCCGAACTCCTTGCCGCCATCCGTCACTTGGAACGAGGCCAGTTGGACGACCCGTTCGTCGCCGGGGGAGCGGACCAGCGTAAATTTGCCGGTTGGATTCGGCTTGCGGCCGATTCGGGCGAATTCCTCGTCCGGCTGCGGCATCTTGCGGGCGATCCGGCTCAGCAGTTCCTCCTCCGTCAAGCTTAGGAGCTCTTTGCCGTCAAACCCGAACAGTTCGGCCATCCGGCGGTTGGCAAGCACGACCTGCTGATTCACGTCGATAAGGACGATGCCGTCGGAGTAGCTCTCCAGGATGGCGGCGAGCGTCGCATGCTGCTGCTGCAAGCTGAGCGTCCGCTCCTCGACCCGCTGCTCCAGTTCGCTGTTCAGCTCAAGCAAGGCCTGCCGGTTGTCATGAATCTGCTCGGCCATCTGCGCAAATTGGCTTGCCAAATAGTGCATCTCGTACGGCGCGCCCGGCGAAGACAGCGGCTCGCTCGGCGCGGTATAGCGGTCGGCGGCGAGCGACTGCGTGTAGCGAACCAGCGCATGGATCGTCCGGTTCAGCCGTTTGGCCAAGTAGGAGCCCAGAAGCACGGTCAAGCCGAGCGTAAGCAAGAGCAGTAGAAACGTCGATTTAAGCGAGGCGAAAAAAGCCTCCTGTACCGCAGCGTAAGAGCGGCCGACCCACACTGTCCAGCCAAGACTGTTGATCGTTTTAAAGGAAACAAGCTCTTTCTGTCCATTGGCGCCGGAGACGAACTTGTCCATCCCTTCCTTGAGGGAGGCCGCCGCTTGGACCGCCGGTTCGCCGGACAAATCCGCGATGGACTGTACCAGCTCGCTCTGAGGGTGGTAGATGACTCTGCCGGCCGGACCGAGCACGGCGGGATAAGCGCCCGGTCCGTAATCGTATTGGGTGACGAGCCTTGCGATTTGGCCCATGTCGAGTATTCCGATCACAACGCCTTCAAAAGCCCGGTTTTCGCTGTAAAGCGGAGCGGCGATGGCGACGAACGGCGCAGATCCGCCCTCGGCGCCATGCATCGGTACGGAAATCGCGGGCTGCAGCGTCAGCTTCACTTTTTTCCAGTACTCCCGCGAGCTTAGATCGGTGCCGACCGGCAGCGCATGCGCATTGCCGCTTTCCGCATCCGGCGAGAGAGCTTTGATCGCGCCGTTCTCATCCGTCACATAGAGCTGAGAGAAGCCGGGCAGGTTATTTTTCACCGACTGGATTTTGCGCGTCAAGCCGGCCCGGTCGCGAAACCCGGGACCGGATGCGCTAATCGTTGTGGCGAGCGTATCTACGGCGTTGCGGTAATAATAAACGTACGTTTCGACGGCGTCGGCGAGACGCTTCGTCGCATGCTCCTGCGTTTTGTTATACTCTTGCGTCAGCTTGTTGATCTGCTGCACCTGAATGGTGCCCAGGATCAGCACCGGCACAATCGCCATAACCGCGAAGGCCAGCGTCAGATGAGTGCGTAACGAACGATGATTCACGGGTTCCTCCCGGTTTGTTAGAGTGGGTGGGAAAAATAGAAAAGCAGAAGCCTTTCCATGCGGCACGGCCGCTGGAAATTCCCCTGCTTGTACTTTCTAGTGTAGCTTGTATTCGGTCTCAGGTCAATAGAGGAGACCTATTAACGGAGCATTCCATTGTAGATCCCCGGCTTGGAATCTGGAATTTCTATCGCACCGACCGTCTTTTCGTAAAAAGCGACCGGACCCGCGCCGCCAATCACGGCATAGCCGTACCCTTGGGCCCGCATGTCGTGCAAGCAGGCCAGCAGCAGACCGGTACCGACCCCTTTGCCGCGGCATACGTCGTCTACGCCGGTCGGGCCGAAGAAGCCTTTGCAGGTCGCGTCGTAACATGCGAATCCGACCAGCTTGTCCTCCAAGGTAGCGATAAAGCAGGAGGTCGGGTGTCCGCTAATCGCGACGTCGCATTCGCTCTCCCAATGGGGATTGAATTTTTCCTTTACCCAGCTTCGGATCAGATGCTTCTCCGGCACGAGCGCCCTGCGAATCGTAAAGCCCGCGTCCTCCAGTTTGGTCCGGAGCGGGGCGTCATCCGGAAGCTCGTACAGCTTCACTAACATATCCGGCATCGTTCTGTGTTCCCTCCTGATGTGCTTTTGAGGTTCGTTATGCTTCGAAAAAAATGAGACGGTTCCCGAACGGGTCCGTTACCGCAAGTTCACGGGTGTCCCAAGGGGTGGTTTCAATGCCGGGCCGGGCGTATTTATAGTCTTTGGCCGCAAGCTTCGCATGGAACGCGTCGAGGTTCTCGGCTTCGATGCGGACCGCAGCCCCCGGGCAGCAATCCCCATGATGCTGGCTTAAGTGGAGCGTACACGCTCCAAGCGAAATTTGCATGTATAAGGGCAAGTTTTCTTCGAAGCGGTGCTCCCAATCGATCTGGAAGCCGAGATAATCCACGTAAAACGCTCTCGCTTTGGCTTCGTCGAATATTCGAAGAATCGGGGTAACCGATTTCAAGGCGAATGACCTATCGCTCATAGATGCACCTCCGTCACATTTATTTACTTTATTGTACACCAAAACCTGACTGCAAATCTACGAACGCCGGATCTTTTCCGCCAGCTTCGCCGCATCGCGGCCTACCCAGCCCAGCAGCGCCGAGCCCCGGGACGACTGCCACGGCAGGCCGAGATAATATAGCCCGGACACCGGGCTGACGCCGCCGCGGTGAATAGGGTTCCCCTGCGAATCAACAGCATCATCGATTCGTATCCACCGGTAGTCGCTGCGGTAGCCGGTCGCCCATACGATATTGCTGACTTCCGCTTCGGAACCGTCTTCGAAAAGAATACGGTTTTCCTTCGCCCCGACCGCTCTCGGCTTAAGCAGCACTTTTTGATCCGCCATAAGCGATTTCAGTTCGAGCCCGTAAATTTGCTCGGGCTGTCTCTTCAGCCACGAACCGAGTAGGGAGCCTTTATCCGCACGGATAAATCCGAACAGATCGAAGTACCAAAAAATGCTTTTGCCCAGCACATGTAACGGTTTAAAATGCAGCTCGCTTCCCGCGGACAAATAGACTAGCCGCTCCCGGGACAGCTCTGCGGCAATCTGCGCACCCGAATTACCCGCACCGACGACAAGCACAGGTCCGTCCAGCAGCTCGCCGGAATTCCGGTATGCGCTGCTGTGCGTTTGATAGAGTTCGTCCGGAAGCCCTGAGGCAAAGCCGGGAACGAAAGGCGTGTGGAACGGACCGGTCGCCACGATGACTTTACCCGCCCGGTAGGTTCCACGATTCGTTTCGACGAGGAAGCCTTGGCTCGTCTTGGTCATCGAAATGACCTGCGTTTGCAATTGTACCGGCAGGGAATAACGCTCCGCGTAAGCTTCGAGATAGTCTGCTACTTCGTCCTTGGTCGGCAATCCGCTCGGATCGCCAGACATGGGCATGCCCGGCAGCGAATATTTTCGAGGCGTGAACAGCACCAAGGAATCATACCGGTTTCTCCAGCTGTTCCCGATGCGGTCGCTTGCATCCAGCAAGGCAAACGACACCGCTTGCTGTTTCAAATAATATCCCATCGCGAGACCGGCTTGCCCGGCACCGATCACCAGTACGTCAACCTGCTTCATTCCCATCGAGCTCCTTAAACGACATAGTAGTTAATTTTAATCTGATAATACATGAGCATTTATTCATATATTTATATTGTAAAATAGTTCATCCAACAGTTCAAGAGAAAATGTAGATAACTTTTAAGCATAGCAGGTAAGCGGCCGACGAAAAGGGCAGCCGAGGGAAACTATACCGGTTGTGCAAAACCGGGGAGAGTTTCGTTACTTTTAAATTTACCCTTTCTATATTTTGTAAACTATTTATAATGGAAGGTATACCAATCGGAGGTGTTTCATTATGCAAAAAAGCTTGGCCTATTCACTCAACCTAAGGATTACAGGAACGATAAAACAACAAACGGCATGACCCGTCCATCGGTGTGCATGAAACGGAAGCGCAAGAAACCGTACTGCCCTGTGTGACGTGCCGTCTGCCGGAAAGGCGGATCTGACTACATGAAATTTCGCGCGTCACAAGTGTATAAGACTAAAATCTTTATGACGTCGCTCGCCAATGCGACGGCCTTTACGACCTATGCGGTATATTACATAAGTCAACTCGGGTTAAATCCGTTCGAGCTGCTGCTCGTTGGTACGGTTTTGGAAGTGTCGGTATTGATTTTCGAAGGAATTACGGGTGTCGTCGCCGATACGTATGGCCGGCGGCTGTCGGTTATTGCCGGGATGCTGGTGATCGGGGGCGCGTACGTACTGGAAGGCAGTGCGCCGTGGCTTGGGGGCGTTAGCCCTTTGATTTCGCTGTTCGTGTGGATTCTGATTGCGGAATGTATCCGCGGCGTCGGCGAGACGTTGATCAGTGGGGCCGATACGGCTTGGATCGTTGACGAAGTCGGCGAGCAGCATGTGGGGCGCCTTTTCCTGGAAGGCAAGCGCTTGTCGCTTGTCGCTACGCTGATCGGTATTGCACTAAGCGTCGGGTTATCCACGCTTGCTCCTAATCTGCCTTATGTTATTAGCGGTCTGATGTTTCTCAGCCTTGGGGCGTTTTTGTTCCTTTTCATGAAGGAAACCCAATTCGTCCGTCCGGAGCGGCTGGACAAGTTCTCTTATTGGCAGGAGATGAAGTCGACGTGGCTGTCCGGAGCACGGGTGGTGCGCCGCGAGCCGGTGCTGCTGATGATTCTCGTCGTCACGCTGTTCAGCGGCGCGGCGTCGGAAGGCTACGACCGGCTTTGGGAAGCGCATCTGATCAAGGAGATCGGCTTCCCGGCCGAACTGCCGTTCTCGATGGCGATGTGGTTCGGCCTGATCTCCGTCCTCACGACGTTCCTCAGTCTGATCGTCGTACGGCTGGCCGAGAAGCGGTTGGATATGGGCAGCGAACGGGTGGTCGTCGTGGCGATGTTTGTTTTGACCGGCTTGCGGGTCGCCGCCATCTTGTCGTTTGCCTTCGCTCCCGGCTTTGCTTGGGCGCTTGGCTCCGTTCTTGCGCTTGGTATCATTGGAGCGCTCAGCGGGCCGATCTACGACACGTGGCTTAATCTGAACATCGAAGGCAAGGTCCGGGCGACGGTGCTTTCGATGATCAATCAATCGGACGCGCTCGGCCAGACGGGGGGCGGTCCGTTCGTCGGTTGGATCGGCAGCCGTCTGTCGCTTCGGGCGTCCCTTGTGACCGCCGCGGTGCTGCTGCTGCCGATTCTGGCCGTGTTCGGCCGGACGCTGCGCAAACGGCAAGAATAGCAAAAAGGCACGCTTTTAAGGGCGTGCCTTCAGAGTGTTGAGAAAGTGAGCTTTTACGAAAATAGAGATGCATACAGAGGTGGGGTATCCACTGGAGAAGCGATAGCGGCCGCCTTTGTCTTCGGGAAATATCCGCTACTAAGCGGCTTCAAATCAAATTTCCCGAGGACAACAGCGGTCGGAAGTGGATACCCCACCCCCCTCGTAACTTCTATTACCTCAATTGACTACTTCCTCAACAAGCTCAAGGCACGCCCTCATAAGCGTGCCTTTTTCGTTTCCGCTATAGCTTGTCCGAGCTCTTATTTCGAGAAAAACCGGTGCATCAGCGACGCATGGAAATGCGAGAAGTCGATCTGCGCCCCGATAAAATAGCCGATGGAGATAAAAAGTATGCACCAACTGAACGCGCCGACAGCCGAGAACAGCAAATATTTGCGCTTGCCCATGCCGATAACGCCGGACAAGTAGCAGGTCAAGTGACGGATGCCAGGAATAAAATAGCCAAAGCTGACCGTCCAAGGCCCGTAACGCTGGAACCATGCTTCCACTTTTTCCAGCCGTTCCGGGGTCAGTTTGATCCATTTGCCATGCTTCCACAGCAGCGGCTTGCCGAACTTGCGGCCAAGCGCGTAGCTGCAAAGCATGCCGGTCATCGCTCCCGCGAGACTGACGGCGACCGAGATCGAATAATTCAGCATACCGACCGACGCCAGATAACCGATAAAGGTCATCAGCAGCTCGTCGGGGATAGGCAAGCCCACAATGCCAAGCGCCAGGCTGAAGAATAAAGCGATATATCCGTACTGTAAGATCATCTCCTGTATAAATTGCATGCGGACACAGCTCCTCTCCAGCCGTTGGTGCTAGACGTTTTCGGTATCGTACACGGCTTTGTTTGGACGAAATGCGGGAATCTTAATCGTGCTGATCATCAGGAAAGAAAGCCCGACAATGACCAGCACCGTCACCGCCAAAAGATGCGATGGCGGGTTCCACAAGGCAAATGCGGATAACAGACAGCCTGCTCCGGTAATTGGCAGACCGATATGACAACGGTTTTGACAGGTTTTCACGTTGAAACGGGCCAGCCGCAGCGCGCCGCATACCATGAACAAGCCGATCAGCAGCGTACCGTATACTGGCAGCTCACGCAAGGCGACGACATAGATAATGATGGCCGGCGCGGCGCCGAAGGAAATCAGCTCCGATAAGGAACGAAGCTCCTTAGCGAATTCGCCCGACAGCTCCAGCTTTTCCGCAATATAGCCGCCGAACAGGTCCAGCAAGGCCGCAATCGCGACCAGCAGAACCGCAGAAAGCACCTTGCCGTGAAACGCCAGCAGGAGCGAAACCATGCCTATACCCAGCCCCGCTGCTACGAACACAAACGGGATCGATTTTCTTAACATTGTGATCATTCCTCCTTAGGGGATGGGGGAAGCGCAAGGCGAATCGGCTGTCCCACCGTTTGAACCTCTAACAAATCAAGGATAAATACGAATGTCGGAATTCCGACGATCAGGCCCCAGATTCCGAAGAAATGCTCGGAGAACAGGAGCACGATAAAGGTGTAAAAGATCGGCAGATGCGTCTTGGATGCCATCAGCCGCGGATTGAGCACATAGGCTTCCAAGGCGTGAATCAAAGTAATCGTCACGACTAAATAGATGACATAGACGAAACCGCCAAGGCTGAACGCGATAGCGCACAGCGGAATCAACGAGATGAATACGCCGGCGACAGGAATCAAGCCAAGAACGAAAATTAGGAGCGCCAGGCCGAACAGGTTCGGAAACCCCATCGCCCATAAGGCGATTGTCGTCAACACGCAGTTGATCAGCGCAATCAGCAGCTGGGTTTCGATCACTTTGCCGAAGGTGAGGACGAATTTTTGGCCGAAGTATTCGATTTCTTCCACCAGCCATCCGATCTTGCTCGCCCGAAGCTTGTGCGTGAACCGGATGACGCTCGATTTGCTGAGCAGCAGAATCAAGCTCATAATGACGGCCAGAAACCATTCGAAGCCCCAATGGCCAACCTTTTTGATCATATCCAATCCGGGCTTGATGATGCTGTGAAGGTCGAGCTGATGAACGACGGAGACGAGATAGCTCACGATTTCGTTCTGCGGATGAGCGTATACGTGCTTGACGATTACGATCAGTTGACCTACTTCGTGAACCAGGGCGGGAAACACTTTGAAGCCCCCGGCCACCAGTACGGCGACAAGCAAAACGTACAGAATGGATAGCAGCAGCTTGGAATCGACAGGAATGATCGGTTTAATCCAGCGATGGACCAAGTGATGAAGACGATCCATGAGGAACGTCATCAAGAATGTCAACAAGATGAGGTTCAGCATGCCTCTCAGCCAGAACAACAGCAGGCAGAAGAGCGCGAGAATGCCGAAGCGCCGCACATCTTTTCTTTGAAGAAAGGCCATCATATTCATACGAACATCCTTTCGATGGGAACGCGCCAAGTTTGTCTGCGGACATTATAACGCGCCGTTGTGTACTTCATGTGTCCTATCGGCGAAAGAAGGCTCTTGTTTTAATTGCTCCCCGGGACACACGAAAAACACAAGATTCATGTATAATTGAACAGGTAAGTACGTTAGAGCACGTTACCGGATAAACAGGAGTTGTCATCGCTATGGAACGAAAAGTTCTTCTCATCGAAGATGAGAGCCTCATTCGCGAGATTGTGGCGGATTATTTCGAAAGGGAGCAGTGGACCGTCTACGAGGCGGAGAACGGCAGGCAAGCATTGGACATGCTGGATGGACTGAATGCGGATCTCGTCATTCTGGATATTTTGATGCCGGAGCTGGACGGATGGATCGTATGCAAGCGGATTCGCGCCAAATCGGCGATTCCAATTATCATCCTGACCGCGAAATCGGAGGACGACGACAAAATGCTCGGCTTCGAGCTGGGCGCCGATGATTACGTTACCAAGCCGTTCAGCCCGAAGGTGCTCGTCGCCCGCGCCAAAACGTTGATGAAACGCGTCGAGGGGACGGTCGGTAAAGAGGATCATATGCTCAGCTTCGGCCGGGTCACCGTCAACAAACGATCGCACCGCGTCGAAATGGAAGGGCTTGAGGTCGAGCTGACGCCCAAAGAATATGAACTGCTGCTTTATTTGGTTAAAAACGAAGGGATCGTCCTATCCCGCGAAGCGATCCTGAATCAGGTATGGGGGTTCGATTATTTCGGCGATCCGAGGGTCGTCGACACCCATATTAAAAAATTGCGCGGGAAGCTGGGGGACGAGGCACGGCATATCCGCACCGTCATCCGCGCCGGCTATAAATTTGAGGAGGACCGATGAAAAGAGGCGGCGTTACCTTCAAGCTGTTCGCGATCACAGCGTCTTTTTTCATGTTGTTTTACGCGATCGTTCTGCTCGGGCAGTTGCTGTTTTTCGAGAAATTTTACCAGAATCAGCGATTGGACGGGTTGGAAAGAAAGCTGCAGTCCTTCAGCGAGCAATATGCGTCGAACCGTTGGGACGAGCCGCGCATCACCCGCGAGATGGGGCTGTTTATCAGCCAAAATAAAGCCCAGCTCGCGATCTTGAATCTGGAAGGAAAAGTGAAGTACGACAATTTTTTTCGCATCGTCATCCGTGACGACAAAGGCGCTTCGGTCAAGATTTCCTTAATGCTGATGTCCGATTCCGATCAGAAGGAATTGCTGGCGGCCCATTTGCAGCGCGGCGACCGGATACAGGTGGAGGGCGTATACGAGGACGATCAGGCCAAAGACCTGATCTATCCGGTCGTCATAAAAAAAGCCGGAATGAAGGACATCGGTAACGCGGAAACGAGCGGCATTGAGGGGCCGTTGGAGCAAATTTCCGGCGTCATAACGGACGCGCTGCTGCCCAGCCCGAATATATGGAACTTGCGCCAGGGCTTATTATACCTTGCTATTGACGATTGGTTCCCGCTTACCGATGACCAGAAAGCCGAATTGCAGAGCGGCCGGATGATCGAAAAGGAATGGACGGAGACGATTACCGGCGTGCGCAGCTTTATCGCGGTTCAGCCCGTGATGCGTGAGGGCAAAGTGAGCGAGCTGCTCTTCGCGATCACGTCGCTGCAGCAGATTAGCGAGGCATATGATGCGCTGCGGCTGTTTTACCTGTATATCGGGGTTGGGGGCATCATACTGATTTTGCTGCTCTCGCTGATTTTCTCCAAATTCGTGACCAAGCCTCTCCTAACGCTTAATAAAATCGCGCTGCGCATGGCCAAATTGGACTTCTCCGCCAAATCGCCCATCCAGAGCAGCGACGAGTTCGGCAGCTTGTCCCACAGTTTGAACAGCTTGTCCGAATCGCTCGATCATACGTTAAAGGAGCTGCATCAGGCTAACGAGCAGCTTAGGGCGGATATGGAGCAGAAGCAGCGGATGGAGCAGCGGCAGAAGGAGTTCGTCTCCAACGCTTCCCATGAATTGAAAACGCCGCTCAGCATTGTCAAGGGGTTCGCCGAGGGGCTGCGGGACGGCATTAGCGAAAGCAAGCGCGAAAGATATCTGGAAGTGATACTGGACGAAACGGGAAAAATGGAAGATCTCGTCAAAGATATGCTGGAGCTGACCAAGCTGGAATCGAAGACCATCAAGCTGAAGAAGAGCCGGTTTATGGTAAGCGAGCTGATCGAGGATATCGTTGACAAGCTGTCGCATCATTTGAACGAAAAGGGATTGAAGGTCGTTCACATGGCTGCGGGCGAGCATCCTGTTTATGCGGATCAATCCAAAGTCGAGCAGGTGCTGTTCAACATCTTGATCAATGCGATCCGTCATGCCGTGCCCGGCAGTGAAATTACCGTCCGCATCGAGAGCGACGGGGAACGGCTTAAAGTCTCCATCGACAACGAGGGAGAGAACATTCCCGAGGATCAATTGGATGACATCTGGGAACGATTTTACCGTGCGGAACGGTCCCGCAACCGGAAAACCGGCGGAACGGGGTTGGGATTGGCGATCGTCAAGCATATTTTGGAGCTGCACGAAAGCCGGTACGGGGTAACGAATACCGAGAAGGGCGTCAGTTTTTATTTTATGTTGTAAGCCGGAAAGCAAGTCACGCAGGAAAAAAACATCGGTCGGATCGACTCCGGGTTCGGAGTTCGACAAGACCGGTGTTTTTCTTCATTTTATTTACAGAAAAGGTTGACGCATTCCTGGTGGCTCGCTTATGATAGTCCAAATGATGGAAGGGAGGAGTTGCGTTGTGAATAAAAAGACCAATCGAAGTTTTCGCGTTGTTGTAAGCGCTCTTCTGGGTTTGTCCATGCTCTCGGCATTGATCTATTCCGTCCCGGCGCCGTCACTCGCCGCAGGGCCGCTTCCGGCTGATACGAATCTGGTGAAAAACGGAGGCTTCGAACAGGGCAAGATCGACTGGGAGGATTGGGGATCGGCAACCGTCGTAACCACCGACGTTCAAAGCGGAGCCAAGGCACTGAAGCTTGGTCCCACTGAAGGCGGCATGGGGCAAAAGATTGACGGGATAGGCGAAAATACGATCGTTACGTTAAGCGGCGCGGGCAAAGCCGGCACCCCGGGTGAAAAAGCCTGGATCGGAGCGGACTGCCTTGATGCCACCGACAAGAAGCTGGCGGGCGGCAAATTTATGATGAGCTTCGAATCTACGGCTTACGAGAAGAAGTCGCTCTCGTTCCGGACGGTTCCCGGCACCCGAAAAGTGCAGGTTTACGTTTACAAAAATCCGGACAACGGCAAATTCGCCTATGTCGATGACGTCGCTCTCAAGATCGGCGGCAGCTTGCCGGACGAAGATCCGCCGGTCAAGTCGGTAGGTCCGCTCCCGCCGCCGCATCCCCCTGGCGTGTTCTTCGACGATTTCAAGAACGGCATCGACCCTGAAAAATGGCTGATTGCGAAGCAGCAATGGGGCGGTCAAGACGTGAACGGCGGCGTGCTTCCGGCCAATGTGGCCATCACTCGGGATGGCATCGTGGAGCTAACCGGCAACGGCGATCTTTACAGCGGACCGATTCGGGGAATTAACCGGGACGGCTCGACGCGGGCGGACGGCAAACGAACCGGGGCGTCCATCGTGACGAAATATGCCTATGCGTCAGGAAGCTATGAAGTGAGAGCCAAAATATTGCCGAAGCTTGGCGCGGTGTCCGCCTTCTGGACTTTTTTCAATAACAGCGAGGTTAATCATGAGATCGACTTCGAAGCGCCCGGTGACAAGAGCCTCCGAAAGATCATGACGACGACCTGGGTCGTCGAAGCGCGGAATACTTCGCAGGTGACGGACTTTCCGGAGCAGATCGACGGCAATTGGCATGTGTACCGGCTCGATTGGCATACCGATCCGAAGAGAGTCGATTTCTACATCGACAATAAGCTGATTTATACGAGCTATACGAACGTTCCCCGGGCGGCCTCGAAATTTTGGCTTGGCGTCTGGTTTCCTAAGGAATGGGCAGGAACGCCTAACTTTGCCACCGACAAGATGTACATCGATTGGGTAAAAATTACGCCGTTTCTGGAGAAGGAGGATGTCCGGGCAGGGAATGGGGAGACCGGGGAAATCGGCCCGGGCACCGGCTGGGCCGGATTGAACGAATATCCCGCTCCAAGGTAAACGCGTCAGGCAACCAACCGCCGTATTCACAGCGAAATGTCCCGGAACATAAATCAAGCCCTTGGCCGCTCCCGTCGGGAGAACCAAGGGCTTGTATAGTTTAATCCAATTGTCCATGCTCCGCCAGCAGGGTGACGGCTAAAATAAACATCGCGTGCGACCAAGTCAACGGAACGACCCAAGCGGTTTCTCCCGTTTGCTTGTCAACCTGCTCGGGCAGCAGCCCTGCCGCCGTCCGGTGATCGAGCGCCCATTGCAGGAGTGACTTGGCTTCGGCGTATTGCCCGCGATGAATGCGGTAATGGCACAGCCACAGCGTCGTTAAGATCCACGGATTGCCGCCGATGTAATGGTCGTTCTCATAACGCTTGATGCCGCCGACCGCGGGGGACGTCAAGTATTGCTCGATCGTATCGGCCGTGCGGACGACTCGCGGATCGTCGGCAGGGAAGACGCCGAATGGAACGGAGATGCCGATCAGGCTGATATCGACGATCGGGTCGTGCTCCAGAAAGTAAGTCGTATACCCTTTTGCATTGACGCTTACGGAGGTGCCGAGTCCTTGCTGCTGGGCTTCGCGATATACAGACTCCGGCACCGCCAGCTTTAAAGCGCGGTAGAAGGCGCCTTTCTCCTCGTTCCAGCACAGCTCACCGATCGACTGGCGGATGCGCTCCGCCGCGAGGCTCCATTCGCTTGCCAGCTCCGGCTTGCCGAGCCGTTCGGCAAAAGAGGCTGCCGCCGTCAAGCCGCCAAAAACCGCACCCGCCGAATACGTGTGCTCGGCGAATCGCTCTTCCCATAGGTCCATGCTGCAAGCGGGCAAGCCGGTTTCCGCATCGATGTAGCTGGTAAGGAAGCGGGCGCCCCGTTCGACGGCCGGCCATACGTTTTGCAGGAAAGCTTCATCTTGGACTTGCAGATAATGCTGCCACATGCCCCAAATAATCGAGGCGCCTTCGTCGATCTGCAATCCCCAGGACGGAGCCAGCCGGCCGTCGTGGTAATGCCGCTGCTGCCAGGAGCCGTCCGGGTCCTGGGCCGTGAGGGTCCATTCGTAAAACTTCGCGGACAACTCCGTCAGGCCGACGCGGTCCAGCGCCGTCGTAATAAACGCGGCGTCGCGGCCCCAGCAGTAAGAGTAGCCCCCGCAGCGGGAAAATTGCTCGTCGAATTCGGGAGCGGCCACGACGCTGCCGGACTTCTCGTCGCTCATCAGCTTCATCGCCAGCAGCGAACGCTCGTACAGCTCGCGAATCTCGCTTCGCGATCCGGGAGCTGGCACGGCATCGTTCAGGAACCGGTGCCAGTAGCTCTCCGTGAAGTCGTACCAGTACGTATGCGGTTGGCTTTTGGCTTTGGACAGCGATTGCTGGGAGGCTTCGCGCGTCTGCCCGGCGGCAATGTACACGGGCACCACGACAGTTGCACCCGGCTCCAGCTTTTCAATGTGCCAGCACAGCGCGCCGTCCGGCTTCATGTCGATCCCGTTCCCGTTTAAATGGCCGCTCTGCGCGTTTTCCCACACGGCAGCTCCGGCTTGATATCCTGTGCAAACGTTTGAACTGGAGACCGAAAAAATATACTCGTGCCGCAGGTGCATGAGCGAATCGTGCGCTTCATCGAACTGGGTCGTATGGTAAAAAGGCGTTTCCATCGAGCGGAACGACGAGTAATACATAAAGCGGAACGATACCGGCGTCTCGCCGCGGTTCATGAATGTATACTGGCGGACGACGAAATCTTCGCCCGGAACGGCGTAATCGACCGTTTCCGCAGACAGCGGGAAGCGCTCGGAAACGGCCGTTGTCTTAAACATGTTCGTCCGGGGCACGTAGGAGGCTTCGTGCCGCCAGCCGTCTTCCTCGCCGTCAAACCAAGTCGTCCCCGGTGTGGTCCCCTCAATGTACAGGCCGCTGCGGATTTCGTCCACATGCTGCGGGTAGTCGATATGCGGCCACCACAGGCGGTACATCCGGCCGGTGCGGCCCAGGGAGGCGAGAAAACGGGAATTTCCGACGATCGCG
The DNA here is from genome assembly GCF_024158745.1 of Paenibacillus tyrphae. Taxonomy (GTDB): domain Bacteria; phylum Bacillota; class Bacilli; order Paenibacillales; family NBRC-103111; genus Paenibacillus_G; species Paenibacillus_G tyrfis_A. The sequence continues at coordinate 36,622 of NZ_JAMZAW010000004.1, read as the reverse complement.
TCGATCAAGTAAGGCTTTTTCGTTGTGTACATGTGCTGCATCTCTCCTAGTCTTTAGCTTGAATGAGGGACGATTCCCGTACGATCAGGCGGTGGGGAATGATCACGCGCTTTTGGGGCATAGCTTCGCCTTTTACGGCCCGGATGAGCGTTTGCGAAGCGGTGTAGCCGATCTGGTAAATCCCGATATCCATGGAGCTGATCGGCGGCGTCGACAGCTCGGACAACGAGATGTTGTTGAAGCCGACCAGGCTGAGATCGTCCGGAACCTTGTAGCCGAGCTCCGTCAGACCCCGCAGCACGCCGAAAGCGACGACGTCGTCAATCGTCACAAGCGCCGTCGGACGTTCGGGGAGACACATGAAAAACGACATCGCACGATAGCCGCTTTCCTGCAAAAAGTCCCCTTCGACGATCCATTCGGGGCGAGCTTCGATCCCGGCGTCCTTGAGCGCTTGCAAATATCCTTTCATCCGGTCGCCCGAAACGATCAGATTCGGCGGGCCGCTCACAAATCCGATGCGCTTGTGCCCTTGGGCGATCAAGTGGCGGGTAGCATCGTAAGCCGCCTGCACGTTGTCGTTGTCCACCGACAAAATGTCGGGAAATTCGTCGCTTCGCCCGATCAGGACAAAAGGGAAGCCGTGCTCGAGCATGAACGAAATGAGCGGATCGCTTTGACGCGAATACAGCAAAATCACGCCATCGACCCGCCGGCCTTTGACAAGCCGGGTAACGGCTTCGAGCTCTTCCCGCTCCGTTGTCCCCGTCGTCATCATGAGATCGTACCCCGTGCGTGCCGCTTGGGTAACGATGCCGCGGATCACCTCGGAGAAGAACAGGTTCAGGAACAGCTCTTCCGCCGGTCTGGGCAAAATTAAACCGATGGTATTTGTCGTTTTGGAGACGAGGCTCTTCGCCATAATGTTGGGGTGATAGCCAAGCTCCTTCAGCACTTCCCTCACCTTGGCGGCGGTCGCCGGACTGATCCGGGGATGATTGGAAAGAACGCGCGATACGGTGGAAGGGGAAACACCGGCTTTTTTGGCGACGTCGACGATCGTGATTGCCATGGATCCATAACCTCCGGATGTTCTGGTGATAGGAGAGCCGCTTTCTTGCGGGATGTTTGGCAGCAGGACGCTGTCCTGCAGGAATGAGGCTGCGTATGTTCCCCATGGTAACATATCCGAGACGCCAAATGTAGAATGCGATTTTGTGCAAACGTTTGAACAAAAGTGCATGCACAAGTGCATTCTATTTTAGGTTTAATGTTAGCGCAAAAGCAGGGAAGTTGTAAATATGCGTTTTCAAAATGATCACAAAATGGTTTGTTTTCCCTGAATTACGGCTTGAAATGCTGGAAACTTGAGAAAATGGAAGGATTAGGGGGACCAGAGCGAGTAATTTTGCCAAAATCGGCTAAAATGGCGTGTGCAAACGTTTTTACAATTTTTCGTGCACGAGGTATGATGTGTTGTGAATGAAGCGTTTCCAAACTAGAATGTCGACGGAAGTTAAGTTGTTTTTAACAAGTATTGCAGCTCGGTGTGCAAAGGTTTGCGCGAATTGATTTTCGCAAGCGCGAAGGCAGGACGACTATCTTAGAATCTGAAAGGGGTACTCAAAAAAATGGAATTTAAGAAAAAGCTCTTGGCGCTGGTTGCCGTATCTTCCTTATCCGTCTCGATGGCAGCTTGCTCCGGCACGAACAAACCGGAAGCCGAGACTCCGGCCGCGAACAACAACGCCCAGTCGCCGGCGGCAGCAGGAGAAGCGGGTGCTTTGTCACCGGAAACGGGCGCCAAGCTGGTAATCTGGGAGAGCAAAGATGAACGCGTGTTCACTGATGAAATAGCGAAGCTGTTTACCGAAAAATACAATATTCCGGTTCAGATCGACGAAATCGCTCCGACGGACCAGGTTACCCGACTGACTAACGACGGTCCGGCAGGCGTTGGCGCCGACGTGGTGGTGTTTCCGCACGACCATTTGGGCCGGGCCGCATCGGCGCAATTGATTCTGCCGAACGATTCGTTTGCCGAGGAAACGAGGAAAAACAATACGGACAACGCGATTCAAGCCGTTACCTTCAACAACACGCTGTACGGTTTCCCGCGGGCCGCTGAAACTTATGCGCTGTACTACAACAAAGAGCTGGTGAAGGAAGCTCCGAAATCGTTCGAGGACGTCGTTGCGTTCAGCAAAACGTTCACGAACAAAGACAAAAATAAATTCGGCATCATGTGGGAAACCGGCAATACGTACTTCAACTATCCGTTCATCGCTTCGACGGGCGGATACCTGTTCGGCAAAAACGGCACGGACAAAACCGATATCGGCTTAAACAGCGAAGGCGCAATAGCAGGGATGAAAGTGTATTCCAGCTTGAGAGAAATTTTGCCCGTGAAATCCGGCGACATCAACCCGGACATCAAGCGGGGGCTGTTCACGTCAGGCGATGTCGCGATGGACATCAACGGTCCGTGGGAGCTGGCCGGCTACAAGAAAGCGCTTGGCGACAAGCTCGGCATCGCTCCGATTCCGACGATCGGAGGCAAGCCGGCGGTATCGTTCTCCGGGGTAAAAGCATGGTACGTCAACTCCTTCTCGAAATATCCGAACGCGGCCAAGCTGTTCGCCAAATTCGCTTCCAGCAAAGAAGCGCAGCTTCTGCTGCACAAGAAGGTCGGAGCGATCCCGACGAACAAAGAGGCGCAAGAGGACCCGCAAATCAAGAACGATCCGATGATCTCCGGTTTTGTCGCGCAGTTCAAAAACTCGCAGCCGATGCCGTCGATCCCGGAAATGGACAGCGTCTGGAATCCGCTTGATTCTGCGCTGACGGAAGTATGGAACAACGGCAAAGATCCGAAAGAGGCGCTCAATACGGCGGCTACCCGTCTGAAAGAGCTCATCAGCAGCGGCAAAAAGCAATAACGGACGGACCGGGAGGCCGGACAAAGGGTTCACCCGTCGCGAATACGGCGGGTGATTCCAAATTTTTTTTCGGGGAGAGGAGCATCGTCGTACTATGTCTCAACATCGGATCACCGCAGCGGTGCTGTCATGCATCGGATTAGGCTTAGGACAATGGTATAACCGGCAATGGCTCAAAGGGCTGGTGCTGCTGCTCATCGAGGCGGCGGCGCTGAAGTATTTCGTCCAAAATTTAGGCCAGGCGCTGTGGGGGATTGTAACGCTTGGCGAACAGGCGATGCATCTGGAGAAGGTGAACGGTATTGCCAAAATGGTTCCCGGCGACCACTCCATCTTTTTGTTGATCAAGGGCGTCATTACCTTGCTGGTACTTGCCTTGTTCATCCTTCTGTACGTGCTTGTCGTCAAGGATGCGTATCTCGTCGGAAAGCTGCGGGAAGCGGGGGGAAGACCGAATAATTTCATTCAGTCGCTTGCCTTTATCCGGGACAGAAAATTTGCGGAAGCGTTTCTGATGCTGCCGGCGGCGGGCATTTTGTTTTTTACCGTCATGCCGATTATCTTTATGATTCTGCTGTCCTTCACGAACTATTCTTCTCCGAACCATATGCCCCCGGCCAAATTGGTCGACTGGGTAGGGTTTCAGACGTTTAAGGACCTTGTCGGACTCAAGACTTGGAGCCATACGTTCTTCGGCGTCTTGCGCTGGACGATCATTTGGGCGGTATTGTCGACCGTCACGACCTTTTTCGGCGGGTTTCTGGTGGCCCTGATCATTCAGCAAAAGGATATCCGCTTCAAAGGGTTTTGGCGGACGATCATGATCATCCCTTACGCTATTCCGCAGCTGATCTCTCTGCTGGTGATGCGAAATCTGTTCAACGGCCAGTTCGGACCGATCAACCAATATTTATCGTATTTCGGACTGGGGAAATTGCCGTGGCTGACGGACCCGCTGTGGGCCAAGGTGACGGTTATCGTCGTGAACATGTGGGTCGGCGTGCCCGTTTCCATGCTGCTGATCATGGGTGTGCTGACGACGATCCCGCGCGATATGTACGAGGCGGCGGAAGTGGACGGGGCGACTGCGTTTCAAAAGTTCCGAATCATTACGCTGCCGATGGTCATGTTCACGACGGCTCCGATTCTCATTACGCAGTTTGCGGGAAATATCAACAACTTCAATGCGATCTTTCTGCTGACGGACGGTAATCCGGTCGAAGGGGAGTATCAATATGCGGGCGCAACCGACCTTCTTGTCACCTGGTTATATAAGCTGACGCTGAATCAAAGCCAGTTCAACATGGCCTCGGCCGTCGGTATTATCATTTTCCTGATCATCGCTTCGTTCTCGATCTACAATTATCGCAGGACCCGTTCGTTCCGGGAGGAGGATATGATCCAATGATAGGGAGAAAATTAAGCAATGCGATTCGGCTGACGTTCAGCTATCTGTTTCTGATCGTGGCGTGCATATGCTGCTTATATCCGGCGCTGTGGGTCATTCTGGCCTCCTTCCGGCCGGGCCGTTCCTTGTACAGCAAAACTTTGCTGCCCGAGCAATTCGTTTTCGAGCATTATACGGAGCTGTTCACGTCCAAAAGCTTCCTGTTCGGCACCTGGTACTGGAATACGCTCAAAATTGCAACCTTATCGATGATTTTCGGGACGTTAATGGTGCTGCTGTGCGGCTACGCGCTGTCCCGGTTCCGGTTCAAGGGACGCAAAACCGCGCTGTCCACCTTGTTGATTCTCGGGATGTTTCCCGGCTTCATGAGCTTGATCGCCATTTATATTTTGCTGAAGGAATTGAATCTGCTGGATACGCATCTGGCGATGATCATTGTCTATTCCTTCGGCGCTCCGCTGCTCGGAAGCTTTATTGCCAAAGGCTTTTTCGATACGATCCCGCGCAGTCTGGATGAAGCGGCGCGAATCGACGGGGCGAACAATATTACGATCTTCGTCAAAATCATGCTTCCGCTCTCCAAGCCGATGCTCGCTTATGCTGCGCTGACGCAGTTCGTCGGCCCTTGGATCGATTTTATTTTCGCGCGGATGGTGCTGCGCACAAGAGACAAATGGACGCTCGCTGTCGGCCTGTACGACCAGATCAGCAGCAACCAGAACAGCAATTTTACGCTGTTTGCGGCGGCGGCCGTGCTGATCGCGGTTCCGATTTCGCTCCTGTTCATTTATTTGCAGCGTTTCCTCGTGGAAGGGCTGACAGCAGGGGCAAGCAAAGGCTGAGGTATGAGTTGGGAGACAAATCGAAGCAACAAAAGGAAAGGGGACAAGTCCCGCATCTGCGGAGCTTGTCCCTGAGTTTATTGAGAAAGAGGACAAACAGGATTATAGAGGGTTACGAAAGGGTGGGGTATCCACTTCCGACCGCTGTTGTCCTCGGGAAATTTGATTGGAAGCCGCTTAGTAGCGGACATTTCCCGAAGACAAAGGCGGCCGCTATCGCTTCTCCAGTGGATACCCCACCTCCGTATGCTTCTCTATTTTTGTAGAAGCTCACTTTCTAAACACTGGGGGACAAGTCCCGCATTTTTGCGGAACTTGTCCTTTTTTTCGTACGGCCATTGGCGGTGGGCCGCTCTTATTGCGCGAGCAGAAGACGGAAGCCGTTCGCGGGCAAGTGAAGATGCAATTCGCCATTGTCTGCGATCAGGTCTTCTTCGGTCATTAGGTCCCTCCAATGACGGCCAGTGACCGGCAACACGAGCGTATTGGCTGTGGAGTCCGCATTAACGGCGACGATAAAACGGTCGCTGCCCAGCGAGCGTTCATAGGCAAGGCGCATATCGTTTTTCTGCGCAAACCGGAAGGTCAGGTCGCCCGTGCGTAGCGCTTCGTATTGTTTGCGCAGCGCGATGACATGCTGGAAGAACGCGATCAGCTCGCGGTCCTGCTTCGCCTCGTCCCATTCCATGCATTTCCGGCAGCCGGGATCGTAGCCTCCGGTCAGGCCGATTTCGTCGCCGTAATAGACGCAGGGCGTGCCGGTCAGCGTGAATTGAAGCAGCGTAGCCAGCTTCATCCGCTGCTTGTCTTCATCGCAAAGGGTCAGCAGACGCACCGTATCGTGGCTTCCGAGCAGGTTGAAGGCGGCTTCGTTCGCTTGCTGCGGATAGCTTGCCAGGAGGGCGCCCAAGGCGTTGGCAAAGCTTGCGCCGTCCCGTTCCTTCTTGGCGGCAAACTCGATAATGATATTCGTCAGCGGATAGTTCATCACCGCATCGAACTGGTCGCCCATGAGCCATGGCATGGAGTCGTGCATAATTTCGCCGAGGATGTAGGCGTCAGGCTTGGCCTTCTTCACGACGTGGCGGAATTCTCGCCAGAAGCGGTGATCGACCTCATTGGCTACGTCCAGACGCCAGCCGTCGATGTCCACTTCTTCGATCCAGTACTTGGCTACATTCAGCAAGTATTCTTTAACTTCGGGATGCTCGGTATTCAGCTTGGGCATGATCGGCTCGTACGCGAACGTATCGTAAGTCGGAATACCCTCCTTGACGTCGAGAGGCCATTCCCGCACGTGGAACCAGCCGGCGTAACGGGAATCCGCTCCCTTTTCCTTGACGTCGAGGAAGGGAGGGAATGTGTGCCCGCAATGGTTGAAGACGGCGTCCAGCAGCACGCGGATGCCGCGTTCGTGGCAAGCCTTGACCAGCTTCTTCAGCGTCTCGTTCGTGCCGAAGTGAGGGTCTACCGTCATATAATCGGCGGTATCGTATTTATGGTTGGTGGTCGCTTTGAAGACCGGATTGAAATATATGGCGTTGACGCCAAGCGCGCTCAGGTGATCCAAATGATCGATGACGCCTTGCAGATCGCCCCCGAAATAGTTTTTGGGCGTCGGCTCGCCGCCCCACGATTCCACGCCTTCCGGATCGTTGTCCGGGTCCCCGTTGGCGAAGCGCTCAGGGAATATTTGGTAGAAAATAGCATCTTTGACCCAAGCCGGGGGCGTGAATACGTCCGCCGGATTCAGGAAAGGGAAATCGAACATTTTGATGCTGTCCTTGGGCGCATCGCTCAGCATGCCGGTTTCGACAAACCAGACGGTTTCTTCGCCCGATTCCAGCCGGAAGGCGTACTTCATACGGCGCATGAGCGGCTGGACCGCTATATGCCAATAATCAAAGAGGGTATCGCTGACCCACTTGGTCATGGGGAGCTCTTCGACGGTCTGGTCCCACGCGTACTTGTCGCCGACGATCAAGGCGACCCGCTCGACGTCATCCCGCTTGGTGCGCAGGCGCAGATGGATCGTGTGCTCGTCATAGGCATAAGCCCAGTTGGATTTTGGACGATGGTAAATAGCTTCCAGTAACATGATGGCATCCTCCTTGGCAATAAAAAAAGGCACAGCCCCGATAGAAATACGAGGTTGTACCTTTTTGCTTGGTAGCATTGCCTTTAATTTTAGCAATACTATAGCATCTCTTCGGCGGAAACTCAAGAGTGATTCGACTTACTCGCCGAGTTTTTTTGCCGGCTGCAATCCGGCCGCATTACGGCTGCCAGTTCACCGTTACGGTTGCCGTACCGCTGGAAGGCGTGGTGAACGTATGGTTGGACCCGCCTTCCCAGGTGACGGAACTGCCGTTTTTCTTGAAAAATTTAAATTCGATGGCCGTCCCCGCAGGAACGCTGACATCGTAATACCAGGTCGGATAAGCGTACATCACCTTGTTAAACAGCGGACCGATCGCTTTGGCCGGTTCCCATTGGCCGAGCTCGCTCACGCTGCCCGTCAAATAAACGTTTTCCCCAAACGTCGTCGAGGCGTTGTTCACCACGAAGCGAACGCTGACCTGCTCTTTGGTCAGGAGGTTGAAGCTGCCGTACACGTTGCTGTCCGCAGCCCCGGCCGTTCTGACTTTGAGTCCGTATTTGCCCGCTGCGGCCGCCGGTACGACGACTTTGATCTCGGTATCCTCCCAAGAGACGATATTGGCGCCGGTAACGGCCGTCGTGCCGAAATAGACCGTGCCCTTCGTCGAGCCGAAGCCTCTGCCGTCAATGGTGACGGTATTGCCGGCTTTCGCCATCATCGGGCCGACATGTCCGATCGCCGGAGCCGTTTGCGCAGCCGTGTACTGCCAGACGGATACTCCGCCGGCGGCCAGCGTGAACGAGGATGCGGCGCCGCCGTTGCCTACCGTCAGGCCGCCACCGCTAAGCAGTCCTCCCAACGCATCGGTGTAAGTGCCTGCCGGCAGCGAAGTAACGAGCCCGCTGATCGAGGCGGGGGAGGTCAGGCTGCGGTTGATGGCAACGACAGCTGTACTGCTGCCGAATTTGCGCTCGTAGATATAGACGTCGTTGTTGATCCACCGCTGCTGTGTTGTTCCGTAAGCGATCGCCGGGTTCGACTTGCGGAGCGGGGCCAGCTTCTTGATGACGTTATAGGCGGTGGTTGCCGTCGAGAACGAGGTCATCTTCGCCCGGTTGTTCGGATCGCCGTTCCCGGTCATATACTGCTCGGTTCCGTAATAAATGGCCGGTACGCCACGGGATGTCAGCGTAAAGGCAAGCGCCTGCTCCAGCTTCCGGTTGCTTGTGCCCGACAACTGGAAACGGTCCATGTCATGGTTATCGATGAAAGTCACCTGATCGTTCACTTGGGCATAGTCTGCGGCTGTCCCGGTAATCATGCCGTCCAGGCCAAGCATGGAATCCGCATTGTCGCGGAACACTTGCCGCACTTTTTGCCCGAACCGGAAGTCGAGCAGGCTCATGCCGCTTTCGTTGGCGAAATGATGATTGGCGGGATCAACCTCATTTGTGCCCAGAAACCATTCGCCGAACGTGAAGACGGGCTTCGTGTTGTAGATGGAAGCCATCCAATTTTTTTGCCAGCCGAAAGGCATATGCTTGACCGCATCCACCCGGATGCCGTCAATACCGAGATCCAGCCAGGTCCGGATCGCTTCTTTAAAATACGTATCGATGAAGCTGTTATTATGGTCCAGATCCGCAAGATCGAACAGGTTTTTGTAGATCCCGTTTTCCAGCGTCGAAAAATCCGTTCCGCCGTTATGGTGGAAATAACGCTTCGTATCTCCGGTATAGCTTCCGACCAAGGCGCCGTTATTGTAAAGCTTGCCGTTTTCCGCGAAGGCGGTGTTCGTCTCCATGGCCGGGGACGTATGATTCGGCGCAAAATCGATAATGACCTTGATGTTTTTGGCGTGAGCGGCGTTGATCAGGTTCTGAAAATCGGTCATGTTACCGAAGGCGGGATTGGTCTTTTTGAAATCGCGCGCCCAGTACCCATGGTAGGCGGTGCTGTTCGCGTCGGAATAGTTGATGACGGAATAAATATTTTCGACAGGCTGAGAAATCCAGATTGCGGTTATACCCATGCCGGTCAAGTAGCCGTCATTGATTTTATTGACGATGCCCTGCCAGTCGCCGCCGCAATACAGCTTCAGATTGCTGCTGCAGGTGCCGTCGAATGCATTCCCCGTCGGATTGTTGCCCGGATTGCCGTCGGAAAACCGGTCGGTCACGATCTGGTAAATGACGTCCGTCGAAAAGTTTTGTTTGTTGGACACGGACGTATCCGGAGAAGCCGATGCCGCCGGCGAAAGCGGGGGCAGGGCTGCGGTCAGCGACAATGCAAGAACGGCTGCAAGAAATTTCGGGAATGTTTTCAATATCATGTCCTCCTGCTTCCTAAGTGTGTGCAAAAAAATGAAACGCTTACATTTTGTCGTTTGATCCGGCTTCCGATGAGTCACCCCCTTTAAAGCGAACAACCCCGGCGTCTCCTAAGAGATACCGGGGTTGTTTTTCAAACCGATAACGATATCGGTCTAAAAAATGCATGGCCCTTATGTTGATTTTCTACAAGATTATTGTAAATTCGATTGCATGAATTTGTCAATCGAGAGATTTTTTTCTTCAGCCCCTCATGCGGCGCGAGCCTTTACGGTTTCGTCTTGCGCCAATACACGCCGGTCGTATCGATCGGAATGAGCGGCTCTTCGATGTTATGCGCCTTCCTGTAATCGTGTACCGCGGCCGAACAATAACCGATCGAATAGTCGTCGATAATGACATAGCCTCCGACAGATACTTTGGGGTACAGGTTCGTCAAGCTGTCCATCGTCGAGGAATACATGTCGCCGTCCAGCCGGGCGATGGCGATTTTCTCAATCGGAGCCGTCGGCAGCGTATCTTCGAACCAGCCTTTCAGGAAGCGCACTTGATCGTCCAGCAGATCGTACCGCTGAAAATTTTTGATCACGTCGGATAACGAGACTTTCAGAAACTCCTGTTCGTGGAATACAGACCCTTTATCGACGGGATAGCGGGCTTCGTCCGGGGCAGGCAAGCCTTCGAACGAATCGGCTACCCAGACGCGTCGGTCCTTCACGCCGTTCGCCTTCAGGAAGCCTCTCATAAAGATGCATGCCCCGCCACGCCATACCCCCGTCTCGATAAAATCGCCTTCGATGTTATTCGCGAGGACAGAATCCATATGCCGATGCAAGCTGTCCATGCGCAGCCTGCCGATCATACTGTGCGCGAGCATCGGCCAGTCCAAGCCTTGCCTGCGGTTCTCGAAGGTAGCGCCGGGTTCGTGTTCCAGCCATATTTCATGCAAAATCGTTTTCTTCAGCAACTCGAGATACAATTCTTTCGCCGTATCGCTCGGCATGCTCCCACTTCCTCTCGGTGTCGTTCCGCTAAATCCAATATATTCGGTTCCACCGGCAAGGTGTGAGCGTTTGTCCTGCACGTGTGGTCGGGGAGGGCCGGCACAGCCGAAAATGTATTGACAAAACAGCTAATATCAGGTAATTTCATTCATGACAATGATAATCATTATCATTTTTTTGTGGCAGCCGTTTATTAAACACATTGGGGGAGAGCGTAGTTGTTAAAACAGTTTCGATTTAGAATGTCTGCTTTTTTTCTGCTTTGCATGATGATCGTCCTTGCGGGCTGCGGAACGAAGGCGTCGGAAACGGGCGGGAACGCAGCTAACGGCACGGAGAGTAAGGGAGCCGCTTCTTCATCCGCACCTGCGGCCAAAGCGGACGAGGTACGGAAGATCAAGCACATCATGGGGGAGACGGAAATCAAGGGAACGCCGAAGCGCGTCGTCGTCTTGACGAACGAAGGGACGGAAGCCGTGCTCGCGCTGGGTATCAAGCCAGTCGGAGCCATTCAATCTTGGGAAGGCGAGCCTTGGCACGATCATATCAAAGCGGAGATGGACGGCGTTGCGGTGCTCGGCTATGAGGATCAGCCGAATCTCGAAGCGATTGCCCAGCTCAATCCCGATATCATTATCGGCAACAAAGTGAGGCACGAAAAAATTTACGAACAATTGACGAAAATTGCGCCAACGGTATTTTCCGAAGAGCTTTCGGGACGCTGGAAAGTCAATTTCACGTTCTATGCGGACGTCCTGAACAGAAAAGCCGAGGGCGAGAAAGCGCTGAAGGAGTTCGATCAGCGCGTAGCTGACGCCAAAACCAAGCTTGGACCGAAATTGGCGAGCAAAGTGTCCATCGTCAAATTCTCGTTCAAAGGCACGCAAATCTACAAGAAGGATACGTTCAGCGGCGTGCTGTTGGAGCAGCTCGGGTTCGCCCGTCCGGCATCTCAGGACAAGCCGGAGTTTGCCGAAATGATCTCGCAGGAAAAAATGGATCTCATGGATGGCGACATGTTGTTCTATTGGGTATCCGAATCCAAAGGGAAAAACGATGTCTCGAACAAAGCGAAAGAATGGTTCGACAGTCCGGTATTTAAAAACTTAAACGTCGCCAAAAATAATAAGGTGTTCAAGGTGAATGAGACGATCTGGAACACGGCGGGCGGCATTAAAGCGGCCAATTTATTGCTGGACGACATCTTGAAGCGTTTTGAAGTGAAATAGCATCCGCTCAGGTGCAAAAAAGTCGGATTTCCTGTTTTTAGATTAGGAAGCCCGGCTTTTTTGCATCGGAGGGAGGTTTTCCTAGGAGCCGGGCTTTCTACGGAGATTGACAAAGCCGACAGGGTCATATATCATTTTGCTTAGTGATCACTTAATGAATGTGAATTCCATTGCGCAAAAGGATGAGTACCGATGAAAACAAGAACAAGCCGCCAGCAGCAGGCGTTGGAAACGAAAAGCAAGCTGATCGATGCCGCCCTCCGGACGTTTTCCCGCAAAGGCTTCAGCGAAAGCACGACCAAGGACATTGCCAAGGAAGCGGGAGTTACGGATGGCCTGATCTATCATTATTTTCAGTCCAAGGAAGATTTGCTGTGGGCCATACTGGACAAATACACGCTCCTGCATTCCATTCGGCAAGCGCTGGCGGCCATGGACAAGCAAGCTTCGCTAGAGCACAATTTGACGGCCTATTTTCAAGCCTTGTTCCGCAATTTGCGCGAGCAGCAGGACTTGATCGTGATGTGCTTCGGCGAGGCGCAGCGCAATCCTGAGATACGTGCCCGGGTGGAAGAAATTATACGAACAGGCGTCGAGCTGCTGCATGCGTTTGTTGCGCCGCTGGTTCGTTTGGACCCGCAGGAGCTGCTGGTCGCGATCCGCAATGTGCAGACGTCGATGGTTTTTTATTTCTTAATGACCGCCCGGTTCGCAGACGATGACACGCAGAGTACGGAGTATATCCGGACCTCGGTCAAGCAGTTTTTGAAAATCGTCGCGTAAATTTTTTTAACCATTTAATTAATTAAATACTTAATAAGCTAAAATGGAGGCTGGTTTGTTATGAAAATAATCGATGTGGACGTCGCGGTTGTCGGAGCCGGACCTGGAGGGTGCATGCTCAGTTATTTGCTTGCGCGGAGCGGCGTGAGAACGGCGCTGCTGGAACGGCATAACCGGTTGGATCGCGAGTTCCGGGGGTATTTTTTTCAACCGTCCGTCGTTAAGGTGTTCGATCAGATCGGTGTGCTGGAGGACATCTTACATATTCCGCATCAGCATGTGTCCAAATTTACGTTCGTAGACCACGGCAAGACGTTGTTCGAGGTTCGTTTCGACGAGCTGGAGTCGCCTTACAATTACGGCCTGAACATTCCGCAGCCTCCGTTGCTGGAATTTTTCATCCGGCAGGCAGCCCGTTACCCTAACTTTACGTACTTCGGAGGGACGGCGGTGACGGACCTGATCGAAGAGGAGGGTGCAGTTCACGGCTTGATTGCGAAAAATCACGAGGGCGAAGAGCTCGAAATGCGCTGCCGGCTTCTCGCCGGGGCGGACGGGCGCCACTCCACGATTCGCAAGCTGGCGGGCTTAAGCCAAACGATGGGGAAGTTTGAGTTCGACTTCGTGTGGTTCGATATGCCCAAAGTTCCGGGCAAGGAGTACCCGCTGCAAATTCAAATCGAAGATGAAGGCATGCTGATCTATATTCCAAAAGGCGAGGATCAAGTACAGGTCGGCTGGGTGATTCCGAAAAAGACGTATCCGGAGCTCGTGAAAAAAGGAATCGAGGATTTTGTCCGCACTTTGATTGCCGTCGAGCCGGATCTGCAGAACGTGCTGCCTCATCATCTTAGGAGCTTTAAACAGTGTTCGGTGCTGGATATTCAGGTTGGCATGACCGATACATGGGTGAAGGACGGCTTGCTCTTGCTTGGAGATGCGGTGCATATCGCTTCGCCGTTTTCCGGGCAGGGCAACAGTCTGGCCATTCAGGATGCGGTCATCGCGCACGATACGGTGATGAAGGCGTTGGAATCCGGGGGCTGCGGCATTGTGCCCGCCGAGCTTCTGACAACGTACGAGCTTTACCGCAAGCCGGCGGTGGCTGAAATTCAGAGCATGCAAGCGATGCAGGCCCGCTTGATCGCCATGAAGGCCCCGGCGCTGCTCAGACTGCGGCGCATGCTCGCGCCGATGATGCGCCGGACGCCGCTTTTTCTCCAGATGAGGAATAAGATTGCTATGGGCGTTCAGCAGGTGGACGTGAACACTTCGTATTTTACGAGGTAAGACCGGCATCAAATAGATATACTTTGACAATCGGAATCCCTTTCGTTTAAAGTAGGTAGTATACTAACTACTAAGGATATGAGAGGGATTTATGGAAGACGTATTCAAGGAACTGCAAAAGCTCGGCCTTTCGCCATACGAGTGCAAGGCTTACGTCGGCCTGCTGAAATCGCACCCTGTCACCGGCTACGAAATAAGCAAGCGCTCGGGGGTGCCCCGGTCGATGATTTACGAGGTGCTCGGGAAGCTGATGGACAAAGGCGCGGTTCATCTTGTCCCATCCGAGCCGGTAAAATACGCTCCGGTGCCGGCGGACGAATGGATCGGCCGTTTGAGGAAGCAATTCGACCAGTCCTTTGCGTATTTGGAGAAATCGTTGACGATGCTTCAGCAGGAGCGGGAAATGGATGTCATCTGGCACATCCGCAGCGACGAATCGGTCATGAACGAAATCGCTGATCTGATCGGCAGAGCGGAGAAGGAGCTGTGGCTTTCCGTCTGGGAGCCGCAGGTACCCGAGGTTAAGGCGTCGGTGGAGCGTCATCTCCGGGAGGGCGTTCCTGTGTTTTCCGTTCTGTTCGGGGCACCGGAGACGCAGATCGGGACGACGTTTCACCATGACTACATGACGCCCGAGGTGGTGAAAGAGCGTACCGGCGGCTGCTTGACGATTGCCGCCCGGGACGGGGAAGAGGTGCTAATTGCCAATTTTTCGGGGGAATCGACCGCTTGGGCGGTCAAGACGCACGACCCGGCTCTCGTGCTGGTGGCGACGGAATATGTCCGGCACGACATCATGCTCGAAGAAATTACTTCCCAATTCGGTCCGGAGAAACTGGATGCGCTGTGGCGGATTAACCCGGCTCTGACTCATGTCGTGACCGGAAAGCGGTTCGAGTCCCGGGAGGAATCATGAGCGAGAAGCCAATGCATGCGGTTTACCCGGGAAGTACCGGAAACGAAGAAGGCTTTATTCAAGGCGTGAAGGACTGCTTGCCTACGGTGCTGGGCTATTTGAGCATCGGATTCGCGGCCGGCGTCGTCGAGAAGACGGCGGGTATGTCCCTTGCCGAAATTGCGCTGATGTCCTTGCTGCTGTATGCCGGTTCGGCGCAGTTCATCGCTGCCGGCATGATGGCGGCGGGCAGCCCCTCCACGGCTATCATTTTTACCGTATTTTTCGTCAACCTGCGCCATCTTCTCATGAGCGCAGCGCTGGCGCCTTATTTTCGGCATCTGCCGATATGGAGAAATGCAGGGATCGGCTCCCTGTTAACCGACGAGACGTTCGGCGTAGCCGCTTCCCGACTAACGGGCAAGTCCAAGGGCAGTGAGAAGTGGATGTTCGGCTTAAACGTGACCGCCTATCTCAACTGGCTCGTCGCCAATGTGGCCGGGGGCATTTTCGGTCAATGGATCCCCGACCCGGAAAAATTCGGGTTGGACTATGCGTTGCCTGCCATGTTCATCGGGCTGTTCATGCTTCAACTGATGGAGCGGTCGAAGCCCGGCGTAGATATCCTCGTTGCATTTAGCGCCGTGGTGACGGCCATTGCCGGAAGTGTTTTTATATCCGAAAGCGCAGGCGTGCTGATCGCGATCTTGTTTGCCGCAAGTATAGGAGTGTGGATTGAAAAATGGAAATAAGGCCGAGCTTTCTATGGATGCTTCTGGGAGCGTCGCTCGTAACGCTGCTCCCGAGAATATTGCCGCTTATCGTGCTAAGCCGCATCCGGCTGCCGGATTGGGGGCTGCGCTGGCTCGGTCATATCCCGATTGCCGTGATGTCCGCCTTGCTGGCGCAAGAGCTGCTCGTTTCGAAAGGCGCCTTCTCGCCGCAGCCTGTTGCTCTGCTGGCCGCCGTTCCGGCATTTGCCGTAGCTTATTTCACACGGAGCTTGTTGGGTACGGTTGTGACGGGCATTGCGGCGACGATGCTGTTCCGTTATCTTTCCTCGCTGCTTGCCTTGTCATGAAATGAGCATCAAGAGGAGACAGGGAGTTCCGCGGGAAGCGGGACGGACCTGTCCTCTTTTTTTTGAGAGCGAGACGAGGGGCGGTTTACTCAGATGCACGCGTTGATGTAACCCCTCGCGATTAAATATTCCACGACTTTGGCTGCGCTTGCTTCTTCGGTTTCCTGTTCCGTATCGACGACAAGCTCGGGCTGCTCCGGCTCCTCATAAGGATCGGAAATCCCCGTGAAATGAGCAATTTCCCCGTCTATCGCCTTCCGGTAAAGTCCTTTGACGTCCCTGCGGATGCATTCCTCCAGCGAACATTTCACATATACTTCGATGAAAGGATCGGTCTCCCGGCGTACATAGTCTCTCATGGACCGGTAGGGGGATATAAAAGAGGCCAGTACGATAACCCGGTTGCGGGTGAGCAGATTGGCCACGTAGGCCACCCGCTCGATGTTTCGGAACCGGTCTTCGCGCGAGAAGCCAAGATCGGCGCAAAGCTGCCGCCTTACTTCGTCGCCGTCCAACCGCTCGACGGGGAATCCGGCGGCTGCGAGCTTTTCTTCGACCAGCCGGCAGATCGTTGATTTTCCGGCGCCGGACAGACCGGTTAACCAAACTGTAGCTCCGCTAGACATATGCAATTCTCCTTCTTTTTAAATTTGACGGACATAGACATAAGAAAGAAGCTTGAAGATGGCACCTATGGTTAACGAACCGCATCCGGATTCGGATGCCATATTGAACGAAAAGGGGAAATCGGAATGGATGTCATCATCTCGGCCGTCGCCAACCGTACGGGCTCAACCCTGGTCCAGCGCATTTTCAATGCCCGCCGGAAAACGCTGATTTGGGGAGAGCACGGGGGAATCGTATCCGAATTCGTCAGAATCGGCGAGCTGGCGGGATACTTCTCGATCCAAGGCAGGGAGGAAAAGGAAGCTTACTTCAAGAGCGGCGAGGATCCGAACACTTGGATTGCCAATATGTCGCCCGATGTGGAGCGAATCAGGGAAGGGGTCGCGCAAGCCCTCAAGGCATGCTTCAGCGCCATGTATGCGGAACACCGGGACGATCACGACCGAATCGGCTTCAAGGAAGTCCGTTACGGGAAACAGGAAATCGAACTGCTGAAATCATGTTACCCTGCCGCCGTTATCGTACTGTTGGTCCGTCATCCCGCTGCTGTATGGAAAAGCGAAACGTCTTACTGGTCGGGGGATGCGGGCTTGTTCGCCCGGATCTGGAACGAGCGGGCGCTGCAGTATGCGGAGCTTCACGATCCGGACCGGGGCATTCATCTGCTGCGGTACGAGGAGCTTGTCGAGCGGGACGAAACCGCGCTCGGCCTGCTGGCGAAGCTGGCCGACGTTTCGCGCGACGAGATCGACAACGTGCTGGACGTGAATTTGAACAGTACCCGTACCGAACGGCCGGCCATCGATATCGAGCAAATCCGGGCGATATGTCAGGAAGGGATGGAGCGGCTTAGCTACATCGATTAAATGGATGCAGTCAGGAGACTTCTTCGTTGAAAAGGCTCCTGACTTTGCCCGAGAACCTGCCTCGTAGACGCTAAGCTTGAGGCTTCTTCCGCAAGGTGGTCATCGAGAAGCCGCAGCCTTGCAGCAGCGTGTCGATAAACCGGTTTAAAGCGGGATTACCCGTATCCGCAACGCGGGATTGCGTGAGCTCGTTGCCGTAGATTTGCAGCATTTGATCGGTTAAATATTTGTTGAACCAACCCATGACAAGGTCTGCTGCGACGCGGCTCGTCGGATTGTCGATGTCGGCGAACGCCGAGCAGAATTCCTCTCCCCAGAACCGGCTGTTGAGAATATTGCTGATATTGAGAAGAGGGCGGATCGGAAAAGGGAACGCTTGAACGATTTCGAAGTGCTTGGCAAACCGGTCGAGGATATCTTCCAACGTTTCGACGCCGACGTGTCCTTCCATGTACACGTATTTGCGCACGATATCGTCCGGGTTCTTGGGGTTGCAGTTCAGATAGTCGATAAACCCCGACTCAATCCCGTGAAAGCCGTATCCGCCGGGCTTCGTAATGCGGCTTAGTTCCGCAATCATTCGATCCTTGCTCCGGAATTCGACATGACCGAAGAAGTCCATCGTATAAATGAAGTCGAACTCGTTGTCGGCATACGGCAGCCCTTGCACGACATCGTACGTCACCGCATGGTCGAAGCCGTTCTGCTTGGCGATCTCAATGCAGCTTGAGCTCATATCGACGCCGAACAATTCAATTTCCGGGAAAAAATGCTTCAATCTTGCGCCAAAGGTTCCGGAGCCGCATCCGACTTCGAGCACCTTGACCGGGTTGTTTGCTGTGTCGGACAAGCAGCGGCGAAGCGCTTCATACAGGTAATGCGCTTTTTGGTAGACAAGCGTGTTCCGCGTTGCCCGACTCTCGTTCGCTACGACACCCATCACATTGTTGTATGCGTATCGTTCCTGGTAATAAGCGGCGGGATCGATGTCGAAAAGGGCGTAGGTAATATCGTCCTTCGTAAAAGGAGATTTCTCGCTCAACGTTCATTCCTCCTAGGATCGTGCGCAGCCCACGCAGTGGCATAAACCACTATATTCCGCGACCCTATGCGGCGAAACCTCAAAGAGGGGCTTCTTGCGAATTTCGCATCCGCTCCGGGATTGATTTATCGGCTGGCTTCGGTAAATTTGACATGCGGCCGGGAAAACGGGTAAACTAATAGTGAAGTTAACTTAATAGTTAAGGTGATTAAGATGAATGAAGAACTGATCCGTTACGTAAAAGAGATCAACCAAGCCGAATACGACACCAATGTGATGCTAACGCTGGAATATGCCGCGTTGGTCGATGAGACGATTACGGATAAGCAGCTCATTGTACTTGGTATGGTTCATGAGCACGGCCGCCTTAATACGGGCGAGATTGCTGATAAAATGGGAATTACGCCGAGCGCCGTCAGCCAATTTCTCGGCAAGCTGGAGAAAGCGGGGTACATTAAGCGGTCGATCAATCCGAGTAACCGCAGGGAGATCATCGTCGAGCTGGATTCGCGGGGCACCGAATATATGGCCCGAAACGAGCAGATCGAGCGTTCCATTATTGAACGTTACTATTCGAAGCTGGGGTTGGACGATATTTTGACTTTGAGAAAAATTGTTTTGAAGCTGAAGGCGATTGTTGAAGAGGAACAGGCGAAAGGAGACTAATTTTTTTGAACTATTATTAAGTTTACTAAAATATTAATATTGATTAATCGTTTATAACGAAACGACTTCCAAGAGAGGAGATCAACTCGATTGCGCGTGAATCATACGACGAATTTTGAACAAGCTGTCGAGCGTATCGTTCAGCCTTATGTCAGCAAAAGGAAACATGCGGTGCTGTCGGTCGGCATCTTGTGCGGAGGGGAGAGGCTTGTGTTCGGCTTCGGGGATTTGCGGCCGTTCGGAGCGGTGTCCTATGACAACCTTATGTACGAAATCGGTTCGATCACGAAAGTATTTACTACCTCGCTGCTCACGTTGCTGATCGCCGAGGGCTCGCTCCGCCCGGACGATTCGCTGGGGAAGTTTGAGCCATCGCTTCCCGGCCGTCATCCGGTGACGCTTGCCCATTTGGCCACGCATACGTCGGGGCTGCCGGGCTATCCGGTCTTCAAAGCATGGCGCAACCGTTTCGATAAATCGCAGCATCGCGATCCATACTGCCACTTTACGCTGCAGGAAGCCATTTCCTATCTGCAAAACGTACCATCGGGCAAAGTGGGGCGAAAATTTCGTTATTCGAACGAGGGAACGGGGATACTCGGCCGGCTTCTGGCGGGATGGCTTGGAACGGACTACAAGACGGCCATCACCGAACGTCTATGTGTACCGCTTCATTTACCGGACACGGGCATCACGCTGACTTTGAAGCAGCAGGCGAGAATGCTTCCGGGTTATGCCGGGAAAGACGTGCAGCGGCCCGAGACGCTGCTGCGCGATTATGCCGGGGCCGGAGCGCTTCGCTCCACGCTCAACGATCAGCTCACGTTCCTGTCCGCCCATTTGGGCGACCATCCCAACGAAGAGCTGTGTCAGGACCTGTTGATCAGCCAACAGGCCTATGCTCGTCACAGCAAGACGATCAGCGTCGGTCTGGGATGGATCATCGACGAGCGCGGCAAGTTCGTTTGGCATAACGGATCTACGCATGGGTTTTCCAGTTTTATGGGATTTCATCAAGACCGGTCGTCCGGCATCGTCGTGCTCTCGAATTACCGGTCCGGTCTCTTGAGCGATTCCGTCGACCGGATTGGTCTCGACTTGCTTGATTTGTTAAAAAAGCCATAACCAGACTATCGGTCCGCAGCCTCGTCGATATTCGCTCCGAGCGATTGAAGCTTTAAGACCGCGATTTCCTCGTCCAGCGAGTAAGGCGCCTTCATGATTTCATTGCCTAGCCGGTCGTAATGCTCGTTCATGTATTGGAGCGACAAAGCCAGCATGGCCAAGCGCATGTCGGTCATCTCTGCGCAGTCATCATCCGCGGACCTCCTGTTCACGGGCGGCTTTGCGTCATAAATATAAATTTTCCGACCGTCAATCAGTTCGTACCGCTCTAGATTATCCCGAACGGTGCGGTGCGATACGGCGATATCCGCAAGCTCGTTCGTATTGATCTCGCCGCCGGGAAGTCCTGCCTGGCAGAGCAAGACGCCGTCTTTCATCAAAAAGTAATGCTTCCCGCCGATCGTATCTTGAGCTCCGGTCGCAGTAATCAGAAGGTCTCCGATCAAGGCCGCTTCCTGCAAGCGCATGACTTGGCAGCCGTCCATAAAAGCTTCGACCGCCTTCCAGGGATCGATTTCCGCGACCACGACATGGGCGCCGAGGGCTTTGGCCTGCATGGCGATCGCTTTGCCACACCGGCCGTAGCCTGCGACCACGACGGTTTTGCCCGCTGCGGCGAAGTCCGCCGTTTGCAGCAAGTCATCCCATACGGACGGTACGGTGCCGCACCGGCGGTCGAACGGATCCATGCCGAGCGCATCGTCCAGAACGATCATCGGAAACGGAAGCCGTTGTTCCTTTTCCAGTCTCGTCAGTCGCAGCAAGCCGGCTCTCGTCCGTGCTACGGCGCCGCGAATGCCCGCCATCAAGTCGGGGCGCTCCGACTGAAGCGTGCGTATCAGTTCCCCGTTGTCGTCGACGATCAGATGAGGCCCCGTCTCCATGGCGCAGAAAAACCGTGCCTTGGCAGACTCCGGCTCCGAATCGGATTCGGCGATCACGGTTATCCCGTCGGCTGCCAAGGCGGCACCTATCTCGCCATTGTTCGAAAGGGGGCCGCCGTCGGTTAGGACCACTTCCGCGCCCCCGCCCTGGAGCGTCTTCCCGAGACAGGCTGTCGCCGCTTCCAGAGGAAGAGCAAGGACGATCTTCAGTCCCTTGAGCGGCTGCCCGAGCGCGAACCGTTCCCGGATTCGGCCCAGAACGGGCATTTGCGAGCTTGCCCGGCTGATCTTAAACCGTCCTTCCTGCGCCAAGGCGCTATCGGCAATCCAAGTGCGGACTATGGCTTGCATCGTTGGTCATCTCTTCCTTTCCACGGTAGGATTAGAAATACGCAAACGAGCAATAGTACGATCATCCGATAAGGAGATTCGAGCCAGCCCAGCGCATAGCCATAAATAAGATAGCCGAGGTCTTGAAACGGGATCGTTTCGCCTGTCGTCATCCGTGAGAGCCAGGAGAGAAGCGACACGATATCCATCGTCAGCCCTCCTCCTTACGGCAAACATACACGAAGGCCGGAGGGACATTGAACGGAACGAAATGTATCCCTTCAATGGCAAATTGTCTCCCGAACTGCTTGCGCATTTGCTGCGAATATTGAAAAGCGACGAACCGTCCGCCCGGTCTGAGGGAGGCTGTAATTTCGCTGAGGAGACGATCGCGCAAGCTTTGCGGGAAATTGAAATACGGAAGTCCGCTGATCACGCAGTCGAGCGAATTGATTCCTTCTGTCCGTAGAACGGATTGCAAACACCGAGCATCGTCGTAACAGGCGCAGTCGGCGAATCTCTCCTGCAACCGACCACGCAGCTCTGCATCTCTTTCGAACAAAAGAACGCGGGTATTGTCCTTTTTGGCCTTCTGAATATATTCCGTAATCGCACCAGTACCGGCGCCAAGCTCCGCGATAGCGTTCACTTTCTCCCAAGCCACCGATTCGACCATCTTTTTCGCCAAAAACGCGGAGCTTGGCGTCACGCTGCCGATTTGTTGAGGCGCGCGCGAGAACTTATACAAGAACAGCAGCTTTTCCTGAAGCGTACTCATGCCAGTGCTCTCCCTTCTCCATCTGCTTTCTTCATCCTATCGAATAAATCTTCAGAACGAGTGCAGAAATTTCTAAAGGAATTCTGAAGAATTTATAAAGCGGCATTAATCCAAACTATTCGGCGTGTGGGTTTACGGCAACATTTTTGTTAAAATGGTACATGTCCTGCACGTACCGAACTTATGCAGGAAGAAAGGGGATCGAGATGGCATCACGGACTGCTTTGCCGGCGCCGGATGATTTGAAGCGGCGTTTGCTGACTCTTGCGGCGTTAAATGTAATCTTATGCCCGGAAGAATGGCTCCGGTATCATACGTTTATTCCAAATTGGGCGCCGAACGTCTCGCTTGCGAAAATCGACAACGGCGCCGGAGACCACTTGTTCGTTTTGTTTGAGCCGGAGGGCGTCATTTTGAAAGGGTTCGACCACGAATCCGAGCTAAGCCCGCACGCCCGAGACGAGTATGCGGTATGGCCGGGAATCTACGACGGGGCGCCGGAAGCTTTGCTGGCTTTCCTTGAGGATGAAGCGCTGGAGAAAGAAGACGTAACCTTCTGCATATGGCGCGAAACCGGTGATTCGCAGTGGAGAATAGGGGAGGTACGGATACCGGAAGGCGCAGACGACGGCTCGGATTTTTTGCTCGGAACGATCTTCGAAACGCCGGAGGACTATGCCGACTGGGCGGAAGGCTACTTCGACATGCCGATTCCGGTCGAGCCTGTCAAAGCTTTGTATGCGGCCCTCGCGATCAGCGTAGAGGCGATCCGTTCTCTGAATCCGGAACGAAACGTAGAGGAAGCTCTTCTGGAGCTTGAAGCTTTAGGGATTACGGCGACGGACCGGGAGAGGTTATCGTGATCATGAGGATCGAAACGCTCGGCGCGGAGCCTGTGGAATGTTTCGCCTATCGGACCGCGACCGGTTCGGACGGTATCACGGAAGCGCAGCTGCCTGTGTACGTGGGACAGATGAGCGCTTTGCCGCCATCGGTCGATGCGCTGATCGTGACCTCCGATTTGCAGGGGATGATGCGGACCACGGACGGGAAAGACGTCATGCTCGGCGAAGGACTTCCCGACTATTTATCGCTGCTGATCGGCATCGAGCGCCCCGATATTGCTCCCGATCGGGTCGGCGTTCTGCTATGCGGCGATCTGTATGGCGACCTCCGGCGAGGGGGCAGCGGCGACCCGTCCGGCGTATGGTTTAAATTCGGCGAAACGTTTCGCTGGGTCGTCGGAGTGGCTGGCAATCACGACCTGATGGACGATGCCAAGAAGCGGCAGCTTTCCGGCCGAAGCAATATCTGTCTGATCGACCGGCCGGGAATCGTCGAATTCGGCGGCGCGGCATGGGGCGGTCTCGGAGGCGTGATCGGCAGACCGGACAAGCCGAACCGGATGACGGAAGCGGACTACCTGCAAGTGTTGCGCAAGCTGCTCCACAAGCAGCCTCATGCGCTGCTGCTTCACCAAAGCCCGGATGTGCCGGAACGGGATGCCCAGGCAGCCCCGAGATTCGCGCGGTACTGGAGAGCGGGCCGGAAGCGCTCGTATTCTGCGGCCATTCTCATTGGGACGACCCGCTGGCTTGCCTGCCCGGCGGAACGCAAGTCTTGAACGTCGATGCCAAGGTGTGCATTTTTACAAGATAGGGCGGAGACAGGCGAAGCAACAAGAAACACCGGCCATATCGGGCCGGTGTTACTGTTAAGAAAGTGGTCAAATGAGGTAATAGAGGTTACGATGGGGTGGGGTATCCACTTCCGACCGCTGTTGTCCTCGGGAAATTTGATTTGAAGCCGCTAAGTAGCGGACATTTCCCGAAGACAAAGGCGGCCGCTATCGCTTCTCCAGTGGATACCCCACCTCCGTTTGTATCTCTATTTTTGTAAAAGCCCATTTTCTTAACACCCTAAGAGCCTCCATATCGAGACCTGTTTACTAACCTGCGTCTGCTCCGGCTAAGGCTGATCTTTTGACCGCTCCGGATCGAACGCCCGGTAGCTGCCGGGCAAATCCTGCTCCGTTGTCAGCTTGGTCAGCTCGACGGTTTGAATGTTCCCGCTCGGGTCCATCGCTTTAATCTCGGCGCTATGATAATTCAGCTTCCGCTCTTTGAGCGTTCGCAGAACGGCTGCGCTTTTGGTCAAAAACGCTTCCTTCGTCAGCTTTTCGTATCTTGCATCGGACGCGCCGAATAGGATCACGTAGCGCAGCTTCCCGCTCTCGCTGGCCCGCAGCTTCTCCGCTTTGTCCAGTTTGTCGGGGGCCAAATAATAAAAGTTGGCGTCCAATTCGTCCTGCGTAATCTCCAGCTTGGCTTGCGGAGAAGCTTGCACGTTGAGCGAAGGCATCGGATCGACCGCAGCGGCAATCGCAGTTTTCAAATCGTCGCTGCGTTCTTCTCCAAATTGGTTGTCCAGCTTAAATTTGTACTCGTCGGTCACGCTTCCGTCCCGGTAGAAGCCGATGCTCGCCGTCTGCCGCACGCCGTTCATCACAAACTCGAACTTCCCGTAATGCCGCTTGTCTTTGAAGTTGAAGAACACTTTCTTGAAGTCGAGCGTCCCTTGTTCATACGTCCGGTTGACGTAGTCGTTCGTTTGAAGCAGCGCCTTCGTATATCCGACCGGATTGCCCCAGAAGGAGAAATAACCGGCACAGCTGAAGTAAAGGATCGCCGCTCCAAGCGCGATTAATCCCGTTTTGGCTGCTGTTTTCGCCTGCCTGAGCCCCTGCTTTACCAATAGCGCAGCCCCGACGCCGACCGCCGCATTGACAAGAGCGATAACGGTATCGAATGGAATATAGCTCGAATTGTGTTCGCTTAACAGCCCGCCGAGCAAGCCAAACGGAATCGTTGACGCAACAATCGGCAGCGAACGGGAGTAGTATAAGCGGCACACGAACGGTGTGAGGATCAGGAACGGAATTGTCGACAGAAAATGAACTTCCGCACCGCTGATAATGCAGGTCATCAGCATGGCCACCAGTACGCTGACCAGCTTGATCCTGCGCTGATATTTGCCGAGCTGCGCGATCAGCTCCTCAATCTGCCGCTTCTTGTCCGGCTCGGGACGGCTCTGCTCGTGGCTCTCGTAATCCTGCTTCATCGTCTCATAATAGCGGCGGCACTCCTCACAATCCGCGATATGCCGTTCGACGAGCGCGGCGCTCTCTTCACTTGCTAGCCCCTCCACATGGAGCGGCATTAAATCTTTCACGATACTACATGTGTTCATCCTCGCCGTACTCCTTTCTCAGCTTTTCTTTCATCCGGTAAAAGTTAACGCGGCAGTACGTTTCGGTCCGGTCCGTCAATTGCGCAATTTCCTTAAAAGATAGCCCATGGAGCAGCCGCAGCCGCATAATATCCCGATGGGGCGGATCGAGCCGGTTCAAACGTTCCATGATTTGCTCAGCCAGCACCTTGTCGCTAAAATCCGTATGGGCGGCGAGCTCCGATTCGGGAGAATCGTCCAGTGGAAGCTGAAGTTTGTTTTTTCGCAAACTCCGGTACAACTGGCGCTTGGCGATGCCGAACAACCACGTTTTGAGCGAAGAACTGCCATTGAAGCTGTCCATATGCCGGAGCGCTTCGAGGAACGTATTTTGTATAATGTCGTCAATATGGTCGGGGTTCGGGTACCGGGTAACCAGGAAACGGTACAAATCGTCGTAATAAAGCAGATAGATCTTCGTTATCGGATCATACATTAATGCACCTTCTTGTCGGCTGGGTTTCGTAAAAGCTTTCTCTCTCTCTTATTAGTGCCTGCAAGCCCCATTTTCGTTACAGCCGTCCTATCCAAAATTGTAAAAGAACCCGCAAGGTTTGTCAGCCAAATGCCGGCGCTTTTAACAGCGAAGTAGATCGAAAGCCATGAGGTATGCTACCATGTTCGGTAGGAATGGAGTGGACAAGATGGACAAAGTGAAAGTTTTAATTATCGAAGACGAAGAAGCTATCGCGGATTTACTGGCCTACGGCTTGAATAAAGAAGGCTTTCTTACGACGATTGCCCATACCGGAGCGGACGGGCTCAAGGCCATCGAGCAATTCCAGCCGGATCTGCTGCTGCTCGATTGGATGCTCCCGGACGTCAGCGGGCTCGATATATGCAAAAAGGTAACGGAGACCCGGAACATTCCGATCATCATGCTGACGGCCAAATCGGACATTACGGACAAAATTGTCGGCCTGGAGTTTGGCGCTGACGACTATATTACCAAGCCGTTCGACCTCCGGGAAGTGATCGCGCGTATCCGGACGATACTTCGGAGAATGACTCAGGCCCACAAGCCTACGGAGGAGCTGGCCGACGAGCCGGTCCGTTTCAAAAATATTGAAATCATCGAAAGCGAGCGCCTGGTCCGGAAAAATAACGAGATCGTCGAGCTGACGCCCAAGGAATTCGATCTTCTGATGACGCTGTACCGGCACCGGGGCAAAATTTTTACCCGAACGGAGCTGCTGGACTTCGTTTGGGGCTACGAATATGTCGGCGATACGCGAACGGTCGATATTCATATCCAACGGCTGCGCAAAAAGCTGGAGGCGGGCGACGTGATCGTGACCGTGTTCGGCGTGGGGTACAAATTTGACAAACAGGTGGATTGATGGCATGATTCCGACGCCGACCATCAAAGTAAAATTTTTGCTGGGTCTCTTTGTTATTTTTTCCGCCTCGTTTTTGCTGCTCAACCACTTTATCGTGCAGATTATCGAGACCAGCAACGAGAAGATCATGACCCAGGACTTGATCGGCCTCAAGAAGAACAGCAGCGTCTATGTGAAGCAGGCTTTTATGATCAATCATTTCGGCAACGACGAGATCTATTTCCGCCAAATGGCGAAAGACGTGGTGGAAGAGCTTCGGCAGGTCACTTCCAGCGAGATTAGCGCTTACGGTGTGAATGGGGAGCTGATCTACGCTTCGGGCAACTGGAAAGAGCCAAGTAAGACGGGCGACGATCTGGACCATGCCTTGAACGGCAAAACTTCTTACACGATCAATTACACGGACAGCACGGCCGAAGCTTACTACTCGTACCCGGTCGTCATCGACGGGAAAAAAGTAGGGATTTTGCGCTTCGCCAAAGACTTCTCCTTGCTGTATGAGCAGAGCAGGCATATTTTGGATGTTATTTCGTACGTTACCATCGCTATCTTCGCTGCTGCGTTTATCTTTTCGTATATTTTATCGCGCAACATCACAATCCCGATCGTCAAGCTGACCAAGGCTTCCACGGAAGTGACGAACGGCAATCTGGATATCCGCCTTTCATTTCGCAGGAAAGACGAAATCGGCCAATTGGCGGATAACTTCGGGACGATGATCGAGAAGATCAAGGCCCAGATCGGACGCATCCAGAAGGACCGGGACCGCTTGGAGGAGTTGAACCGCCATCGCAAGCAGTTTTTCGACAATGTGACGCACGAATTAAAAACGCCGCTCACGTCCATCCTGGGCTATGCCCAAATGATCAAGGAAAACGGGCAAACCGACGAAGCCTTCTTCGACAAAGGCATGAACCATATCGTCGACGAAAGCAAGAGGCTCCACGACATGGTAGTCAAATTGTTGGAGCTTTCCAAGGAAACGTCCGATCAGGAAGCGTTCGAGCCTGTGTTGGCCGGGCGGCTGCTTCAAGACGTCTGCGAGGGCATGAAATTCAAAGCCGAACGATACCGGAAAACGATTCGCTGCGAGGTGGAGGAGGGGCTGTGGGTTGATGGAAGCGAACCCAAACTAAGGCAGTTGTTCATCAATATTATCGATAATGCGATTAAGTACGGCTTCGCGCATACGGCGATTTCGGTGAAGGCGCAGCTTGTCACAGGTCGCGTGCACATGACGGTTACGAATCAAGGGGAGGACATCCGTCCGGAGGATTTGTCGAAAATTTTCGAGCCGTTCTACCGGGCCAATATGCGAAAGTCCAAAGAGATGGGCAGCTGCGGCTTAGGACTCAGCATCTGCAAAGCGATTATCGACGACCACCAGGGAAGCATCGTGATCTGGAGCGCCGATCAGGAAACGAGCGTAGCGATTGAACTTCCTTATACGAAGCCGAAGAGAGGAACTGCAGAATGAAACGGATATTCCTGTGGGCGGCGGCGTATGTTCTGCTGGCCGTTATCGTCACCGGCTGTACGGGGGCGCTGAAATCGAAGACCGTTATTATTCCCGACGCGGAAGAAGGCCGCGAGCTGCAGAGCTTAGGCGAGACATTCGAAGTGAACAAAATTTATAAGCTGCCGGAGAACGAGGAAGGCGAGCTGTTCGGCTGGACCGACAAGGAGCACGTGCTTGGCTATTTTGGTAAAAGGGGCCGGGAGCGAGGCTTCGAGCAGTTGGACTACGAATTCAAGACCCGGCAGTCCTGGCCGGACATCAATGGATTTGTGCACGGCATCAAAGTATCTGCTGACGGCGCGTATGCTTCGTTTTCCGTTCAGACCGGCGGCAAAGAGAAGCTAATGCTGCTTCATTTGGCGGATCAAAAGCAAACCGTCCTGCGAGAGTGGGCCAACAAAGAGGGAGTTGTCGTGACGGGGCAGATGTCGTGGTCGAATAACGGGCGTTACGTCTCCTTTGTGCAAGAGAATGGGAACCAGGAGGCTGTCATTGTCGTTTATGACGTGACACGTCAGGAGACGAAGGAATTCAAGTTCCCCGGGAAAACGGAGAACCATCATTTTTACTCCGTTCGGGTTTCGGATGACGGGGCAAGCGCATTAATTTTCAAAATAGCGGCTCGTCAGCCCTACATCGCTTTCGGTTCACTTCAAGGCGATGCCTTCGTAAGCCAGTATGAGCATCCCGTAAGCAGCGAGGGAAACGGCGATTTTGTGAATGACGATCAAATCGTTTTTGTCGGGGAGGAAGGCTCGTTAACGCTATTCGACCGCCGGAATGCGAAGACAACGATTTTGCTGGAACGGAGCGGCGTGTTTCAGCTCTCGCGCGACCGCAAATATATCGCCTACTCCAAAGGCCGCGAAAATCTGTACGTGGCCAAGCTGCAAGGAAACAATATCATGAACGAAAAAGAAATCTACAAGGGAATCGTTCCCGAGCAAATCGAGTGGAGTCCGGACAACCGGAGGATGCTGCTGAACGGCAGGAAATGGTATGAGTCCCGTCCTGTTGTCAGCGCTCCGAGTCCCGCCCCATTTTCCCAAAACAATTCCCTATTTATTATTGAGTTTAAGTGAAGCGTCCCTATGTCTTGCTGCGCAAGATACGGGGATTTTTTTGTTGACTAGTATCCTCTTTGGCTGCTCGGTTACATTTTGTTTACAAGTTGGAGAATTCAGGAAAGTTGCTTGTGTGGAGAGGACTTTCGGGGAGTTTAAGAATGATTTACCCACAAATTACCTACTGATCATCTTATGAGCTCATGATCCTTTCAAAACGATTCGGAATTGCCTTGCGCTGCTCCGCAGTCACATGAAGATAGATGCGCTTGGTTATTTCATCGTTTTTGTGACCGAGCCGTTCCTGAATTACAGCCGCACCATTATCGATACTTGGATGAGTCCGGCATGGAAGGAGCTGGACGCAAAACGGCAGGAGGCAGAACAGGCCGGAGACGGCACCGCGGCCGCAGCGTATGAACAGCAGGCCGATTACATTCACTGGTTGGGAACGAGATGCGGAAGGCTTCGGGGCAGGCGCCGACATAACCGGGATAACCATCTAAAAAATGCTAATAAATTACTTAATATATAATATTTGTATATATTTGTTTGGACAACCTATGTAATATTTTGTAGAATTTTATTTTATTCGACATGAAATATATGAGAAAAAAGGAGAGATTTGTTTTGAAAAGAAGAATTTCTTTATTATTATCCATAATTATGTTAATTATGCTTTTTTCATCTGTGCCTGCCTTTGCATATCAAAATGGACTTTTGCATGGAAAACAGTTGTCTAAAAGTTATCAAGTGGGTGAAGGTCCAGTTTTCTTACGTGGAGAATGGACTGATGGCAATGAATCTACCTACGCAGAACTGAATAAAGATGTTTACGCATGGTATAAATTCGATAATGTTAAGACAATAAATTCTACTAAATTTCTTGTGAATTCTAATATCGATATTATTTTTTATGATGATTCTAAAAATGTTATTTATAAGTATAAATATGTTCCATCTGGCCCTGCGAGTGTCCAACAAATTAATTTTCCTAATTCAATTGCAAATGTAAAATTTGTTGCTCTATTTGCACCTTATGACATTTTAGTTTATGAATTTGATGTTTTCGAGAACCGGATTAATGTTCCTGGGAGTTTCCCCTCTAATCTAACTGCTACAGGGGGAGATGCAACGGTCACACTTAATTGGAATTCAGTTTACCGTGCTAATGGATATAATATAAAAAGAGCAACTACTCCAGGAGGTCCATATACTACTGTTGCTAGTGATGTGTATGGTTCAACCTACACAGATACTACAGTTACCAATGGAACTACTTATTACTACGTTGTTACGGCAAACAATCCCGACGGAGAGAGTGCAAACTCTAATGAAGCTTCCGCAACGCCACAAAGACAAGTAACGCCACCTTCTGGTGGTAGAGCAATTTTAGTCGTTACCTTAGATACTGGCCTTGAAAAAGAGTTCGATCTCTCTACGACTGAAGTAAATGCATTCATCACCTGGTACGAAGGAAAAGCTGCTGGAACCGGTCCGGCCTCCTATGCGATCGATAAACACGACAATAACAAAGGACCTTTCAAAAGCAGAAAAGATTATGTGATCTTCGATAAGATTCTCACATATGAAGTGAATGAGTATACGCCAGTAACAAAATAATATAACGAATCCCCGCTGGCTTAGGCTGGCGGGGATTTTCTTTTGCTGGTGAATTATCGCAGTATCCTTGTAACTTAGTCAATCGTACATAAGAAAATTAGAACTAAATACCCGCAAATTAAAACGTACGCAAAGAAACGAAGAAATTGTAAAAGCATTACTTCAAACTCCCATATCCTATATTTTAGGCAAACTTTACGTTTTCTAGTTGAAACATTTATGCCAATGAATAAAATTTTACGATATAAACTTAAAAGTTTCAATGAAGAAACGTTTATGATCATTATCTATTTTGTGGGAATTGTCTACACTAACCTACAGGGGGTGTGGACTACTGTGAATGTTCTTCAGAAGACAGGTGCCCGAATACGCACTTTGCGAAAATTAATGGGAATTTCGCAAGAAGCTTTGGCAGAGAAAGCCGACTTGCACTATGTATATATCGGGAGTATGGAACGTGGGGAGAGGAACATAACTCTTCAGAACCTCGAAAAGATTGCTAAGGCTTTAAATGTGGAATTATATGAGCTTTTTGAATTCGAGGATTTAGACATAACTGACGATGTTACTACTGCTGCAATATTGGCGGCATTAAGAGATAAAAGCGAAGAAGAAAAACGGTGGATATTCCAAATAATAAATTTAATACTTAATGGGAAATAAACTAAATGCCTCGCCAGACTGAGCCAGAGCGATTTTCTTTTGTAAATAGTTTTATATCGAGGACATCTCAGAATTAGGACGCCAGCGTGTAACCGCGGCGTTCTTTTTGTTGCATGTTCGTATTCCGTTCGCATATAATACAAACGTATGTTCCTATTTGGAGGCGAATGAGATGAGTACTAAATTAAGCGGGAACGGAATCTGGGAATCGTCCAATATGATGATCCCGCAGCATCGTGAGAGGTCTGTACAGCAGGAAAGGGAAACAGAGAAACAGGTGCGGCCCGAACTGACTGAGGATGAGCAGCGGGAGCTTTTCGGTCGGCTGCGCTCATCATGGTCCAACACACTCAAGGTGACAGTCACGTTTTACGACGGACGTCAGTACCGCGAAATCTCCGGCATTGTGTCGGAAATGGATCAACTGTACGTAAAACTGGAGCTGGAACGCAGATGGATGTTGTTAAATTTCGCGGATGTAGCCGGAGCTGAATTTATTGTTGAATAGATCGGCGACAAATGAAGAGCTGCTTCGCGATTCCGTTCTTCTGCCGAAGGCGCTGGCCTTAATCGAAGAGGAGGCGCGGACAATTTCCACCTCAAGCAATCTTACCCGACGGCTACACCTTGCAGCCGCGAAGGTGATACACGTCCGGCTGACGAATGAGCTGGCTAGTGTTCGGAAGGAAATGCGACAGCGCGGGATTCGGGCGGAAAAGATCGATATTAGCCGTGAGGAAGCCAAAGCGTTGATTGCCGAAAAGCTGGCGCGACATATTCGAGATATCACGGAAAAGTTGCAGCGGCATAGCGCCAATAAATAACGAAAATCCCCAGCTATTTACTAGCGGGGATTTTTCTATGTTCTAGTGCCGTGCGTTTCCGAATATAACGATGTATGCAGCTTACCGATTTCAAATCTAATATGT
Organism: Paenibacillus tyrphae; assembly: GCF_024158745.1. Lineage (GTDB taxonomy): Bacteria > Bacillota > Bacilli > Paenibacillales > NBRC-103111 > Paenibacillus_G > Paenibacillus_G tyrfis_A. The sequence continues at coordinate 3,976 of NZ_JAMZAW010000004.1, read as the reverse complement.
GGGAGGGTGTTTGAAATGAGCTTTAATTTTCAAGGGCAAGGGTTAAAAAAGGTATTCGCAATACTTCTGAGTGCGGTTTGTTTCACGGGCTTAGGCACAAGGGAGGCTTTGGCATATCCTCTTGAGACTTATTGGGATTGCAGCGATAAACTTTATTACTGTCAAGCAGCCGATCTGATTCCCGGACTTTCAACGTACCAGAACACTATTACTCTCTATGTTCCCGAAGGGACTGTAATTTCATACCATTACAAGGATGATAGACCGGAAAAACCCTTTGATGATTCATTCACGAAAATTTCACTTTCATATTTCTACGATAAGTTTCAAGTAGAACATGTTGCTTACCATGAAGTCCGTAGAGGGGGCGAAGCCGGAGGAGAGGTGATTGCTGCGCCGAAATCGAACGGTTATTATCTTACTATACAATGTTGGTCCTGGAATGAAGGCAACGAATGTAGCGGCTCAGGTTACTTACGCACACTGAAATGAAATGATACGGCTGGCAAGGGTGTAATAAACCGAAATCCCCGCCAGCCTAGCCAGTGGGTTAAATCGAGGCCGCCAAAGTGTTAAACCTCCGGCTTACGAAGTGCATCCGACAAGATTTTTGGAAAGTTCGACTAATTTTGTTCAGGATAATACCGTTTTTCTGCCAGATAATCAAAAAGGTCAAAAGTTAATTTTAAATATTGTATTGTTGATCTTGTTCAGATTAACTGAACAAAAAAAAGATAAAGGAGCGATTGTCATGAAAAAAATTGCATCCTTGACTTTACTTTCAGCATTAGCCATCACTTCCATTACTTCTGCTGCAAGCGCTGAACAAATACCGTCACGCGAGTTTAGTCCTACTGTTACAGAATCTTCTCAATCCACAGTTGAACAGAAAGAATTTAGAGTTGAAAGAGTGTACAGTTCCAGAGAAGAGATTCCGAATTGGATTGAGTACGAAGAGGACGGTTATAAAGGTATCTTGGGTCTGTATGATTGGTATGAAATTGAACTGATAGGCTATATTGGAGTCTTTACTGGGATATTATACAGATAAATGATGGCAGGAACCGTAAGCACCCGCAATGGGTGCTTTTTCACTGTTGAACGACCCTGCTGCATACCTCCCGCGTTTATATCCGGGGGGCCGAAGCCCCCTCGCTATTTTGGTCCCTTCGTTTCAATGATCGCCGTTGCGAGCTCGAAGCCGTAGCTGTCCCCCTTGGCAAATTCCTGCCCGGCTTCGTCTGTCCGTTCCAATGCTTCGGCACTCCAAAATTGTTGAAGGAATTGCAAGTTTTTATAAATTTTCGCAGCTCACCGACCATGCTGCTTTTTGCCTCCTTTAAGGGACCGAAGTCCCGGCCTATACTGAAAGCTTCATTGCAAGTTTCACGATTCGTTCATGATGTTGAATCCAGTTTTTTCGTAGTAGCTCCATTTCATTAGCGGAGAGCCTGCCGGTCTTTTCTGCTACGTTCAAGGCCCATTCTACAAGGACTGATTCAGCATCGAGATAAATGTCTTCGACTTGTTCAACCAGTTCCCAATTCTCAGATTCGACAGCCGCATCATATGCTGCTTTTGCTGTCGCATATGCTTGCTGAATTTCATTCATGGTCGTAACCTCCTGCAACTATTTCCGACTTCGTAAAGCCTGAATAAGACCGATCACTGAGAGGACTAAAACCGGAACCCAAACGATCCAAAAGAGTTTGTCCATGCCTAATCCCTCCATTTATTTTAATTTTGCTTTATGTTAAGATTGGGAAGAGAGGGCCGGGTCGCATCCGACCCTCTCGGAGGAACCTATTTACGTTTGCCGGGGTGGCTGCGTTTGGTTCCTTTTTTGTTGTTCTTGCGGCTGCCATTTTTAATGTAATGATAGCTGTTACTAGCTGGATCAGCGCCGTAAGAAGAAGTACCCAATCTTTCATGTTTCTTGTTCACCTCCTTTCTATCTCTATTATGTACTGGTACCAGTATATTTTTTTCTGATATTATAAGAACAGAGGGAGGCGTTAACTATGGTAGAAAAAAAGCAGAACGCCGCCACGCGGGCCAAGGAAAAATACAACGCCGCTCATTACGACCAGGTTAAATTCGTCGTCAAAAAGGGCGGGCGGGACACGATCGATGCCGCTGCGGAGCAGGCCAAAACGAGCAGGAACGCTTACATTTTGGAAGCGATTAAAGAAAAGATGGAGCGAGACGGATTTGACGGGTATCTCGATTTCACGGGGGAGGAGGGATAGCGAATTACTCTTTTTGTTGTATGTTCGCATTTTGTTTGCATATAATAAATACAAACAAATGTTTCTATCTGGAGGCGAACACAGTGGAAAAGCAAATGCTTCGAAATGTTGGCCGATAGGTTGAAATCATTTACCTTGGGAATGACGGCAGCATGACACAGCGAAGGATTGCAGTGCGGTCGGTTGAACGAGGCAGGGTCAAAGCGTTTTGTTTCCAGCGGCAAGCGGCGCGAGTTTTCAAACTGGAGAATATCCTTGCCGTACAACAGGTGGTGCGTCATGCTGGCTGATGCTGAACGGAAAGTGCTGCGGATCATTGCGAATTACTCGTCCGGCCGTCGAAGGATGCCTTCATTACGGGAATTAGAGAGGAAAACGGGAAAGAGCGAAAAAAAGCTATTGGAGACTTTGGCGGAGCTGGCGAGGGAAGGATATATTTCTTGGTCCATGGCCGATCCTGAACGGATCACGTTGATCCAAGCGTGGGAACGGGGGAAAGGAGACAAGGGAAGCAGCTGGTGGCAGGTGTACGGTTCAAGGTGATCATTTTTATAAAAAAGTCCCCGCCAGTACAATACTGGTCAGGGACTTTTTGCGTTATTCAACTCTAATTCCAGAGAATCGTTTCCCACAAGTTGCCCACAAAAATGGTGTCAAACCATGGCCAAACCTGTCATACATTATTCACCACGAAAACCTGAGGACCCGTTATTTTGCTGGAATTTGTACCATGTTGTCCATCGTTGTCCATCTCGGTTACATTTTGTTTACAAGTTGGAGAAGTTTTGGTAACAACGTTGACTTATAACTAGGTTCAGGGAAACAAATTTCATAGAAAGGTAGAACGAGATGAAGAGGACAAAACGACTGCTGCGTTTGCGGATTGGTATCGTTGTGCTCGCGATACTATCCGGCTATTTCATCGCCGATGCGATGCTCCCCCAGACGGAGGCAAAAGTGAGAGAGGTGAAGGGAGAGCAAGTCCAGAGTCAAGCGAACCCGAAGCCGCCGAAGAAGGATAAACAGGTCGCATTGACTTTTGACGATGGCCCGGATGCGAAATATACCGTCAAAATTTTGGATATTTTGAAAAAATATAACGCGAAAGCGACTTTTTTTGTCGTCGGCTATCAGGCGGAGAAATACCCGGACGTTCTGTCCCGCATCGTCAAAGAAGGGCATGCGCTGGGGAATCATACGTGGAGCCACAAAGATCTGACCAAGCTGAACGGGCAGCAAATCAACAACGAAATCGTCAAGCTGAACAAGGTGATCCAAAATGCAACGGGCGAGGTCCCCAAGTATGTCCGGACGCCTTATGGTGCAGTTTCCAAAAAAGTGACCGAGGCCATCGAGCAAAACGGTCAGCACAATATGCTGTGGAATGTCGATACGCGCGATTGGGCGGGAGCGACGCCGGAGGACATGCTGAAGAACGTCAAGGCAAATCTGAAGCCCGGAGGCATCATTCTGATGCACAGCTTCGGCGGCAAAAAGGGCGATCTGAGCAATACGATCGAATTCCTGCCCAAGATGATCGAGGAGTTGCAGGAAGAGGGCTATTCGTTTGTGACGGTAGATGAATTGAAATCAAACCGGAAATAGAGGAGAGCATGCCAATCATGAAAAAGGCTGCTCTTGATTGTCAGTTGTACAAAAACCATCAAGGCTCTCAGTAGATTCGAACAGCGGAAAGGCGTCGAAAACCACAGCTCAGGTTGTAATGG